>NZ_BCRT01000001.1 GCF_001552735.1 Sanguibacter suarezii NBRC 16159
CCCCTTGACCTTCACAGGGCGCGACGCGGCGGGAATGTTCCCCTACGCCGTCGGCGCTACTACCGGTCTGGAGTGTGCAGTTAATACACGCGTAGTGGGGGTATCGTCTGATCCAGACGCCATTGCCACCTTTAGCAGATCGCTCACGTTCTGATGTCGGGGAAGGGTCACGCTATGCGCAGGACTAGGAAGACAGTGGTTCTCACCGGATCGTTGGTGGTGGTCGGAGTCGTTGGCACTATCGGGGCGATCGGCGCCGTTGCGGACCGGTCGCCGGCCGAAGTTGCTGCGACCAGCAAGCGGGACATCGTTGTCCAGGAGAACATCTCACAACTCGAGCAGAACTTGACGGAGATAGCCGCCCAGCAAGAGATCGAGCGCACCGAGGGGGCAGCGGCATTCGCGCTGCCTCCAGGGACGTCGTTCGCCGCCCCAGAACCTCTCGACGAGATCAAATCTCAGATCAGCAACCTCGAGGCTACTGAGCGAAGTAAGTCCATTCCGGCCTCAGCAGTCGAGGACCCGACGCTCTACTCGTACGAAGACGGATTCTTCACGTCGCTCATGGCAATCGATTGGAAATGTGCATGGCTCTCAACTGGAGTCGCACAGGTCGACGCTGGCAAGATGGATGAGGTCGCTGAGACCGTAGAGATTCTGCACTCGTTCACCTCGACCGAGTACGCTTTGTCATTTCCTGACTATGACGTGTTTCTGACGAATCACGTCGACCCGCTCCTCAAGGGCGATACTGCGGGAGCGCACCAGTACTTGCCGAACTGCCTAGCCTCGACTCTCGTCGACTGAAGCAACTGACCGTCCAGCTCGACGGCGCTGAAGATCGTCACGAGGACCGGCGGGGCCCGCGCCTCCCTGGATACTGCCGCACGCACACACGACGCGCCCGCCCGGGTGTCCCCGGACCCACCATCGCGGCGACGGGTCATGGCTGGACTTCAAGGGGGCTGCGGCGTCCGGTGCAGCACCGGGGCGTCTACCGCCAGACGGCTCGCACGTATTGCGCCGGCCAGCGCGCCTCGTCGTCGGGCAGCCCCAGGGCGTGGGCGGCGCGCAGTGGCCAGTGCGGGTCGCGCAGGCCTTCGCGGCCGAGCATGACGGCGTCGGCCGAGCCGTCGGCGAGCACCTGCTCTGCCTGGGCCGGGTCGGTGATGAGCCCGACGGCGCTCACCGCGGTCCCGGCGACCGCGCGCACGTCGCGGGCGGCCGGGACCTGGTAGCCCGGGCCTACCGGGATCTGGGCGGGGGCGTTGCCGCCGGTGGACACGTCGACGAGGTCCACCCCGTGCTCGCCGAGGATCTTGGCAACCTGCGCGACGTCGTCGACCGAGAGACCGCCCGGCAGCCAGTCGGTCGCCGAGACGCGGACGAAGAGCGGCTTGGACTCCGGCCATGCCGCGCGGACCGCGTCGGTGGTCTCCACGAGCAGCCGGGCGCGGTTCTCCAGCGACCCGCCGTAGGCGTCGGTGCGGGTGTTGGACAGCGGGGACAAGAACTCGTGCAGCAGGTAGCCGTGGGCGGCGTGGATCTCCACCACGTCGAAGCCGGCCGCGTCCGCGCGGCGGGCCGCGGCGGCGAAGGCCGCGGGAATCTCGGCGATCTCGGCGAGGGTGAGCGCGTGCGGCTCGACCAGACCGGGGAACGGCTCGGGCGAGGGGCCCACGGTCTCCCAGCCGCCGTCGGGCACGGGGACTGAGCCCTGGACGGGCGACCAGGGACGGAAGGTCGACGCCTTGCGTCCGGCGTGGGCGAGCTGGATGCCGATCGCGGCACCCTGGCTGCGGACGAAGTCCACGATCGGCGCCCAGGCCCGGGCCTGCTCGTCGGACCAGATCCCGGCGTCCTGCGGGGAGATCCGGCCCTCGGGGACGACGGCGGCCGCCTCGGTGAGGATCAGCCCGAACCCGCCCTGCGCGCGGGCGCCCAGGTGCACCATGTGCCAGTCGCCGGGCAGCCCGTCGGTGGCCGAGTACTGGCACATCGGGGCCAGCCAGATGCGGTTGGGGACGGTTAGGGCGCGCAGCGTCAGGGGCTCGAAGAGCAGGGGGCGTGTCATGCCCAGTCCAACGGCGCGGGCGGGCCAGCCATTCCCGGCGCAAGCGCTGGTCGGGCGGCTGCGGGCGGCCCGCAGACATCTCCGGCGCGTCGGGTCATTGGTCCCACGACTTGGGGGTGGGACACCGTGATGCTTAGTAGGTGCTCACCATCCCAGAAGCAATGGAGTTCCAGCGGGCCGCGGCCCGGACCAAGGTCGAGTCGACCCGTCGTCCGATCGCCTACACGGTCCAGTCGATGCTCGCCGGCGCGTACATCGGCGTCGCGGTCGTCCTCATGGTCTCGGCCGCGGGGCCGTTCCTCGCCGCCGGGTCCCCCGCGACCAAGCTCGTCTCCGGACTGGTCTTCGGCGTCGCACTGACCCTGGTGATCATCGCCGGCGGTGAGCTCGTCACGTCCAACATGATGACCTTGACCCAAGGGGCCATCGGCGGGCGCATCTCCTGGCGCGAGGGCGGCGTGACGATGCTGTTCTGCTTCGTCATGAACATCGTCGGGTCCTTCGCCTTCGCCGCCTTGGTCCACTTCTCCGGGGTCCTCGGCCCCGAGACCCCGGGCGGCACAATGATCGCCAGCATGCTCACGGCCAAGGGCAGCGAGTCCACGACCGAGCTGTTCTTCCGGGCGATCCTGTGCAACATCCTCGTCTGCCTCGCTGCCTGGTCCGCGGTGCGCCTCACCTCCGAGGGCGCCAAGCTGGCCGTCATCTTCTGGTGCCTGCTCGCCTTCATCACCTCGGGCTTCGAGCACGTCGTGGCGAACATGACGACCTTCGGCCTGGGTCTCATCGGCGGGCTGCCCGAGGCCAGCTGGGGCGAGTTCGCCCGCAACATGGCCGTGGTCGGACTGGGGAACCTCGTCGGCGGCGGCCTCATCGTGGGCCTGGGCTACGCCGTCATCGCCGGCCCGCTGCGCCCCCGCCTCCCCCTCGTGCCCGACGCCGCCAGCGCGCCGGCCGCGACCGAGCCGGTCGCAGTCCAGGCCTGACCTTCCCCTGACGCTTCCTGAGACAACCCCGGCTCAGACCTGAGCCGGGGTTGTCTCACGTCCAGCCGCGCGTCCCCGCGCCTTGGTCACCAGCGCGGCGAGCCGGTCCCTCAGGTCTGCCTCGTCGGGTGCCAGCACGGCCGCCGGGCTCAGCAGGTGGTCGTCCGGGCCGTAGGCGTCCTTGGGGATGTAGACGCAGATGCCCGGCTTGACGAGGTCCACCCCGACGCGGTCGAGCACCTGGGTGATCTGGTCGTAGCACTTGGTCCCGCCGTGCGTCCCGTAGGTGACCAGCAGCCCCGGCAGCCCGCGCCACTCGGCGAAAAGGTAGTCGATGGCGTTCTTCAACGGCGCGGGGTAGCCCCAGTTGTACTGCGGGGTGAGGACGATCATGGCGTCCAGGTCGGTGATCGTGGCCGCCCAGCGACGGGTGTGCTCGTGGACGTAGCCGCCCAGGGAGGCCATCCGCGGTTCGTCGAGGAAGGGCAGGGCGAGCTCGCGGAGGTCGATGGTGACCACCTCGACGCCCAGGTGGTCGCCCTCGATGATCTGGGTGAGGTGCACCCCGAGCTGGCCACCGACCCGGACGGGTCGGGTGCTGGAGACCACCAGGGCGACCCGTGGCGCTCGTGCCGCCTCCGGTGTCATGCGCTCGCCGTTGCCATGGGCCCATTCGACCACCGAGCACCACCACACACCCGTCGGAGATCTCCCTCCTCAAACCCTGAAGACGCGGTGACAGGCCGCCCCGCGTTGATAGACAGGGCCTGGCACCACCCTCGCCCCGCAACTTCATGACACATCCGCGCCGACTATGTTTTGTGTCCTCCGGTGTGGCCCAGAGCACATTAGACTCCCGATGGGACGAAGGTCCCACTCGCAACAGCGTCGATGCGTACCGGAGGTAGTCGTGCCCCAGGACAACCAGACCACAGGCCTGGAGAACCTTCTCCACGAGAGCCGGTCCTTCCCACCCAGCCCGGAGTTCGCCGCCCAGGCCAACGCCCAGCCCGAGATCTACGCCCGCGCCGCCGCGGACCCCACCGGTTTCTGGGCCGAGCAGGCCCGGGAGCTCCTGTCGTGGAAGACCCCGTTCACCCAGACCCTGGACTGGTCTGACGCCCCCGTCGCGCGCTGGTTCGCGGACGGCACGCTCAACGCCGCCTACAACGCCGTCGACCGTCATGTCGCCGAGGGACGCGGCGAGCGCGTCGCCCTGCAGTTCGAGGGCGAGCCCGGTGACACCCGCAGCGTCACCTACGCCGAGCTCCAGCGTGAGGTCTCCCGAGCGGCCAACGCCCTCTCGGCCCTCGGCGTGGAGAAGGGCGACCGCGTCGTCATCTACCTGCCGATGCTCGTCGAGTCCGTCGTCGCCATGCTGGCCTGTGCCCGGATCGGCGCCCCGCACTCGGTGGTCTTCGGCGGCTTCTCCGCCGATGCCCTGCGCAGCCGCATCGCCGACGCCGAGGCCAAGGTCGTCATCACCGCCGACGGCGGCTACCGCCGCGGGGCCGCCACCGCCCTCAAGCCGGCCGTCGACGAGGCGGTCGCCCCGCGCGAGGGCACCCCGGCGTCGAGCGTCGAGCACGTCCTCGTGGTGCGCCGCACCGGCCAGGACGTGGAGTGGACCGAGGGCCGTGACATCTGGTGGCACGAGGCGCTGGAGACCGCGGACGTGCAGCACACCCCCGTGTGGGTCGACGCCGAGCACCCGCTGTTCATCCTCTACACCTCCGGGACCACGGGGAAGCCCAAGGGCATCTTGCACACCACCGGCGGGTACCTCACCCAGGCTGCCTTCACCCACAGGAACGTCTTCGACCTCAAGGCGGAGACCGACGTCTACTGGTGCACCGCAGACATCGGCTGGATCACCGGGCACACGTACGTCGTCTACGGGCCGCTGGTCAACGGCGCGACGCAGGTGATCTACGAGGGCACCCCCGACTCCCCGCACCAGGGGCGCTGGTGGGAGATCATCGAGAAGTACAAGGTCTCCATCCTCTACACCGCTCCGACCGCCATCCGCACGTGCATGAAGTGGGGCGAGGAGATCCCCGGCCGCTACGACCTCAGCTCCCTGCGGGTGCTCGGCTCGGTCGGTGAGCCCATCAACCCCGAGGCGTGGATGTGGTACCGCCGGGTGATCGGCGGGGACCGGACCCCGATCGTGGACACCTGGTGGCAGACGGAGACCGGGGCGATCATGATTTCCCCGCTGCCCGGGATCACCGCGACCAAGCCCGGCTCCGCACAGACCCCGCTGCCGGGGATCGCGGCCGACGTCGTCGACGACGAGGCCCACCCCGTGCCCGACGGCGGGGGCGGCTACCTTGTGCTCACCCAGCCGTGGCCCGCGATGCTCCGCGGCATCTGGGGGGACCTGGAACGCTTCAAGGACACCTACTGGTCCCGCTTCCCGGGCATCTACTTCGCCGGGGACGGCGCCAAGAAGGACGAGGACGGCGACATCTGGCTGCTCGGCCGGGTCGACGACGTCATGAACGTCTCGGGTCACCGGTTGTCCACGACCGAGATCGAGTCCGCTCTGGTCTCTCACGAGATGGTCGCCGAGGCCGCCGTCGTGGGCGCCTCGGACGAGATGACCGGCCAGGCCGTGGTCGCCTTCGTCATCCTGCGGTCCTCCTTCGCGGCCGGCGCCGACCCGGAGGAGGTCCAGACCGCGCTGCGCAACCACGTCGCCAAGCAGATCGGCCCGATCGCCAAGCCGCGCCGGATCCTCGTCGTCTCCGAGCTGCCCAAGACCCGCTCGGGGAAGATCATGCGACGCCTGCTCCGCGACGTCGCCGAGAACCGTGCGGTCGGTGACGCCTCGACGCTGGCTGACTCCTCCGTCATGGCTCTCATCTCGAGCGGCCTTGCCACACCGGTGGCCTCCGCTGAGGGATGATTGACGCATGACTGACACGAACACCTCGGACCCCGCCGTCATCGACGATCTCGCCCGGACCGCGGTCCGGGTCGGTGACGGTGCCTCGACCGAGGAGATGAACATCCGGTGGGGTGCCCTGTGGCGGGTCGTGCTGGGGCTCAACCGCTGGTTCTTCGTCCGTGACGACTCCGAGTCGCTGCGCCCGGGGACGGTGACCTTCAACGGCCAGCCGGCCGTCCCCGTCTTCACCGACATCCAGCGGGCCATCGCCTTCGCCGACGGCGGTCGGGGCGGGGCGAACAAGGTGTTCGCCTCTCCCCCGGGTGCCCTGCTCGACGCCGCGGACCAGCTCGACGCGGCGGGCGTCGCGCTGCTCGCCTTCAACGTCGAGGACGCGCCGTTCTGCGCGCCGCCCAGCGTCGTGGCGTCCCTGGCCAAGGACCTGGCGCGGCTCAACGCCCAGACGGCCGAGCGGCGCACCAACCCGACGCTGGACCCGAACGAGGAGTCCATCCTCGACGCCCTCGCCGCCAACGCGCGCGAGAAGCCCACCGAGAACGCCGCCCAGGCCGCCATGTGGCAGGAGGTCTTCGCGCTGGAGAACTGGTTCTTCATCCCGCGGGGCAGCCAAGGGGGCTTCAACCCCTACGCGATCACCATGGACCTCGGTCCGGCGGTCCTCGCCTTCACCACCCCCTCTCGGGCTGCGCACTTCGCTCAGACGCAGGGGCTGGAGGGTGCGGACCAGGTGCTGGGCGTCCCGGCGCACGCAGCCGCGGCGGCCCTCGGTGACCTCGCTGCGGCCGGCATCGAGCTGGTGCACTTCGACCCGCAGAACGGCGCCTTCACCACCCGGCTGAGCGACCTGCAGATGATGCTCGGCTACGTCACCGGCAAGCCCTCCGCCCCGACCGCCTGACCTCCCAGCACACCGCACCTCCCGGCTCCCAGGAGCCCGCTGCACCCAGGACCTCGCGCCCACCAGGACGGGCGCGAGGTCCTGTCGCAGGATGGAGGCATGAGCTCTGCTCCGGACAGCCTGCTCGACGACGCGGTCGCCCTGGCACGGTGCTGGCTGGCCACCGCGCAGGAGGAGCCTGCCCGGGCCAGCCGGTCCACCCGCCGCCTGACCGACCTCGTCGCCGACCCCGATGGCCTCGACCTGGCCATCCGCTTCGTCGACCGGGTGGCCCGGCCCGAGGACGACCGCGTCGCCGCTCGGGAGCTCGCCGAGCTGCGCGGCCCGGTCCGTTCCGCCCGGGCCTTCCTCGGTCCGCTGGACCAGTCCTTGCTGCAGGCCGGCGCGGTGCTGGCCCCCGCCCTGCCCGGCGTCGTCGTGCCCGCTGCCCGGGCCCGGTTGCGCCAGCTCGTCGGCGATCTCGTGGCCGACGCCGGTCCGGACCTGGCCTGTCACGTCGCGCGGCTGCGCGCGGAGGGCTTCCGCGCCAACATCAACCTGCTCGGCGAGGCGGTGCTCGGTGAGCACGAGGCCGAGGACCGGGTGCGGCGCCTGCGCGAGCTCATCCAGCGCCCGGACATCGACTACGTCTCGATCAAGACCACCGCGGTGGTCAGCCAGCTCTCCGCCTGGGACACCGCCGACGCCGTGCACCGCATCACCGCGACCGTGCGCCCGCTCTACCTCTGCGCCGCCCGGCACGACACCTTCCTCACCCTGGACATGGAGGAGTACCACGACCTCGCGCCCACGCTGGGCGTCTTCCTGCGCCTCATGGCCGACCCCGAGCTGGCCGCATCGCCGATGGGCGTGGCGCTGCAGGCCTACCTCCCGGACGCCTCCGCCGCCCTGGACACCGTCACCCGTGCGGCCACCCGGCGTCGCGCCGAGGGCGGCGCAGCCGTCAAGGTCCGGCTGGTCAAGGGCGCCAACCTCGCCATGGAGCGGGTCGACGCCGAGCTGCACGGCTGGGCCCAGGCTCCCTACCTGACCAAGGCCGACACCGACGCGCACTACGTCCGCCTGCTCGACCACGCCCTGAGCCCCGAGCGCACCCGGTCCGTGCGGATCGGGCTGGCCAGCCACAACCTCTTCGACGTCGCCCTCGGTCATCTGCTCGCCCGCCGCCGCGGGGTGCGCTCCGGCCTCGACGTGGAGATGCTCCAGGGCATGGCTCCCGCGCAGGCTCGCGCGGTGCGGGACACGATCGGCCCGCTCGTGCTCTACACACCGACCGTCGCCGGGCAGGACTTCGACACCGCGGTGTCCTACCTGGTCCGGCGGCTGGAGGAGAACGCCGCCGGGGAGAACTTCCTGCACGCCCTGACCTCGGCGCCACAGGCGATGGCAGGCCAGGAGCGTGCCTTCCGGGAGGCCGTCGCCGCAGCTGCGACGGTCGCCACCACCCCCCGGCGCACCCCTCGGCCCGCCCCTGCTCCGCCTCCTCCCCGCCCCTTCGCCAACTCTCCGGACACCGACCCGGCGCTGGCAGCGAACCGTGAGTGGGCACGGCGCATCGTGTGCCCGGCCACCGCCCGCGAGCTGCTCGCCGACCTGCCACCCACCCAGGCGGTGGGCACGGCGGACGAGGCGCACGCGGTCGTGGCGCGCGCCGTCGGCCAGGTGCCCGGCTGGGGCCGCACGACGCCGGCCCAGCGGTGGGAGGTGCTGCGCACCGCGAGCCGGCTGCTCGAGGACGCTCGCACGGACCTCGTCGCGACGATGGTCCACGAGGCGCACAAGACCGTCGCCGAGGCAGACCCCGAGGTCAGCGAGGCGGTCGACTTCGCGGCGTACTACGCCGAGCAGGCCCTGGCGCTGGACTCGGTCCCTGGGGCCGTGTTCAGCCCGGAGGGGGTCACCCTCGTCACGCCGCCGTGGAACTTCCCGGTGTCCATCCCGCTCGGCTCCGTGCTGGCGTCCCTGGCCGCCGGAGCGCCGGTGGTCATCAAGCCCTCCCGCCTCACCCCGCGGTGCACCGAGGTGGGGATCCGCGCGGTGCGCGCGGCCCTGGCAGCCCATGGTCACGACCCCGACGTGGTGCAGGTGGTGCGCGCCCTGGACGACGACGCCGGACGCGCTCTGGTCACGGACCCGCGCGTCACCCGGGTGCTGCTCACCGGGTCCCTGGAGACGGCCCAGCGCTTTGCCCGGTGGCGTCCGGAGCTCGCGGTGCTGGCGGAGACCTCGGGCAAGAACGCGATCATCGTGACCCCGGCGGCGGACATCGACCTGGCTGTCGCGGACGTCGTCCGCTCGGCCTTCTCCCACGCCGGCCAGAAGTGCTCGGCGGCGTCGCTGCTCGTCCTCGTCGGCTCCGCGGGGCGCAGCAGGCGGTTGCGCCGCCAGCTGGCCGATGCGGTGACCTCCCTCGCCGTCGGGCAGGCGACCCGGCTGGCCACGACGATGGGGCCGCTCACCGGCCCGCCCTCGGACAAGCTGCTGCACGCCCTGACCACGCTGGAGGCCGGTGAGCAGTGGCTGGTGCGCCCCCGCCGGGTGCCTTCCCTGGTGCCCGGCGACGCCGAGAACCTGTGGACGCCCGGGGTCAAGGTCGGCGTGCGGCCCGGGTCCGCCTTCCACCTCACCGAGGTGTTCGGGCCCGTGCTGGGGGTGATGCGGGCCGACACCCTCGACGAGGCGATCGATCTGGCCAACGCTGTGCCCTTTGGCCTGACCAGCGGGCTGCAGTCCCTGGACGAGCAGGAGATCGCGCACTGGACGGACCGCATCGAGGTGGGCAACGCCTACGTCAACCGGCACATCACCGGTGCGATCGTGGGTCGCCAACCCTTCGGCGGGTGGAAGGCGTCGGTCGTGGGCCCCGGTGCCAAGGCCGGCGGCCCCGGATACGTCGCCCAGCTCGGCGCCTGGCACGACGACGGCGACGTCCCCGACCGCGAGAGCGCACCGCGAGCGTGGCTCGCCTGGGCGCTGGCCGACGACGCCCGCTGCTGGTCCGCCCTCCGCGAGGGCCGCGAGCTGGCCGGGCTGCGGGCGGAGTCGAACGTGCTGCGCTACCGCCCGCTGCCCACTGTGACGGTCCGGGAGGGCGCCGGCGCGCTGGCGGTGGAGGTGGACCGGGTGCTGGCCGCGGCCACCCGGGTGGGGACTTCAGTGACCATGAGCCGGGCGAGCGCCGAGGACGACGCGACCTTCGCCGCCCGGGTGGCCGACGGGACGGTGACCGGGCGCATCCGAGTCGTGGGGAGCGCGCCGGGGCTGCGAGCCGCGGCGGCGGAGCGCACCGGGTCGGTGACCGTGCTGGACCAGCCGGTCGTGGCGAGCGGGCACCGCGAGCTGCTGACGATGCTGCGTGAGCAGGTGGTGTCCAGGACCGTGCACCGGTTCGGGCACGTGCCCGGCGCCGACACCTAGCCGGCGCGGCTGAGGCTGTCAGCAGCGCAGCCGGTCAGAGACCGTCCGTGAGGGCAATCACCGCCGCGAGCACCTCGTCGAAGCTGCGCTCGGGCTGGAAGACCAGCCACTCCAGCCCGGCCACCAGGGTGGCACCGAAGACCGCAGCAGCCAGCAGCGAGACGTCCGCGCCGGGCCGGGCCTCGGCCAGGGCGACGGCGTAGAACTCGATGACCTCGGCACGGATGTGCCCGACGGTCTCCTGCCACTCCCGTCCCACCCGGAACACCTCGGCGGCGAGCAGCTTGGCAAAGTTCGGGTGGTTGCGGATCTGCTCGAGGAGCTCGGCGATCAGCGCGACGAGGGCTTCCTTGCCCACCAGTCCCGCGCGGGCCGCCTCCAGGGTGCTGGTGAGACGTTCCAGGCCGCCGGCCAGCACGGCCTCGAAGACGTCGCTCTTGGACCCGAAGTTGTAGTAGACGCTGCCCTTGGCCACGCCGGCTGCCGCCGCGATGTCGTCGACCGACGTCGCGGTGAACCCTTGGTCGGCGATGAGGTCGACCGCCGCGTCCATGATCTGCTGGCGGGTCCCGGCGCGACGTGCCGCGAAGGCCTTCTCCCGCGGGGTCCTCGAGGCTTCGGTGCCCACCATTCCCACCTGTTCCGCTCGTCGTTGCTCGTCTCGTCCTGGACGTGGCCTGCTGGCCGGGCCGGCCGGGGGCCGGGCTGGTCACCCAGCCCGGCCCGCCGGTCGGCGGTGCGCTCAGATCTCCAGCGCGGGGTGCAGCCGGTCCAGCGTCCAGGTGCGCATCCGTCCTGCCCGCCAGGCGGTGATTGCCAGCGACCCTAGCAGCACGGCCACGAGGTAGATGATGGCGATGCCCAGTCGGCCGTCGACCCCTCCGGTGATGACCTGGCGCAGTCCGTCCACCGCGTAGCTCATCGGCAGGATCGGGTGGATCACCTGGAAGAACGTCGCCGTCGTCTCGACGGGGTACGTGCCGCCGGAGGAGGCGAGCTGGAACATGAGCAGAGCCAGGATCGCCACCTTCCCCGCAGCCGGGCCGAGCAGCGCGATGAGTGCCTGCTGCAGCGCCAGGAAGGTCGCTGCGACGAGCATCGTGAAGGCGATGGTCCCCACGACGTGCTCCATCTGCAGGCCCACACCGAAGTGGATGACCGCGAGCATGACCGCGACCTGCGCCACGCCGATGGCCAGGGCCGGCAGGTACCCGGCGAGCATGGTCCGCCATCCGGCAGCGGGGGTGGCCAGCGCCCGGGTGGGGATCGGCCGCAGCAGCAGCCAGGTGATGAGGGCACCCACGAAGAGGGCCAGCGGGATGAAGAACGGTGCGAAGCCCTCGCCGAAGCCTTCGGCCTGGGCGATGGACGTGTCCTCGACCGTCACCGGTGCCGCGATGACCTCGGCCCGCTGCTCCTGCAGGGAGGTGGAGTCGTCAGGCAGGGCCTCGGCTCCGGAGGTGAGCGCGTCGGTGAGGGTCTGTGCCCCCTCGGTCAGGCTGGTCGTGCCGTCGGCGACCTGGGTGGCGCCGTCGGCGAGCGTGGTGGTCCCGGTGGCCAGCGACTGCGCCCCGGTGGCGGCGGTGCCGGCGCCGGTGGCGAGCTGCTGGGTGCCCGAGCTCAGGCTCGTGGCACCGGTGGCCAGGTCCCAGGCACCCGCGCTGAGCTGGGTCGACCCGTCGGCCAGGACGTGCGCCCCGGCGTCGAGGGTGGTGGCGCCGGTCGCGAGCGTGCTGGCTCCCGCGGTGAGGTCACCGGTCCCCTGCGCGAGGGAGGAGGCCCCGGTGCTGAGGGCGGTCAGTCCGTCGGTCAGGCTCGACGCTCCGGCGGCCACCTGGTCGACGCCGTCGCGCACGGTGGGTGCGGAGGTGCCGGGCTGCAGCTGGGCGTTGATCGCGGCGGCTCCGGCTGAGGCCTTCTGCACGCCGGCTGCCAGGGCCGGCAGGCCGGAGGTCTCGCTCGTGGCGAGCTGCTTCGCGCCGTCGACCAGGGCCTGCAAGGAGGTCGCGGAGGCGGCGAGGTCGGCGTCGGTGGGCAGACCGGCCAGCGTCTGGCGGTTGGCGTTGAGCAGCGCGGTGGTCTCCGGCGAGGTCGGCAGCGCCTCCAGGGCGGTGATGTTCGACTGCACGAGCTGGCGCAGCGCGGGCACGCTGCCGGCGAGGGTGGAGACCTCGGTCTGGGCCTGGGCGACGCCGTCAGACAGCGCCTGGGCGCCGGTCACGGCCGTGCTCATGCCAGCCACGAGGCCGCCGTCGGCGGTGAAGCCGTCCGCGAGGGACTGCGCGCCGTCGGCGAGCTGGTGGAGGCCGTCCTGGGTGGTCGCCGCTCCCTGGGACAGGGTGGTCGCGCCGGTGAGCGCGTCTGCGGCACCGGTGGCCAGGGCCTGGGCGCCGGCCGCGGCGCTGGAGGCGCCTGCGGAGAGGGCGTCCGCGCCGGCGGCGAGGTCGGAGGTCCCTCCGGCGAGGGTCTGCGCACCGGTGCTCAGCGAGGACCCGGCCGAGGCGAGGGTTCCTGCGCCGTCGGCGAGGGTGCCGGCTCCGGTGGCGGCGGCGGTCGCGCCGTCGGCGAGCTCACCGGTCCCGTCCGCCAGGGCGGCTGCGCCGGCCGCTGCTGCGTCCGCGCCGTCGGAGACCTGGCCCGCGCCGTCGGCGAGCAGGCTGCTCGCCGCGGTCAGGGTCAGCGACCCGTCACTGGCCTGGGCAAAGCCGTCCTGAGCACTGCCGAGACCCACGAGCAGCGTGTTCACGGCCTGCGTCCCGATCTGCTCGCGGACCGCGCTCTCGATCTGGGTCATCGCGCTGCCGCCGAGGGTCGTGGCGAGGAAGGAGTTGGCGTCGTTGTAGGTGACCATGAGCTGGGCCGAGCGTGGTGCGTCTGAGGCGGCGCTGGCCACGGACTCCGAGAAGGTCTCCGGGACGGTCACCGCGAAGTAGTACGTGCCGTCACGCACGCCCTCGTCGGCCGCCTCGGCGTCCACCCGGTCCCACTTGAGGTCGCCGCTGTCCACCAGGCTCGTGATCACCTGGTCGCCGAGGTTGACCGCCTCGCCGTCCATCTCGGTGCCGTCGTCGGCGTTGACGATCGCGACGGGCAACTTGTCGAGGTTCCCGGTCGGGTCCCAGAACGCCCACAGGTACATGGCCCCGTAGAGCAGGGGGATGAAGATCATCGCCCCGATCCCGAGCTTGGGCAGCAGACCGCGGCGGAATCTCCGCAGCTCGGTCCCGGTGGAGGCAAAAGACATCACAGGTGTAGATCCGTTCGTGAGGAAGAGGGGCGGTCAGGCCGCGACCGGCTGCGGGCCGGTCGTCAGGGAGACCAGGGTCGGCGGCGTGGACCAGCGCATGGCGGCCACCTCACCGGCGGAGGCGACGGAGCCGACGACGGTCACCCCGGTCGCGGTGATCGCGTCGAGGCGGTCCCAGACGAGCTGGCGGCGGGCACTGTCGTGCACCTGGTCGAGGTCGTCGACGAGGAGCATCGCGGGGTCCTGGGCCATGGCGAGCATGATCCGCAGCAGCATGGCGTCGACCTCGTCGAGGTCCCACACCAGGGTGTCCAGCGCGGGGCGCGTGCGGGGGCCGAAGACCGGGTCCGCGAGCGCGGTGTAGACCTCGTCGGTGACGGCCGGCGTGCGCCGGTACCACGGGGCGAGCCAGGTGAGCCGCTCACGGATCGTGTCACCGACCGTGACGGCGTCGTCGAGCTCGTCGATGCCGCTGAAGCCCGCGATGGCGACCTCGCGCTGGACGGCGCGGCGTGCGCCGTGCCCGCGGCGGACCGGCAGGACCGTGCCCAGGACGGTGAGCCGGCTCACGGCGTCGGGCATCATGCGGCCGGCGAGGGTGAGCAGCAGGCTCGAGCGACCAGCACCCTGGGGGCCCTGCAGCACAACGAGGTCGCCGGCCTCGATGTCCAGGTCGAGCGGGCCGTAGACGAGCCCGCGCGGGCCGTTGAGGGTGAGGCCGCGGGCGCGGACCGCGAGCGGGATCGCGCGGGGCGTGGCGATCGTGCGGGTCGCCTCGGCCGCAGGGCTGGCGTGCTGTGCGACGGGCTGGGTCATGGGGATGCCTCCGGGAGTCTGCCTCCGGCCACTTTTAGACTGACCGGTCAGTACGAAGATACGCCTCGAGATCCGCTCGCACCAGCGCGACCACCCCGCTGACCCTGCGATCTGCGTCACGCGCCCGGCGAACCGTGATGCAATTGCCGGGTGGATGACACCGAGATCGCGGTCGTGACCGGCCCCCTGTCCGACGCCGACGCCCAGGCCGTGCACCGGCTGGCGCGCGCCGCCCAGCACGTCGACGGCGTGGCGCCGCTCTCCGAGCAGCCCCTGCTCTGGCTCACCGACCCGGCCGCACGCGTGGCCCACCTTTTGGTGCGCGCCGCGGACGACTTCGCCGGCTATGCCCAGGTCGACCTGTCCGTCGCCGCGGTGGCCACCGCCGAGCTCGTCGTGCACCCCTTCGCCCGCCGCCACGGCGTCGGCTCCGGGCTGCTCGCCCGGGCCCAGCTGCTCGCCGCCTCCGGGCGGCGCTCCCTCTCCGTCTGGGCGCACGGCGACCTGCCGGCCGCCCGCTCCCTGGCCACCCGGGCGGGCCTGGTCGTGGTGCGCGAGCTGTGGAAGATGGCCCTCGACCTGACGACCTACACCCCCACCCCCGTCCACCTGCCCGACGACGTGCAGCTGACCGCCTTCCGCCCCGGCACCGACGACGAGGCGTGGCTCGCGGTCAACGCCCGGGCCTTTGCGAGCCACCCCGAGCAGGGCCGCCTCACCGCCGCTGACCTGCACGCCCGCATGGCCGAGGACTGGTTCGACCCCGAGTCCTTCCTGCTGGCCCGCCGGGGCGAGGAGGTCCTCGGCTTCAGCTGGCTCAAGGTGGTCGGCGGCGAGCAGGCGAGCACCGGGGAGATCTACGCCCTCGGCGTGGACCCCTCCGCCCAGGGCATGGGACTGGGTTCAGCCCTCACCCGGGCGAGCCTCGACCGGCTGGTCGGGCTGGGGCTGTCCACCGCTGACCTGTACACCGAGGGTGACAACACAGCGGCCATCCGCACCTACACGGCGGCGGGCTTCACCCGGGTCGCCCTGGACGTTCAGTTCGGTGTGGCGTAGGACACCCAAAATTCATCCAGGGATGTCACGATGAACCTATGAGCGATTCGACGACGACTTCCCGCCGCAGCGCAGACACCTCCCCCGGCCGGCCGGCCGGCTCCTCCGGGGCGTCTGCCCGGCCTGGCCCGTTGGACCCGGACCTCGCCGCACACATCGCCGAGCACATCGGCGAGGGCGAAGAAGTCCTCGCCCTCGCCTTCGAGGACCTGCCTCCCCTGCCCGAGGACCGCTTCGGTGACCGCGAACTGAGCTGGCTGGCCTTCAACGAGAGGGTGCTGGAGCTCGCCGAGGACGCGACCCAGCCCTTGCTGGACCGGGTGCGCTACCTGGCGATCTTCGCCTCCAACCTCGACGAGTTCTTCATGGTCCGGGTGGCCGGGCTCAAGCGCCGCATCGCGACCGGACTGGCGGTCACCGCGGCGTCGGGCATGACCCCGCGCGAGACCCTCGAGGCGATCAGCACCCGCGCCCACGAGCTCATGGCCCGTCACGCCCGCGTCTTCTCCGACGACGTGCGCACCGCGCTCGACGCCGAGGGCATCAACCTCGTGCGCTGGGAGGAGCTGTCCGTCCAGGAGCAGGACCGCCTGCACAAGTTCTTCCGCAAGCAGATCTTCCCGGTGCTCACCCCGCTCGCGGTCGACCCGGCCCACCCCTTCCCCTACATCTCGGGGCTCTCGCTCAACCTCTCGGTGCTCGTGCTCAACCCAGCCACCGGCAAGGAGCACTTCGCCCGCGTCAAGGTCCCCGGTCTGCTGCCGCGCTTCATCGCGGTCGACGCCAAGGGCCGCCCCAGCGCGCCCAGCACCCAGGCCACGAACAAGGGGCCCACCTCCTTCGTGCCGGTCGAGGACATCATCTCCCACCACCTCGACCACCTCTTCCCGGGCATGGAGATCGTGGAGCACCACACCTTCCGGGTGACTCGCAACGAGGACGTGGAGGTCGAGGAGGACGACGCCGAGAACCTCCTCAAGGCCATGGAGAAGGAGCTGCTGCGCCGTCGCTTCGGCCCGCCGGTGCGCCTCGAGCTCGCCGAGGGCATCAGCCCGCGCATCCGCCAGCTCCTCCTGCGAGAGCTGGGCGTGGTCGAGGAAGAGGTCTACACGCTGCCCGCGCCGCTCGACCTCACCGGCCTCAACCTCATCGCCGACCTGGACCGCTCCGACCTCCACTACCCGCGGTTCGTGCCCACCACCCACCGCTTCCTGGCAGAGGTGGAGAGCGCCAGCCCGACGGACATCTTCGCCGCCATCCGCGACCGCGACGTCCTGCTGCACCACCCCTACGACTCCTTCTCCACGTCGGTGCAGACCTTCCTGGAGCAGGCCGCCGCCGACCCTGACGTCCTGGCGATCAAGCAGACCCTGTACCGGACCTCGGGCGACTCCCCGATCGTGGACGCGCTCATCGACGCCGCCGACGCCGGCAAGCAGGTCCTGGCCCTGGTGGAGATCAAGGCCCGCTTCGACGAGCAGAACAACATCTCCTGGGCCCGCAAGCTCGAGCAGGCCGGGGTGCACGTGGTCTACGGGATCGTCGGGCTCAAGACCCACTGCAAGCTCTCCCTCGTGGTGCGCCAGGAGCCGGACGGGCTGCGCCGGTACTGCCACGTGGGCACCGGGAACTACAACCCCAAGACCGCGCGGCTCTACACCGACCTGGGGCTGCTCACCTGCGACCCGGACGTCGGCCAGGACCTCACCCGGCTGTTCAACCAGCTCAGCGGCTACGCCCCGCAGTCCCGCTTCCACCGCCTGCTGGTGGCGCCGCGCTCGGTGCGCTCCGGCCTCATCGAGCGGATCGACCGGGAGACCGCCGCGGCCCTGGCCGGGCAGCCGTCCTGGGTCAAGATCAAGGTCAACTCCGTCGTCGACGAGGCGATCATCGACGCCCTGTACCGGGCCTCCCAGGCGGGGGTGCCCATCGACCTCGTGGTCCGCGGGATCTGCGCGGTGCGCCCCGGGGTGCCCGGGCTGAGCGAGACGATCCGGGTGCGGTCGATCCTGGGTCGCTTCCTCGAGCACTCCCGGATCTTCGCCTTCGCCAACTCCAGCGGTCCCGCCCTCAACGAGGGGCCGGCCAGCGGGCCCGAGGTGTACATCGGCTCCGCGGACCTCATGCACCGCAACCTCGATCGTCGGGTGGAGACCCTCGTCCGGCTCGCCGACGACTCGCAGATCGCCGGGCTGATCGAGCTCATCGACGTGTCCATGGCAGACTCCACCTCGTCCTGGCACCTGAGCTCCGACGGCACCTGGACCCGACACCACCTCGATGCGAACGGCGAACCCTTGAGAGACCTCCAGCAAGACCTCATCGCACGTCAGCGACGCCGACTCAGCCTGGGCCGGTGAGCGTGACCTCACCCACCGGGTCGCGGTTCTGGGTGCGTGGGACGACCGGAGTGAGCGACCCCGCGACCGACAAGACGGCCGTCATCGAGTCCGCTGGCGCGCTGGTGTGGCGGGTGCGCAAGGACAAGCTGCAGGTCCAGCTCATCCACCGCCCCCGCTACGACGACTGGTCCTGGCCCAAGGGCAAGCTCGACCCAGGTGAGACCCTGCCGGTGACGGCTGCGCGCGAGGTCGTCGAGGAGACCGGTCGCCCGGTCGTGCTGGGCGTGCCGCTGCCTGGCCTGCAGTACCTGACCCCGGAAGGCGCGGTCAAGCGTGTCCACTACTGGGCGGCCACCCGCGCCGAGGACGGCCCGTCCCTGGCTGCCCGCGCCCCCGTGCCACCGGTCAACCCGGGCGAGATCGACGACTGCAGGTGGTTCTCGGTGGACAAGGCCGCCGAGAAGCTCACCCGGGCCGCGGACCGCATCCCCCTGGCCGCCCTCGTCGAGGAGTACGAGCACGGGCGCCTGGCCACCAAGGCCCTCGTCGTCGCCCGCCACGGCAAGGCCTTGTCCCGCAACAACTGGCATGGGAACGAGACGGACCGTCCGCTCACCCCGACCGGGCACGCGCAGTCGGTCGCCCTGGTGCCGGTGCTCGCGGCCTTCGGGATCGACGCCGTCATGACCAGCCAGTGGCGCCGCTGCGCCGACACGATCGAGCCGTACACCCGCGCCGCGGGCCTCGTGCCGATCAGCAGCGAGCACCTGAGCGAGGTGGACCACGAGCGCTCACCGAGCCGGGTGGCAGCGGTCATCCGCACGCTGCTGGAGTCCGGGACGCCCACCGTGCTGTGCACGCACCGACCCGTCCTGCCCACCGTGCTGGACGTGCTCGGGCAGCACTCCCGCCGGGCGGTCGCGGCCGCGCTGCCGACCAAGGACCCCTTCCTGGAGCCCGGCGAGGCGCTGGTCACGCACGTCGCGCAGAGCTCCAAGGGGCCGCGGGTGGTGGGCGTCGAGCTCATCCGACCGACGCTGCACTGACCGGCCGCGCCCCTTAGGCTCAGGCCATGGCCAGATACTTCGACGTCCACCCGCTCAACCCGCAGCCGCGCACCATCGCGCAGGTCGCGGACATGCTGCGCGACGACGCACTCATCGCGTACCCGACCGACTCGTCGTACGCCTTCGGCTGCTCCCTGGACAGCCACACCGGCGCCGACCGTATCCGCTCCATCCGCCATCTCAGCGACAAGCACCACTTCACCCTGGTGTGCGCGGACTTTGCCCAGCTGGGCCAGTTCGTCATGCTGGACAACGTCGCCTTCCGCGCCATCAAGGCCGCGACGCCGGGGGCGTACACGTTCATCCTGCCGGCGACCAAAGAGGTCCCCCGCCGCTTCGCCCACGCCAAGAAGAAGACGGTCGGCGTGCGCATCCCCGACCACCCGGTCGCCCTCGCCCTGGTCCGCGAGCTCGGCGGCCCGCTGCTGTCCAGCACCCTCCTGCTCGACGACGCGGCCGACCAGGTCACCGACGGCTGGCAGATCAAGGAGAGCCTCGACCACGTGCTCGACGCGGTGCTCGACGCCGGGGACTGCGGGACCGAGCCGACGACGGTCGTGGACTGGTCCAGCGGCTCACCCGAGGTGGTCCGGGTAGGACTGGGCGACCCGAGCCGCTTCGAGTAACGAGCCCGAGGAGCGGGCCGGGCAGCTCCCCCGCCCCGCCCTGGCTCAGGCTCAGACCGTGGCGTCGAAGGAGCTCGCCTCACGGTCCAGCAGCATCGCGTACGCCCCGCCGGCCGCTAGCAGCTCGGCGTGGGTGCCCTGCTCCACCACGCGCCCGGCGTCGAGCACGACGAAGAGGTCGGCGTCGGCGATGGTGGCCAGGCGGTGCGCCACGACGATGACGGTGCGCCCGGCCCCGGCCTCACGCACGCCGGCGAGCACTCGCGCCTCGGCCGCGGCGTCCAGGTGGGAGGTGGCCTCGTCCAGGACGAGCACCGGGGCGTCGCGCAGCAGCGCGCGGGCGACCGCGAGCCGTTGCCGCTGGCCGCCGGAGAGGCGTTCGCCCATCTCCCCGACCACCGTGGCGAGGCCGTCGGGCAGGGCCTCGATCACCTCGTCGAGGGCGGCGCGCCGGCACGCGGTCGCGATGTCCTCGGCGCTGGCGTCGGGCCGCGCCATCCGCAGGTTCTCCTCGATCGTGGTGTTGAACAGGTACGGGCGCTGCTGGGCGACGGTGACCGTGGCCCGCAGGTCCTCCAGGGCGAGGTCGCGCACGTCGGTCCCGTCCAGGCGCAGCGCGCCGGAGTCGGTGTCCCAGCACCGCACGAGCAGCGAGGACAGCGTCGACTTCCCCGAGCCGGACGCGCCCACCAGGGCGGTGGTGGTGCCAGGGGCTGCGGTGAAGGAGACGCCGCGGACGGCGGGCTCCGAGCGGGCGCCGGCGGCGTCGGCCCCGACCGGGTAGGTGAAGGTGACGTCCTCGACGGCGACGGTGGGCGCCGTGCGCGGCGCCGGGACCGGGCGGGCGGGCTCGGGCACGACCGGGGCGGCGTCGGTGACCTCGAAGATGCGCCGGGCCGAGGCGTAGGCCTGCTCGAGGTCAGCGGCGAAGTCCTCGACCGCGAGCACCGGACCGAAGGCACCGGCGGTGATCGCCAGCACGACGGCGGCGGTCTGCCAGGTCATGGTCGCGGCGTCGACCATCGAGGAGACCAGGGCGAGCTCGGCGACCAGGGCGAGGGCCACCAGGACGGTGTTCGCCCCGCGGCGCAGCGCGATCCATCCCCCGATGCCGCGCAGCGAGCGGGCGGCGCGCGCGTCGAGCTCGGCGAGCTCGCGCTGGCGGGCGTCCTCGTGGTTGAAGGCGAGCACCTCGCGCACGCCCTGGACGGTGTCGGTGACGTGCTGGGCGACGTCGCCCCGGGCGGCACGCAGGGTGGTCGACGCGCGCGCGGTCGCCGCGCGCCCCCACCACGGGACGACGACGCCGACGGCGAGCAGGAAGGGCGCCAGCACCGCCGCCACCGCCGGGCTCACGGCGATCGCGAGGTAGCCCAGGGTCAGCACGGGCACCACGAGGGCCGTGGTGGCTGGGACGAGGGTGTGGGCGAAGAACACCTCGACCCGGTCGACGTCCTTGGTCACCCGGGACAGCAGGTCACCGGTGCGCCGGCCCTCGACCGCGGCCGGTGCCTGAGGCTCGAGCCGGTCGTAGAAGAAGATGCGCAGCAGCGCCAGGGCGTGGAAGGCGACGTAGTGCCCCGCGAGCTGCTCAAGGTACCGGCACACGCCCTTGACCAGGGACAGCACCACCATGATGACGATCACCGCACCGACCGGCGCGGCGCCGGGGGTCCCGGTGCGGTCGGCCACCACCGCACCGACTCCCCACGCCGCCACGGCCAGCAGCGCGATCCCGATGAGGAGGGCGAGGGTGCGGAAGATCGCGGAGACCACGAGCGGGGCCAGGACGGGCCGGCCGACGTCGAGCAGCCGGCGGCGCACGGCCGCACGGGTGAGCGGGGTGGCGGGCTGGGCGGGCGGCTGAGTGGCGGGCTGGGCACCCGGCTGGGCGGCGGGCTGCGTGGTGGGCTGAGTGGCGGGTTGGGCACCCGGCTGGGCGGCGGGCTGCGTGGTGGGCTGCGTGGTCATCGGATCGTCCCGTCGGTCAGCGTGAGCACCCGGTCAGCGCCAGCGATGGTCGCCGGGCGGTGCGAGATCATCAGGACGGTGCGGCCGGCCCCGAGGCGGTCCAGCGTGGCCAGGATCGCGCGCTCGGAGGCGAGGTCCACCTGGGAGGTCGGCTCGTCGAGCACGAGCACCGGGGCGTCCTTGAGGTAGGCGCGGGCGATGGCCAGGCGCTGGGCCTGCCCGCCCGAGAGCGACAGCCCGCGCTCCCCCACCGCGGTGTCCAGGCCCGCGGGCAGCCCCCGGACCACCTCCGCCAGGTCCGCGTCGGCGAGGGCCTGCCAGCAGTCGGCGTCGCTGGCGCCGGGCGCCAGCGACGAGCAGGTTGTCCCGCAGCGTGCCGGTGAACAAGAAGGTGTGCTGGGCGACGACGGCCACGTGCTCACGCACCCAGGCGGCCGGGACGTCACGCAGGTCGTGACCACCGAGGGTGACGCGGCCTGCGCTGGGGCGCAGGGCGGTCTGCAGCAGCGACCCGGCGGTCGTCTTGCCGGAGCCGCTGGCGCCGACCAGGGCCACCTTCTCCCCCGGCGCCACCTCGAAGGACACGTCCCGCAGGACCGGCGGTCCGTCGGGGTAGGCGAAGGCGACGCCGTCGAAGACGATCCCAGCCGTCTCCGGCGCGGGCGGTGCCACGACCCCGGGGGCGTCGACCACGGCGGGTTCCTCGGCCTGCAGCCGACGGATCTCACGGACCGAGGCCATGCCGCCCATGCCGATGTAGAAGAACTGCCCGATCCTGTCCAGCGGCTCGAGCAGCAGGGTGGAGAGCAGCACGAGGGCGAGGGCCTCACCGGGCGTGATCGCGCCGTCGGCCAGGCGGTTCATCGCCAGCACGGCCGCGCCGGTGATCATGGCGAGGGAGAACACGGAGTCCACGACGAGCAGCACCACCTGGTTGCCGGCGAGCATCCGCATGACGTGCTTGCGCACATCCTCGGCGGCCTCGGCGAGGGTGGCGCCCATGCGTTCCCCGGCGCCGAGCAGGCGCAGGGTGGTCAGCCCCTGGAAGGCCTCCAGGAACCGGGCCGAGAGCAGCCGGGAGCTAGCCCGGTAGCGCTGGCTGACGGACCGGAATGCCCGCTGGAACCCGCCGACGGCGAGCGGGATGGCGGGCACAGCCGCGAGCAGCCACAACGCCGAGAGAGGGTCGATGGTGATCGCCACGACCGCGAGCACCACGACCGGGACGGTCATGGAGGCGATCATCGGGCCGATGAACGTGCCCCGGTACGCCGCGGCGCGCTCGACGCCGTCGGTCGCGGTGGACACGATCCGACCGGCACGCTCCCGGGTGCGCTCAGCCACCCCCAGCGCCAGCACCTGCCCGACGACGCCCCGGCGCAGGGTGCGCTCCTCGCGCGCCTGCTCGTGGGCACCGAGGGTGGGGACGGCCCACGCGGCGACCCCGGCGGCCAGCGCCAGCAGCACGAGCAGCAGGATCGGTGGCCCGTCCCCGCCCAGCACGTCGTCCATGGAACGCCCCACCACGAGGAACACCACGGCGAGGAGGAGGGACGAGGCCCAGGAGAGCGCGACGGCTCGTGCACGGTTCACGCTGCGACGCTATCGCGAGGATTGTGAGGCGACCTTTACCGAAGGTCCTAGGTTTCTGACGGACCATCAGATACGAGACGACCATCAGTCACCTCGTTCGGGCGTCCGAGAAGGTGCGTCAGCCTGCGCTGCGGGGCCTGAGACGACGACGGGCTCCCGGCACAGGTGCCGGGAGCCCGTCGATCTGTCCTGTGGTCAGCCCAGGATCGGGTGCAGGATGTAGTACATGAGCGCGGCGACCGCGGCCGAGGCCGGGATCGTCAGGATCCACGCGATGCCGATGTTCTTGGCCACGCCCCAGCGCACCGCGGACAGGCGCTTGGTCGCGCCCACACCCATGATCGCCGAGGTGATCGTGTGCGTGGTGGAGACCGGAGCGTGCAGCACGAAGGCGTTGACGTAGAGGACCACCGCGGAGACCGTCTCGGCGACAAAACCGCGCGCCGGGTCGAGCTCGATGATCTTGCGTCCCAGGGTGCGCATGATCCGCCAGCCACCGGCGTAGGTGCCGAGCGAGATCGCAGCCGCCGCAGCGAGCTTGACCCACAGCGGGATGCCCTCGTCCTTGTTGGCCCAGCCGACGGTGAGCAGCGCCATGAAGATGACACCCATCGTCTTCTGCGCGTCCTGGAGACCGTGCCCCAGGGCCATCGCCGCGGCCGAGGCCGTCTGGGCGACCCGGAACCGGCGGGTGGTCTTGGACGGGGAGGCGCTCTTGAAGATCCAGAGCACGCCGACCATCACCACGAAGGCGAGACCGAAGCCGACGAGCGGGGAGAAGATCATCGGCAGGACGACCTTGTCGACGATCGCCGTGCCGTAGATGGCCAGGTTGGCCGCGAGACCAGCACCGACCAGGCCACCGATGAGGGCGTGCGTGGACGAGGACGGCAGACCGAACCACCAGGTGATGAGGTTCCACGTGATCGCACCGACCAGCGCAGCAACCACCACCACGAGCGATGTATGAGCGGGAGCGTCTTGCAGGTCGACGATCGAGGTGGCGATCGTCTCGGCCACCTCCGTCCCCAGCAGGGCTCCGACGAAGTTCATGACCGCTGCCATGAGCAGCGCGGCTCGCGGCGTCAGGGCCCGGGTCGAGACCGACGTCGCGATCGCGTTGGCCGCATCATGAAATCCGTTGGTGTAGTCGAAGCTCAGTGCGAGCGCGACAACAAGAATGACGAGCGCGACCTCCACCGGGCTCAGGACTCCTTGAGCGCGATGGTCTCGACCATGTTCGCCACGGTCTCGAAGGCGTCCGCTGCGAACTCGAGGGTCTCGACGACCTCTTTGAGCTTCATCAGGTGGATCGGGTCGGTGATCTCGTCGAACATCTGGGCGAGAAGCTTGCGGTGGATCTTGTCGGCCTGGTTCTCCAGGCTGTTGACCTCGACCCAGTACTCGGTGAGGTCACCCATCGAGCGCAGGTGCGGCATGGCCTCGGCGGTGAGCTCAGCGCAGCGCTGGAGCACCTGGATCTGGTCGGAGACCCGGGCGGGCAGCTCGTCGAGCTTGTAGAGCACGATCAGGTCACCCGCTTCCTCCATGTAGTCCATGCAGTCGTCGAGCGCCGATGCCAAACCGGAGATGTCGTCCCGGTCGAAGGGGGTCACGAAGGTCTGGTTCAGGCGTCGCATGATGGAGTGCGTCGCGTCGTCGGCGGCGTGCTCGGTGTCGGCGAGCTTCTTGGCGAGGACTTTACGTCCGGCTCGATCGGCTCCGAGGAGCTCGCTGAGCAGGTTCGCGCCGGTCACGAGGTGACCGGCCGAGTCGGCCAGAAGGTCGAAGAAAGAGGTATCGCGCGGGGTGAGGCGCAGGCGCACAGCAGACTCCGGTTGGGGGGAAGCGATGTTGACTGACAGTGAGAGATACAGAGCAGCAAACAGGAGTGATCGACTGATCGTTAACAGAGTAGGGCAGCCCTTTGGTGAACACACAACTCCGGGGGTGTCGCACAGTGGAATTCACAGTGAACACATGGCATCGGGTATACCACGTCCGGACGTGCCACCACTGGGCCGTACAGACCATGCCGTACGCATCGTGGTGACCGCGCAGAGCTAAGACCATCGCAGGCGCTCGGGGAGTCGGGTGAACAAGAGAGGACGCCGGACCACGCAGCGCCTGACGGCGCGAAGGCCGCTCGTGGCGGCTTTAGGTGGAGCCCGGGGCTACGGTGGCCCGACGTCGAGATCTACTTTACGCGGCCTGCGCCCTTCGATGAAACCCCCTGGTAGATCAGTCGAGACGGTGGGCCCGCCACAGGTTCGCGGCGTGCTCGAGCTCCTCCGCCGTGCGCACCAACGACGCCGCGCCGCGCGTCATCTGCGTTGCGTGACCGGCATCGACCACGTCGACGTAGTCGGCGTCGAAGGCGGCACCGACCGCCAGCACGCGGCAGAAGGCCGCGCCCCGCTCGAGGGCCACGGCGAGGTCTCCTGCGAACACCCCGGAGAGCACGGCGTCGGCGACGTCACGCACGTCGTCCGGGCCGGTGGGGGTCACCACGCCGGCCACCACCTCGTGCACCGGCACGGCCGCCACCCCCAGGCGGAACCGTTCGGCGATCGTGGCGGGGTCCCGGCGCACCCACTCGCGCAGCACGTACAGCCGCCACAGCGCACCGGGCAGGGTATCGGCTGAGCTGTCCGCCCACAGCCCGGCGACGACGTCCAGCCCTTCGTCCTCGACGAGGCGGACGAGGCGTTCGACCACCTCAGGGTCCTCGCTGGCCCGGGCGCGGTGCACGATCGCCGCCGCTGTGGTGTGCGCAATCTCACCCCGCAGCGCCGGGTCCAGCTCGCCGGGGATCTCGTCCGCCTCGCGCGGGCCCAACATCGCAGGTCGGCGCGGGTGACGCGGCCTTCCGTGCTGGTCGGAGCCGGATGCGGAAGGACTGGACGCGCCGAAGAAGTCACTCATCATTACAGTGTGGAGGACCGGGTGCCTCAGGCGCCATTAGTGTGTGTGAGGCAAAAATCCCGGCGCCTCGTGTTTGACGACGCGGGCCCGCAACGATCGTCCGGAGGCGGAAGATGACCGAATCAGCGGAAACACCGACCGACCCATCACAGACTCAAGCCATACGTTCAGCCAACCGCAAGGCGATCGGACTGTCTGTCTCGGCCGCGGTCGGAGGCTTCCTCTTCGGCTTCGACAGCTCGGTGATCAACGGCGCCGTCGACGCGATCGAGGACGACTTCGCCCTCAGTGCCACG
This sequence comes from Sanguibacter suarezii NBRC 16159, assembly GCF_001552735.1. Taxonomy (GTDB): domain Bacteria; phylum Actinomycetota; class Actinomycetes; order Actinomycetales; family Cellulomonadaceae; genus Sanguibacter; species Sanguibacter suarezii. The sequence continues at coordinate 26,232 of NZ_BCRT01000001.1, forward strand.
GTCACCGGTTTTGCCGTCGCCGTCGCCCTCCTCGGCTGCGCGCTGGGTGCCTGGTACGCCGGCCGCCTCGCTGACCGGTGGGGACGCCCCCGCGTCATGCTCGTCGGCGCGATCATGTTCCTCGTCTCCTCGCTCGGCTCCGGCTTCGCCTTCGCGGTGTGGGACCTGATCCTGTGGCGCGTCGTCGGCGGCATCGGCATCGGTATCGCCTCGGTCATCACCCCGGCGTACATCGCCGAGATCTCCCCGACGGCGATCCGCGGCCGGCTGGCCTCGCTGCAGCAGCTGGCGATCACCATCGGTATCTTCGCCGCGCTGCTCTCCGACCAGCTCTTCGCCACCACCGCCGGCTCGGTCGAGTCCGGCACCCCGATCGCCATGGGCGACTCCCTCTTCGGCCTCGAGGCCTGGCGGTGGATGTTCCTCGTCGCGGTGATCCCGTCCGCGATCTACGCCTGGGTGGCGCTGTCCGTCCCGGAGTCGCCTCGGTACCTCGTGGCCAAGGGCAAGATCGATGAGGCTCGAACAGTCCTGCGGTCTGTGCTGGGCCCGGTCGACGTGGACGCCAAGGTCACCCAGATCGAGGACACCGTCGCGCGTGACGCCAAGCTGACCAAGCAGGCCTCGCTGCGCGGACCACGCTTCGGCCTGCTGCCCATCGTGTGGGTCGGCATCCTGCTCTCGGTGTTCCAGCAGTTCGTCGGGATCAACGTCATCTTCTACTACTCCACGACGCTGTGGCGCTCGGTCGGCTTCGACGACTCTGACTCCTTCACCGTCTCGACGATCACCGCGATCACGAACGTGGTGGTGACCTTCGTGGCCATCGCGCTGGTGGACAAGATCGGCCGCAAGCCCCTGCTGCTCGCCGGCTCGGCCGGCATGACCGTCTCCCTCGGGATGATGGCTCTGGCCTTCACCCAGGCCACCGGGTCGGGCGACAACGTCACCCTCCCCTCTCCGTGGGGCACGGTCGCCCTCATCGCGGCCAACGTGTTCGTCATCTCCTTCGGCGCGTCCTGGGGCCCGGTCGTGTGGGTCCTGCTCGGCGAGATGTTCCCCAACCGGATCCGTGCCTCCGCCCTGGCGCTGGCCGCTGCGGCGCAGTGGATCGCGAACTTCGCCATCACGGTCTCCTTCCCGCCCATGGCCGAGGGACTCGGGCTCTCCTGGGTCTACGCGATGTACGGCACCTTCGCGTTGCTGTCCTTCGTCTTCGTGGCCTTCAAGGTCAAGGAGACTCGCAACCGCGACCTCGAGGACATGGAAGAGACCGCTCCGAAGCGTTCCTGACCTGCATCACCGCACTGCCCACGGCGCCCACCCTGTCTCTGGACACGGTGGGCGCCGTCGTGTCCGGGGCCGGTCGGTCGCTGTGCGGGCGCGGTGAGGGCGTCTTCCCTCACACCATTTAATGGTTGCAGACTGCAAGCAAGTGATTAAACTAGAACGGTTGAAAGGAAGACCCTTGGTCATCACCACCCCTGCCGTCCACGACATCCTCCGCGCCTTCGAGGAGTTCGGCCGCGCCCAGCGTGAGATCAGCTCGCGGCTGACCCGCAGCCTCGATCTGCCGCGGGCGAGCATCGGCCTGCTGCGCTACCTCAACGCCCACGGCCCGGTGCAGATCGGCTGCGCCGCTCAGCACTTCCGGGTCGACCTGTCGGTCACGAGCCGGCAGGTGAGCGCCCTCGTCGACGCAGGGCTCGCTGCACGCGACGTCGATCACGACGACCGCCGCGCCCGCACGGTCATGCTGACCGACGAGGGACGCGAGAAGGTCGCCCAGCTCGGCAAGGCGGTCGAGTCGATGATGGCGGAGATCTTCGAAGGATGGGACCCGGACGAGCTCCGGCTCGCCACAGCTCACATGACAGCGATCGCGCAGACGATCGCAGAACATCCGGGCGAGCAGGCGCACGGCGCCCACACCAAAGAACCTAAGGAACTCGCATGACCAAAGCCACTAAAGCACCTGATCACATACCTGATACCGCATCCGCCCACGTCGCCGGTGAACCTGCTGAGATGACCCACCGGGAAGTGATGGTGGCGCTCTCGGGGATCCTCCTGGGAATGTTCGTCTCCATCCTGGCGACCTCGGTCGTCTCCTCCTCGCTCCCCAAGATCATCTCCGACCTCCAGGGCACGCAGTCCGCCTTCACGTGGGTGGTCACCGCGACCCTCCTCACCACGACGATCAGCACGCCCATCTGGGGCAAGCTCTCTGACATCGTCAACCGCAAGACGCTCATCCAGATCGCCCTCGTCATCACGGTGATCTCCGCGGCAGCCGCCGGGTTCGCCCAGAGCTCGGGCACGCTCATCCTCTTCCGCGCCTTCCAGGGCATCGGCGCCGGTGGCCTGACGGCGCTGGCCACCGTGCTCATCGCGGACATCATCTCCCCGCGTGAGCGCGGCAAGTACATGGGCCTCATGGGCGGGATCATGGCAGTGGGCATGGTCGGCGGCCCGCTCCTCGGTGGCGCGCTGACCGACACGGTCGGGTGGCGCTGGAACTTCTTCGTCGGCGTCCCCTTCGCGATCGCCGCGATCATCGTCCTGCAGCGCACCCTCCACCTGCCGGCCATGCCGCGGGTGAGCGCCCGCCTGGACTACTGGGGCGCGCTGCTCATCGCCGTGGGGATCTCCGGACTGCTCCTGTGGATCACCTTCGCCGGGAACAACTTCGACTGGCTCTCCTGGCAGTCCTTCTCGATGGTCATCGGGTCGCTCGTCATCCTCGCGGTGGCCGTGTGGGTGGAGAGCCGCGTCGAGGCGCCGATCATCCCGCTCACGCTGTTCCGCAACCGCACCTTCGTGCTCGCCGTCATCGGGAGCGCGGCTGTGGGTGTCGCCCTGTTCGGAGCCTCGGTCTTCCTCAGCCAGTACATGCAGGTGTCCCGCGGCAAGTCCGCGACCGTCTCCGGCCTGCTGACCATCCCGATGATCGCCGGTAACCTCATCGCCTCGATGGGCGCCGGAGCCCTGATCACCCGGACGGGCCGGTACAAGAAGTTCATGGTCGCCGGTGCCATCTCGCTCGTGGCTGGCCTCGGTCTCATGGGCACCATCGACTACCACACGAACATGGTGGTCATCGGCCTCTACATGTTCATCGTCGGCATCGGCATGGGGATGCTCATGCAGAACCTCATCCTGGCCGCGCAGAACACCCTCGCTCCCTCGGAGATGGGCACGGGAACCTCCGCGATCGCCTTCTTCCGGACCCTCGGTGGTGCGATCGGTGTCTCGGCGCTGGGCGCCATCCTCGGCTCCCGCGTGACCTCCGAGATCACCCACGGCCTACGGGACATGGGCATCGACGGCGGCGCGATCAGCAGCGGCGCCATCCCGGACATCAACACCCTGACCGGCCCGCTCAAGGACCTGGTCGAGATGGCCTACGGGGTCGGGGTCGCTGAGATCTTCCTCATCGCCTCCCCCATCGCCTTCGTGACGCTCATCGCGGTGCTCTTCCTCAAGGAGATCCCGCTGGGCAACAAGTCCGGTGTCCAGGAGCGGCTCGAGGAGCTCGCTCGCACCGAGGCGCTGGCCGCAGAGCAGCTCGCCTACATCGAGCCCGCCACAGCCCTCCTGGGTGACGACGACGCCGACGAGGCCGACGCCGACGACGCGGACGCGCTCGGCAAGGAGACGACACGGTCAGCACGCTGACCTGAGCTCACGCACGACGAAGGCCTGGACCGATTCGTTCCAGGCCTTCGTCGTATGCGCAGCCAGCCTCTAGGAGGCGCCGTCCTCGAAGGTCAGCGAGACCGAGTTCATGCAGAACCGGTCCCCAGTCGGGGTCTGGGGTGCGTCGTCGAACAGGTGGCCCAGGTGCGAGCCGCACTTGGCGCAACGCACCTCGGTGCGCACCATGCCCAGGCTGCGGTCCTCGAGGAGCTCGACGGCGTCGGACTCCTTGGGCGCGTAGAAGCTCGGCCATCCGCAGTGGGAGTCGAACTTGGTGTCGGAGCGGAACAGCTCGTTGCCGCACGCCCGGCAGCGGTAGATGCCGGTGCGCTTCTCGTCGAGCAGCTCCCCCGTCCAGGGGCGCTCGGTGGCCGCGCGACGCAGCACCGCGAACTCCTCCGGGCTGAGCTCTGAGCGCCAGTCCTCTTCGGTCTTGGTCACGTCGTACGTCATCGTCGTCCCTCCGTCGTCGCTGGTCCTGCTCCGTGAGAACACCGAGGCCCGCCGGATGATTCCGGCGGGCCTCGGTGGGTGGTGCTGGGGTACGGGTCGGCGCCCTCAGTCTGAGGGCGCCGTCACCGCGAGGGCGTCTCAGCCCTGGCGGCGACGTCCCTGCGTGCTGGAACGACGCGGGCCGCCGCGACCCTCACCGCTGGGAGCGGAGGAGGCCGGGGAGGACGCCATGCCGGAGCCGGGCGTGGACGTGGAGTACTGCACGGGTGCGCCGCGGCCGGTGCTGCGGCCGCTGCCGCCTGCCCGGCCACCGGCAGCTCCGCGGGAGGCCGGAGCCCCACCGCGGGAGGAGCCCCCGGTCGAGCCGCCGCGCGAGGACGCGGGGCGCTCGGTCAGCGGGGCGCCGGTCGCGGAGACGCCGGAGCGTCCCCCGCGGCCACCGGAGCGGCCACGGCCGCCACCACCGCTGGAGCGCTGCTGCTGCGGCTGCTCGACGACGGGCGCGGGCTTGACGTATGCGGCGACCTCGCCGACCAGGCGCGCGATGGCCTCGTCGCCGGGGACGATCTTGCGGGGCTGGGCATTGATCTTCGCCTGGCGGGTCAGGTCACGCACGTCGCCGCGCTGCTCGGGGAGCATGATCGTGACCACGTCACCGCCGGACCCGGCGCGGGCGGTACGGCCCGAGCGGTGGGTGTAGGCCTTGTGCTCGGCGGGCGGGTCCACGTGCACGACGAGGCTGACCTCGTCGACGTGGATGCCGCGGGCCGCGATGTCCGTGGCCACCAGCACGTTGACCGCGCCGGAGGAGAAGGCGGCGAGGTTGCGCTCACGCGCACCCTGGCCGAGGTTCCCGTGCAGGTCCACCGCGGGGACGCCGTCGGCCGTGAGCTGCTTGGCGAGCTTCTTGGCCTGGTGCTTGGTGCGGGTGAACAGCACGCGCTTGGACGTGCCGGAGGCGAGGGCGTGGATGACGTCGCGCTTGGCGCCGGCGTCGGAGACCTCGAAGATGTGGTGCGTCATCGTGGACACGTGCGACTCGGCGGAGTCGACGGCGTGGCTCGTGGGAGCGTCCATGTAGCGCTTGACCAGCTGGTCCACGCCGTTGTCGAGGGTAGCCGAGAAGAGCAGGCGCTGGCCCTTGGCGGGCGTGCGGTCCATGATGCGCTTCACGCCGGGCAGGAAGCCGAGGTCGGCCATGTGGTCGGCCTCGTCCAGCACGGTGATCTCGACCTCGTCGAGGAAGACCAGCTTCTGGCTGATGAGGTCCTCGAGGCGGCCGGGGCAGGCGATGACGATGTCCACGCCGCCCTGCAGCGCGGTGACCTGGCGGCTCTGGGCCACGCCACCGAAGATCGTGGTGGTCTTGAGACCGACGAGCTTGGCGAGGGGCTCCATGACCGCGTTGATCTGGTTGGCCAGCTCACGGGTGGGGCACAGCACGAGGCCGCGCGGGCGGCTCGGCTTGCGACGACCGGAGGACTGCGCGAGGCGGGTCACGGTCGGCAGCGAGAACGCGAGGGTCTTGCCGGAGCCGGTACGGCCACGGCCGAGCACGTCGCGCCCGGCGAGGGTGTCGGGGAGCGTCGTGGTCTGGATGGGGAAGGGTGCGGTGATCCCGGTGTCAGCGAGGTAGCTGATGATCGGGGCAGGAAGCGCAAAGTCCGTGAACTCCGCTGCGGGTGCCGCTGCGGCAGGGGCTGCCGTGGTGCGGGCCGAGGTGTTCTGGGTACGGGAAGTTGCGGGCGCGCCGGAGCGCTGTGAATTCGTCAAGGGGTGCCTTATCTCTATGCGCCGTCGGGCGATTCCCTCGACGCTCGGCGCGCGTCACTCGCGCTGCCTCTACCCAGTCTCTCATGCCCGAGGAATCGTCCGCATGTTCGAGGGTGTGATCCCCGACTCCCACCCATCTTCCGCACGCCGCCTGCACCGCACCTGACCAGGCGCAACCGGTTCGCGGCTGGATGTGGTCGAATGTCTGTCGTGTCGATCCTCTCCGAGATCTGGTCCCGCGCGACCGAGCAGCTGCCACCGCCTGAGCAGTGGGTCGTGTGGGCCACGGCTGCCGTCGCCTTCGTCGCCGTCCTCAGCCCGCCGTGGCGCCTGACCCGGCACGTGGTGACCATCGCCCACGAGGGTGGGCACGCCGTCGTCGCGCTGCTCACCGGTCGCCGGCTGAGCGGGATCCGGCTGCACTCGGACACCTCCGGGCTGACTGTCTCCTACGGCAAGCCGCGCGGCTTCGGGATGGTGTGCACGGCCTTCGCTGGGTACACGGCGCCCGGCCTGGTGGGCCTGGGGGCGGCGTTCATGCTGCGCCAGGGCTACGGGATCGGGCTGCTGTGGCTGCTCGTTGCCGTGCTGGCGCTCATGCTCCTGCAGATCCGCAACTGGTTCGGGCTGCTCTCGATCCTCGTCAGCGTCCTGGTCCTGGGTGCGGTCTCCTGGTACGCCAGCACCGAGTGGCAGACCGCGGTCGCCTACGTCGTCACGTGGTTCCTGCTGCTGGGCGCCCCGCGCCCGGTCATCGAGCTGCAGGCCTCGCGCCGCGCCGGCAAGGCGCGCAGCTCCGACGCAGACATGCTCGCGAGGCTCACGCCGCTGCCGGGACTGTTCTGGGTCTTCGCCTTCTTCGTCGTGACGGTCGGCGCGCTGGTGCTCGGGTCGTGGTGGATCGGGGCCTGGTCCATCGAGGACCTGCCGCGGTTCTGACGCATCTGCTGCGTAGCGCCTGCTTCTGATCCCTGCGCCCATCCTGTGCGGGCATGACGATGCCCCCGGTCGCGACCGGGGGCATCGTCATGTCAGGTCAACCGTCGCTAGGGAGTGACGGTGTCCTGCGGGGTGAGTGTGAACGACGTCGTCTGGCCGGTCGCGTCTGCGTCGAGCGCTAGGTCGGCCAGCGAGGTCGAGGCCACCGGCTCCACGAAGACGTGGGTACCTTCGAGGGCAATCACCTCGTCGGTCGGTGGCGCCTCGGTCACCAGGGCCAGGTCGAAGTCACCAGGGGTTCCCTCAGCCGCGGCGATCCGGAGACCGCCCTCGTCCGGGAGGTTGGCCTGGGTGGCAAGGTCCTGCACAGCGAGTCGGGCGTTGTCAGTCAGAGTAAGCACGAGATCTCCTCTCGTAGCCGGGCACTCCCTACTCTTCAAGCCACGGGTTACGCGGCTGTGACGAGCACGTCCGGGAGTCATGCGGACTCCCCCACCGAAACAATCCCTGGCTCATGCTGCAACCGGGAACGCCCAGATCAGAGGGTCGCGACCTGCGCGTTCACCGATTCTTCCGCCCGAGAGCCGGGCGATCCCGGACCTCCCAGCAGAATGTGAAGGTCCTGCGAACATGTCAATGCGACGCCTGCTCCGTGGGCCCGCAGGGCACCAGTTACCCGTTCAGGGACGGACCGCGTAATCTGGTGGCTCGGCGAGTCAGCCCCTCCGACGTTGCCCCTCGTCACCGCAGGCCCACCTGCTCGACGCCGGGCTGCACCGGGGCGGCCAGCGCGCCAGGGCCCCTAGCTCAGTTGGCAGAGCATCGGACTTTTAATCCGCGGGTCGTGGGTTCGAGCCCCACGGGGCCCACCGTTTCCCTGGAATCAGGGGGTAGCCGATCCCTTTCGGTGGGTGGCAGGATGCCATGATGCCTAGTTCTTTGATCGAAGTTCGCCGCATCTATACCCCGCAGCAGCAGGTTGCGCTCATCGATGCCGTGCACGGGGCACTCGTGGCCGCGTTCAAGATCCCGGCGCACGACCGCAGCATCCGCGTGCTCACCTATGAGCCGCATGCGATGGTGCATGGTCCCGACGCCGGAGTCGCAGACAGCTACACGCGCGTCACGATCGACTGCTTCTCTGGACGCTCGATCGACGCCAAGCGGAACCTCTACCGCGAGATCGTCGAGCGCCTTGAAGCCCTCGACATCCCCAGAGACAACGTCTCCATCCTCCTTCGCGAGAGTGCGCCGGAGAACTGGGGGCTCGGCGGCCGTGCAGCCTGCGACCTGGACCTCGGCTTCGACATCAACGTGTGACCGCGTGCGAGCCCAAGCACCACAATGGCCTCATGACCTCCCCGAACCTTCAGCAGCAGTTCGCTCACATGGCCACCGGCGCGCCCTACGACGACCTCACGGCCGAGCTCGTCGCGGCGCGGCAGGCAGCCGTCCTGGCGACGAACACCTACAACGCCTCCTACGGACGACCGCAGGCTGAGCGGGAGGCCCTGCTGCGCGAGGTGCTCGGCGCGGCCGGGGAGGGTGCGAACTTCGAGCCGACCTTCCGGTGCGAGTTCGGCCGGAACATCCGCGTAGGCGACCGGTTCTGGGCGAACTTCGACTGCGTCATGCTCGACGGCGCAGCGATCACCATCGGTGATGACGTCCTCATCGGCCCCAAGGTCGGCATCTACACCTCCAACCACGCCTTCGACCTCGGCGAGCGGATCGCTGGCGCGTGCGACGCTCGCCCGGTGACCATCGGCGACGGCGTCTGGATCGCCGGTGGGGTGACGATCCTGCCCGGGGTGAGCATCGGCGCCGGGTCGATCATCGGCGCGGGCAGTGTCGTCACGCGCGACGTGCCGGCGGGCGTCATCGCCGCGGGCAACCCTGCGCGCGTGCTGCGCACCATCACCGAGGCAGACCGCACGGGCTACGTCCCCCAGCACTGAGCCGCCGCCTGCGCCGACCGCCGTCACACTGACGGCGTAGGCGTGACCTATTGACGAGGGCGACCGCGAGAAGCGCCAACAATAGCCTCCTTGACGACCTGCGAGCATTAATTCCATCACTGGTCGCCACATTGTTCCCGGGCGCTTTAGGGCGTCTCGGAATAACGACAGCGACAGGCGACCCAAGCGCTGCCGCGCACCACGACGGGACCGGACACACCGGGCGGCCTCCCGGCCTCGAGCGCCCCATCCGCGCCTGTGACGTGCCGCAACGCCGCCGCACCGTCTCACCTAGTGGATCCCCGACAGGCCAGGAACTCCACCGGATCTAGCGCGACAACCTCCCACTCCGCCGCGCGCAGATACACGAGCAGGCAGGATTTGGCAAGGCGTTTGAGCGCCAGATAGAAACTTTAGGCGGCGTGATCATTCCCCGCCACATTAACATTCAAACGCCGGGAGGCACTTATCCTATTTCGACGTACGGCCTCGGCCGGTATCGCCATTGTTCTAGCGGGGACGGGCGCTCTTGTGCTCGCCCCCAGTGCGTCAGCATCCCCCGCAGTCCCGCAGCTGCGGGGAAGTGCGGAGACCGACACCCCGTCCGCGGAGACCCGTGACCCGGACAAGAGCATCGCCTTCTACATCGGCAAGAATCGCACGGCCTCAGGCCACACGATCCTCGGCGGGTTTGGCCACGAGCCGTCGAGCCACTGGCTCGAGGTGGTCCCTCGCCAGCAGCACCCCGCCGGCTCGATGATCACCGTCGGCGCGACCGAGGCTGCCGAGATGCCGGGAGTCCTCACCGAGATCCCCCAGGTGGGAGAGACCGCGCGGTACATCACCTCCAACTACTCCGAGTTCGCCGGGTTCCCGGCTCCGTTGACCAACGGCGGGCTGAACGAGCACGGCGTCGCCGCCCGCGACGTGTGGTCCAACTCGCGCGAAGAGCTGTGGGACATGACTCCCACGGACCAGACCGGCCCGAGCTACTCCGACCTGTCCCGCATCGCCATGGAGCGCGCCACGAGCGCCCGCGACGCCGTCGACATCCTCGGTGAGCTGATCGACGAGCACGGCTTCACCACCTACGGCGGCAATTCCCACCTCTTCGCCGACGAGAACGAGGGCTGGGTGTTCGTGGAGTTCTCCGGCGGCGCCGGGCTCTGGGCTGCCGAACGGCTCAGCGCGGACGACATCCGCGTGTCCTACCCGGGATACATCCAGGACTTCCCGGTCGACGCGGTGGGCGGGGACAACCCCGACTACGTCAGCTCCCCGAACCTGCTGGACGTCGCGACCGAGCAGGGGTGGTGGACCCCCGGTGGCGACTCGATCAACCTCCAGGAGGTCTACGGCCAGGACTTCCCGACCGCCTCCTTCGACGTGGGCGTGACTGCTGACCCCACCGACCCCTCGCCCTACCGCAACCCAGTCTCCCTCGAGGCTGAGCTGGAGTCGATGGACGCCCTGACCCTCCAGGACGCGATGCGCCTGGTGCGCGATCCCCGCTGGTCGGACGACCGCTCCGGCTACGGCCAGGTCGCCGAGCTCCGCGACGACATCACCGACCCCGCACTGCGCACCCTCTGGGTGGCGCCCACGGCCTCGGTGACCGCTCCGTACATCCCGGTGATGATCGGGACCGACGACGTGCCGGTCCAGTACTCCCAGCACCGGTACCTCACCGCCGGAGCGTCCGCGAGCTACCTCGCGCCTGAGTACGCCGAGCAGGAGGCCACCGAGTACGCCACCCAGACCTACAAGCGTCTGATGTACGCCACGTGCTCGCGCCCCGAGGAGTACCTCGCCGAGGTGACCGACGCCTTCGAGGGCATCGAGGCCACCTGGCTCAGCGAGCACGACGAGGCCATCGCCGAGGCTGAGAAGCTGTACGCCGACGGCGACGCCGAGGCCGGCGCACGCGTCCTGACCGCCCTCACGCACGAGACGGCCCTGGACGGCCTCGCGCTCGGCGGATACCTGCTCGACGACATCCTCGCGCGCAGCGAAGCGGACGGCGGACTGCGCGCGCCCGACGTCGAGGTGCCCGACGGCACCACCGCATCGGTCCGCAGCCTGAGCATGGCATTCGAGGGCGCAACCTCACGCGACCGCATGAACTGCGACCTCGGCGGCGGGTGGGCCGACGGCAGCACCGCCGAGCGCCAGGGCACGTACGGCGACCCGAGCAACGTTCCGGACTACCGCGCGGACGCCGCGGGAACCTCCGCCGACTCCGACGGATCCACGATGTGGATCGGACTGAGCGGCGTGCTGGGCCTGGTCCTGGGCGCTGGCGTCGTCTGGATCGTCATGGCTCGACGCTCCGCATAAGCGCTCCCTCCGCGGACGCACTCGACAGGCACCTCGCCCGGCTCAGCCGGGCGAGGCGCCGTCATGCAGGCAGTCCTCACTTGAAAGTTCGGCTAGCCGAACATTACGATGCACTCCTCTCGCTCGCCCACGGCGCACCCTTCCGGTGCACCGCTCGCCGAAGGATGCCTCATGCCGCGCTCCCCTCGTTCCCTGTCTCGCAGCGTCGCGGCGACGCTTGCGGCATCTGCTCTCGCCCTGTCCCTGACGGCGTGCACCAGCACCGGCGCGGACGACGCAGACGCCGACGAGCGCCCGGTCGTGCTGACGACCTTCACCGTCCTGGCAGACATCGCCGCGAACGTCGCTGGCGAGCACCTGCAGGTGGAGTCGATCACCAAGGTCGGTGCCGAGATCCACGGGTACGAGCCGACCCCCGGTGACATCCGCCGGGCTGCGGGGGCAGACCTCATCATCGACAACGGGATGAACCTCGAGGCGTGGTTCACGCAGTTCGTCGCCGACCTCGACGTGCCGCACGTCGTCGTCAGCGAGGGCGTCGAACCCCTCGACATCAGCGACGGCGCCTCCACCGGGCTGCCCAACCCGCACGCGTGGATGAGCCCGGTCAACGCTCAGATCTACGTCGACAACCTCGTCGACGCCTTCAGCGACCTCGACCCGGACAACGCCGGTGCCTACGCGGCCAACGCCGCGGCGTACGCAGCCGAGCTGCAGGCCGTCCACGACGAGCTGATCACCGAGCTGTCCGCCGTCCCCGAGAACCAGCGCGCCCTCGTCACCTGCGAGGGGGCCTTCTCCTACCTCGCCCGCGACGCCGGGCTCACCGAGAAGTACATCTGGGCGGTCAACGCCGAGCAGCAGGCAACCCCGAAGCAGATCGCGTCGGCGATCGACTTCGTCCGCGAGAACGACGTACCAGCAGTGTTCTGCGAGTCGACCGTCTCGAACGCCCCGATGCTGCAGGTCGTGGACGCCACGGACGCCACCTTCGGCGGCACGCTCTACGTCGACTCCCTCTCCGACGCCGACGGCCCGGTGCCCACCTACCTGGACCTCATGCGCCACGACGCCGCGGTCATCATCGACGCACTGACCGGACAGCCCTGATGACCGCGGCGATCTCCGTGCAGGACGTCACCGTGCACTACGGCGAGGTCCTCGCCCTCGACCGCGCAACGCTCGACGTCGCGCCCGGCCGGGTGTGCGCCCTCATCGGGATGAACGGGTCGGGGAAGTCCACCCTGTTCAAGACGATCATGGGCCTGGTGCGCCCTGACTCCGGCACTGTCCGCGTCACCGGACAGAGCCCGGCCCAGGCCCGCCGCTCCGGAGCCGTGGGCTACGTGCCCCAGAGCGAAGACGTCGACTGGTCGTTCCCGCTGTCCGTGCGGGACGTGGTCATGACCGGGCGTTACGGTCACATGGGCTTCACCCGCCGCCCGCGCGCAGCCGACCACGACGCCGTCGAGCACGCGCTGACACGGGTCGAGCTCACCGATCTCGCGTCGCGGCAGATCGGTCAGCTCTCCGGCGGACAGCGCAAGCGCGCCTTCGTCGCCCGCGGGATCGCCCAGGGCGCACGCATCCTGCTGCTGGACGAACCCTTCGCCGGTGTCGACAAACGCACTGAGGCCACGATGACCCGCCTGCTGCGCGAGCTCGCCGATGACGGGGCCACCGTCCTCGTCTCGACCCACGACCTGCACACCCTCCCCGCCCTGGCCGACGAGGCGATCCTGCTCATGCGGCGGGTGCTCCTGCACGCCAGCCCCGCCGAGGTGCTCCAGCCCGAGGCCCTCGCCCTGGCCTTCGGCCTGGACGTCCTCAACCGCGGAGACGCCGCATGAACCTCCTCGACCTGCTCCTCGAGCCGCTCACCTACGACTTCATGGTCCGCGCCCTGGCGACCGTCCTGGTCGCAGCGATCGTCTGCGCCGTGCTCTCCTGCTGGCTGGTCCTGATCGGCTGGTCGCTCATGGGCGACGCCGTCTCCCACGCGGTGCTGCCCGGCGTCGTGCTCGCCTACATCGTCGGTGCGCCCTTCGCGCTGGGCGCTGTGGTCTTCGGGTTCCTCGCCGTCGCGCTCATCGGCGCGGTCAGGGACACCAGCCGGATCAAGGAGGACGCCGCGATCGGCATCGTCTTCACCACGCTGTTCGCCCTCGGGCTCGTACTGATCTCCGTCACCCCGTCCCAGACGGACCTGAGCCACATCATCTTCGGCAACCTGCTCGGGGTGTCCTGGACCGACCTGGTCCAGGTGATGGTCCTCGGCGCGGTGACGTTCACGATCCTGGTGGCCAAGCGCCGCGACTTCACGCTCTTCGCCTTCGACCCCACCCACGCCCACGCGATCGGGCTGAACCCCAGGGTGCTGGGGGCGGCCCTGCTCGGTCTTCTCGCCCTGACCTCCGTGGTCGCCCTGCAGGCGGTCGGGGTGATCCTCGTCGTCGCGATGCTCATCATCCCGGGAGCCACCGCTCACCTGCTCACCGACCGGTTCGGGCGGATGCTCGTCATCGCCCCCACCCTCTCCGCCGTCTGCGCGGTGGTGGGCCTCTACCTCAGCTACTACCTCGACGCCGCCTCCGGGGCCATGGTGGTCCTGGCCCAGGGCGCCGCCTTCGTCGTCGTGTACCTCTTCAGCCCGCGGCACGGGCTCGTCGGGACCCGGGTCATGGCCCGGCGCCGCCGGCGGCCCCTCACCCCCGCGGCGCCCTGACACCCGCGGCAGACATGACAGAAGGGCCCGGACGGCGTCACCGTCCGGGCCCTTCTGCGTCACGGGTTACAGCGAGGCGAGCACCTGGCTGAACGTCGCCGACGGACGCATGACCGCGTCAGTCTTGGCCTCGTCGACCTTGTAGTAGCCGCCGATGTCCACCGGGGTCCCCTGCACGGAGATGAGCTCGTCGACGATCGTCTGCTCGTTCTCCCGCAGCGCTGCGGCCAGCGGCGCGAAGGCAGCGGCCAGCTCGGCGTCGTCGGTCTGCTTGGCCAGCTCCTCGGCCCAGAACAGGGTGAGGAAGAAGTGCGAGCCACGGTTGTCGATCGTGCCGAGCTTGCGCCCGGGCGACTTGTTCTCCAGCAGGAAGGTGCCGGTCGCACGGTCCAGGGTCGCGCCGAGCACGCGGGCCTTGGCGTTGTCGTTGACGTCCGCGAAGTGCTCGAAGCTGGCGGCCAGGGCGAGGAACTCACCGAGGCTGTCCCAGCGGAGGTAGTTCTCCTCCACGAGCTGCTGCACGTGCTTGGGGGCCGAGCCGCCCGCGCCGGTCTCGAAGAGGCCACCGCCGTTGAGCAGCGGGACGATCGAGAGCATCTTGGCGCTCGTGCCGAGCTCCAGGATCGGGAACAGGTCGGTGTTGTAGTCGCGCAGCACGTTGCCGGTCACCGAGATGGTGTCCTCGCCGCGGCGGATCCGCTCGACCGAGAGGGTCGTGGCCTCGGCGGGGGCGAGGATGCGGATGTCCAGCCCGGTGGTGTCGTGCTCGGGCAGGTAGGCGTTGACCTTGGTGATGAGGTTCGCGTCGTGGGCGCGGTTCTCATCGAGCCAGAAGACGGTCAGGGTGCCGGTGGCGCGGGCGCGGTTGACCGCGAGCTTGACCCAGTCGCGGATGGCGACGTCCTTGGTCTGGCAGGCGCGCCAGATGTCCCCGGCGTTGACCTCGTGCTCGATGAGGGCCTCGCCCGCACCGTTGACCACGCGCACGGTTCCGGCGGAGGCGATCTCGAAGGTCTTGTCGTGGGAGCCGTACTCCTCGGCCTTCTGCGCCATGAGACCGACGTTGGGGACGGTGCCCATCGTCGTGGGGTCGTAGGCGCCGTTGGCGCGGCAGTCGTCGATGACGGCCTGGTACACGCCGGCGTAGCTGGAGTCGGGGATGACCGCGATGGTGTCGTGCTCGGCGCCGTCCGGTCCCCACATGTGGCCCGAGGTGCGGATCATGGCCGGCATGGAGGCGTCGACGATCACGTCGGAGGGCACGTGCAGGTTGGTGATGCCCTTCTCGGAGTTGACCATCGCCAGGCGCGGTCCGTCCTTGAGGCCCTGCTCGAAGGCCGCGCGGATCTCGGCGCCGTTGGGCAGCGCGTCGAGACCGTCGAGGATCCCGCCGAGGCCGTTGTTCGGGCTCAGGCCCGCAGCCTCGAGGTCAGCGCCGTACGTGTCGAAGACGGCCGGGAAGAAGGCGCGCACGACGTGACCGAAGATGATCGGGTCGGAGACCTTCATCATCGTGGCCTTGAGGTGCACCGAGAACAGCACGTCCTCGGCCTTGGCGCGGGCGATCGCCGCGGCGAGGAACTCGTGCAGCTTCGCGACGTCGAGGAAGGTCGCGTCCACGACCTCACCGGCGAGCACCTTCACGCCGGGGTGCAGGATGGTGACCTCACCGGCCGCGTTGACGTGCTCGATGCGCAGGACGTCGTCGGCGTCGATGATGACCGACTTCTCGTTGGAGAAGAAGTCGTCGTGGCCCATCGTGGCGACGTTCGTCTTGGAGTCAGCGGTCCAGGCGCCCATGCGGTGCGGGTTCTTGCGCACGTACTCCTTGACCGACGCCGGCGCGCGGCGGTCGGAGTTGCCCTCGCGCAGCACCGGGTTGACCGCGGAGCCCTTGATCTTGTCGTAGCGGGCGCGCACGTCCTTGTCGACGTCCGTCTGCGGGTCGTCGGGGTGGTCGGGCAGGTTGTAGCCCTTGGCCTGCAGCTCGGTGATGGCGGCCTTGAGCTGCGGCAGCGATGCCGAGACGTTGGGCAGCTTGATGATGTTGGCCTCAGGCGTGGTGGCCAGGGCGCCGAGCTCCGCGAGCGCGTCGCCGACCCGCTGCTCCTCGGTGAGGTACTCGGGGAAGGCCGCGAGGATGCGCCCGGCGAGGGAGATGTCGCGCGTCTCGAGCTCGACACCGGCGGTGCCGGCGAAGGTGCTGACGACGGGGAAGAACGAGTGCGTCGCCAGCATCGGCGCCTCGTCGGTGTAGGTGTAGATGATTGTGCTCATCGTCGGGCAGCTCCTTGGCGTCACGCGGGCGAACTTGTCTTGATATCAAGATACAGGGGATGGCTGCGAGACGGGGCGAAGGATCGCCTGGTGCACCGCGAGACACACCGCGTCCTGGTCACCCCGCACCTGCCCTACTAGCATCCCCCCATGACCCAGGTGATCTTCATGTGCGGCCCGGCCGGCTCCGGCAAGACCACCGCTTCCCTGCGCCTGGAAGCCGCCGGCTTCACACGGCTGTCCATCGACGACGAGGCGTGGCGCGACGGCCACCGCGAGCACCCGCTGCCCGACGACGTCGCCGAGCAGATGCGTGCCCGGGTCCGGGCGCGGCTGATCGAGCTCGTGGCGAGCGGCACCGACGTCGTCCTCGACCTGGCCTTCTGGTCCCGCGCGGTCCGCGACGACTACCGGCGCCTGCTGGCCCCGTACGGCGTCGTGCCCGAGACGCACTACCTCGCGACGCCGCGCGAGGTGGTCCTGGCACGCCTGGCCGCCCGGACCAACGCCGGCCCCGACGAGATCGTCCTGCCGCGGGCCGTCGCCGAGGCGTACTTCGACGGCTTCGAGGTGCCGACGCCGGAGGAGGGACCCCTGCAGATCGTCAGCGGGACCGCTCCGAGGATCACGGCGCCGACAGAGCCCTGACCGGCTGCCGCAGGATCGTCTTGCGCCTGGCCGGCGGTGTGCGGCGGGCGTCGCTGAGGTAGATCTCGTGGTGGTCACCGTTGAAGGTCAGCCCGTGCGCGGGCATGTACTCCTCGTGCAGCCGCGCCAGGGTCGGCGCCTCGTCGTCGTAGAAGCCGACGTGCAGGATCTGCACCGACGTCCCCTCGGTGAGCGAGACGAAGGAGAGCCGGTCCAGCGCCGGCAGGGGCTTCTTCGCCCCGGCGTCCTCGACGGCCGCCGCGACCATCTCGTCGGTGATCCAGTCGGGTTGGACGATCATCGCCGTCCAGTCCCAGGCGTCCTTGTCCCGCGCCACGAAGGCTCCCAGGTCAGCCGCGCGCCACAACCCTTCCAGCGGCCCGACGACGAAGTCCCGCCCCAGGGTCTTCTTGCTCGCGAACTTCAGCGTGTACGCCACGGAGTACAGGGCCTCGATCGCCTCGGCGTAGGCCACCGCGGTGTTGGGATCCCCGTGACCGTCCACCGCGAGGTAGCGCAGCTCAGGCACGTCGATGACCGTGAAGTCGCTCGCGGGCGCGGAGTAGAGCTCCTTGCGGGCCACCTTGACGTCGTACTTCTCCATGGAAGGCTCCCGCCCGTTCGCTCTATCCACCGACCCGCGGTTCCGCCACACTAGCGCGATGGACACCACACGTCAGGGGCAGTACCGATGAAGACTCGCGGCCGGATCATCGTCGGCGGGCTCGCCTCCGGGGTCGGGCGGGGTGACCGGGAAGTTCCAGAGCGTCGACGACACCGGCCTGGGCAACCACACGATGGGTGAAGGGACCTTTCTGGTCGTCCCCGGAGTGGTCGTCCAGGACGTGTGGCCGCGGGTGGAGAAGTTCAAGGACTTGAACGTCTATCCCGATCTCTCGCCCACCGGCCGGGACGTCAACAGGGCGGTCCGAGACTTCGGGGCCGTCGTGGTCGAGGTCCAGCCGAACGGGCGATTCCGCATCAACGTGGCCGCCGGCCCAGCGGTCGTCTGCCTGCTCACCTACAGCGGCTGCGTCGAGCTGACCCTGCCCGAGAGCGGTTCAGTGAACGCCTACTGGAGCGTGGGCGGGTTCGACATGGGGTAGGGCGTAGACGACGCCCCCGGCGTCACTTCCCCGACATCACCGCGAGACGCCACAACGAGGTGACCTCCTTGGCGCGCGCCGCGTGCAGCGGGTCGGTGGCGTCGCCCACCCGGGGGTGGGTGGGGCGCGTGTCGAGCCGGTCGACGACCACCAGGCCGGCGTTCTCGATCGCATCCAGCAGCCACTGCCGGGTGCGCAGGCCCAGGTGCTCGGCGAGGTCGGAGAGCACGAGCCAGCCTTCGCCCTCCGGTGTCAGGTGCAAGGCCAGGCCGCCGAGGAAGCGCAGCAGCATGCGGCTCTTGGGGTCGTAGACCGCGTTGTCCATGAGCGTGCGCGACGTGGCCGGGACCCACGGCGGGTTGCACACCACGAGGGAGGCACGCCCGGGCGGGAACATGTCGATCAGCTCGACCTCGACGCGGTCGTCCAGGCCGAGGCGGGCAAGGTTCTCGCGGGCGCAGACCACGGCCCGCTCCTCGCTGTCGGTCGCCACGACCCGCTCCACGCCACGCTTGGCGAGGACCGCGGCGAGGACGCCGGTGCCGGTGCCGATGTCGAAGGCGAGGTCGGTCGCGGGCAGCGGAGCCTGGGCGACGAGGTCGACGTACTCGCTGCGCACCGGGAAGAAGGCGCCGTAGTGCGGGTGGATGCTCGCGTCGAGGGCGTCGACGTGGATGCCCTTGCGGCGCCACTCGTTCGCCCCGATCGCCCCGATCACCTCACGCAGGGACACCAGGGACGGCGCATCGATCTCGCCGTAGGCACCCGCGAGCGCCTCGCGGATCTCGGGCGGGCGGCGCAGCGGGACGGTGCCGCCGGCGTCGAGCGGGATGAGCAGCATGGACAGGATCCGGGCGCGGTGCGCGCGGGCCTGGCGGTAGCGGTAGAAGGCCTCGGACGTCGTGCCGCCGGTCGCCCCTTCGGCTGACTCCGCGCGTCGCTCGATGGCCTCGAGGAGCTGGCGGGCGTTCTGGAAGTCGCCGCGCCACAGCAGGGCCACGCCCTGGGACGCATCGCGGTAGGCCTCTTTGGCGGTGTAGTGGTCTTCGATGACCATCAACCGGCTGGGGGCCGGGGCGTCGTTGGCGGAACGCCACCGGGCGGTGTGCTCGACGCCGTTCTCCTCCCAGGCGATGAGCGCGCCGTCACCGGCGACGGCATCCAGCTTGCGGACGGGGACAGTGACGGGTTCGACGGTTCGGGCCACGAGAAAACGCTCCAGTTTCACAGGAAGTGATGGAGCCTTGCAGAGGCGGCACCAGCCTGTCGAGCATATCGCGGCGGCGGGAGCCCGCGCCGCGCCCTCCTCCCGCCGTCACCTGCGCGCTCCCCCGCATTCATGCCCCAGCCACCACCGCGTCATCCGCCTCTCATACGTTCGCCGCAACCACGCTTCGAACCGAGAGAAGGTCCTTTCCGTGCCACTCCACCTCCCCCGGGCGACGAAGTCTGGGGTGGCGGCCGTGACGGCCGTCGCCCTGGGCTGCGGTCTGCTGACCGCGACGGCCGCGACCGCCGCGGACGCGGCAGCACCGGTCACCTCGCCCTGGCCGCTCGTCGTCACCGAGATCGCCCCGGACAACACCGGCTACGACAACTTCGAGTTCTTCGAGGTGGCGAACACCTCGGGGACGGACATCGACCTGTCGGCTGCCGGGATCACCCTGGCGTACACCTTCACCAACTCCGACGACCGCGCCAAGGACGTCCCGCTCACCGTCCCGGCGGGCACGATCGTCCCGGCGGGTCAGCCGGTGGTGTTCTGGGTCGACTACACGACGGGCAACGTGGACACCTCGGTCAAGACCGAGGACGACTTCCGCAGCTTCTACGCGGCCGAGACCGGCCAGCCGGCCGGCACGTACCCCATCGTGCGGGTGACCGGGCAGGCCGGGCTGGCCAACAGCGGCGAGCGCGGCCTCCGGCTCGTTGCCGCCGACGGCTCAGCGATCAGCTGGTCCTACTACCCGACCGGCTCGGTCGCCGTGGCCCGTTCCGCGCACTTCAAGCTGCCGGGCACCGCCTCGGCACGCGGCCTCGACATCCTGACCGCGGCGGGGACCCCCAGCCCGGGGACCGTCCTGGCGGAGGCGCTCGTCGTCCCGGAACCTCCCGACCCCGAGCCGACCGATCCGACGCCCGAGCCCACCACGCCGGCACCGATCCCCACGACGGAGCCGACCCCCACGCCGACCACCCCCGCGCCGGCCGCCGCGACGCCCTCACTGATGATCACCGAGGCCCTCCCGGACTCGATCAACATGGGCGGCTCGGACGGCTACGAGTTCGTCGAGATCTACAACCCCACCAACCGCTCGATCAACTTCTCCGACTACGTGCTGCGCTACCTCTACCCGCTGGAGGACCTGACCAACTCCTCGGTCGTCGACTGGCTCTCCACCCCCACCGACCCGGTCGTCGCCCCGGGCGCGACCCTCGTGCTGTGGATCAAGAACGGCCCCAACGACACCCTGACCGCCGCGGACTTCAACGCCGTCTACGGCACGTCCCTGACCCTCGGCACAGACCTCGTCGAGGTGTACTCCGGCGGCATGGCCAACGGCAGCCCGCGTGGCCTGGAGATCACCACGCGCACAGGCGTGAGCCTGAACACGGCGTACTACAACCTCGGCGGAGCCAAGGACGTGGTGGTCAGCAAGGGCCTGCAGTACGCCCACGACCCCGCCAGCCCCGCCCGTCAGGCGCTCACCGGACCGGCGGCCCCGACCCCGGGCACCGTCACCCCGGGTCAGGTGCCCGCCGCCCTCGTCGTCTCCCCCGCGGACACCTCCGCTCCGCAGGTCACCGACCGCACGCCACCGGCGTTCTCCCTCGACCGGGCTCTCACCGTCCAGGCCTCCGTCACCGACGACCACCTGACCCGCTCGGTGACGCTCTTCCTCAAGGGCAGCTCGGACGCGGACTTCCAGGCGATCAACCTCACCTCCGACGGCAGCGACGGATATGCCCACGCTGTCAGTGCCACCGACCTGACCGGCAAGCGCTGGTTCGACTACTACCTCGTCGCCTCCGACGGCACCAACACCACCACGACGCCCACCCGCCGCATCGCCGCCGAGGGGGTGGACACCTCCCCCGTGCGACTCAACGTCACCGAGGGCCAGTTCCTCTCCGGCACCACGACGGTGGCCGGCGCCGCGGACACCTACCCCTCCCCGGTCGAGCTCGCCATCGACGGCACGCCCGTCACCACGCAGGCTGCCCTCGAGGCGGCGCCGGTCTTCGCCTTCGAGGCGGGGGGCGTCAACACCTTCTTCAAGAACGGCGTGCTCATCGGCACCGAGGTGCTGCACATCTTCGACGACGGCATCTACTCCGGCTTCGAGACCATCTCCACCCCCGTCCCCCTGACCTCGGTGACGCAGGGGCAGCCCCTCACCCTGAGCGTCTACGCGGGCACCAAGGCCGCGCCGGTCATCGACCTGGACGAGAACAACGACGACTTCCAGATCAAGAACCTCCGCCTGGTCCTGCCCGACGGACGCACCCTGCGCCCGGCCGGGTACACGGACCCCGCCAAGGTCCTCAACATGGGCGACAGCGCCGGCAAGCTCGACTTCTACGACGCCGTCTTCACCCTGCCCGACGACGCGTTCACCGCTCGCGCCGCGAGCTGGGACACCCGGCTGGTCGCCGACGGCGACCACACCGTCCGGGCGTCCACCGGCACCGACGAGGTGACCCGCCGGGTCGTCGTCGACAACACCGCACCGGCCATCACGAGCCCGCTCGTGGAGGGCAGGGACTACCAGGGGTCGTTCACCGTCGACGCCACAGCGACCGACGCGGGCTCGGGCGTCGCGTCCCTGACCGCGACGCTGGACGACGACGCGGTGACCCTGCCGCTCACCACGTCCTCCCTCACCCTGCAGCCGGGGGCGCACACCTTCGCCGCCACCGCCACGGACGCCGCGGGGAACACCACGACGCACACGGTGACCTTCTCCACCCCGGTGGAGAAGCCGTCGTCGGGCGCGCTCTCTCCGGGGCACTCCGCCACGGTCGAGGGCCCCGGGGTGGACCTGTCTGCCACCGTCACGGACCCGAGCGGTGACCGCCTCGACGTGACCTTCAACGAGGGCTACCGCCTGCTACCCACGGACGCGGCCGTGACCAGCTACTCCGGCACCACCGGGGTGGCCGGCGGCCTCGACCGCTCCGGCCGCACCGTGCTGACCGGGGAGGACCTCGCCCGGATGTCCACCGCCGACGGCGTCGACGCGACCGTGACCTCGGACGACGCCTTCCCCTACCAGCTCTTCGAGGTGAGCGTCCCGGAGGGGTCCGGCGAGGACTACCTGGCCCGCGTGAGCTGGGCGGGCACGGCGAATGCCGACGCGAAGGTGCTGCTCTACGTCCTGAACACCACGACGGGCACCTGGGAGGAGCTCGACCGGCACGTAACGATCGGGGAGGGCTCGACCGAGTTCACCCTCACGGGCACCGTCCCGGCCGCCGGGCACGCCACGGACGGCGTCATCCAGGTGCTCGTCCAGCACTCCGAGGGCTTCGCGGGAGCGGACCTGTCCTCCCGGACCGGCCCCGCCGCCCGCGCGACCGGCGGCACAGACACCCCGCGCTCGGAGTACGACTTCACCCTCGGCTGGGAGTCAGACACTCAGTACTACAACGACACCTACTACGACCGTCAGCTCGACATCCACGAGTACTTCCTGGACAACCGCGAGGCGATGAACCTGCAGTACGTCTTCCACACCGGGGACATCGTCGACAACCACACCGACCAGCACCAGTGGGACAACGCCACGGCCGCCTACCAGATGCTCGACGACGCCCAGCTCCCCTACGGGGTGCTCGCGGGGAACCACGACGTGGGCCACAAGGAGGTCGACTACGGGCCGTACTCGACGTACTTCGGTGCGGACCGCTTCTCCGCGAACCCCTGGTACGGCGGGTCCTACCAGGACAACCGCGGCCACTACGACCTCATCACCGCCGGCGGCCTCGACTTCATCATGCTGTACATGGGGTGGGCCCCCGGCGACGCCGAGATCGCCTGGATGAACGAGGTGCTCGCGCAGTACCCCGAGCGCAAGGCCGTCATCAACCTGCACGAGTACATGCTCACCACCGGTGGCCTCGGAGAGGTCCCGCAGCGCATCTACGACGAGGTCGTGGCACCCAACCCGAACGTCATCATGGTCTTCTCGGGGCACTATCACGACGCGTTCACCCGCGTGGACGCCTTCGACGACGACGGTGACGGCGTCGCCGACCGCAAGGTTCACCAGATCCTCTTCGACTACCAGGGGCTGCCCGAGGGGGGCCAGGCGTTCCTGCGCCTCATGCACTTCGACAACGAGGGCAAGACGATCACGTCGCGGACGTACTCGCCCTACCTCGACCAGTTCAACTCGACGGACCCGTCGCTCGACCTGGAGCACCAGGAGTTCACGATGGACTACGCGGACCTCAACCTCGTGCCCCAGACAAAGTCCCTGGGCACGGACGCGTTCACCGCTGAGATCCTCACGGCCCACACCATCGCGTCCTTCGCCGACGTGGCCAGCGGCACCACGCTGACCGCCACCTGGCAGGACCCAGGCGCAGGGCTGCACGGGTGGTACGTCACCACGACCGACCCCTTCGGCGCGGTGGACCGGTCGCCCGTCCAGCTGCTCACCGTGACGGCCGCGCCGGCCGTCCCGACCGACCCGACGACCCCGCCGCTGGACCCTGGCACCCCAGGCCCCGGGGCGGGCACCGGGGGCGGAGGCGCTGGTGGCAACGCGCCGCCCAGCGCCAGCACACCAGGGGCTGCTGACCCGACGAGGCCGACGACGCCGGGATCGACGGCACCGAGCAAGGCCACCGGAGAGCTGCCGCTGACCGGCCCCTCTGCCGGGCTCTTCCTCACCCTCGGTCTGGCACTCGCGCTCATGGCGGTGGGTGCAGTCGCGGTCACCGGCGCACGCAGGAGCCGCGAGACCCCGACCCCGGAGTAGCTGGGGATCTCAGCAGCAGGACGCGGGGCGGGCGGGTGACCACGAGTCGCCCGGCCGCCCCGTCTGCGTACTCGGCTAGGTGGCCGTCTGCTCGGCTAGGTGGCCGCCTGCCCTGCCGCGGTGCGCGCGAGCCCTGTGCGGGCGTCGACGATCTCCGCACCGCTCACCGCGTAGGACACCCCGCGCCGCCCGCGCGAGAACGGCACCGCGACGACGGCGATCGCCGCGACCAGCCAGCTCAGCCCTCCGGCTACCTCCTGGACCGACGCAGGTGCGTCAGGGAACGCCTGCAGGGCGCTCAACGCAGCGAACAGTCCCCCGGTGGCGAGGGCTCGCACGAGCCGGCGGCCGAGCGGGGCAGAGCGAGCACCGGCGCGGGGCGGGTCCGCGCTCAGCAGGCCGTCGTTCGGCTGCGCCCACTCCGGAGCCAGCCACACCGCCCGCTGACCGAGGGAGGCGCCGCTGCCCCACAGCGCCGGCAGCACGAAGACGACCACGCCGGGCACCACGGCCGCGAGCGCGAAGTCGGCGAGGTTCCCGTCCGCGGGCAGCGGACGGCCAGCGAGCACGAGGGCCACCCGGTAGGTCAGGTCGAGCGCCGCCCCCAGGCCGAGGTAGAGGAAGAGGTCGATCCACATGCCCAGCCACCGCCGCCACACGGTCACCGGGCGCGGTCGGTAGCGGTCCTTGGCAAGCTCGCTCCCGGTCGGTACCCGGCGCAGCACCACCGGGCCGATCACGGCGCCGATCAGCGTGCCGAGGGTGTTGGTCAGCACGTCGTCGATGTCCGCCACCCGGTAGGCGCACCCCACCAGGCCCCAGGCGCCGGTGTACTGGGTGGCCTCGATGAGCACCGAGGCCACGAGGCCGGAGAGCACCGTCACCCCGAGCCCGTGCCCGAGGTAGCGGCGCACGAACACGCCCCACGGTACGAAGAGCAGGACGTTGAAGACGACCTGCAGCACCGCTCGGCTGCGCAGCGTCGCCTCCAGCCCCAGCCCGGCGGTCTCGCGCCGGATGTCGGCGAGGAAGTGCAGCGGGTGGAGCTGGACGCCGTCGACGGCGTAGCGGGCGCACCAGGCGGCGGGGTCGGCCGGCAGCGGGAGCAGCGTGTAGGCCACGAGGGCGACCCCGTAGACGGACAGCGCCGCTGCCACGGCCAGCCGCGGCAGGCTCAGCCGGCCATAGCGCCGGCTCTGCACGAGCAGGATCGGGACGAAGAACGCGAGGAAGACGAGCGTCCCGCCCAGGACGCCCACGTACGCGGGCCACGTCCACCGATCCCCCACCGACGCTCCGCTCTGGCCTGTGCCGGCACGTCAGGCGGGTCCTCCGGTCGAGATCCCGCTGTGCCACAGAGGCTATCGGGCGGTCGCCCGGGCCGCGTGTCCGCGTCGGGTGTCACGGCGACCTCGTACGCTCGGCCCATGACCCCACGTGTGCGCCTGCAAGAGATCGTCGTCGACTGCGCCGACGTCACCCAGCTCGCTGTGTTCTGGGGTGCGCTGCTCGACGCCCGCTGGGCGGTGCTCGACGACGGTTGGGCCGTCGTGGAGGCAGACCCGCTGCTGCTCGCCTTCCAACGGGTCCCCGAGCCCAAGTCCTCCCCCAAGAACCGCCTGCACCTGGACATCCTCGTGCCCGACGCCGCCGCGGCGATCGCCCAGGCCGTCGCCCTGGGTGGGTCCCAGGTGCGCGAGCCGTCCCTCACCGACGGTGACGGCTACGTCGTCATGCGGGACCTGGAGGACAACGAGTTCTGCTTCGTCATCGACAACCACGGCCACTGGGACGACCAGATCCAGGCGGCCCTCGACGGACGCCGCGGGCACAACGAGCCGGCGGACCTCACTGCGCACCAGGTGGACCGGGCGGAGCAGGCTGAGCAGGCGGGCCACTCAGAGTAGGCGGAGGGTCACAGACCGTCTCCGTCGCCCCCGTCCGGGCTGTCGGCGGTGACCCGGGGACGGTCGAGGTCGTCGTCCTCGATCCGGTCCATCTGGGCGGTGCGCTCGCGCTCCTCGATGACCTCCTGCCCGGGACCGGCAAAGGCCTTGGATCGTTCCTCCGCCTCCTGGCTCCCGCTGAACAGTCCCTCGGGGGCGATGACCTGGGTCTCCTCCACCGACGTCGGCGCCTTCGGCGCCGTGACCGCGGGCAGCACCATGGTGGCTTCCTCGGCCGGTTCGGGGAACACACCTCGGCCGGGCTCGGACAGGTGCATGCGCAGGCCGGGGCGGGTACGGACCGGAACGCGGCGCGGGATCGACGGCGGTGCGGCCGGGCTGGGCTCCGCGGGGGCGGGCGCCTTGGTGAGCCCGTCCGTGCGGTGGGAGGGGGTCGGCGCTGCGGGAGCGGCGCCCACGAGGGCGTCCTCGTCGGTGCCGGCCTCGTCGAGGACCATCTCGACGTCGGGCGCCCCACGCATGAGGCGGGTGCGCGGCACACCCTGCGGGGCGACGCGGTGCAGCCAGTCGACCAGGCCCTCACGGATGTAGCAGCGCAGGTCGAACAGGGTCCCGGCGTCGGCGGCGCTGGCCAGGGCGCGGACCCGGACGTAGCCGTTGGTCGCGTCGGTGACCTGCAAGATGCCCACCCGCTTGTCCCACAGCGGGCTCGCCTCGAGCAGGCGCTTGAGCTCGACGCGCATCGGGGCGAGCGGCACGTCCCAGTCCAGGTCGATCTCGACGGTGCCGAGCAGCTCGGCCGCGCGCCGGGTCCAGTTCTGGAAGGGGGTGTTGGTGAAGTACGTGCACGGCATGATGAGCCGGCGGTCGTCCCACAGGTGCACCACCACGTAGGTCATGGTGATCTCCTCGATGCGACCCCACTCCCCCTCGAGCACCACGACGTCGTCGACGCGGATGGCGTCGGTGAAGGCGATCTGCATCCCGGCGAAGACGTTGGCCAGCGACGTCTGGGCGGCCAGACCGGCGACGATCGAGATGAGACCGGCCGAGGCGAGCAGGCTCGCCCCGGCGGCGCGGGCCTGCGGGAAGGTCAGCAGCACCCCGGACATGGCCAGGACGACGATGAGCGCGACGGTGAGGCGGCGCACCAGCGAGATCTGAGTGCGGATGCGGCGGGCGTGGCGGTTGTCCGCGACGTCCGTGCGGTACCGCTTGAGCACACTGTCCTCCACGACGAAGGCCAGCGCCCCGACGAACCAGGCGCCCATGATGATGAACAGGACGAGCAAGAAGTGGTCGACCGCGGGCAGCCAGCCCACCGCGGGGTTCGTGACGGCCCGGACGGCGATCCACACCGCCAGCACCATGAGCAGGCCGCGGGTGGGCCGGCGGACCCGGCGGGCGATGTCCCCCACCAGGAAGCTCCGGCGCCCGATCCGGCGGACCACCCCGGCGAGCACGGTGGTCAGCACGAAGGCGACCACGAGCGCGAGGATCACGGCGAGCACGGTCACCAGGAGGTTTGTGGCAGCAGTCAGTTCTTCCTCAGGCATGGTCTCTAGGCTAGGCAGAAGTCCTGGGAGTATCCCGGTCGAGGACGTCCCGAGCTCCGTCGAGCAGCCACTGAGCGATCTGCTCGCCGCCTGTTGCCCCTGCTGAGAGCGTTATCGCGAGCCCCGGCGTGATCCACGACACGTCGTGCAGCTCCCCGTGCGCCGGGCGGATCGCGGCGGTCGCCGACTCGAGCATCTCGGCGTCGAGCAGGGAGTCCCCGGCGGCCAGCACGGTGTCCGCACCGACGCGGCGGGCCACCTCGGCGACGGCCGAGCCCTTGCGCAGCTCGTTGGGGACGAGATAGAGCTTGCGACCCTGCAGCGAGGCCCGCCAG
The DNA here is from genome assembly GCF_001552735.1 of Sanguibacter suarezii NBRC 16159. Classification (GTDB taxonomy): domain Bacteria; phylum Actinomycetota; class Actinomycetes; order Actinomycetales; family Cellulomonadaceae; genus Sanguibacter; species Sanguibacter suarezii. The sequence continues at coordinate 53,932 of NZ_BCRT01000001.1, forward strand.
CCGTGCTCGCGTGCCCAGTCGGTGACCTCCTCGACGAAGCCGTCGGGCATCTTCTCCCGCTCGACGACGGCGTAGCAGAACAGGTCCTCGGCGCTGCGCACCTTCTTGGTCCACTCCGGCTTGAACACCGCGTGCATGTAGCCGTCCACCTCGGCGAAGGGGTGGGAGGTCTCGGCCAGGACGGTGGCCACCCGGGCCGACCACGCGGCGTCCGCGACGCCGTCGACGAGGAGGAAGCCGCCGTTGGCGGTGACCGCGTACTGCGGCGGCGGCCCGGGCAGCGTGATGCGGTGGTACTGGGCGCGGGTCCGGGTGGTGGCCGGGACGAGCACGCCCAGCTCGTTGAGCTCGGTGATCGTGGCCAGCGCCGCACGGGTCACGTGGGAGAGCGGTGCGTCCTTGTACATCTCCACGCAGACGAGGTCTTCGTAGAGCGGGGTGGACTTGAGCTTGGCCCCCGGCGGCAGACCGAGCTTGACGGCCTTGCCGGAGTAGATGAGCGTGCGGTCGAGGTCACTCGCCGCGATGACAGGAGTAACCGGGGTGACCGGGGTGCGTCTGTCCCCGCTCATCGGCTGGCCGTCCCGTCGGCGCCGGTCGCGCCTCGGGTGAACTGCGGGTGGATGAGGCCCACGCAGCTGTAGGGCAGGTCGTCGACCTCGACGATCTCCACCCCGCGCTGGGTCGCGAGCAGGCGCACGTGCGCCAGCTCGGCGCTCGCGTCGGCGCGCACGAGGATCTTCCACGGCACGCGGCGCAGCAGAACCCGGGTGGTCTCCCCGACGCCGGGCTTGACCAGGTTGACGTCACCCAGGCCGTACTCGGCGCTGATCGCCTCGACGGCCTTCCAGCCCGCCCAGGTGATCTCCGGCGCTGGCTCGGCGCGGCGCGCGGCGACCGTCCCGGCCACGCTGGCCGCCACCGTGGAGAACTGCGCGCTGACCATGTCGCAGAACTCCGCGGAGACGTCCGCCGGGGCGAGCTCGGCGTAGAACTTGGCCCCGTGGAACATCCCCGGGCCGATCAGCGCGTCGTTGAGCACAGTCCGTGAGACCAGGCCGGAGACGGTGGAGTTCAGGCACGCGGACGGGATGAGGTAGTCCTCGCGGGTCCCGAACAGCTCCGCGCAGTGCCCCGGGTCGGCGAGGACCGCGAGGTCGGAGCGGAACCCGGCCCGGGCGCCGTCGGCACCGGTCAGCCCGAGCGCGACGTTCGCCTGCTCGACGGCGGCCGCGAGCTCGCGGGAGATCGCACCCTTGCCGGTCCATCCGTCAACGAACATGACGTCCTGGGGCCGGTGGTGCTCGGCGAGGTAGGCGAGGGCGACCTGGTCGATCCCGCGCCCGCGCACGATGGACGCTGCGTAGTGCGGCAGGGTGAGGCCGTGGGCGTAGCTGGCCCAGCGGCGCATGAGCACACCGATCGGTGTACCGGCACGGGCCAAGGACACGAGCACCGCTCGCTCTCCACGCTCGGCGATGACGAGGTCGGTGACCACACCGACCGCGTGGGCCAGGCGCACGGCCGACTCGCGCAGCGCGGAGTGGAAGAGGTCCTGGTACTCCTGCGTGGGCTGGTACTCGACCGGCAACGACTCCGCGTAGTGCGCACCCCCGGACTGGATGGCCTCCTCGCGCTCCTCCGTCGGCGCCTCGAGCTCGACCGAGGACAGGTCGCTGAGCAGCCAGGCGACCTCGTGGGAGTCGTAGGAACCGAAGTCCGGGCCGCGCAGCGGCTCGGGCAGGGCAGGCGCCGCCGGCCCGGCAGGGGTGGCGGTGTCAGGCTGGATGGTCACTGGGTGGCCTCCTAGGGGCGGTACGCGGGGATGACGACCACGTGCACGTGGTCGCACCACCCGGCGACGCTGTCGACCAGGCCGCCAGGCATGGAGAGCTCGGCTGTGTCAGCAGGCGAGTCGATGACCACGACGATATCGGTGAATCGACGGGTCGAGTCGTCGCCGGGGGCGACGTTGTGGGCAAAACGCGGGCCAGGGCCGTCGTCGGGCGCGTCGTGTGAGGGGAAGGTCACAGTTGTGCGGATCGCGTAGCCCGGGTCGTCGACGGCGAGCACCGGGGACCGGGTGGTCGTGGAGAACCGCACCTGCGTCCCGGCCGGGACGTCCTCGGCGAGCGCCTGCGCCACGCGCAGCGGGGCGTACATGAGCTCCTCGAAGCCGAGCACCAGCACGCGCTCCCCCACGAGCTGCTGCCCGACGACGTGGGCGACCTCGCGCGCCGCCGTCACCAGCGGCGCCTCGTGGGCCGGCTCGAAGCCGTGCCGGCCACCGTCGCGCACCGTGGTGGGCCATGCCTCGACCCGGGTGACCGGGGCAGAGGACGCGGCCGGGCGCGAGGCGGCTGCCGCGGTGAGCTCGACGACGAGGCGACCCGCCTCGTCGAGGATCCCGTCCGGCAAGGTGATCTCCCCGCTCGCGAGGGTCACCACGTCGATGCGGGTGCCCAGCCGGGCGGCGACCTGAGCGAAGATCTCGCGGTCGGCGCCCGAGCGCAGGTCGATGAGCGCGGCGACGACGTACCGCCCGCGGGGGCGGTCCGCGTGCAGGGCCTCGATGGTGTTGAGGGCCGTCTTGCCGGTGGAGATCTCGTCGTCGACGAGCACCACGGTGTCCGCCGCGGCGAGGAAGGTGGGGTCCTCGGGCAGCAGCAGGTGCTCGGTCGCGTGGGAGTGCTCCTCGGCGAACCCGGCCGCCGGCGCGACGCCCGCCACCGGGCGGCGGGTGGAGTGCAGCGACGGGACAGCGAGCGCTTCGCCGACGCAGTGCCCCAGGGCCGTCGCGGTCTCGGCGTAGCCGACCACGACCGTTCCGGCCGGGGTGACGGGTGCGTCCTCAGCCAGGGCGTCGACGGCTGCCAGCAGCTCCGCCGCGGCGCCGGGGACGGCGTCGGTCGCGCGGGCCAGGAGGCCAGCGACCCCCGCCGCGCGGGCCGCCGCGGCGACCCGGTCGGTGCCGGCCAGCTCACCGGCGGTGAGGACGCCGAGCAGCCGGCCCGCGGCGTAGACGAGGCGCGGGTCCGTCGGCACGTGCTTGCCGAGCACCGTCGAGACGAGCAGGTGCGCCCGGCGCGGGTTGCGCCGGATGGCCAGCCCGACGAGGTCGTCGAGACTGATCCCGGCCGCGGACCGGCCCGAGTGGATCCCGACCCCGAGGCGACCGGCGACCCACGTGCTGGCGACGCTCACAGCTGGTGGCTCGCGGAGAGCACGTCGACGTAGGTGATGTCCTCGTGGACCACGCCGAAGACGCGGGCGCGGCGCACGAGCTGCTCGGCCCACGCGCGGTGCGGCTTGGCCTCGTTCATCTTGTTGCGGTACTGGGAGGCGTTGACCCCGCCGGTCGTGGCACCGAGGATCTCCTGGGCGTCCACGTACTCCTCGTGGGAGACCACCGAGAGGGCGTGCACGGCGGCGACGTGGGAGGGGTGGATCACCGTCTTGCCGGTGAGGCCGTTCGCCTGGTCCAGGACCACCTCACGGATGAGGCCGTCGAGGTCGGCGTCGATCATCCTCACGCGCAGGGTCCGCTCGTCGTGCTCGGCGAAGGGCGTCTCGCGCAGCTGGGGCTTGAAGATGCGCTCGTGCTGGGCGAAGTACTCCCACACCGGTCCGGTGATGAGGTACCCGGCCTCCCCCGCCCGGCCCAGGACGTTGACGATGTCGGAGATGACGTCCGCGACGACGTGGACGTGGTAGATCGTCAGCTCACGGTTGCGGCGCAGGCCGTAGGCCGAGGACAGGTCCGTCGCACCGATGCGCACGGCCAGGATGGTGCTGCGGTACTTGCTGAGCACCTGGGCGATCGAGGCCAGCTCGGAGGCGCGCGACTCGCGGTAGGCGAGCTCGGGCGACTCCAGGACCGGCATGGCGTAGAGCCGGCGTCCGGCTGCCGCGCTCGCTGCCTCCACGGCGTCGAGGTACTCCACACCGCTCTCGCCGAGGAACTTGGGGATGACGAAGCCCGAGAGCACCGACAGGTGCTCGCCGAGCCCTTCGGTGATGAGCGGGATCTGGTAGGCCGCCCGCACCCGGACGAACAGCAGCGGGCCGGGGGTCTTCATCTGCGCGAAGGCACGCAGCTGCTCGACGACGTTGATCTCCGCGGCGGGCACGTCCTCGTCGGCGATGGAGTCTTCCAGGCACACCACGAGCGAGACCACGCCGCGCGCGGCCCGCTTGGCGATGTCCTGGGCGAGGGTGGGCCGGGTGCCAGGGCTGTAGAGGGTCGCTCCCAGGGCCATGGCCAGGATCTGCGGATCGCTGTCGACGGTGAACTGCTCGGGTGCTCGGAAGAACAGACGCTCGATCTCGGCGTCGCCCAAGTACTCAAAATGGCGCATTTTTCCTGGCTCTCTACCTACTCGAACCCGTCGTCGTGACGCGGGTCCCCCGCTCGCCGCACTGAGGAGCAGTTCAAGATAACCGACGCGGACAGGCACCTGGAACCACGCGCCCTGGGGTGAAGTACCCATGCTGTGCCGGGCACCGCCAGGCTCTGTCACCATGGACCCATGACGCAGATGAGCAAGGGCTCCAACATCCCGTTGTCCGCCGCCAGGATCCGCGCCGAGCTGGTCTGGGAGACCCGTCCGACGACCCCAGACGTGGACGCGTCGGCGCTGCTGCTGGCCCCGTCCGGGAAGGTCCGGTCCGACGACGACTTCGTGTTCTTCAACCAGCCGAACCATGCCTCCGGGGCGGTGCGCAAGCTGCCCAAGCAGACCGCGGGGACGCAGGTGCGTGACGCGCTGGAGATCGACGTGACGCGCATCGAGCCCGAGGTGGACCGCATCGTCCTGGGCTCCTCGGCGGACGGTGGCACCTTCAGCGAGGTCCCCGGCCTGCACCTGCTCCTCACCGACCTCGCCACGAACACCCAGATCGCGCGCTTCGACATGACGGACGCGACCTCGGAGACGGCGTTCTTGTCCGGGGAGATCTACCGCCGGGGCGGGGACTGGAAGTTCCGCGCCGTCGGGCAGGGATACGCCTCCGGCCTGGAGGGCCTGGCGACCGACTTCGGGATCACCGTGGACGACGAGCCGGCGCCGGCGCCGGCTGCTGCTGCGCCCGTGTCCGCACCCGTGGCCACACCGCCGGCAGCCGCGCCGTCGATCGCGTACTCCCGACCCGCCCCTGCGGCACCAGCCGCTGCGCCGGCACCGATCCAGTACTCCCGCCCGGCACCTGCTCCTGCGGCCCCTCCCGCGCCTCCTGCACCCCCGGCGCCGTCCGCGCCGATCCAGTACTCTCGCCCCGCGCCGGCGTCGGGCACGGCTGCCCCGGTTCCCGGTTACGCGCCGCCGCCCGTGGGTGCACCGGTCGCTCCGGCGCGTGGGACGGTCAACCTCGACAAGGGCCGGGTGAGCCTGCGCAAGAACGAGCGGGTCAGCCTGGTCAAGACGGGCGCACCCGCGCTCAACCGCATCCAGCTGGGCCTGGGGTGGGACCCGGCGGTCGGGTCGAAGTCCATCGACCTCGACGCCTCGGCGATCGTGCTCAACGCAGCGGGCAAGGACATCGACCTGGCCTGGTTCATGTCGAAGAAGGCCTGCAAGGGTGCCGTCCAGCACCAGGGCGACAACGTCACCGGTCAGGGCGACGGCGACGACGAGGTCATCCTCGTCGAGCTGGACAGGCTGCCCGCCGAGGCGGCCGCGATCGTCTTCACGATCAACTCCTTCTCCAGCCACAAGTTCACCGACATCAAGAACGCCTACTGCCGGCTCGTGGACACCACGACCCGGGCCGAGCTGGTCCGCTTCGACCTGACCGACTCCAAGCCGTCCACCGGGGTGTTCATGTGCGTGCTGCGCCGCGCCGGTGCGGCCTGGGAGATGGAAGCCCTCGGTGCCTTCCACGACGGCCGCACCGTCAAGGCGATGCGCGCCCCCGCCGCCGCCTTCGTCCGCTCCTGAACGACGACGGGCTCGGTAGGGCGACGCAGAGCCGCCCTACCGAGCCCGTCGTGGTCTACGGCGTGGTCACAGGTACGGGGTGACCGCCGGGAGCAGCTGGTCGAAGGTGCGGCCCGACGTCGGCGCGCCGATCGCCGTCATGGACCACCCGGCACCGTCGCGCGCGACCTTCGCCATGACCTGGGCGTTGTGCGTGCCCGAGCCGGAGAGGTTGTAGCGAGCGACCTCGGAGTTGTCCGTCTCGTCGACGAGGCGGCAGAAGGCGCTCTCGATCTGCGTGAAGTCCTGGCCGGTGAAGGAGTTCACCACGAAGACGACCGTCGAGACGTTCGCCGGGACCCGGGTGAGGTCGACGATGATCGACTCGTCGTCACCGTCGCCCGCGCCGGTGCGGTTGTCACCGGTGTGCAGGACGGAGCCGTCCTTGCTCTGCAGCTGGTTGAACCAGACGACGTCCACGAGGTTCCCCGCGGCGTCGAAGAGCAGCCCGGACGCGTCCAGGTCGATCTCCTGCTCCTTCTTCCCGAAGAAGCCGCGCTTCTTCATCGCGTCCCAGCCCAGCCCCATCCGCACACGGGTGAGCGTGCCTCCGGTCGGCTTGGTGAGGGAGACCTTCTGGCCCTTGGACAGGTTCACAGACATGGGAGTCCTTTCGCCGCCGCGGCCTTGGCCGTCGACGTGGTGGGGTCGGTCGAACAGCTGAAGAGGTCTACTTGCGGCCAGGGACCCAGCTCAGGCCCCAGCCGTAGGTCTCGTCGAGGGCCTTGTGCCCGCCCTGGATGTACTTCACCTCGCGGCGTACCTGCAGGCCGGAGGGGCTGTTGGTGATCTCCGCGATGGCGCAGATCCGCGAGGACGGGTCCGACTCGTCCAGGCGGACCTCGATCTGCGCGCCCGACGGCGGGGTCAGCGTGACCACCCCGTCCGCGGCCGCCCAGTTGGAGGCGCCCTCGTAGATCATGGCGAAGACCAGCACCCGGCGGAGCGCCGGGGTCTGGCTCAGGTCGATCGTGAGGTTCTCCCCGCCCTGCACCTTCCCCGAGCGGTCGTCTCCGTCGAGCCAGATGATGCGGCGCTGGGAGGAACCGTCGAAGGCCTCGAAGGAGTTGCCCAGCGCCTGGACCACGCCCTTGGTGCCGTCGGTGAACTCGTAGAGGCAGGCCAGGTCGAGGTCGACCGGGCGGGAGGTGAGCTTGGCCAGGAAGCCCTTGGCGGGGGCTGCGCTCTGCCAGTTGAGGTTGACCCGCAGGACGCCGGAGGAGACCGCCTCCTTGGTCAGCGAGACGCTCGGGGCCGACTTGGTGAGCGTGATCTTGGACAGCGACACCGGTGCGCCCGTCGGCGCCGCGGCGCTCGGGTCAGGCTGGGCCGGTGTGCGGCGCGTGTAGTCGATCGCCATGAGGTCCTCCAGGAGAGTGCTGGGCGGGCGGGCGGTGCGCAGACGATCCTGCGCGGGCGGGCCGGTGACCGGCCCGCCCGGTGTGCTGGGTCAGGACTCGATCGAGCTCGAGGCGTGGTCGGACGTCGCACCATCGCCCTGTGACCGGGCCGAGGGGTGGAGCTTGCGGTAGCGCAGCGAGGACAGGAACGCCGCACCGATGAAGACGACACCGACGAGGCCGGTGACGATCTCGTTCATGTGGACCTTGATCGAGATGAGCAGGATCGCTGCGAGGGCACCGATGGCCCAGTGCGCGCCGTGCTCGAGGAAGACGTACTCGGCCAGGGTGCCCTTGCGGACCAGGAAGATCGTGATGGACCGCACGAACATCGCACCGATGAACCCGAGGCCGAGCGCGATGATGACCGGGTCGGGGGTGATGGCGAAGGCGCCGATGACCCCGTCGAAGGAGAAGGACGCGTCGAGGACCTCGAGGTAGAGGAAGAGGAAGAACCCGGCCTTGCCGGTGGCCTTCGCCAGCTGGGTCGGACCGGAGGATCCGGTGGCCGGCGCGACGTCGGCGCCCTCCTCCATCTCAGCCTCGAGGTTGCCCTCGAAGAGGCTTCCCAGTCCGTTGACCGCGAGGTAGGTGAGCATCCCCAGGAGGCCGGAGAGGAGCACGGTGTGCGGGTCCTCGGCGAGGAACTCAGCCGCAGCCACCAGAGCCAGGCCGCCCACGAGCACGGAGAGGTTCGCGAGCTTGCCCACGCGGGCCAGCGGACGCTCGATCCAGGACAGCCAGCTGATGTCACGGTCCTCGAAGATGAAGTCGAGGAAGAGCATGAGGAGGAAGAGGCCACCGAAGGCGGCGATCTGCGGGTGTGCCTCGGCGAGGACGTAGCCGTAGGTCCCCGGGACGGAGGGGTCACCCTTCTCCATCGCGAGTTGGAGAGCTTCGACGGGGCCGAGGTTCGCCGTCACGCTCACGATGAGCAGCGGGAACACCAGACGCATGCCGAAGACGGCGATGAGCACGCCGACGGTGAGGAAGATCTTCTGCCAGGCCTCGCTCATCCGCTCCAGGACCTTCGCGTTGACGACCGCGTTGTCGAAGCTGAGGGAGACCTCAAGGACACCCAGGATGAGGCAGAGGACGAAGGCGCTCCACCCTCCGTAGAAGAAGGCGGTGATCAGTGCCGCGATGGTGACGGCGAATGACCAGCCGAATGTGCGCAGAAACATGCTGTTCCTTGTCTGGATGATGCACAGGGGGGAGACGTGCGTCCAGGGGACGGGCCGGACGAGGTCGTCCGGCCCGCCCCCTGGCGGTGGTGCAGCGGTGTCTTAGACGCCGACGCCGAAGTCACGGGCGATACCCGCGAGGCCCTCGGCGTAGCCCTGACCGACGGCGCGGAACTTCCACTCGGCGCCGTTGCGGTACAGCTCACCGAAGACCATGGCGGTCTCGGTCGAGGCGTCCTCGGACAGGTCGTAACGGGCGATCTCGGTGCCGCCTGCCTGGTTGATCACGCGGATGAACGCGTTACGGACCTGGCCGAAGCTCTGCGAACGGGTCGCGGCGTCGTAGATCGAGACCGGGAAGACGATGCGGTCGACCTCGGCCGGGACGGCCGCGAGGTTGACGGTGATCTGCTCGTCGTCGCCGTCGCCCTCACCGGTGAGGTTGTCACCGGTGTGCTGGACGGAGCCGTCGGCGCTGGTCAGGTTGTTGAAGAAGACGAAGTGGCCGTCGGAGATGACGCGGCCGTTGGTGCCGACGAGGATCGCGCTGGCGTCCAGGTCGAAGTCCACACCGGTGGTCGAACGGGCATCCCAGCCGAGGCCGATTGTCACGGCGGTCAGGCCTGGTGCCTCTTTGGTGAGCGAGACGTTTCCGCCCTTGGTAAGACTGACTCCCACGAGTACTCCAACGCTCAGGGCGGGCGCTTTCGCCCCCGCCGTTTCATTGATCCGCCACCCTGCGGGCGACGGGCCGACTATATCGCCCCGACCTTGACCGACGCTGGGTGATCCCTGACAACCGATGGGCAGAACTCCCCGTGCGGTCGTCGTGGAACCCGGTGCCGGTGATGGCGGCGCGACCGTGCCGGTCTGAGAGATACAACGCTCGATCACGGCCTCACGTTCCACGGAGTCCCGCACTCGCCCCACGCTCCCGGGTGAAACGGTTCGGACGTTGGAGCGGGACCGGTCGCCCAGTACCGTTCTTGCCATGCGTGCTCACCGTCTCCGCCCCCGTACCGCCCTCGTCCTCGCCGCCCTCACGTGCACGGTGGCGTTGTCCGCCTGCTCCGCCGAGGCCGACGACGCCGCCTACCCCGGCCGCGGCGACCTCACCGAGGTCGCCCTCGAGATCGTCGGCGGAGCGGAAGCGGTGACCGTCGTGACCGGTGACACCGACGGCGCCCTGTTCAGCGCGGACGGCTCCTCGCTCCAGCCCACCACCACCGAGACCGGCCCCGGGCGCTACGCGCTGGAATTCTCCTTCCCCGATGGCTCGCGCAGCGCCGCCACCGTGCGCCTGGACCCGGAGATCGTGTGGCACCTGACCTTCACCGGGGGCGCCCAGACGCTGACCGTGGACCTGTCCGAGGCCGCCGTCTCCGGCCTCGACTTCACCAGCGGCGCACAGACCTTCGACCTCACGCTGCCCGAGCCCACCGGCACCGTCCCGATCAACCAGTCCGGCGGCGCCGCGACCTTCGCCGTCCACCTGCCCGCCGACGCCGCCGCGACCGTGTCGCTGCAGGGCTTCGGGTCCGCGACCGTCGACGGCACCGGCCTGGACGCGGCCGAGTCGACGACGGCGGTCGGCGATGCCGCGGCCACCGACCGGTTCGTCATCACGAACTCCGCAGGCCTGGGATCGTTCACCCTCGACCGTTTCTGAGCTGGCGCGGCGCGGTCCCGGCGCACGGCGGGCGCCGGGTGCCGGCCCGTTCTTTGACCCCTGCGCCCTGAGGGCGCACGCTTAGGGGGTGAATGAGGAAGAGATCCGTCATCAGCAGGCCAACTGGTTCTTGGGCGGCACGCTGCTCGTCGTGTGCACCGGCATCGGCATCGCCATCTCGATGGCCCGGTCGGAGCGCCTGTTCATCCTCGCCGGCTTCGGCGTGGGCCTCGTGCTGTGCTGGGCCGTGAACAAGTTCATCAAGTAGCCGGGCTCAGCCCAGCTGCGTGACCAGCGTGGTCCACAGCTGGACCGGGCTCTCGCCCCAGGGGTCCAGCGCGAAGGACCGGCTCTGGGCCGGCACACCGGGCGCGACGCTCCGGATCTGCACTCCCCGCGCCACGTCCCCTGATCTCAGCAGGAACGACTGTCCTGGACCGGCGAGCCCCAGCCCCAGCCAGGCGGCCAGCCGCGCCGGGACCGCAGCGACGTCGAGCACCTCGAGCCCGAAGGTGCTCTCCGGGCCGTCGATGCCTCCGAGGGCGCTCGGCGACGTCCCCGGAAGCACAGCAGCGTGCGCCGGCGTGGTGGAGCGCAGCACCGCCCGCCGTTCCAGGACGTCGGCGCAGAGCTCGGCGCGCAGCGGACCGTCGGCCTGGCGCACCTGCAGGATCACCCGCTGGTCCGGCCGGGTGACCGCACGCCGGACATAGTGGCCGACCGGCGTCGCCACGCCGCTGGCCGGGACGAGGCCCGCCGCGAGCGGCCCGGGACGCCACCGTGGGCTGATCTTGTGCGACCCCCGCACGAACACGTCGAAGGACGTGAGGTCCATGACCACCGGCGCGGGCCGGTAGATCCGCAGCTGCCAGCTGCCCGCGTCCACCTGGTCCAGCTCCGCCGTGGGGTCCTCGGGCCCCACCTGAGCCCTGGCCTGCGGGCCGGCGCCCACCACCTCGAGCGAGGCCAGCGCCTGCTCGACGGCGCCCGTGAGAGCCCCGTGGTGGGCCACCGGGACCGAGGCGGTCACCAGTACCAGCCCGTGGCCGCCGTCGACGAGGATCGTGGTGGTGATCATCGGCGTCGTCATGTCGTGGTGTGCCAGGTCCATCCGGACGCCCTCGACGTGCCCGGCGGGTGCGCCGGGCTGAGTGCGCCCGACCGGCACGAACCACCGTCGGGCGTCGACCAGCACCGCGGTGGGGTCGTGGGCCAGGGTGTCGGCCACGATCTGCTGGGTGGTCGAGCCGAGGCCCGGGCGGTGCGCCGAGGCGCTCAGTCGCGGCACCAGCGCGCTGCGGTCAGCGGGCTCGATGCGGATCTGGGCGGCGCTCACCCGTCCCGTGATGTCGGCCTGCGCCGCCGGCGCCTGGCAGACGACCGCACCGACGTCGTCGGCCAGCGTCCACCCGAGCGGGATGGCGAGCCGCACCGAGCGGGTGGGGTCGACCAGCACGCCGGCAGTCATGGCTCAGACCGTGATGCGGCGGGGGCCCGCCTGCCAGGCGTCCCACGCCGACTGCAGGATCTCGTCGAGGCCAGCCTCGGCGTGCCAGCCGAGCACCTCGTTGATGCGCTCGGGCGAACCGACGAGCTGGGGCGGGTCGCCCGCGCGGCGCGGCTCGATGATCGGGTCGATGGTCAGGCCGCTGACCCGGGCCAGCCCGTCGAGCACCTCGCGGACGGAGGAGCCGGTGCCCGTGCCGACGTTGAACACGTCGAAGGGCCGGGCGGAGGTGTCGAGGTAGGACAGGGCGGCGATGTGCGCCTTGGCCAGGTCGAGGACGTGGATGTAGTCGCGGATGCAGGTGCCGTCCGGCGTCGGGTAGTCGTCACCGAAGAGCCGCGGCTGCTCGCCTCGCTCGATGCGGTCCAGGACCATCGGCACGAGGTTGAGCACGGCCGGGTCGCCCAGGTCGTCCCAGCCGGAGCCGGCGACGTTGAAGTAGCGCAGCGCGACGAAGCGCAGGCCCCAGGCACGCGAGGCGGCCCGGCCCATCCACTCGCCGATGAGCTTGGTCTCGCCGTAGGGGTTGATCGGCTCGGCGTGGAGCTTCTCCTCGACGACCGAGACGGAGGGCATGCCGTAGGTCGCGGCGGAGGAGGAGAAGACGAGGCGCTCGACGCCGGCGTCCTCCATCGCACCGAGGACGTTCGCCAGGCCGGTGACGTTCTGCTGGTAGTAGTAGGTGGGACGAGCCATCGACTCCCCGACCTGCTTGCGCGCGGCGAAGTGGATGACGGCGTCGACCTCGTGCTCGCGCAGCGCGGCGGCGATGGTCTCCTGCGCACCCGGCGCTGCGACGTCGAGCTCGACGAGCGTGGCGTCACCGATCCGGGAGGTCTCCCCGGTGCTCAGGTCGTCGACGACGACGACCTTGTCCCCCCGTTCCAGGAGAAGTCGCACCACGTGCGCACCGATGTAGCCAGCCCCGCCAGTCACCAAGATCGTCATGGCGCCAGGCTACTAGCCCGCGCGGGCGAACCGTGGGACCGTCCGCCTCACGCCCACCCGAGCTCGTGGAGGCGCTCGTCGTCGATCCCGAAGTGGTGGGCGATCTCGTGGATCACGGTGATGCGCACCTCCTCGACCACCTCCTCGCGGCTCTCGCAGATCGCCAGCGTCGGGTTGCGGAAGATCGTGATCCGGTCCGGCAGCGACCCGGCGGCCCATCCGAGGTCCCGTTCGGTGAGCGGGACGCCGTCGTAGACGCCCAGCAGGTCCGGGGCGTCCGGAGGCGCGTCGTCCTCGACGAAGATCACGACGTTGTCCATCTGCGCGGCCAGGTCCTCGGGAACCTGGTCGAGGGCGTCGCTGACCGCTTCTTCGAAGTCCTCGCGTGACATGTCCACCATGGATCCATCCTCCCCCACCTGAGGTTTTGCACAGAACGGCGATCAGGCCATATGCTTTGCGAGGTCTTGGACTGGTCGGTTCGCCGGCAGGTCAGAGGCTAGGCCCCCATCGTTTAGCGGCCTAGGACGCCGCCCTTTCACGGCGGTAGCACGGGTTCGAATCCCGTTGGGGGTACGGATCTCGGGACAGTGTGAAACGAGAGCCAAGAAGTACTGTAGGATTCTCAACGGTTCGGACAACGAACTGAAGGACCTTGTGTCGCAGCATGACCCAAGGCCCCGTAGCGCAGTTGGTTAGCGCGCCGCCCTGTCACGGCGGAGGTCGCGGGTTCAAGTCCCGTCGGGGTCGCTTTGATATCGGCCGCCCGGTCACATGCAGATGTGATCGGGCATCCGTGTCAAGGCTCTGTAGCTCAGTTGGTAGAGCGTTCGACTGAAAATCGAAAGGTCACCGGATCGACGCCGGTCGGAGCCACAATCACCCCCTCCCAGTCCGCTGGGAGGGGGTTTTTGCTGTCCGCGGAGTGCCGAAGGCCGGACCCACCACCTCAGGTGAGCGCGCCGAAGGGCGGTGAGCCGTACGATCTTCATAGGATCCGCAGGTGGGCCCGGTGGAGCGGGCACGATCGCCCCGCACCAACGGGTGACCACCTCCTCCCGGATCAGGGTGAAACCACTGGAAGGTGTGATGAGATGAGCGAGAAGGATGACGGGCTGCCCCGCAGCTCTGAGAGCACGCCGTCGATCGGCACCCTGGTTGGCCAGCTGAGCGAGCAGGTCAGCCGTCTGGTTCGTGCTGAGATCGCCTCGGCCAAGGCCGAGATGGCGCAGAAGGCGCAGAAGGCGGGCATCGGGATCGGCCTGCTGGTCGTGGCCGGCATCGCATCGCTCTACGGTCTGGGTTTCCTGCTGCACTCGGCGATGTCAGGCCTGGACAACGTCATGCCGCTGTGGCTGGCCGCCCTCATCGTCGGCCTGGTGCTGGTGATCTTCGCCGGCATCGTCGCCGCGGTCGGGGCGAAGCTGCTCAAGAAGGCCTCCCCGCCCTCACCTGAGATCACGGTCAAGAGCCTGCGCGACGACGTCACGGCCATCAAGGAAGGCATCAAGTCATGAGCAGCCAGCCGACACCAGCCGATCTCAGCGCCGAGGTGCTGCGTGCCCGCGCCGAGCTGGCCGCGACCATCGACGAGCTCAGCACCCGGCTCAACCCGAAGAACGTCGCCGCGGAGGCGGCGTCGGCCACCAAGCTCGCCGCGTCCGACGCGGGAACCTTCATCACCGGCGGAGGCCTGCCCGGCGGCGCGCCTAGCCGGGCGCGCAACGCCAAGGTGGTGCTCGGCGTGGCCGCCGGCGTGCTCGCGCTCACGGTCATCACCATCCTGCGCCACCGCCGCCGCTAGAAGGCGCTCAGGAGGCGCTCAGGAGGCGCTGCGGGGCGCCAGCGCCGCTGAGCAGTCCTGTGACCAGCCACGACATGACGAAGGGCCCTCCGACTGGAGGGCCCTTCGTCGTATCAAGTGAGCGGGGAGAGAGTCAGTTCTCTTCGCCGATGTTGACGCCGGAGTCTGCCAGCAGACCCTTGACCTCTGCCTCGCGGTAGCGGCGGTGTCCACCCAGGGTGCGGATCGACGAGAGCTTGCCCGCCTTGGCCCAACGGGTCACGGTCTTGGGGTCGACACGGAACAGGCTGGCGACCTCTGCAGGGGTCAGCAGGACTTCTGGTTCTCCACGGTTAACTGCCATGATGATGCACCTCTCTGTGGCAACGATCGGTCCCGGGGGGTGAGGGAACTGTGCGATCAATCGTTGCGCTTTCATTCATTATCCCAGTACGGGCGATTCGTACATGTTGTTTTGCGGGTGAAAAAGTGGGGAAAGCGGAGAATATTGCGTGAAGGTCTCGCGGAGACGGCCTGCACCCCCGACCATGGCGGTCTGGTTCGTGGTCCAGGTAGTCCCGGACCACCCCGATCATGTACCGTTGACTCACGAACAGAGAAAAAACTTACCCCGGGGCCGCACGTGCTGAAGGCGCTGCCGCCCCGCTTCTACGTTAAGGGGGTCGGAGCCATGGGCCGCGGCCGTCAGAAGGCAAAGCAGACCAAGGTCGCTCGGGATCTGAAGTACTACAGTCCCGAGACGAACTACAAGGCGCTCGAACAAGAGCTGACCGGTCATAGCCGAACCGATGTAGCTACGGACTCTCGCCACAGCGCGAGCAGGTCCGATGACTCCGAGGACCGTGACCCGTATACGGGCTGGTCCGACGAGCGTTGAAGCAGTCCTAACCCCCTCGGGTCACACCTGACCGAGTGCTGACGTGCTCCCGCCTTTCTCTGGCGTGCGTCCCCCCTCAGCCAGTTTGAGCGCGTCCGACGAGCTACTCGTTGGACGCGCTCGTCGTGCTGTCATGACCCCCTGACGGCAGCGATGCTCAGAGGCAGACCACACAGACCGGGCCAGGCTGCGGCGAACCGCACCCTGGCCCGGCTGGTCACACGTGGTGACGAGGTCAGACCCGGTACTCACCGGTGAGGCGGACCGCTCCGCCGTCGACCCCCTTGGAGCCGCGGGTGATGTCCGCGCCCTGCGCGCCGTCGTCGGCGGTGACGGTGCCCAGCACCCAGGCCGGCAGGCCGAGGGAGGCGAGCTTGGCGAGGGCAGCGTCCGCGCCGTCGGCGCCGACCACCGCGACCATGCCCACCCCGAGGTTGAGCGTGTTCTCCAGGTCGCTCCACGGCACCTGACCCAGGCCGCGCACCACGTCGAAGACGGCCGGGACAGCCCAGCTGCCGCGGTCGACCGAGGCGCTCAGGCCGGTCGGCAGCACGCGGGCGAGGTTCGCCGCGAGGCCGCCACCGGTGACGTGCGAGAAGGCGTGCACCTGGCTCGCCTCGTCACGGGCGAGGGCGAGGCAGTCGCTGGCGTAGACGCGGGTCGGCTCGAGCAGCTCTTCACCCAGGGTCCGGGAGAACTCCTCGACCTCCCGCTCCAGGGTCCAGCCCGCGTGGTTGATCACGGCGCGGACCAGGGAGAAGCCGTTGGAGTGCAGGCCGGAGGAGGCCATGGCGATGACGACGTCGCCCTCGCGGACCTTCTCCGGGCCGAGCAGCGCCGACGCCTCGACGACGCCCACGGCCGCACCGGCGACGTCGTACTCGTCGGCCTTGAGCAGGCCCGGGTGCTCGGCGGTCTCCCCGCCGACCAGCGCGGTCCCCGCGACCTCGCAGGCCGCCGCGATGCCGCGGACGATGTCAGCGATGCGCTCCGGGACGACCTTGCCGGTCGCGATGTAGTCGGTCATGACGAGCGGCTCGGCGCCGCACACCACGATGTCGTCCACGACCATGCCGACGAGGTCGAAGCCGATCGTGTCGTGGATGTCGAGGGCCTGGGCGATCGCGACCTTGGTGCCGACCCCGTCGGTCGAGGAGGCGAGCAGCGGGCGGTCGTAGCCCTTGAGCATGCTCACGTCGAAGAGACCGGCGAAGCCACCGAACCCGCCGACCACGTTGGGTCCGTGGGTGCGAGCCACCGCGGACTTCATGAGCTCGACGGCACGGTCGCCCGCAGCGGTGTCGACTCCGGCGGCTGCGTAGGTGATGCCTTCAGTCACGACATGACTCCCATGGGTGTGGCGCTCGTGGAGGTCACCAGCGCAGACGTTCTGTGGATGGTCGGTTGGGGGTGTGGCGCCGTCAGGGCTGCTGCAGCGCGGAGGCGCCGCCGGCAGAGACGGACAGCGTCCGCAGACCGTCCTCGGGCGCGCCGAGCGGGAGCTCGGCCTGCTCGAGCAGGTTCTTGCCCAGGTGCTCGGCGTTGGGCAGCTCGATCGGGTACTTGCCGGTGAAGCACGCGGCGCACAGCTGCGACGCGGGCTGCTCGGTGGCAGCGATCATGCCTTCCTCGGAGATGTAGCCCAGGGTGTCCGCCCCGAGGGACTTGCCCACCTCCTCAGGACCGAGGCCGTTGGCGATGAGCTCGGCGCGGCTGGCGAAGTCGATGCCGTAGAAGCAGGGCCACTTCACCGGCGGCGAGCTGATCCGCACGTGGATCTCGGCGGCGCCGGCCTCGCGGAGCATCCGGATGAGCGCGCGCTGGGTGTTGCCACGGACGATCGAGTCGTCCACGACCACCAGGCGCTTGCCCTTGATCACCTCGCGCAGCGGGTTGAGCTTGAGCCGGATGCCGAGCTGGCGCAGCGTGTCCGAGGGCTGGATGAAGGTGCGCCCGACGTAGGCGTTCTTCATGAGGCCCTGACCGAAGGGGATGCCGGACTCCTGGGCGTAGCCGACCGCAGCCGGGGTGCCGGACTCCGGCACCGGGATGACCAGGTCCGCGTCGACCGGGTGCTGACGGGCGAGCTCGCGACCCATCTCCACCCGCGCGGAGTGCACCGAGCGACCGTTGATGGTGGTGTCCGGCCGGGCCAGGTAGACGTACTCGAAGACGCAGCCGGCGCGCTCGGGCTTGGCGAACTTCATCGAGCGCAGGCCGTCGCCGTCGATCGCGATGAGCTCACCGGGCTCGACCTCGCGGACGAAGCTGGCTCCCACGATGTCCAGGGCCGGGGTCTCGCTCGCCACGACCCAGCCGCGCTCGAGGCGTCCGAGCACGAGCGGGCGCACACCCTGCGGGTCGCGCGCCGCGTACAGGGTGGTCTCGTCCATGAACACGAGGGAGAAGGCTCCGCGCAGGCGGGGCAGCACCTCCAGCGCGGTCTGCTGCAGGGTGTGGTTCTCGTCGCCGGCCAGGAGAGCCGTGACGAGGGCGGTGTCGGTGGTGTTCCCGCGGGCCAGCTCACCACGGCGCTGGGCGCCGTAGCGCTCGGCGACGAGGTCGACCAGCTCGGCGCTGTTGACCAGGTTGCCGTTGTGCCCGAGGGCCACCGTGCCCGACGACGTCGCACCGAGGGTGGGCTGGGCGTTCTCCCAGGTCACTCCCCCGGTGGTCGAGTACCGGCAGTGGCCGATCGCGATGTGCCCGTTGAGGGCGTTGAGGGCGGTCTCGTCGAAGACCTGGGAGACGAGTCCCATGTCCTTGTAGACGAGGATCTGCTCACCATTGCTGGTGGCGATACCTGCCGATTCCTGACCGCGGTGCTGTAGCGAGTACAGACCGAAGTATGCGAGTTTTGCGACCTCTTCGCCGGGCGCCCAGACACCGAAGACGCCACACGCGTCCTGAGGTCCTTTTTCGCCGGGCATGAGGTCGTGGTTCAGAAGTCCATCTCCACGGGGGGCCACTGCTCAAGTGTGTCACAGCTGACCCGGCGCGCCAGAATCTGAACACTCCATGGACACCGTCCGCGCAGGGGCTCCCACGACCAGCGCCCACAGCGTCAGACCGACCGCCGCACCGAGCACCGGGAAGGTCGCCGCGAGGCGGGCCAGGGAGTATGCCGACACGTCCGCGTCGTCGTGCAGGAGACGCGCGGTGGCACCGGCCATGCCGGTGGCGACGCCTGCAGTGATCGCCATGGCCAAGGAACCGAGCCTGCGCGGGGCGGCGACCGGGACCGCCCTGCGGAACCATCGGGCCGCCGCCACGAGGAGCACCAGCACGCCGAGCATCGAGCTGCCGTGCTGGAGGTAGACGTAGACCGGGCGGCCGAGCAGCGGCTCGCGCAGCAGCGGCCAGGCCTGGACGGTGGCTCCCCGCAGGTGCGTGACGTCGTCCCAGAGCAGATGGCTGAGCAGGCCCAGGGTGGCCGCTGCCACCACGACGAGGACCCCGCCGAGCGGTCCGACGACGCGGTCGGCGCGAGCGGGCGACGAGGGCGGACGGTCGACGTCGCCCCGGGGATGGGCGTTCCGCTGCGAGCCCACGGCCGGATATCGACGCGGGAGGGCGGCGAGGAAGGCCGGCCGCACACGCAGGACCCACAGCGCCGTGACGATCAGCGCGACGACCAGGACCAGCGGGAAGAACGGCCACCGGTGGGTGTGCACCGCACCCTCCTGCGCGCCGGGCCACACGACGTCGGCGAACAACGGGAGGTCTGGCGCCATGGCGCCGACTGCGACGGCGGTCAGCGCCCATGTCCGCATGTCGCTCGACAGAGCTGACCACGGGCGGCGGGCGAACGGCAGGGCCACGATCGCGTGCGCCGGAGTGAAAGGCATGGCGCGATCCTGACACCCTGAGCGCTCCGATCGGGCGCTTTGATCGTGGATGTCCGGTGCGGGTCCTGTGCGTCACCTCCGTTTACAAACATCCACTGACCGGATGGTATTTGACCGCCTAGTGGGACGGAGGCGTAACGTCACGCTTCACGGCATGGGCCGTCACCCGATTCGTCCCGAACGAGAGAACACGAGAAGACCATGAGCAGATCACGCCGCAGTGTCACCCTGGCCGTTGCAGTCATCGCAGCCCTGGGTCTCGCCGCCTGTGGACCTGCCGCGTCCTCGGGAGGTGACGCCAGCGCGTCTGGCCCTGCCACCGAGCTCTCCCTCGTCGGGTTCGCCGTCCCCAAGGCCGGCAACGACGCGGCGCAGAAGCTCTGGGGTGAGACCTCCGACGGCGCCGGGGTCACCTGGACCACCTCCTACGGCGCCTCGGGCGACCAGAGCCGCGCCGTCGTCGCCGGCCTGAAGGCCGACTACGTCCACTTCTCCCTCGAAGGAGACGTGACGCGCCTGGTCGACGAGGGGCTCGTCGCCGAGGACTGGAACGCCGGCCCCACCCAGGGCATCGTCTCCGACTCCGTCGTGGTGCTCGTGGTCCGCAAGGGCAACCCGAAGAACATCCAGACCTGGGAGGACATCGTCCAGCCCGGGGTCGGCATCGTCTCCCCCAACCCCGGCTCCTCGGGCTCGGCGCGGTGGAACATCCTCGCCGCCTACGGCTCGGTCCTGGCCGCCGGTGGCAGCGACGCCGACGCCGAGGCGTACCTGACGAAGTTCTTCACCAACGTCGCGGCCCTGCCCGGCAGCGGCCGCGACGCGACCACCGCCTTCACCAGCGGCACCGGTGACGTCCTCATCTCCTACGAGAACGAGGCGATCCTGGCCCGCCAGAACGGTGAGGACTTCGACTACGTCATCCCCGAGTCCACCCTGCTCATCGAGAACCCCGCCGCCGTGACCGTCGATGCCGACCCCAAGGCCCAGTCCTACCTGGACTTCGTGCTCAGCGCCGAGGGCCAGAAGGCCTTCGCCGAGGTCGGCTTCCGCCCCCTCGACGACTCGGTCACGGTCGAGGTCGAGGGTGCCAACGACCCCAAGAACCCGTTCCCGGCCCCCGGCACGCTGCAGACCATCGCGGACGACTTCGGTGGCTGGTCTGACGCTAACAAGAAGTTCTTCGGCGACGACGGCCTCGTGACGCGCATCCAGCAGGAGACTGGGAAGTCGTGACCACCACGGTCCCCCCGGTGGCCGGCGCCCCCCAGGCGCCGGCCACCGGCCTCCCGGCACCACGTCGGACCGGGCGCCGCGCGGCGCCCGGTTCTACTCGGCTCACCCCCACCGCGGGGGTGGGCCTGGGCGTCGCTCTCATCTGGTTCTCCGCGCTCGCGCTGCTGCCGCTCATCGCGGTGCTCGTGGAGACGTCGGCGGGCGGGTGGCCG
Organism: Sanguibacter suarezii NBRC 16159; assembly: GCF_001552735.1. Taxonomy (GTDB): domain Bacteria; phylum Actinomycetota; class Actinomycetes; order Actinomycetales; family Cellulomonadaceae; genus Sanguibacter; species Sanguibacter suarezii. The sequence goes on from NZ_BCRT01000001.1 coordinate 74,592, forward strand.
GTCTTCTGGTCCACCATCACCAACGCCCAGACCGCGGCTGCTCTGCGCCTGACCATCACCCAGGCCCTCGCCGTCACAGCGGTGAACGTCGTCATGGGCACGCTCATCGCGTGGGTGCTCGTGCGGGACAAGTTCCCCGGCAAGCGCGCCCTCGAGGTGCTCATCGACATCCCCTTCGCCCTGCCGACCATCGTCGCGGGGCTCGTCCTGCTCACCCTGTACGGGCCGAACAGCCCGCTGGGGGTGAACGTGGCCAACACCCGCAGCGCGGTGTTCCTCGCCTTCCTCTTCGTCACGCTGCCCTTCGTGGTGCGCACCGTCCAGCCGGTCCTGGCCGAGCTGGACCGGTCCGTGGAGGAGGCGGCCGCCTCCCTCGGCGCGAGCCCGCTGACCACCTTCCGGCGGATCATCCTGCCCGCCCTGACCCCGGCGATCGCCGCCGGTGCCGCACTGTCCTTCGCCCGCGGGATCAGCGAGTACGGCTCGCTCGTGCTGCTCTCGGGGAACCTGCCGATGCGCACCGAGGTCAGCTCCGTGCGCATCCTGAGCTACCTGGAGAACGGGGACCAGGCCGCCGCCGCGGCCGTCGCCTCCGTCCTGCTCCTGGTGTCCTTGCTGGTCATCGTGGTCCTCGACGTGCTGCAGAGACGGATGGTGCGTCGTGGTTAAGACCTACGTGTTCCGCGTGATCGTCATCGTCTACCTGGGTCTGCTCGTGGCGTGGCCGGTGAGCCTGGTGGCCAAGGAGACCTTCGCTAACGGCTTCGACGCACTGTCGGCAGCCCTCTCCGACCCGTCCGTGGTCTTCGCCCTCAAGCTCACGGTGAGCGTCGCTGTCCAGGCCGTCATCCTCAACACGATCTTCGGCGTGGGCATCTCGTTGCTGCTGGTGCGGTACGAGTTCCGAGGCAAGCGGCTGCTCAGCTCGCTCATCGACCTGCCGCTCTCGGTCTCGCCGATCGTCGTCGGGCTGGCGCTCGTGCTCGTCTACGGCGGGCGCGGGGACTGGTTCGGGCCGGCGCTGGAGGCCAACGGGATCCAGATCATCTTCGCCACGCCGGGCATCGTCATGGCGACGGCCTTCGTCGCGCTGCCGCTCGTCATCCGCGAGGTGGTGCCCGTGCTCACCGAGCTGGGCACCGACGAGGAGCAGGCCGCGGCGAGCCTGGGCGCGTCCTCGGTCCAGACCTTCCGGCGAATCACGTTGCCGGCCATCAAGTGGGCTGTCGTCTACGGCGTCGTGCTCACCCTGGCTCGCTCTCTCGGCGAGTTCGGTGCGGTGAAGATCGTCTCGGGGAACTTCGAGGGCACGACGCAGACGGCGACGCTGCTCGTGGAGCAGAAGTACCAGGACTTCCAGCAGCCCACCGCGTACGCGACCGCGTTCCTGCTCGCGCTCGTCTCGGTGGCGTGCATCGTCGTGGTGTCGTTCCTGCGCCCCGACCACTCCACGTCGTCGTCACAGTCGAAAGGCCTGTCATGAGCATCGAAGTCTCCCGCGTCGGTAAGAAGTTCGGCGACTTCGTCGCGCTCGACGACGTCACCGTGTCCATCCCCACCGGCCAGCTCACCGCGCTGCTCGGCCCCAGCGGCGGCGGCAAGTCGACGCTGCTGCGCATCATCGCCGGCCTGGAGCAGGCGGACACCGGCACCATCGAGATCGAAGGGCGCGACGCGACCCGGCTGCCCGCCCGCAAGCGCAACGTCGGTTTCGTGTTCCAGCACTACGCGGCCTTCAAGCACCTGAGCGTGGCCCGCAACGTAGCCTTCGGGCTGGAGATCCGCAAGACGCCCAAGGACCAGATCGCCGAGCGGGTCGACGAGCTGCTCAAGCTGGTCCACCTCGAGCAGTTCGCCTCCCGGCTGCCCTCCCAGCTCTCCGGCGGGCAGCGTCAGCGCATGGCGCTGGCCCGGGCGCTGGCGATCCAGCCCTCGGTGCTGCTGCTCGACGAGCCCTTCGGCGCCCTCGACGCCAAGGTCCGCAAAGAGCTGCGCGACTGGCTGCGCCGCCTGCACGACGAGATCCCGGTGACCACCGTGTTCGTCACCCACGACCAGGAGGAGGCCCTCGAGGTCGCCGACGAGATCGTGGTCATCAACGACGGGCGGATCGAGCAGGTCGGCTCCCCCGACGAGCTCTACGACGCCCCGGCGAACTACTTCGTCATGAGCTTCCTCGGCCCGGTCACCCACCTGGGCGGCAAGCTCGTCCGCCCGCACGACGTCGAGGTGCACACCGCGCCACCGGCGCTGGCCGTGGCCGCTGCGGATGCGGTCGGTGCCGCTGGGGCGGCGGGCGGGCTGGTCGAGGGCACGGTGGTGCGCACGGTGCGGGTCGGTTTTGAGGCCCGCGTCGAGATCGCGGTCGCAGGGGCGGACGGGACCGGCGCGGTGGACGGTGCGCCGTCGGCTGGCCCCGGGTCCTCCGTGGAGGCGGTGCTCACCCGCGCCGAGGCTCGGACTCTGGGACTGGTCCCCGGCACCACGGTCTGGCTGCGTCAGGCGCCAGGGTCCATCTCGATCGACGCACCGGCAGGCGCTCCGGCACGCGAGCTGGTCGAGGTCGTCTGACCGGTCAGTGCCGGGTGCTGCGGCGGTCCGCCCACACGGCGATGGCTCCTGCAAGGAGCACGGTGACCAGCGTGGTGCCCAGCACGGTGACCGTGACGTAGATCCAGCGGTTGACCATGCCGTCCGGCGAGAGCCACAGGCCGAACCAGATGCCTGCGATGATTCCGACGAGCGCACCGACCCAGAAGAAGGACTTGTACTTCGGTGCACGCCGGACCCGCCCCGGGACGGCCTGCGCGGCGATCTCGTTCATCTCCTCCGGGGACATGGCGTCGTCGGGCTCGGAGGAGGGCGAGGGCGGGGTGGTGGTCACAGGCCGATCCTAGCGGCCCCGGCTGAGGACTCCCTGACTGCACCGCGACAGACCTCCGGCCGGGACCTCGATGAGGTCCCGGCCGGAGTCATGGGTTCAGCTGGTCGCCGTCTCGGCGGCCCGGATCAGGAGAACAGGCCTCCCCGGGTCGCCTTGTAGGTGTGCTGCTGGGTGGTCGTGGCGGGGGCGTCCCCCACCATGCCGGTGGCCACCACGGTGGCTGTCCCGGCCGGCAGCGCGCCCCAACGACCAAAGGTCGCCGCGACAGTCTGCCCGGGCCGGACCTTGGCGAAGGTCTGCTGCCCCAGCGGCGTGGTCACCGTGATGGAGACCGTGGTGCGTTCCCGGTTGGTCGCGTACACGACCACCTGCGACCGCCCGATCAGGCAGAAGGAGAACGCGTCAGAGGTGACGTTCAGGGTGGCCGGTGGGACGACGGCGTTGACCGTCACCGGGACCCGCACCGTCGTGCCCGACGGCGTCGCCCTGACGTACAGGTCATAGGTACCCGCGGCGGTCCCTGCTGGGACCGTGGCCGCGATCGTCGCCGCGCCCGCGGTGACCGGCGCCGTCGCGAGCGGTGTCGCCGCCGGGTCGAGGGCGGTGCCCGCCGGAACGAGGTAGGCCGCCACCGAGGTGTTGGCCGGTGACCCGAGGGAGGTGAGGTCGAGCTTGGCGAGGTCGAGGGAGACGACCCCACCCGGGTCGACCGCACCGGGCAGCGGTCCGGTGGCCACGCCCTGGCGGGCGAAGTCCGGGCTCAGCCCCGGGTGCTCCTGGAGGTAGGAGATCCACGCGTCACGGTCGACCAGACCCGAGTCGCGCGCATCGGTGCCCTGGGTGAACTCGGTGAAGTTGTCCCCACCCGTGGCCAGGAAGGAGAAGGTCGCGATCCGGTAGCTGGCGGCCGGGTCGAGGGCCACGCCGTCGATCGTCACGGAGGTGATGCGTTCTCCCGGGGCGTTCGTCGCCGTGTAGGTGTAGGTGACGTTGTCGGAGAGCCCCAGGTTGAGGAAGGCCCGTGAGCTGCCTGCCGGCTGCCACTGCTGCTCGAGGACCGTGGTGAGCTGAGCCCCGGTCAGCGTGGTGGACCACAGGTTGTTGACGAAGGGCAGGACGGCGTTGGCCTCGGCGTAGGTGATGACGCCGTCGTCGCCGTAGAGCAGGTCGGCGCGCAGGCCACCGGGGTTGACGATGCCGATCTGGGCGCCGCCGCGCTCAGGTGTGGCCAGCGTGTCCCGCAGCGAGTTCGCCACGAGGTTGCCGAGGGTGGACTCCGAGGCCCGGTCGTCACGCTTGCCGTCGAGGTAGGCGGTGGTGATGTCCGCGGTGACCGAGCCGACCGGCTGGTTGCCGATGATCGCGGCCTCAGCGAGCGCCGCGTCGACGATCGTCTTGACCTCGGCCACTCGCGGGTACGTCGCGACCAGCTCGGCGGCCGGCGTCGTGGTGCGGGCGACGTTGGCGACGGTGTAGCCGGTGACGTCGAGGGTCGCCGGGTCCAGGGTCAGGGTGATCTGACCGATCCGTTCGCCGTAGGAACCGGTCTGGATGACCGGGCGGGTGCGGTCGGTCCCGGTGATCGGGGCGTCCCAGGCGTACTCCTTGTGCGTGTGCCCGGTGAAGATGGCGTCGACCGAGGGGTCGGTGTCGGTCACGATGCGGGAGAAGGCGTCGCCCGCGGCGATCTCCTCCTCGATCGTGGCGCCCTCGGGGGTGCCCGAGCCCGCTCCCTCGTGGACGAGGGCGACGATGACGTCGGCCTCGCCGTTGCTCTCGTCGCCGTCACCGAGCTGGGCGGCCACCCGGTTGATGGCCTCGACGGGGTCGCCGAAGTCCAGGGCGGAGATGCCCGACGGCGTGACGAGCGTCGGGGTCTCCTGCGTCACCGCGCCGACGACGCCCACCCGCACGCCGTCGACGTCGAGGATCGCGTACTCGCTCAGCGCCGGGTCGTCGGTGCCCTTGAGGTAGACGTTCGCGCCCAGGTACTCCCAGTCGGCGGCGTCGCTGACGCGGCCAGTGAGGTCGTCGAAGCCCTTGTCGAACTCGTGGTTGCCGACAGCCGAGGCCGCCAGGTCGAGGGCGTTGAGGACGTCGAGGGTCGGCACGTCGTCCTGGGAGGCCGAGGCGAAGAGCGAGGCACCGATGTTGTCACCGACGGACAGGAAGGCGGTCCGGTCGGGGTTGGTCGCACGCAGCTGCTCGACGGTCCCGGCGAAGGCGACGGTGTTGGCGTCGATGCGGCCGTGGAAGTCGTTGATGCCGAGCAGGTTGAGTTCGATGGGCTCCGCGACGGTGTTCAGCCCGACGACGATCGGGTCGTGGTCGCTGGACCGGAAGGGTGACTCGTCGTAGAGGATCGAGGCGTTGTAGTTGTACCGGCTGTACTCGTTGGCCAGCGGCTCGACGGAGTTGATGTTCCAGATGTCGACGCCAGAGACCGCCGCGGTGGCGGCCGGTGACCCGAAGACGTGGTCGAGGGACCCGACGCGTCCGGAGAACAGGTACGTCTGCTCACCGGTGCCCGCGCTGAGGTTGGTGTAGCCGGCGTCGGCCAGCACCACGAGCGGGTCCTCCTGGGTGTAGGAGTTGAAGTCACCGACGAGGAAGACCTTGTCGGTGCCGGCAGCAGCCTTGACGGTGTCGGCGAAGGCGACGAGCGCCGTGGCCTGCTTGACCCGGCTCGCGTTGGACGCGCCCTGCCCGTCGCCGGTGTCCGCGTCGGCGCCGGTCCCCGAGCCCTTGGACTTGAAGTGGTTGGCGATGACGGTGAATGCCTGCGAGGCGTCCCCGCCGGTGGGGACGAAGGTCTGGGCGAGCGGCTCACGGGCGTTGGAGAAGGCCGGGTCGTCGAGGATGACCGACTCCCCCGCGGTGGTGACCGCGGCGGTGCGGTAGATGAAGGCCGTGCGGATGACGTCCTCGTCCTCGGGAACCACGGCCGGGGACGCGACGACGGACCACACAGGTGACCCGGCTGCGGTGTTGAGGGCCGCGACCAGGGTGGACAGCGCGGTGTCACGGTCCTTGCCGAACACCGCAGAGTTCTCGATCTCCAGGAGGGAGACGACGTCCGCGTCAAGGGCGTTGATCGCGGCGACGATCTTCACCTCCTGACGGTGCAGGCTCTCCGCGGTGGCCGCGCCGCGTGCGTCGCAGCCGGAGTTCACGGTGATCTTGGCACCGGCACGGTCGGTGTAGAAGGTGCAGCCGGGGACCTGGTCACCGGTGGTGGTGAAGTAGTTGAGCACGTTGAAGGTGGCCAGGCGGACGTCGCCGCCCACGTCCTGAGGTGCCGGGGTGCGGGTGTCAGCGAAGGTCACCGGCTGGACGGCGGAGGCGTTCGCGGGAGTCAGCTCGGTTGTGGGCTGGAAGGTCCACGCCTCGAAGCGGTAGTCGAGGATGACCGGCTGGGTGAAGGTGACCGGAGCGCCGACCCGGGCCGGCGCTCCGCCGGTGAGGTAGGGCAGCGGCTTGGACTTGTTGGCGGTGGAGTTGAAGTTCGTCGTGGCGCCGTCGTCCAGGACGACCGCGCGTGCGGCGGCGTCGGCCACGGCTGCGGCGGCCTCCGGGCTGCCCGGGCGGCCGACGTCGGTCGGCTGGGCGAGCGGCGTGGCGCCGGCGGCCAGCAGGAAGGAGCCGTAGTAGTTGGTCGAGTAGTTGTCGGCGACGACGTAGTCACCGGCGGGCTGGACGAGCATGCCCTCGAGGGTCTCGCGCTCGGCGGCGGTGGCCGGGTAGGCGACGTTCGCGGGCTTGACCACCTCGGCGGGCTCGTCGAGCACGGTGTAGGCGGTCGGGGTGATCTGGGTGAGCGTGAAGTACTCGCTCACCGCCCCGGTCACCTCGACGTGCTGGCCGACGCGGACGGCTGCGGCGCCAGCCGCGGAGAAGACGAAGATCCCGTCGGAGCGGGTGTGGGTGGCCAGGTCGAGGTCACCGCCCGTGCCCGGGGTCTGGATGTAGAAGCCGTTGTACCCACCGGTCGGGTACGTCGCCGTGACGATTCCGCGCGTGGTCACCGTGGTCCCCACGAGCGGGCTGGCGTCACCGGTGCCCTGCACGTCCGCGATGGGCGTGAGGGTGGGCGTGGTGGGGTCGGTGGGGTCGGTCGTCGGCTCGGCGGTGGGGTCCGTGGTCGGCTCGGTGGTCGGCTCCGTCGTCGGGTCCGTGCCGGGGTCGGTGGTCGCGCCCTGCGGGGTGACGGTGGCGGAGAGCGTGAAGTCCGCCGCGTTGTTGTCGGTGTCCACGAAGCCCGTGCGGGTGATCGACCGCGGGACGTTGTTCGCTGACGGCGCCGGTGCCACAGCTGTCTCGAAGGTGTTGGAGGCTCCGTACCCGAGCAGGTCCACGACCTGGGCGTTGCCCACCACGGAGCCGGTGGGCAGCGTGACCGCTCCCGGCGCGGCGACCAGCGCCAGCGTGCCGGTGGTCCCCGAGGCGTTGAGCGCGGGGGCCGCGAGGTCTGCCGCCGGCAGCGCCGCGCCGTTGGCGCCGTTGGACCCGCCGGAGACGAGGTAGTAGCCGCCGGCCGCGATGGTCCCGGTCAGGCGCGCGGCGGTGCTCGAGGCGCCCGATCCGGTCGCCGAGCGGTACTGCAAGGACCAGCCGGACAGGTCGACCGGCGCGGGACCGGGGTTGTAGAGCTCGACGAACTTGGTCGCGTAGACGGCGTTGGCGCTGCCTCCGGATAGGTACGCCTCGTTGATGACCACTCCGGTCCCCTCGACCGAGGCGGGCACCGTGCCGGCTGCGGGGAGCGGGCCTGCGGCCTGTGCGGAGAGCACCGGTCCCAGGATGAGAGCGCCAGAGAGGGCGGTGGCCACAGCCACCACCCTCCGAGACGCGGTGCTTCGGTGGTGACTTGTGAACACGCTTGCTCCTTCTGCGGTACGACGTCGAGCCCCTGGTGAGCAGTCTTCGAGGGTCCCCATCGACCCGCGGAACACATCACACCGCGCGAACCTGAACGTCTGGTATCAACCAGGACACATCTCGTGGAACTCCACGCACGTTATCGGCCACCGCGCGCCTGCGCATGCCCAGGCGCGCGATCGTTACCTGCCGGTAACGTACGGGCCCGGTCACCGTAAGTCTGGTGGTCACGTGGCTGAGTCCGTATCCTCTGGCCCATGACGACGCCGACGACCGGTCCAGGCAGCCGCTACTCCCGCGCCGACGTGGCGGCCCGCGCCCGCGCGGCACTGTCCGCGGGCTTCGTCGACCTGGAAGGGGCGATCGCCCAGGTGAGTCTGGCCTTCACCGACGAGGAGCAGCCCCCGCCCGGGTCGGTGATCCCGAGCATCGTCCGCGAGGTGTGGCAGGCCCGGCTCGCCGAGCAGAGCCGCTGGCGGGACGAGGGCGACTACACCCGGCTGGCCGCTGCCTTCAACAACCTCGCCGAGTGGGGCATGGTCGCGCGGATGAACTTCACCTGCTGCCAGACCTGCGGCAACGATGAGATCGCCGACGAACGCACCCCTGTCCCCTCAGATGGGTACGGCGGATACATGGAGTGGGGCTACGCCTACTTCCATCAGCAGGACACCGACCGTTTGACCGAGGGGGCCGACCTCTTCCTCGCCTACGGCACCTTCGCACCCATCACGGGCCTCGACCCTGACCTCCTGGCGCGCGCCGATGCCGGGGACGCTGCCGCACGCACCCAGGTCATGGACGCGTCGCTCGTGCGCGCAGGGACCGTCGTCGCCGACGCGCTGCGCTACGCCGGCCTCGGCGTCACCTGGGACGGCACCCCCGGCCAACGGATCGCCGTGACCATCACCGACTGGCGCAAACGCCTCCCCGCCTGAACTGCCCCCTCCCCCTGAAGGGGCGCCCCCCCTTGAGCTGCCCCCTCTCCCCGAGGGGGTGCCCCCTCCCCTCCCGCGGTCGCGGTCGCCGCTGCGCCCGCCGAGTGCGTGACTTCGGTGGCTGTGCGTGCGTTCAGACTCACGCACAACCACCAAAGTCACGCACTGGGCGTGTCAGCGGAGCTGTCCATGAGGCTTGGGCGACGGGACGGGGGCCTGAGGGTCCAGTCAGGGACGGACGCGGACGGCCTGCAGGGGCAGCAGCTCAGAGATGTCCGACCGCTCCCCCGAGGCGCTCACCCGGCCGTCGGCGACGGCGTCAGCCCACCGGACAGCGCCGGTGACGAGGCCGAGCCAGGTCTGCGGGTCGGTCTCCACGACGTTCGGCGGGGTCCCGCGGGTGTGCCGCGGGCCGTCGACGCACTGGACCGCTCCCCAGGGCGGCACCCGGACCTCGACGGCGTGACCAGGGGCGACGTCGGCGATCTCCTCAAGAGTGAACCGCACCGCCGTGGTGACCGTGGGCCGGTCGTCGGCGCCGTCGCGCCATGCGGAGACGGCGAGGCGACCGGCCGCGGGGTCGGTACGACGTCGGACAGCCATCACTGCTCCTCGTAGGAGAACCGCACGACGCGGTCCTCGATCGACACCTCGGCCACGCGCACCGCGACGGACTCCCCCAGCGGCAGGGGGCCGCCGCCGGAGACGACGGAGCCGCGCACAGCCGGCTCGTCCACGACGACGACGCCCTTGTGCGGGTCCCTGGAGTCCAGGTCGACGATCACGCCCTCGAAGAGCTCACCGACCGCGCCGGTGAGCAAGGCCGCCTCGACGATGTCCACGGACGCGCGCTCGAAGGCCGAGGCCCGCTGGCCCGCACGGGACATCGCTTTGGGCAGCACCTCGAAGGCGTCACGCACCCACGCCGGCACCGGCTCGTCAGCGCACAACGCCAGGCAGATCTCCGTGCCGTACCTGTCCACCAGACGTCGCAGCGGAGCCGTGACGTGCGCATACTCCGAGGCGATGGCGGCGTGCTCGGCGTCGTCGGGCACGTCCCCGTGGAAGGTGAGGTACCCCGCCCCGCGGAACAGCGACGTCGCCTCGTTGAAGAAGGCGGCGTGCTGGGGGACGGAGGAGTCCAGCTGGGCGAGGAGCTCGCCGTAGGGCTGCTCGGCGGGCCAGGCGATGTCCAGCGCCCGGGCCGTGCGGCGCAGCCGCTCGACGTCGCGCGGGTCGCTCGCGGGGAGGGTGCGGAAGATACCGGTCCCGCCCTCGCGCATGACGCGCGCCGCCGCGATGCCCGTGAGCAGGGAGATCTGCGCGTTCCAGCCCTCGGCCGGCAGGACCGAGCGGAACTCCAGGCCGTAGCTGCCGTCGTCGTGCAGGGTGACGTTCTGCTCGGGGACGTTGAGGGAGACGCCACCGCGCTCCCGCTCGAGCAGCTGGCGCAGCTCGCCGACCTCGCGCAGCAGCAGGAGCAGGTCGGCGGCGGTGCCGTCGTCGACGGCGGTCTGGACCTCGTCGTAGGTGAAGCGCGCGGTGGAGCGGACGCGCGCCCGGCGCACGTCGACGTCGGCGATCTCACCGCGGTCGTCGAGGGCGATCTGCCACACCGCAGCGGGGCGGTCCACCCCAGGGAGCAGGCTCGCGGCGCCCTCGGAGAGCACCGGTGGGTGCAGCGGGGTGCGTCCGTCCGGGGCGTAGAGGGTCATCCCGCGCGTGCCCGCCTCGCGGTCGATCGCGCTGCCGGGAGCGACGAAGTGCGCGACGTCGGCGATCGCGTAGCGCACGAGGTAGCCGTCGGGCGTCCGCTCGATGTGCACCGCCTGGTCGAGGTCCATCGAGCCGGGCGGGTCGATGGTGACGAAGCCGACGTCGAGCACCGGCAGGAGTGGGGTGGCCGGAGGCGGGGTGGGAGCGGGGGCGGTGCGGGTGGGCTCGGTGCGGGCGTCGGCGGGTGCGGCGTCGGCGTGGGGTGCATCGGGTGGTGCGGCGTCGGCGACGTGCTCGGCCTCGGCGAGAACGTCCTCGGGGAAGGCGAGGGGGATGCTCATCTCGGAGCGCAGCCGATCGAAGGCGATACGGACCCGCTCAGGGACCGTGGCCGCCGGGAGGTCGAGCCGAAGGTGACGTGAAGGCACGATCCGACTCTACGACGCCCCCGCCCCCCACCGAAGCCCAAACCGCCTCCCACCTCCCCTTCCTCCCCCTCACTCCCCTCCCCGAACTCGTGAGACCGTCGCCGAACTCGTGAGCGCGGGGCCTGCGGGCCCCGGAAGACGGGCCTGGCGCACGAGTTCGACGGATGGTTCACGAGTTCGGCGCACGGCGCACGAGTTCGGTGCGGGTGCGGGGGCAGGGGTGGGTACGGGGATGGGTGCGGGTATGGGGGCGGGCGGAGGGCGATCTTCGGGGAGACGGGAACAGGGCCGGCCCCGGTGGGGGCGGCCCTGTTCTGGTGGGGTGGTGTACCCCGGGGAGCTGAACTCAGATGACGCCGAGGGCGATCATCGCGTCGGCAACCTTGGTGAAACCAGCGATGTTGGCGCCGGCGACGTAGTTGCCGGGCTGGCCGTACTCTTCAGCGGTCTCGGCGCAGTTGTCGTGGATCCCGGTCATGATGCGCTGCAGGCGGGCCGCGGTGTCCTCGAAGGTCCACACGTCGCGGCTGGCGTTCTGCTGCATCTCCAGTGCGGAGGTGGCCACGCCACCGGCGTTGGCTGCCTTGCCCGGGGCGAACAGCACACCGGCCTCCTGGAAGGCGGCGACGGCGTCGGGCGTGGTGGGCATGTTGGCACCCTCGGCCACGGCGACGACGCCGTTCTTCAGCAGTGCCTTCGCGGCGTTGAGGTCGAGCTCGTTCTGCGTGGCGCAGGGCAGGGCGACCGTGGCCGGGACGTCCCAGATGGAGCCGTCGGAGACGAACTTCGCGGAGCCGCGGCGGGCCTCGTAGTCGCTGGCGCGGCCGCGCTCGACCTCCTTGATCTGGCGCAGCAGGTCGAGGTCGATGCCGGCCTCGTCGACGACGTAGCCGGAGGAGTCGGAGAAGGCGACGACGTTCGCGCCGAGCTCCTGAGCCTTCTGGATCGCGTAGATGGCCACGTTGCCGGAGCCGGAGACGACGACGCGCTGGCCCTCGAAGTCCTGGCCGCGGGTCTTGAGCATCTCGCGGGCGAACATGACCGTGCCGTAACCGGTGGCCTCGGTGCGCACGAGCGAGCCGCCCCAGGTCAGGCCCTTGCCGGTGAGGACACCGGACTCGTAGCGGTTGGTGATCCGCTTGTACTGACCGAAGAGGTAGCCGATCTCGCGGCCACCCACGCCGATGTCACCGGCGGGGACGTCGGTGTACTCACCGATGTGGCGGTACAGCTCGGTCATGAAGGACTGGCAGAAGCGCATGACCTCGCCGTCGGACTTGCCGCGGGGGTCGAAGTCGGAGCCGCCCTTGCCGCCACCGATGGGCATGCCGGTGAGGGAGTTCTTGAAGATCTGCTCGAAGCCGAGGAACTTGACGATCCCGAGGTACACAGAGGGGTGGAAGCGCAGGCCGCCCTTGAACGGGCCGAGGGCCGAGTTGAACTCGACGCGGAAACCACGGTTGATCTGCACGCGGTTGTGGTCGTCGACCCACGGGACCCGGAAGATGATCTGGCGCTCGGGCTCGCAGATGCGCTCGAGCACGGCGGCGTCGGTGTACTGCGGGTTCTTGGCGAGCACGGGTGCGAGCGACTCGAACACCTCGCGGACTGCCTGGTGGAACTCGACCTCGCCGGGGTTACGGCGGAGCACCTGTTCGAATACTGGCGCGAGCTGGCCTTCCATCAGGCGTTCTCCTTCATTCTTGTGCTGCACGAGCAGCCCGTTCTGACAACGGTGGTGCCGAGAGGCACCGGTGCAGCCTACCGTCAGAAAACCCCGGTCCCAATAGGTCTCAGGGCTCATATCGCGTCACCTGCGCGCTCTGCGGCAGGTCAGGTGCCCAGAGCGGCGGCGCGAAACCTGACGTTACAACGTCTCAGCACACGGATCAGATCTGTACGACATACGAGACGGTTTCGGCTGACCGCATCCTGAGATTTCTCCGCCAAGGCGCTGACAAGCGCTCGGCGGTTGCTATACCCGTCCCACAAGGTCACGAGAACCGATGCGAAGCCCCGGCTGGTCGGACAGCAACCCCCACTCACGGCGGGGTGCTCCGGGAGATGACCTGGCCGTGCCGACCGGCACGGCAAGCGTGAACGGACCGAAGGACATCTCATGGCACAGCTCTCACCACCGACGCCCGACGACGGCGCCCCGCTCCCCTCCTCACCCCTCACCGTGGTGGTCGTCTCGGGGAACCCGCGCCCCGGCTCGCGGACCCTGGCCGCGGCGGCCACCGTCGGCGCGCGGATCACCGCGCTGCTCGGTGCCGGACGCGGCAGCGGGCACGGCACCCAGCCCATCACCCTGGAGACGATCGACCTGGCTTCCTTCGCCTCCGAGGTCCTCACCGACCACCACCCCGCAGCCGACCGTGCCACCGCCGCTCTGGCTGCGGCGACCGTCGCCGTGGTCGCCACGCCTGTGTACAAGGCGTCCTACACCGGGCTGCTCAAGGCCTTCCTCGACCTCTACGGTCCCGACGGGCTGGCCGGCGTGGTCGTGGTGCCGCTGGTCGTCTCGGGGAACCCCGCCCACGCCCTGGCCGGGGAGGTGCACCTGCGCCCGGTGCTCATCGAGCTCGGCGCGGTGGTCCCCACCCGCGCGCTGTCCCTGACCGAGTCGCAGCTCGGCGACGTGGACGGCGCGATCACCACGTGGCTGGGTCGGGAGTGGAAGGCGCTGCGCCGCGCGGTCGGCCTGCCCGACGCCGCTCCGTCTCACCCCGCATCGCCCGATGCCGGTCCCGCGTTGCGCGACGCCGGCCCCACGCACCGCGCCACCCTCCAGACGGCGGTGACGGCATGACCATCCAGGACACCTCCCTCGACGCGGCGCGCGAGCACCTCGCCCGGCGCCCCGAACCGCAGATCCTCACCGCCGACGAGTACAAGACCGTCTTCCGCCAGCACCCGGCCGGGGTCGCGGTGGTCACCCTGCTGGGGCCGGACGGCCACGTCGGTTTCACGGCGACGTCAGTCATCTCGGTCTCGGCCGAACCGCCGCTGATCGCCTTCTCGATCGCCTCCGGGTCCTCGTCCTGGCCCGCTCTCGCGCAGGCCACCAGCCTGGTCGTCAACTTTCTCGCCGACGACCAGGACGACGTGTCGGCGCGGTTCGCGACGTCGGGCATCGACCGGTTCGCCGCGGGCGGCTGGACCGCGCTGCCCACCGGGGAGGCGGTGCTCGACGGGGCGCTCACCTGGCTGCGCGGGACGGTGGTGCAGCGCACCCCGGTCGGGGACAGCTATCTGGTCTCGGTCCTGGCGGCGCAGTCGTCGACCCGGCCCGGCGCCCAGCCGTTGGTCTTCCACGACCGCACCTACCACCGCATCGGCGACCACACGGCGATCTGAGCCGTCGGTCGTCGCTGCGGAGACGGCACAGGGCTGGGACCTCGGGGGAGATCCCAGCCCTGTGCCGTGCGGGGGTGTGCGATCCTCGACGGATGATCCTCACAGGCTCCCGGGTAACGCTCGAACCGATCACACCAGAGCTCGCACAGCGGATCGTCACCCGCGAGGAGCGACCCGGGGACGACTGGCACCCTGAGTACCCCTTCGTCGACGAGCTGGATCCGCTGCGGTCCCTCGCCGGGTCCTGCGAGCACGACCCCACCTTTCCCATGTACCTCGTCCGCCGAGCCTCCGACGGGCTTGCCGTCGGAGGGCTTGGCTTCTTCGGTCCGCCGGACGCGGACGGGACGGTCGAGCTCGGATACGGGCTCGTCCCCAGCGCCCGGGGCCAGGGGTTGGCGACCGACGCGGTGACGATCGCGCTGCGCCATGCGGGGCTGTCCGGCGCGAGGACCGCCGCGGCGGACACCGACCTGAGCAACGTCGCCTCTCAGCGCGTGCTCCTCACGGCCGGCTTCACCGAGGTGGACCGCAACGACTCGACCGTCTTCTACGAACGCTCCTTGACCGTCCGGTAGCTGCCGGACCGATCGGAGCGCGCTGCCCCCAGCATCGCGGCGGCCAGGCCGGCCACCACGACGATCCCGAGCAGGCCGGCCAGGCCGACCGGGCTGCCGCTCGCTGCGCCGTAGTCGGCGAAGGGCAGGCCCGCGAGCGCGTGCTGGGAGGCGACGTCGAGGAAGCCGAGCTGCTCGGCTGTCGCCTCGAGACCGTCCGGGGACGACGCCGCGAAGGACGAGAGCCCGACGGCGGTGACGGCAGCGATCGCTGACAGGGCAAGAACAGCGCGGCGCGCGGGGGCCTGGACCCAGGACTGTGCGGGGCGGGGGTCGATGTGCGCGGCCCCCGGGGCGACCGCCAGCACCACGGCGATGACGCCTGCGGTGATGAGCGCCTCCCCCAGCCCGATGAGAGCGTGGACGGACAGCATCGACGCCGTCAGCTCGCCGAGCGGCACCGACACCGCGCCCCCGGCCGCGAAGAGCGCGACGAACACCGCGGCCGACGCCGGCACGCTCACCAGCGCGCCGAGCCCGGCGGCGAGCGGGGCAGAGCGCGGGGTGGAGAGTGAGGCGGAGCGAGCGGCCGACGCACCGCTCGTCGCAGCGCCGTCACGGCTGCCCGCGCCGCGCAGGTGCTGCACCGCCTGAGTCACGGCCCACCCGACCGCGACCCCGGTCACGGCCATGAGCAGCGTGTTGGTGCCCAGTGCGGTCAGTCCCCCGTCGGCGAAGAGCGTGGCCTGGACGAGCAGCACCAGCGTCACCGCGAGCATGCCGAGCCACGGCCCCACGAGCGCGGCGGCCAGCACCCCGCCCATGAGGTGCCCGCTGGTCCCGGCGGCGACGGGGTAGTTGACCATCTGCAGGGCGAAGACGACGGCGCCGGTCGCAGCGGTGAGGGCGATCCGCTGACGGGTGAGGTCCTCGCGGGAGCGGTAGGCGGCGTAGGCGATCGCCGCGCAGGCCACCGCTCCGGTCGCGGCCGAGGTGGGGTCGTTGAGCATGTGGTCGGGGACGTGCACGGTGGAGCTCCTTCGGTGGGACGGGTATCAGGACGGCTGGCTCGGTCGAGGCTGGCTCGGTCGAGGCTGGCTTGGTCGAGGCTGGCTTGGTCGAGGCTGGCTTGGTCGAGGCTGGCTTGGTCGAGGCTGGCTTGGTGGAGGGTGCGGCACGGCAGGCGGTTCGGCAGCGCCAGGCCTGGGGGCACCGGCCACGTGGGCCAGCCACTGCCCCCACACCGCGTCGAGGGATCCCGTGTGGGCGTCGCGGCCGAGGGAGCGCACCAGCGCTCCCGGGAGGTCGAGGTCGAGGTGCGCCCGTCCCGGCGAGGGTGCGGTCGCCGGTGGACGCATGCCGAGGCAGAGGACCGAGTCGACGACGCGCTCGTCGCCGAGGATGCCTGGGGCTGTCCGTGAGGCGTCCAGCCGGAGGTCGTCCACGAGGGCGGGACGCCCGGCGAGGGTGCACCGCATCCCGGAGCGCAGGTCTCCCCCGACCTCCCCGGTGCGCCCGAGCACGAGGGTCTCGCGGAGCAGGAGGGTCGCGCCGGTGCCCAGCTCGGCGGTGGTCGCGCGGGTGACGTCGGCCCCGGCGGCCACGATGAAGGGCAGGCCCTCCCACACGAGGGTGCCGCCCGCGGCGACCGCGATCGTCACGTCCCACGTGGCGGTGCCGCCACGGGCGTCGTAGGCGACGGTGCCGGAGGTCTCCACCACGTGGAGCCAGGCTCCCGGGCCCACGCGCACGTCGATGCGGACCGCGTCACCGGCGAGCAGCAGCGCGCCGGTGGCCACCAGCGCGACGCGCGCGCCCGTGTCGTCGCAGGACAGCACCCGCGGGCTGAGCAGCCCGGTGCTCAGCGAGCACCGGGCGCGGCCCTCCTCGACGTCCACCTCGATCCGCGTCATGGCACTCAGGCGTGGGTGTGGTCGCGGGGCTGCGCGTGCTCGCCGTCGTGCGTGTGGTCATCGTGCGCGTGGTCGTGCCCGTGATCCTCGTCCTCGGCGTGGAAGTGCGGGGCCATCGGCCCCGGGTCCTGGGGCACGTGGTGGCCGCCGGTGTGCGCGGCGAGCACCTCGTAGACCCAGGCCTTGAGCCGCGCGCGCGACGCTGGGTCTTCCCGGGACAGCGCGAGGACGGGCCGGCCCTCCCGAGCCGCCTCGCCGTCGGACACCATCTGGGCGACGTCCACGCCGACGTAGGGCGCGAGGTCGGTCTTGTTGACCACGAGCAGGTCCGCGCGGGCGATGCCGGGGCCGCCCTTGCGGGCCACGTCCCCGCCGCCGGCGACGTCGAGCACGAAGATCTGGGCGTCGACCAAGGCTGGGGAGAAGGTCGCGGTGAGGTTGTCGCCGCCGGACTCCACGAGCACCACGTCGAGCGGGGCGAAGTCCTCCTCGAGGTCCTCGACCGCCATGAGGTTGGCGGTGATGTCGTCGCGGATGGCGGTGTGCGGGCAGGCGCCGGTCTCCACGGCGCGGATGCGCTCAGGGTCGAGCACCCCGGCCGAGCGCAGGAAGCGGGCGTCCTCGTCGGTGTAGATGTCGTTGGTGATGACTCCGAGGGAGAGCTCGTCGGCGAGCTCGCGGCAGACGAGCGCGATGAGCGAGCTCTTGCCGGTGCCCACGGGACCGGCGACGCCGAGGCGGAGCGAGCGGGTGCGGACGGGCTGGGTGTCGACGGGTGCGGTGTTCTCAGGCACTGAAGAGCCTTTCTGTGGTGCGGGCGTGGTGCTCGGCCCACTGCTCCATGAGCGGTGCGCCGTGCGCGGGGATGTGGTCGGGGTCAGTGAGGTGGGAGACCTCGGCGACGACGTCGTCGATGTCGGGGCCGGCGGCCAGCACCCAGGTGGTGGTCTCGGCCGGGTCCACGGGCTCGAGCTTGAGGGAGGCGGCGGCGACGGTCTGGGCGTCGTCGTAGGCGACCAACCGGGCCAGGCGCACGGCGTCGAGCCCGGCGCACGCGGCGAGGACGCCGAGCACGAGGGGCCGTGGGACTCCGGCGGCCGGGCGTGCGGTCCCGGCGACGGTCAGCGCGCCACGTCGACCCCGGGTGGGCAGGTCCTCCTCGAGGACCGCGAGCGCCGGGTGGTCCGGCCACAGCCGGCGCAGCAGCCGCAGGTAACCCCGGCCCAGCCGTTCGGAGGTCTCGCGCAGCGCCGGGCTCGGGGTGCGCGCAGCCCAGGCGGCGCGCACGTCGGCGAGGGTGGGTGCGCCGTCGGCCGCGCGGGCCGGCCCGAGCGCGACGTGGCGCGCCACGACCGCGGTCCCCGCCTCGACGCGGACCGTGGTCGCCAGCCGCGCGGCCATGTAGGCGGGCACGTCCCGGGGAGCCATCCCCGCCCGCAACGCCGGCTCCAGCCCGGCCGACTGGGTGTGCCCGCCGGTGGGCAGGCGGGCGTCGGCCAGCAGCATGAGCAGGACGTCCGGGTGGGTGCCGGTGACCTGGTGCATCAGAACATCGAGTAGAGCTGGGCGAGCGGCAGGCTCGCGGCGGGGGCCGGCTCGACGAGGTCGCCGTCGATGGTGATGGCGAAGGTCTCGGGGTCGATGTCGATCGCGGGGAGGGCGTCGTTGTTGCGCATCTGCGCCTTGCCCACCCCGCGGGTGTCGCCCAGCGGCAGCAGCGTCCGGGTGAGCTCGAGGCGGTCGATGAGCCCGTCGTCGAGCGCGGCCGGGGAGACGAAGGTGAAGGACACGTCCGCGCCGGTCGCGTCCGCCAGGGCCGGGCGCATGAGCACCGGCTGGGGTGAGGGGATGGAGGCGTTCGGGTCGCCGAGCGCTCCCCACACCAGCGCGCCGCCCTTCATGACGACGGAGGGACGCACCCCGAAGAACTTCGGTTCCCACAGCACGAGGTCGGCGATCTTCCCCGGCTCCACCGAGCCGATGTAGGCGTCGATCCCGTGCGCCACCGCGGGGTTGATCGTGTACTTGGCGACATACCGGCGGGCGCGCAGGTTGTCTGCGGGCAGCACGCCGGGACCGGGGGCCTCCAGGGCGCCGCGGCGGGCCTTCATGACGTGGGCGACCTGCCAGGTCCGGGTGATCACCTCACCGATGCGGCCCATCGCCTGGGCGTCCGAGGAGGTGATGGACATGGCACCCATGTCGTGGAGGACATCCTCGGCGGCGATGGTCGTGGCGCGGATCCGGGACTCCGCGAAGGCGAGGTCCTCGGGGACGCGGGGGTTGAGGTGGTGGCACACCATGAGCATGTCGAGGTGCTCGGCGACGGTGTTGACGGTGTGCGGCAGGGTCGGGTTGGTCGAGCCGGGGATGACGTTGGGGTGGCTGGCGACGGTGAGGATGTCCGGGGCGTGGCCGCCGCCGGCGCCCTCGGCGTGGAAGGCGTGGATGGACCGGCCGCCGATCGCGGCGAGGGTGGACGCCACGAAGCCGGCCTCGTTGAGGGAGTCGGAGTGCAGGGCGACCTGCAGCCCCCAGTCCCCCGCGGCGGTCAGCGCCGCGTCGATCGCGGCGGGCGTGGAGCCCCAGTCCTCGTGGACCTTGTAGCCGCCCGCCCCGGCCATCGCCTGCTCGCGCAGCGCCGCCGCGCTGACGGTGTTGCCCTTGCCCAGGAGCAGCACGTTGACCGGGAGCCGGTCCAGGCTGCGGTGGATGGAGCGCAGGTGCCACGCGCCCGGGGTCACGGTGGTGGCCTTGGTGCCCTCGCTCGGGCCGGTCCCGCCTCCGATCACCGTGGTCAGGCCGGTCGCCAGGGCCTCGACGACCTGTGAGGGGGAGATGAGGTGGACGTGGGAGTCGATGCCACCGGCGGTGAGGATCTTGCCCTCGCCGCTGATCACGTCGGTGCTCGGGCCGATGTGCAGCGCCGGGTGCACGCCGTCGGCGATGTCGGGGTTCCCGGCGCGGCCCAGGGCGACGATGCGCCCGTCGCGGATGCCGACGTCGGCCCGCACCACGCCCCACCAGTCCAGCACGATCGCGTTGGTGATCACCGTGTCGAGGGCGCCGCCGGCGCGGGTCGTGGCGGACTGCGCCATGGACTCGCGGATGGACTTGCCCCCGCCGAAGACCGCCTCCTCGCCGCCGACCGTGCGGTCCTCCTCGATCTCGATCCACAGGTCGGTGTCGCCCAGGCGGACCTGGTCACCGGTCGTGGGTCCGTAGAGCGCCACGTACTGGGCGCGGGGGACGTCAACCATGCTGGAGACCTTCTTCTCTGCGACGTGCGCCGCTGCTGCCTGGTGCGCCGCTGCCCGTGCTGCCCGCGCTGCCGGGTGACACGTCGACGTCGGCTGCGGTCTTGTCCCGCTGGATGCCCGGCACCCGGCGCAGCCCGCGCAGCGCGACGGCGTCGACGGTCGCCGAGGCCCCCGGCTCGAATCGCCGCGACGTGCCCGAGGGGATGTCGAGGCGGAAGCCGCGGGCGGCTGCGCGGTCGAAGGCGAGGGCGCTGTTGGAGTCCGGCAGGTGCAGGTGGGAGCCGATCTGCACGGGCCGGTCGCCGGTGTTCTCGATGACGAGGGTGAGGCGCTCGGCGGCCGTGCGGTCGCCGTTGAGCACGACCGGGGCGTGCGACCCGAGCCGGATCGCCCCCGGGCCGGTGCTGGACATGCCTGCCATGACGGGGCTCCTAGGCGATGGGGGTGTGGATGGTGACGAGCTTGCGCCCGTCCGGGAAGGTCGCCTCGACCTGGACGTCGGGCAGCATCTCGGCGACGCCGACCATGACGTCCTCACGCCGCAGGACCTCACGTCCGGCGACCATGAGGTCGGCGACGCTGCCACCGGCGCGGGCCTCTTCGATGACCCACGTGGTGAGCAGGGCGACCGTCTCGGGGTAGTTGAGCTTGACGCCGCGGGCCCTGCGGTCGCGGGCGACCATCCCGGCGACGGACAGCAGGAGCTTCTCCTGGTCGGCTGGTGACAGGTGCATCAGATGGCCATCGCCGCGCGGACGTGATCCTCGGCGTCCATGCCACCGCCGCCGGAGTCGACCACCCGCCCGGACTCCACGACGTGGTAGGCGTCCGCAGCACTCAGCGCGAAGCCCACGTGCTGCTCGACGAGCATGACCGACATCTCCCCGGAGTCGGTGAGCGCGACGATCGCGTCCTCGATCTCGGTGACCACGGAGGGTTGGATGCCCTCGGTCGGCTCGTCCAGCAGCAGCAGCCGCGGGCCGGTGATGAGCGCCCGGGCGATCGCGAGCTGCTGACGCTGCCCACCCGAGAGCAGCCCGGCCCGGCGGGTGAGCAGCCCGCGCAGCGCCGGGAAGAGGTCCAGGGCGGAGTCCAGGCGCGCGGCCCCGTCCTTGCGGGTGTCTGCCACGAGCTGGAGATTCTCCCGGGCGGTGAGGTCACCGAAGGACTGCTGCCCCTGCGGCACGTAGGCGAGCCCGCGGCGCACCCGTTGGAAGGTGGGCAGCGTCGTGATGTCTTCCCCGTCGAAGCTGATGGTCCCCGAGCGCGGGCGCAGCAGCCCGAGGGTGGCCCGCAGCAGCGTCGACTTCCCCGCACCGTTGTGGCCCAGCACCGCCGCCACTCCCCCGTCCGGGACGGTGAGCGAGACGTCGTAGAGCACGAGGGAGCGGCCGTAGCCGACGTGGAGGTTGCGGATCTCGAGCATGTCAGGCCTCCGTCGTGGTCGTCGTCGTGGGTACGCCAGGCGCAGCAGGCAGAGCAGGCGCAGCAGCCGTGCCCGACGCCGGTCGCGACCGCCGCGCGCCACGCGCGGCCCCCGCCGTCCCCAGGTAGACCTCCTGCACCCGCGGGTCCGCCTGCACCTCGGCGTAGGTCCCCTCCGAGAGCACCGAGCCCATGTGCAGCACGGTCACCGAGGAGGCGAAGGCCCGCAGGAACTCCATGTCGTGCTCGACGACGACCACGGTGCGCTGGTCCCCGATCCGCTGCAGCAGCAGCCCGGTCTGCTCGCGCTCGGCGTGGCTCATCCCGGCGACGGGCTCGTCGAGCAGCAGCAGGCGCGCATCCTGGACGAGCAGCATGCCGATCTCCAGCCACTGCTTCTGCCCGTGGGCGAGGATCCCGGCCTGGACGTCACGCAGGTGGGTCAGGCCGATGGTCTCCATCGCGGCCTCGACGTTCTCCGGCGCGCTCCCCCGGCGGCGCAGCAGCTCGCGTGGGCCGCGGGCAGCGCCCGCGGCGATGTCGAGGTTCTGCAGCACGGTGAGCTCCTCGAAGACGCTCGCCGTCTGGAAGGTCCGCCCGACGCCGGCCCGCGCCACCCGGTGCACCTTGCGTCCCAGCAGCTCGGTGCCGCCGAAGCGGACGGAGCCGCTGGCCTTGGCCAGGCCGGTGATGGCGTCGACGATGGTCGTCTTGCCGGCCCCGTTGGGGCCGATGAGGAAGCGCAGGTCGCCCTGGACGACGGTGAGGTCGACGGAGTCGACGGCGACGAAGCCGTCGAACTCCACGTGCAGGCCGCGCACCTCGAGGTAGTCGTGGCGGAACCGGTCGTCGCTCGCGCCGAGCACCGCGCTCGCCGAGGCGAGGTTGATGCCGTCGCCGGCCGGCGGGGTCGCGGGGGTGGTCGCGGGAGTCGCGGGAGTCGCGGGAGTCGGGTCAGTCATCGTGGCCTCCGGTGGCGGCTCGGACGGTCGGGACGGGCGCCGTCGGGGCACCGGGGGCGGCGGTGGTGGCAGTGGCGGTGGCAGCTCCCGTAACGGCGGCCGCGCGGGGTGCGGCCGGCGGCCCGGACGGGCCGGGCGGCGGCGTCGGGCTGGCCTGGGGCGGGGTGCGCCGCAGCTTTCCGACGAGGGAGGCGAGCCCGCCGGGCAGGAAGGCCACCACGACGATGAACAGCGCACCCTGGACGTAGATCCACCCCGAGGGGAAGGACTCCGACAGCGACGTCTGCGCCCACGACACCGCAACGGCGCCCAGGACCGGGCCGAGCAGGGTGGCGCGGCCACCGATCGCCACGCCGACGAGGAAGGCGATCGAGGGCACCACACCGACGTCGGCCGGGGAGATGATCCCCACGACCGGGACGAACAGCGCCCCGCCGATCGCCGCCATGCCCGCGGCGACGACGTAGGCGACCACCTTGACGAGAGCCGGGTCGTATCCGAGGAACCGCACGCGGTTCTCCTGGTCACGCACAGCCACGAGCAGCTCACCGAAGCGGGACACCATGAGCTGACGCACGATCGCGACCATGACGAGCAGCACCCCGGCGACGACGAAGAAGATCATCCGCTTGTTGACCGGGTCGGTGAGGTCATAGCCGAAGAAGCTGCGGAAGCCGTTGAGCCCGTTGGTGCCGCCGGTGACCTTCTGCTGACCCACGAGCAGGATCGCGAAGGCGGCCGCGAGGGCCTGGGACAAGATGGCGAAGTACGCCCCGCGCACCCGCCGGGTGAACACCGCGTAGCCGAGGATGGCGGCGAGGGCGCACGGCACCACGACGATCGCCGCGAGCGCGACGGGCGCCGAGCGCAGCGGCTCCCACCACCCCGGCACCTCACCGGTGCCGTAGAGGGTCATGAAGTCCGGGACGCCGCCCGGGCCGGCGTCGGCCAGCTTGAGGTGCATGGCCATGATGTAGGCGCCGAGGCCGAAGAACACGCCCTGGCCGAGGGTGAGCATCCCGCCCCGCCCCCAGGCCAGGCCGATGCCCACGGCGACCATCGCGAGGCAGAGGAACTTCGCGAGCAGGTTGAGGCGGAAGTCGGACAGGACCACGGGCGCGACGGCGAAGAGCACCACGGCGGCGAGCGCGAAGCCGGCGAGGGTGCGGGCGCGGCCGGGGCGGGTGAGCAGACCGAGGGCGGTCATGCGATCCCCCTCTGACGGACGGAGACCAGGCCCTGGGGCCGGGCCTGGAGGAAGGCGACGATGGCGACGAAGACGAGGACCTTGGCGATGCTCGCGGTCGTGGAGTACTCGATGGTGGCCTGCAGGATCCCCAGGGCGAAGGCCGCGATGACCGCGCCCTTGATCTGCCCGATCCCGCCGACCACGACGACGAGGAAGGCGTCGACGATGTAGTTGGTGCCCAGGGTGGGGCCGATCGACCCGAGCAGGGTCAGCGCCACCCCGGCGATGCTGGCCAGCCCGGAGCCGATGAAGAAGGTCAGCCGGTCGGTGGCCTTGGTGGAGATACCGCTCGCCTCGGCGAGGCTGCGGTTCTGCACGACGGCGCGGATCCGCCGCCCCAGCGGCGTGAGCTTGAGGACCAGCGCGAGGACGACGACGCAGGCGATCGCCAGGGCGATGATGAACAGCCGGGTGCGCGGGACCGCCAGGCCGAGGATGTCGACTGCGCCCTTGAGCCACTCCGGCGCGCGGACGTCGACGTTGGGGGCGCCGAAGATGTTGCGCGCCGCCTGCTGCAGGACGAGCGCCACGCCCCAGGTGACCAGCAGGGTGTCCAGGGGCCGGTCGTACATCCGGTGGATGAGGGTCATCTCCAGCAGCAGCCCCAGGGTGCCACCCACGAGGAACCCGACGACCAGGGAGAGCATGAGGGAGACGCCGGCGTCGGCGAAGATCCCCTGCATGACGTAGGCGGTGTACGCCCCGGCCAGCATGAACTCCCCGTGGGCCATGTTGATGACGCCCATCTGACCGAAGGTCAGGGCGAGGCCGAGCGCGGCCAGGAGCAGGACCGAGCCGAGGCTCAGACCGGCGAAGAGCTGGGACATGATGACTTCCATCGGGCGCCTCCGTCTGTGGGCCGCTGCCAGCGCTGGCGGTGCGGGACCCGGGTGGTCGGGCAGAGGGAGGGAGCGCCGGGACGCTCCCTCCCTCCACCTCAGGGGTTGGTGCTCAGGAGAGGCCGGCGGCCCACTCGTAGCCGGTGAGGAAGGGGTCCGGCTCGATGGGTTCGCCCGAGCTCCAGACGGTGTGGATGAGCCCGTCCGGGCCGATCTCGCCGATCAGCGCGGTCTTGGCGATGTGGTGGTTGTCGCCGTTGATGGTGACGGTGCCCTCGGGGGCGTCGAAGGAGACGCCGTCGGCCGCGCCCTGGATGTCGGCGACGTCGAAGGACTCAGCCTTCTCGACCATGTTCTTCCACAGGTAGAGGGAGGCGTAAGCGGCTTCCATCGGGTCGGAGGTGACGCGGTCCGCGCCGTACTCGGCCTTGAAGGCTTCGACGAAGGTGGCGTTCACCGGGGTGTCGATGGTCTGGTAGTAGTTCCACGCGGTGAGCTGGCCCTCGACGTTGTCGACGCCGATCCCGCCGACCTCCTCCTCGGCGATGGACACCGAGACGACCGGGAGGGTGTCCGGGGCCAGGCCCACGTTCTTGTACTCCTTGAAGAATGCGACGTTGGAGTCGCCGTTGAGAGTGTTGAAGACGGCGTCCGCGCCCGACGCCTTGAGCTTGTTGACGATGGTGGAGAAGTCCGTGTGGCCCATCGGGGCGTACTCCTCACCGACGATCTCGATGCCGTTGGCCTCGGCGTAGGCGTTGATGATCTTGTTCGCGGTCTGGGGGAAGACGTAGTCGCTGCCGACGAGGAAGACCTTCGTCTTGCCCTGCTCCTTGAGGTAGTCCATGCCCGGGACGATCTGCTGGTTGGTCGTGGCGCCGGTGTAGAAGATGTTCTTGGACGACTCCAGGCCCTCGTACTGGACGGGGTAGAACAGCAGCGAGTTCTTCGACTCGAAGACGGGCAGCATCGCCTTGCGGCTCGACGACGTCCAGCCGCCGAAGACCGCCGCGACGCAGTCGCTCGTGATGAGCTTCTCGGCCTTCTCGGCGAAGACGGTGGGCTCGGAGGCACCGTCCTCGGCGACGATCTCCAGCTGCTTGCCCAGCACGCCGCCGGCGGCGTTGATCTCCTTGGCAGCGAGGTCGAGGGAGTCGCGGACCGTCTGCTCGGAGATGGCCATGGTGCCCGAGAGGGAGTTGAGGAAGCCGATCTTCACGGCGTCACCGTCGGTCTTCACGCAGGAGGCCGCTGCGGAGGTGGTCGTCGAGCCTGACTCCGCCTTCGCCCCGCAGCCGGAGAGGCCGAGGGCCAAGATGAGTACCGAGGCGGGCAGTACACGCGCCAGTCGTCGCGATGCGGTCATCGGGGGTCCTTTCGCCGTGGCCGGAGCCACCGTGAATCAGCCGAGGTGAGCGGCGGCCGGTCCCGGGGATCCGGGCCGGAGCCATGCGTGCCGCTCACGTTGGTAGACGCTAGAGATGTCCTGTTTCGCCGACGTCCGGGTTTTGTTGCCCGGATATTTCCGATGGTCACGATCTGGTGTCAGTGTGGGAGCGCTCCCGCCGCGTGCGTCGAAGGGTCTGGTCGGCGCGCCGGCCCTATATTCAGCCCATGCCACCTCACCAGCGTCTCCGCGCACCTGTTCAGCCCGACGGCGTGGCCACCGAGGTGGTCCCCGGCCGGGCGTGGCCGTTCCTGCTCGTGCCCGGCATCCTGCTGGTGGCCGCCGGGGCGGTGATGGCCGCCGTCTACTCCGTCGCCTTCATCCGCCGGGGCGAGACCGTGGGCGGGCTCGAGCTTCCCTTCGTGGACGCCTATCCCAGCGTGGTGGACATCGTCATGCCGGCCTTCGCCGCCTTCCTCGTCGGCGGGTGCCTGACGTTCATCGGCGAGCTGCTGCGCCGCGGGGTGATCGTGCGCGGCTACGGCAACAACGTCGCCATCTTCAGGCCCCTGGGCGCCCTGGTCCACGCCGACTGGGTGCTCGTGCCGCTGGCCGCCTGGGTGGTCGCGGTGCCGTACGTGCTGTCCCACGGGTCCACCGGCCAGGCGCAGACCCCCGGGATGTCCTTCCTGGAGGCCGACTCCGACGCGATCTTCCTCAGCGGGGTCTACGGCGGCTTGGCCGCCGCCCTCGTCGGCGCGCTGGTGGGCTCCTTGGTCAAGAAGCTCTGGTTCGTGCGGGCTGAGCGCCGGCACGGCCCCCTCCCCGCGGAGCAGAGGTCACGCGGATGGTGGATGTTCAGCTACTACTGGCGCTGCGACGTGTGGCTGGTCTCGTTGGGCTTCCTCCTGCTCGGCCTCGCTCCCCTGCCCGCCTTCCTCGGGAGCACCGCCGGCATCGTGGTGACGGTGGGCGGTGGTGCGGTGCTGGCAGCAGCGGGGCTGGTGACCTGCACGATGTACCGCCGGGCGGGCATGCCGCTGGGCACCGGGTCCTCGGTCTCCGGAGGGGCGCAGGCCGAGGCCTGACGCCGTAGCGCTGGAGACGAGCCCCACGAGCAGGGAGAGTTGGCCGATGGACTCCGAACCGATCATGCGCCACGCTCCCCCGCTCCCCGGGGCACAGATCATGTCCCAGCGCTGGCGGGACCTGACCTTTCTGCACTGGGCGGTGGACCCTGCCCTGGTCGCTCCGCTGCTGCCCCGCGGCACCCGGCCAGACCTGCACGACGGCGCGACGTACGTCGGGCTCATCCCCTTCCGGATCGCTGAGGTCCGGCCCCCGCGCGGGCCGGCCATCCCGTGGCTGGGGACCTTCCCGGAGACGAACGTGCGGCTCTACTGCGTCGATGCGAGCGGGCGCCGCGGGGTGGTGTTCTGCTCCTTGGACGCCTCGCGGCTGGGCGTGGTGCTCGCGGCCCGCCTCGGGCTCGGGATCGGGTACATGTGGTCGCGGATGCGCGTCAGGCGGACCTCCTCGCAGCTCACATACACCAGCACCCGCCGCGCACCGGGCCCGCGCGGCGCGGGCGGGCGCATCGTGGTGGAGCCCGGCGCGCGGATCGCCCAGCCCTCACCCCTGGAGGACTTCCTCACGGCCCGGTGGCGGCTGTACACCCGTCACCTCGGGCGCACCCTCTGCGTCCCCAACGCCCACGAGCCGTGGCCGCTGCACCGAGCGCGCCAGACCCACCTCGACGACTCCCTCGTCGCGGCCGCCGGGTTCCCCGGCGTCGTGGGCTCACCGCCGGACTCGGTGCTGTGCTCCCCCGGGGTCAACGCGGTCTTCGGGACTCCCCACCTCGCCTGATCCCCGAGATGGCGCACGGGGGCTATCGTCGACGGAGCCGCACCGCAGCGCTCACGTGGAGTGCCGCAGCCTGGCTCGAACCATACCGATCGCGAGGGAGCATCCGTGCAGCGTCTTGACCCCATCGTCCTGGGCTTCCCCGACCTCACCGATGCCACGATCACGACCGCCGACGACGGGGACCCGGCCGGCCAGGACCGGGTGCTGCGCAACGTCACCATCCCCACGCTGACCCCTTTCCTCCCCGACCCGGCGACCCGGACCGGAGTCAGCGTGGTCGTCGCCCCCGGCGGCGCGCTGCACTTCCTCGCCGTGGACAACGAGGGCATGAACGTGGCGCAGCGCCTTGCCGAGCAGGGGATCGCCGCCTGTGTGCTTCAGTACCGACTCGCTCCCACGCCCGTGGAGGAGAGCGCGGTCGAGGCGCTGGTGAGCCGCATCTTCTCCGACCACGCGATCCTCGCGGAGATCTCGGCGGACCGCCGCAAGCCCGCCCGCGACGACGGCGCCGCAGCGCTGGCGACCGTGCGCGAGAACGCTGCCGCATGGGGCCTCGACCCGGACAAGGTCGGCATGGTCGGCTTCTCAGCCGGGGCCTTCGTCACCCTCGCCACAACCCTCGACGGAGCCGACGGGGAACGTCCGTCCTTCGTCGCGCCCGTCTACCCGGCGTGGTGGGGCGAGATCGTGGTCCCGGACCCTGCTCCCCCGATGTTCCTCGCGTGGGCCACCGACGATGGGCTCGGCGACACGATCATCGACTCCGCGATCCGCCTCTACGACGCCTGGCGCCACGCCGGAGCGCCGGTCGAGGCGCACGCCTACTCCCGCGGCGGGCACGGCTTCGGCGCGCGCGTCCAGGGTGCGCCCTCGGACGACTGGCTCGCGGCGTTCGTCCGGTGGATCTCGGCGTCGGGTTTCTAGCCCGACCGCGGCCGACAGCTCCGGGCAGACCAGGCAGTCAGCCCGCAAACCTGCCCAGCGCGAACCGTGGCCCGGCCCCACCGACCGGCGCGTCCGGCGCTTCGCCCGCGAGGTCCGCGAGCACCCGCCCGATCGCCGGCCCGAACTTGAAGCCGTGCCCGGAGAAGCCCGCCGCGACCACGACCCGACCCACGCGGTCGAGCACGAAGTCCTCGTCCGGCGTCGTCGTGTAGGTGCACGAGACCGGGACGAGGTCGTCCGGGTCCACGCCCGGGACCCACTGCTCGACGTACCGCTGGAGCTCGGCGAGGCGTTCCGGCTCAGCCAGGAAGGTGCGCTGGTCAGGATCGGTGACGACGCCGACGCCGTGCAGCCCCACCTTGATGCCCTCACCGGGCGTCGCCATGCCGTAGGCCTCCGCGGGCCAGGTGCGGCCCGGGCCGAGCAGGTCCGGTGACGGACTGTGGGTGAACGACGGCCAGGTGTCCTCGCCGGGGGCACCGGCGCGGAGCTGGAAGTGCGCGGGCTGCTCCTGGGTGACCACGACGGGCAGCTCGAGGCCGAGGAAGCGGTTGACCCAACCTCCGGCCGCGAGCACCACGCGCTCGGCGAGGAACTCGCCGGCGTCGCTGCTCACCCGGACGCCGCCGGGCACGGGGACGATGCTGTGGACGGGTGCGTCGTGACGGACCTGCGCACCGTGGTCGCCTGCGACGAGCTGGAATGCCTCGACGGCACGGTCGGCGTGGACGCGGCCGGCGGTGCTGGGCTCGTGCAGGACGGCGCCCTCGAAGCGCAGCCCGGGCCACCGTTCCGCCGCGGCGTCCGGGTGCAGCCACTCGTAGGGCACGCCCCGGGCCTCGAAGGCGGCAGCGATGTCGTCACGGCGCGGGGCGCCGTGGCTCACGCCGCCGGTGAGGGTGAGGATGTCCAGGCCGGACTCCGACTCGAGCTCGCGCCACAGCCCCAGTGCCTCCTGGGCGAGGTCGAGGCACTCCGGCTGCCCGTAGGTCGTGCGGTAGATCCGCGAGGCTCCGTGCGAGGCCCCGTTGGCGTGCCCGGCACCGAAGCGCTCCAGGAGCACGACGTCGCGCCCACGACGCGCGAGCTCCCACGCCGCGGCGGAACCCATCACCCCACCGCCGACGACGACCACGTCGACCCGCTGCACCTGTCCCTCGCTCACCGCTGTCTGCTCTCTGCTGGTCCGACCGCGACGGCACGATATTCTCGTCCCGTGCCCGATGAAGACTACCGACCTGCCACCCCACGCGACCTGACCTTCCGCCCAGCGACCACGGCTGACCTGCCCGCCCTCGTCGCCCTGGTGGAGTCCGCCTACCGCTCGGAGGAGAGCCGTGAGGGCTGGACCACCGAGACGGACCTGGTGGGCGGTCCCCGCGCCGACGAGGCGATGCTGCTCGCCGACATCGAACGCCCCGGCAGCCGGATCGTCCTGGCTGAGCGGGACGGGACGCTCGTGGGCTGCGGTCACGTCACCCAGATCTCCCCGACCGGCGCGTACTTCGGGCTCTTCGCTGTCCGCCCGAGCGAGCAGGGCAGCGGCGTCGGACGCCAGATCCTCGGCGAGGCCGAGCGGGTGGCCCGCGAAGACTGGCAGCTGGCGACCTTGGAGATGACGGTCCTCAACGTCCGCACCGAGCTGCTCGCCTACTACGGACGTCGCGGTTTCGAACCGACTGGTGAGTCCCAGCCCTTCCCGCCGCCCGGGATCGACGGCATCGTCGTGCTGCGCGACGGCCTGCACCTGGTGGTGCTGCGCAAGAAGCTCCCCTGACCGGCGACGATGCCCCGGGAGACCGAGATCACGCCGTCTCGACCCCACCTGCGGGGGCCTGCGCCCCGTACGATCCACTGGTGAAATCGCTCTCCTTCCGCACCGCAACCGTCTCTGACATCCCCGCCGTCGTCGCCCTGGTGACCTCGGCCTACCGCGGAGAAGAGAGCAAGGTGGGATGGACCACCGAGGCGAACCTCATCGACGGTCAGCGTCTGGACGCAGACATGCTCCGTCCCGAGATCGAGCGGCCCGACAGCCACGTCCTGCTCGGGATGCTCGACGACGAGATCGTGGCCTCCACGCACGTCTGCTCGGTGCGGCCCGGCACGGCAAACGTCGGCCTGTACGCGGTGCGCCCCGGTCTGCAAGGCGGCGGCCTGGGCAAGCAGATGCTCGTCGAGGCGGAGCGGGTGGCCCGCCAGGAGTGGGACGTCAGCGAGCTCGAGCTCACCGTCATCGACATCCGCGACGAGCTCGTCGCCTTCTACGAGCGACGCGGCTTCGAGCGCACCGGGGAGCACCTGCCGCTGTCCTACGGCGACGAGCGCTTCGGCACCCCGCGGGTCCCTGACCTGCGCATGGAGGTCATGCGCAAGGCGTTGGTCACCACCGGCTAGAAGTAGAATCTCCACGAACAACAGCTGTCTGCCATCCCACGGCGTGCATGAACTTCTGAAGACAGCTCGGCATGGCGGTCGGTCCATATATCTGCCATCGTGTAATCGCTCAAGAGAACTTCCAACGTTTCTGGCCAGCGTGGTCTGCTACCCCGTCCACGCACTAGCTCAGCTTAGCTGCCAGCACCTCCCGAAACTTGTTCCCGCCCCTTCGCCGGAACCGCGGGTGCGACGAACGTAGCCAACGGTATACCCCCGCCGGGCGTGCGCATCTGGGGAAAACGAGCTCAGGGATTCCGCAGATTGACCATGCCCGACTACACTCGGCTTGTCTGAGGTGCATGGTCGTCCTGGGGAGTGTCGTGTCCGTCTATTTTCGCGAACCAGGTCCAGACGATGCACTGTTGACAGAGGCACGTAATCTGGGGGATGCAAACCGAAGGTATCTAGGCCATCTCACATTCGACGCTTGGCGTGACTATGCCCAGGCAGGTCATGTACTCGTCGCACTCGATCAGGACACCGACACGATCCAGGGGTACGCTGCCTACCGGACTTCTCGAAATGAGATCGTGCTCGCCCACCTGGTAGTTCACCCGGACGCGAGGAATCTCGGCATCGCGCGTCAACTCATTCAACACCTCTCCGCGAAGTACCCGACGAGACGAGGCATCTCCGCCCACTGCCGTGTTGACTATCCGGCTGACGGAATGTGGCCACGACTCGGATTCATTCCATTGGGTATTCGGCGGGGACGAAGTCGCGAAGGCCACCAGCTCACGTACTGGTGGCGCGACCACGGTCACGAAGATCTCATGACATGGGCCGGAGCGCCGAGCCTAACGTTCCCAGTGGTAATCGATGCCAACATATTTATCGACCTCCATGGGCTGAATCCCGGAAAGGAGGCTGCTAGCACTCGGAAAATCTTCCTCGATATCATAAGAGATCGGGTTGAAGTCCTAGTTACACCCGAGATGTATAGCGAAATGAACCGCGTCTCTGACCTGAAGGAGCGCGCGCGACTGAAAAATATACTCGAGACCCAGTATCCTCGACTACCAGTCCATATTGACCAGGTCGAAAAACAGCGCCAATCCCTGATCCGCGCGATTGGAAAAGCGCCCGCGAAGAACCAAGACCGAAGCGATCTCAACCACATCGCTTATACCGCAGCCGCCGGAGTCACCACCCTGGTAACGCGGGACAATCCGGTGCTGCGCCGCCTAAAGCAACACGCAGAAGCCGCAGTGGGCATTAACCTGGTTGCCCCTCAGGAGCTCGTCGCGCACATCGATGAAGCAGAGAGCGCCCTCGCCTACCGACCATCAGCACTCCTAGGTACTGGATACACGCTCAAAGAAGCAAGTTCTAGCGACGATCAACATCTTCGATTCTTCTTCCGTAACGCCAGTGGGGAGAGGCTGACCGACTTCGAGAGCCGCCTTCGCGAGCTCGCGGCCCGACGACCTCAATCCTCCAGACTCCTCCTGACCGATCCGAGCGGCGCGCCCGTGGCACTGCTCGGCACCAACCCTGCGGGTCCAGTACTGGAAGTCCCGCTAGCCCGAATGGTTACGACACCTCTCCAGGGAACGCTCGCTGCTCAATTGGCGAACATGCTGAGGACTCGCGCGGCCGAATCAGACCTTCGGGCTGTCCGAATAGTCGACCGACACGCAGACCCTATAATCATCGACGCCGTACTTCGCGACGGATTCCGGCTCAGCGAAGGCACTGCCACTGCGCTAACCATCCCTGAGGTGTGCGAACTTGCTGAGATTCAGGCCGTCGTAGATCGATCCCTCTTAGAAACTCAGCTAGGCACGGACGCCTCATATCAATTTCGGGAATCGGCACACCGGCTCATAGAAAACCCCTCAGCACAAGCGGCCTTGAGCCTAGAGAGACAACTTCGACCCCTCTGCATTGTAGATGCGCCTGTAGACGCGTGGCTGGTGCCTATCCGTCCCCATTTTTCCTCGCCGCTCTTCGGCTACCCAGACTCTCTCTTCGACCGACCCGATGAACTGGGCATTAGCGTCGAGCATGTCTACTACAGAGCAGGGCGGTCCGGGGAGACCGCGCCCGCTAGAATCCTCTGGTATGTCAGTGGCGAGCAGGAAGGTGTCGTCATGGGTCGCAGTGAACTGGTTGAGGTACTAGACGGCCCCTGGGAGACCACGTACCGTCAGTTCAGGCGGCTGGGCGTCTACCAGCGGGCTGATGTGGAAGCGGCTGCTCGCAATACTGGCCAAGTGAGAGTGCTGAGGGTAATTAATACCGAGGTCTTCCGAACGCCTGTAACGCTCGCGAGACTTAAGGAGTTCGCAGCCGACTTCAAGACCGGTCTGCAACTCCAGGGCCCGTCGCGGCTCGACGCCAGGTTGTTCGAAAAGATCATGAGGGAGGCTAGTCGGTGACAGTTGACGCGACGCGGAACCGTCACGACCGCCTGATGCTCCTTTCCATCCGTCCCCGCCACGTGGTTCACATCATGAGCGGATTAAAGACCGTCGAGCTGCGACGCTCACGACCCGGCATTCTTCCGGGACAGCCGGTGGCCATCTACTCGACAACACCCCAGGCGGCTGTCGTTGCCCTGTGCCGCGTCTCGCATGTCGAGAGCGCGCCGCCTGCAACCCTCTGGGGTCGCGTCGGGGGCCAATCGGGCGTGCGAAGAAGCGATTTCAACGACTACTTCACAGGATCGAAAATAGCCGTCGCGTTGCACCTGACTGACGTCGAGGCTCTTGAAGAACCCGTGTCACTCGCAGATCTCCGTCTCAGAGGCCCGTTCCAGCCTCCCCAGACGTGGCATTTCCTCGACAGAGAGCGCGTCAGGTCGCTGTTCGGGGAGCACCCTGCAGCTGCCCAACTGTCGACCGCTCTTGAAGCGGCAATGTAGAGATTTGAGCGAACGCGCCACCTGGATGATGGCACAGACGCCTTGGCACAGCATCGTCAACCACCGTGCCTTTATGGGTGACTCAAGTAGCGTCTCCCCCTCGAACTAACTTGGACATCCTTGCAATCACTGTCATGCCAAAGCGGCGTCCGCTGCGCACAGATCCGCCTCACCGCCGCTGCTCGACTGGTCGGGAGCGTTGTCAACGACGGCTGAAAACTGACCCTCTATCGTCGTTTGAAAGTTGACCCCTCCAGGGTCGGTTTGGATCTATTTGGCTGTGTTGGCGGCGAGGAGCTCGCGGCGGCTGCGCGTGCGGTAGGAGTCGCCGGCGAGGGTGATGACCTCGGCGTGGTGGACGAGGCGGTCGATCATGGCGGCGGCGACGATGTCGTCGGAGAACGTCTCGCCCCAGCGCCCGAAAGGCAGGTTGGACGTGACCATGATCGAACCCTGCTCGTAGCGGCTGGCGACGAGTTGGAAGAACAGGTTCGCGGCGTCGTGGTCGAAGGGGATGTAGCCGACCTCGTCGATGATCAGCAGCCGGTAGCGGCGCAGGCGCTTGAGCTCGCGGTCGAGCGTGCCGGTGTTGTGGGCGGCGGTCAGGCGCGCGACCCAGTTGGTGGCGGTATCGAAAAGGACCGGGTAGCCGGCCTGGACGGCCTTGATGCCCAGGCCGATCGCCAGGTGGGTCTTGCCGACCCCGGGCGGGCCCAGCAGGATCACGTTCTCGGCCTTCGCCACGAACGCCGTGGAGGCCAGATGTGCCAGGACATCGCGACGCAGGGACGGCTGATGGTCGGTGTTGAAATCCTCCAGGGTCTTGACGTGGGGGAAGTGCGCCCCGGCGACGCGCATCGCGGTGCCGCTGGCTTCCCGGTCGGCGACCTGACGGGACAGGACCGCGGACAGGTAGTCCTCGTGGGACCACCCACCGGCCCGGGCCTGCTCGGCCAGCTCGGCCCAGACCCGGGCGATCGTGGGCATCTTCAGGACCCGGGTGAGATAGGCCATCGTCGAGGTCATCTCGTTCGCAGTCATCGCTGGGTCTCCGTGCCGGTGGTGGTGAAGTCGATCCCGAACAGGGCGTCGTAGTCGCTGAGCACCCGCAGGCTCACCTGGTGACCGTCCCCGTGCCGGCGCAGGGCTCGTTCTCGGGCGGTGCGTTCGACCGTGAATGCCGCCCGCAGCGTTCTGGCGATCACCACGTGGCCCGGGTCAGTGATGGTGATCCGGTCAGCCCAGCACCGCTCGTGGTCGCCGACGACCTCGCCCCCGCACGTGATCACCACCCTGGTCGGGGTCGCATGGACGTCCACGAGACGGCCGATGACGCGCGGGTCGACGGAGTAGTCCACGGAGTCGAGACGGACGTAGTAGTCACGCGCCAACCGCACCCGAGTGCGCAGCCCGGTCGCCGGGGCCAGAGGCGGCAACGCGGTCATCGCAGCCAGGTCGGCTGGCAGCACCTCCTCGGGACGGCGCCCCAAGGACCGCACCACCCGGGCGTTGGCCCGGGGCAACCAGAGGCCCAGCTGGGTGTTGAAGTCCGCCGGTGAGTCGAAGGACCGCCCAGGCAGGAACGAGGTCTCGAAGAAGTTGTTGTTGCGTTCGACCATCCCTTTGAACTCTGGGTCCCGGGCTGGGGCCAGGCGGAACTTCGTCGCCAGCGTCCCCGCGAACGCCGCCGCCGGGGCGGTCACCACGCCCTTGCCCCCGATCGCGGATTCCCGGTCCCAGACCAACGTCTTCGGCACCTTCCACCACCCGCTGATCAACGCCCACATACCCGCCAGCAGGTCCCCGCCCTGGCGTGAAGGCAACATCACCGCCGAGAGAAACCGCGAATACGCCAACGTCATCACCAAGACCGGCAACATCAGCGACTGCCCGTGCCCGGCCGGGATTCTCGGCTCGGGGAACCACAGGTCGCACTGAGCAATGTCGCCCGGGGCATAGACGATCCGGTCCGCCGGATCGACGCCTGCGTACTCGGGGCGGATCGCTCGGATCCGGTCCTTCAAGATCGTGATCGAGTGCTCCCACCCGATCCGCTCCGCGATCACCGTCGCCGGCATCCGCGGAAAGTCCACCAGCAACTTGCGGACCTCCACCTCCACGCCGTCAACCAGCGACCCACGACCGGCCCGCTCGTACTTGGGCGCCCGGTCTGAGGCCAACGCGGACCGCACCGTGTTCCTCGAGATCCCCAACCGCCTCGAGATCTCCTTGATCGGCACGCCCTCCGCGCGATGCAAACGACGAATCTCTGCCCAGTTCTCCACTGATATCACCCTTCAAGGGTCTAACGGAGGGGTCAAGATTCATCCGACGCCACGGGGTCAGTATTCACGCGTCGTCGACAAGCGTTCGTAGCGGCGCAGGGTTGTCCTGGAGGCGCGGATGACGTCGCCCAGTGATGGGGTCGCACGAGGCCAACGGCGTGACTTCGTGTTGGGTCAGGATGCGGGAGATGGTGCGTGCTGGGACGTCCATGGCAGCGGGCAGGCGACCGGACCGCATCTGGGCCGGGGCGGGCAGCCAACATGAACTGCTCGCGTGCGAGGACGGTTTTCGCCGGCATCGCATGCGGCCCGCTTGACCTGTCGAGCAAGCCTGCGGGGACTTCACTGCGGAACCGGCGCGCCCAACGGTGGCGCGCTCTCGCGAGATGCCCAGCTACTTGGCCACGTGGACCACCGGCCAGCGGCCATGGATCACCCGCTCAACAAGAACGGACCTGCCGTGTACGTTTAGTCACGTACTACCGTGAGACATGAGCACCTCCGTGGGCCGCGAAGATGCCAGATAACTCCACTAAGCCCCCGTGGGCCTCCTCATTTCACGCCCCGCCTGTCACCAACTTGTGGGCTCAGCACCTAGTCGCTCAGCTACTGGGGCCCCAAAGGCACAACCGCCGGCGTCCACCCTCGCCGTTACGCGAGGACAAAGTGCCCCGCCCTGCGCTGGACTCTTCCTCCCCAGGGAACCGCCGGGCTCATAGTGCTACGAGGGAATCCCGCGGCTATCAGACGTATCGCGACGACCGCGAAACCGGGCCCAAATCTAGACCGGCTTTTCAAAACCGAATGGACCACAGTTCGACGAAACTCGATACACGCCCTACGATGCGATCTGCAGCGCATAGCATTCGAGCCGTCGGCTCAAGACAAGAAGCCACTTCATGGGATTGAGCGGATCCGCCACGTTCGGGCTCCGCAGGAAATGGCCTGGATTGCCAGTGGTGATACCCGCCAGCGACTGCGAGGCTGCCTGGAATTTCCTGCGCGCATCTGACGAATTGTGCGCTATCGCGTGCCGCACCGTTGCCATGTCCGATATATCCTGAACGTTTGCGGTCAAGACCATTTCCACGGGAGAGCCTGAAAGCACACCCGCTGACCGACTAATAACCGTCTGAGGATTGTGCCACAGTAAATAGTTCCGGCCCCCGAAGAGCGCAGCACGCGCTAGATCGAGAGTGCGGTAGAGATTCGTCCCCGGAGGGCACGTGGGGGTGTAACTAGCAGTTCCTTTCTTGGCCATAAGGCGCACCGTGGTCGATTCCAAGTACGACTCCCATGCCGCAAATATTCGCAGGTATGCCGCTTCATACAGAGCCTCAAGTTGGCCAGCAGTCAGTTGCTGGCGGAGCTGACTGGCTGGCGGCGCCGAAATCCAAAGCGCCTCGGTTGCCGAAACGAGCCGAATGCTTGCGCCAATAGACTTCTGAAGGTCAACAAATGGCGGCGGCAGATTTGACACCTGATCTACCCTTCCGACAGACCAGCACGGCTCCATATTTCTTCAAACCTAATGCTACGTGGCTTTATGTTGTCAGTTTGCCCCGCAGCCGCAATAAGGAAGTCACGATCTCGCGCTGGCACAACCTCCATCGGAGGCTTCTCGGCGAGAAGTTGGCTAAGTTCTTCCATCGCACCCCAAAGCCGTCGAGCCGCATTCGGACCCATCTTCTTATTAGGTGATGCAAGCCTCTCAAAGCCAGGAAGCCCGTAGAGGCGGTGGTAAACCACCCCAAATAGGGAATAAAAGAGCGCGGGCCGCCGAAATGCGGACCTCGGCAGAAGCTCGCCCACGGTCTCAAAAATCTCATTTAATGTGCGATCGAAACGTTCCACCGTCTGCTGTCGATCCAGCCAGATTAAGGGGCGTTCGCGGTCTCGCTTTGATGACCAAGACTGCCGCAGGCGCCCCCACTCGCTATCAAGATTCCCATAGAACTCGTCAAGTGACGATTTCTTATCCTGAATCCCATCGAGCATTAGCGCAAACAACTCGCCCGTAATTTCCGCTTCCGCCATCCGGGCAATACCCGCTTCGGTCACGATTCGGTTAGAACGCCAAAACTCAATATGCTTGTAGGCCGCATCATAAACCGCTGTCTTGAACTGTCCGAAATACTTTCCGTTCCGGAGCTCTTGGCGAGTGAGGCTTACCGAGTACGTATTAAGTCGCGCAAACATCTCGAGCACGGAGGCGTCGTCGAGCATTTGATATTGGTACGTTACAAAACCATAGTAGAGCAACTCCTCGCGCGCCCTGACATCGAGTTCGTCGAACGCCATTCCAGACCATTTCGAATCGAGCGCACGAGAAATTCGGAATCGCCCACCCATAAAGTCGAAGAGCGTTCTGAGGCGTTGCTGACCATCAATAATCTCACGCCTTCCGACTCGAGATTCCTGACCGACAAGTCGTATGTGTATCGGCGGCACTGGATATCCGCTGAGGAGGGAGTCCAGGAAGTATGATCGCGCCGCGATGCTCCAGACGGGCCGCCGTTGAAATTTCGGGCTAAGTTCGAGTTCTCCTTGCTCATACCATGCAAAGAGGTCGAAACTCGTGTAGCTCGTTAAGGAGTAGTTGCTCGACATGGCCCAAGACTACCCAGGGACTGCAGCACAAGCGACAGCGACACTCGGAGTTTCGACCTCTAGACGCAGGTCCGCGAACCCCTCAGATCCGCCAGCACGGCAGCCAGCAGGGCCTCTTCGCCGAGGACTTGTCCACCTATGGTCGGTCGCGGCTCGGCCCTACCTGTCGAGCAGCCGCCTCCAGCTGGCAGTCAACGTTCTCGTTGACTTTCGCGGATCACACGGCTGATCACCAATGCCGCCCGATCAAAATTAGGCACTATTCGTCCAAAAGGGCGCCCGTCCTTCATTCCCGCAATGCGACATACGTCAATCACCTTGAGTCTGTGAAGAACTCACGGATGCGAAATTGTGGCATTTCGCGGAGGCGAGCATCCACGCCGGATCGCTTGGTGGTCGATGGCATCTACCTAACCCGACGATGCATCCAGATGCGATATGCCGGTGGCGCGAGCCATAAAGTTTGAGTGGAAGGCATCCCGTACTCGACCACGGAGTCTATTTCTAGCGTAGCCGTCCGCATCAGATGCAGCCGAAAGCCGGTTTGGTCGCAGTCGCCCTAACGAGAGAATACTCAAAACTCCGCCGGTGGTGCCCGACTTTTCTAACCACGACTTCACACACCGACAGTGCCGCTTGAGCACCGTCGCCGCGCTCACCCTCCGGCATCCAACGCTCGTCCCTGTCGCGGCCCCCGCCAGCGCGGGAAGCCGACAGCTTTCAAAGCTATCCGCGCTCGCACCGCCAGCCGTTCACACCGTCCAAGACGTCGTCCTGCGCGTCAGCGACGATCCAGCTGACGTCCAGCACGGTCTCGACGCCGCGGCGCGGACCGTCGCGGCGCTCCCTGACGCTCACGTCCGGGTGATCGTCAACGGGCCTGCCCTCGCCGGCGTGACGGGCACCGAAGCGGTCGAGCTGCCCAGGAACACTCGGCTCGAGGCGTGCCGCACAGGCATGCAGGGGCGTGGCATCACCGAGGCCGAGCTGCGGCCCGGGATCCAGACGGTCCCGGCCGCCGTGGTGGCACTCATCGAGGCGCAGGCGGCTGGCTCGGCCTACGTGCGCATCTGAGGCCGCCAGGCCTGGAGGGACGGCCACCCCAGGCACATCCACGCGAACCGCCCTACTCTCGAAAGCATGTGACAGAACACCACGACGCGGCCTAGCTATCTGCGCTGGGCCTCGATCGGGCTTGTCGTACAGGCGCCTGCCCGGTGATCCTCGAGGTCCGCGCCTGAAGCTGCTCCTGGGCACCGGGTTCTGCGGCGGGTTCACCACCTACAGCTCCCTCGCCACCGACACCGCCGTCCTGCTCGACAAGTCGCGCGTGGACCTGGCGGTCCTCTACGTCCTGCTCACCGTGGTGGTCGGTGCGATCGCAACCTTCCTCGGCATCGTGGTGGCAGCCAAGCTCAACGCCCAGAAGCAGACCCGTGAAGGGACCACGCGATGACGCCCGGCATCTTCCTCCTGCTCTGCGTCGCCGGCGGCGTGGGTGCCGGCACCCGATTCGTGGTCGACGGCCTCATCCGGTCCCGGGTCAAGACCACCTTCCCGTGGCCCACCGCGATCATCAACATGTCCGGGTCGCTCGTGCTGGGCATCCTCACGGGTCTCGTCGTGAGCAGGATCGCCTCGACCGACGTGAGCGCGGTCATCGGGACCGGCTTCCTGGGTGGGTACACCACCTTCAGCACGGCGAGCTACGAGACCGTCCAGCTCATCCGCGAGAAGAAGTACTCCACCGCCTTCGCATATTCGATCGGCGTGCTCGTGGTCTGCGTGGCCCTGGCCTATGCCGGCTACCGCTGGGGTGCCTCGCTCTGAGAGCTGTGCGGGGCGTCCGCGAGCGCCTGGCGGTAGGCGTCGGTGTCCCGGTCGCTGAAGGTGTCGATGACCACCCGCATCCCGACGTCGGGGTTGGCCGTGAGCCAGGTCCCGATCGTGGTCAGGGCCACCCGCGCGGCGTCGAGCACCGGGTACCCGAACACCCCGGTGGAGATGGAGCAGAAGGCGATGGACCGGTCCCCGGCGCGGCGCGCCACCTCCAGGCTGGCCTGGTAGCAGGAGGCGAGCAGGGCCGCGTGCTCGCGGGTGGGCTGGTGGTCAGCGACGATCGGCCCGACGGTGTGGATCACGTGCCGCGCCGGCAGGTGGTACCCGTCGGTGAGCTGGGCGCTGCCGGTGGGCTCGGGGTGCCCCTGGGCGATCATCAGCTCGTTGCACTCCTGGCGCAGACCGGGGCCCGCGGCGGCGTGGATGACGTTGTCGATGCACAGGTGGCCGGGGACGAAGCAGCCGAGCAGCTGGGAGTTGGCGGCGTTGACGATCGCGTCGACCCGCAAGGTCGTGATGTCGCCCTGCCACAGGATCACCTGCGCCAGCGGCCCGGTGATGCCCGACGCCGCGAGGGTGGGCAGGTCGTTGACCTCGACCAGCGGGCGGGCGGCCGCCTCGGCGTCGAGGAGGGCGTCCAGGCTGGCCTGGACCGGCGCGGGGATGGGCAGCGGCGGGCGGACGGTGAGCAGAGCGGCGAGGTGCTCACGCTTCTGGGCGGGCGTGGCGTCGTCGGGCAGGGTGCCGTGGGCGGGGAGGCCGGGGGCCAGGCCGGCGGCCTCGGTCTGGAAGTAGTCGACGAGCTCGTCGACGAGGGCGGCCGTCACAGCAGCCCGCGCAGCAGCTCGGCCTGGCCGAGGTGCTTGAGGTCGTCGCCGATGACGCTCTGCAGCCGGACACCGAGGGACACCGGCGGGTCCCAGGACTCGTCCACGATCCGGTCGAGGTCAGGCTCGGACAACCCGGCGAGGAACGACTGGGTGGCCGCGAGGACCTCTGCGCCGTAGCCGGCGAGCAGCCCGGCCTCTGTCCGGACGGCGTCGACCTCGGCGGCGGACTGCCCGTAGCCGGTGGCGTCGCGCTCGAAGGGCAGCCCGAAGCGGTCCACCCACCCGCCGGACGTCCAGACCTGCTCGCGGTCGGCGACGTCGGACACGTGGTCGTCCTGCACCCGCAGGAGGTGCCAGACCAGCCAGCCGATCGTGTTGGC
Source organism: Sanguibacter suarezii NBRC 16159 (assembly GCF_001552735.1). Classification (GTDB taxonomy): domain Bacteria; phylum Actinomycetota; class Actinomycetes; order Actinomycetales; family Cellulomonadaceae; genus Sanguibacter; species Sanguibacter suarezii. The sequence goes on from NZ_BCRT01000001.1 coordinate 116,451, forward strand.
ACCGGGGGCGACGTGGTGGGCGAGCTGCTCGGGCGTCAAGCCTTCGACGACGGCGGCCACCCCCTCGCCGATCGTCTCGTACTGTCCGGACAGGACCTCGATCGCTGAGCTCATCTCTTCACGATAGCTGCTCAGCCCTGCTGGCAGCGGGGGTTGGTGCCAGGGCCTGCGCCCCGAGACGCTCATGGTCGCCGGAGGCGCTTCACTGGGGGGACGACCCGCTCTGGAGGAGGACCCGTGACCATCTGGACCTGCGCGAACTGCGCCATCGAGCACCCCGACACCGACGCACCGGCGTTGATCTGCGAGATCTGCGCCGACGAACGGCAGTACCTGCCCGTCGGTGGACAGCGGTGGACCACCCGCGAAGAGCTCCTGGCCGAGGGTTACCGGGTGGCCGTCGAGGAGCTGGAGACCGACCTGTTCAGCGTCGAGGCCGTCCCGCGTCTGGGCATCGGCCAGCGCGGCCTGCTGGTGCGCACCGCCCACGGGAACGTCCTGTGGGAGCCGCCCGGCCTTGTCGACGACGCCGCCGTCGCCGCGATCGAGGCCCTCGGCGGGGTGGCCGCGGTCACCGCGAGCCACCCGCACCTGACCGGTTCCTCCATCCAGTGGAGCCACGCCTTCGGTGGCGCCCCGGTGTACGTGGCCGCTGCCGACGCCCAGTGGATCCGCCGCCCCGACCCGGTCATCACGCTGTGGGACGGGGCGGTCGACGTCCTGCCCGGCCTGACCATGCACCAGTGCGGCGGGCACTTCGCCGGCAGCTCCGTGCTGCACTGGCCCGACGGCGCAGCCGGACGGGGCGCGCTGCTCACCGGAGACACCGTGGCCGTGGGTGCGGACCGCGCCTCGGTCAACGTCATGCGCAGCTTCGTCAACAACATCCCGCTGCCCGAGGTCGCGGTGCAGCGCATCCTCGACACCGTCATGGGGTTGCGCTTCGACCGTCTCTACGGCGCCTTCGGGATCATCGACGCGACGGCGCGCCCCGTCGTCGGCTGGTCGCTGCGCCGCTACATCGACTGGCTGCGCGGCACCCCGCCGGAGTGAGCGGTGAACCCCGCCGCCCGGCCGCTGTCCGCCTCGGTCCACAGGTCGGTTGTGGGGCACCGGTGACAGGCATGCTCGCGTGCCCCACGCCGTCGGCGTCGGTGGTTCTCTACGTCAGATGCCGGGGGCCATGAGGGCCGCTGGCGTGGTTGGACAGAGCCACTTCTCGAAGGCCAGCGGGCCGAACTCCTCGGCGGGCACGGCGGTGTCGAACAGCGGTGTGTACCCGGCGGCGATGTAGAGGGCGACCGCCTCGGGCTGGCGCGGACCGGTGGTGAGGTAGAGGCGTTCGTAGCCGAGGGCCGCGGCTCGGCGTTCCAGCTCGGTGAGCACCACCTTGGCCAACCCGCGACGACGGTGCGCACCGTGGGTCCAGATGCGCTTGAGCTCTGCGGTCGGCACAGCGGGCGTGCCGTCCTCGGTTCGCACGCGGTCCGGGGCTGCGCTCAGGCGCACGTCGCCGAGCTCGGGCTCCGTGCGGCGCCGGAAGGCACCGCCGGCGACCGGCGCCGGGCCGACGAGCAGGATGATGAGGGCGCCATCCGGTTCGACGAAGTCCGTGGCCGGGTACTCCTCCATCTCGTGGAGCAGCTCCTCCTCGGTGAGCACGCCGGAGTACCGGGTGGCGTACTCGGCCGCGAGGTCTTCCAGCAAGGGCCGCACGAGCGGGTCGTCCAGGTGCACCGAGCGGACCTCGAGAGGCTCTCCGCCCACGGTGCTGGTCTGGGTGCGGCGGGTCGAGACGGTCATGCGTGAGCTCCTTCGAGGTGCGGGCAGCGCGGCGGATCCCAGATCGCAGCGAGCGATTGAGTCTACTCATCGACGGGCTGGTCAGGGCGGAGTCCAGCGAGGTCGGGGGCGCTGCTCAGGCCGGCGGGCCAGCCAGACCGAGCGCGACCCGCGCAGCCGCAGGTCGCTGCGCCGGCGCAGGCTGTCCGGGCCGTCGCCGAGGAGGGCGGTCAGCTGCGCCGCGTCAGGTGCGCTGAGCTGCGACGCCGCGGCGCTCATCATCCTCGTCAGGAACAGGGTGGCGAACTCTCCCGCCGGCCCGTGGCCGTCCACGGTCTCCTCGATGGCGACCGTCCGCAGCGTCTCCAGCTCGAAGCCGGCGCGCGCGAGCGGGGCTGACCAGTCGAGGTGGTAAGCGTTGCCCTGCCGGACCGGTTCGAAGGCGGCGTGGAGGCGCTCTTCGAGGTCCGCGAGCTCGAGCGGGAGCACCCGGGGCGGCCCGTCCATCTCGACGACCGTCAGCAGCCCGCCGGGGCGGAGCGCGGCGAAGAGGTTCTCGAAGGCCCGGTCCGGGTCGTCCGCCTCGTGCAGGGAGGCCGACGCCCACGCCAGATCGAAGCGCCCGAGCCTGGTCACGTCCGCAGCGATGTCTGCCTTCTCAGTCGAGATGCGCGTGGCGAGGCCGCGCTCGGCGGCGAGCGAGCGCACACGCTCGAGCATCACGTCGGAGACGTCGGCAGCAATGACCTCGGCGTCGGGGAACTGCTCGGCCAAGGCCACGGTGCCGGCTCCCGTGCCGGAGCCGACGTCCAGGACTCGCCGCACGGCGAGGTCGCCGACACGACTGCGGAGCCACGTCGTGACGTCGGCGAGGAAGGCCGCGTGGATGATCGTGTCGAGCTCGATGGTCCGCACGGACGCGGCGTCGTGGCTGTGAGCGTGCGCATGGCTGCGGCCGCGGTCGTGGCTGTGGTCGTGGCTGTGGTCGTGGGGAGCGTGCATACGTCCAACCTAGACCCGCCATGCGGCTGACGCATACACTCTTGCGTATGACGCAAGATGATGTGGACATCGATGCCCTGGTCCGTCGGCGGATCCGGGCACTGCGACTCTCCCGCGGATGGTCACTCGACAACCTCGCCGCGCGCAGCTTCCTCAGCCCGTCCACCCTCAGCCGGATCGAGACCGGCAGCCGGCGCATCGCCCTCGACCAGCTGGTCCCCCTCGCCCGCGCTCTCGGCACCACCCTCGACCAGCTCGTCGAGGGACCCAACGATGACGACGTCGTCATCCACCCCGAGCGCGACGAGCGGCGCGGGATGACCGTGTGGACCCTGGACCGCGAGCGCAACCCCTTCGACATGACGGTCGCCCGGATGAGGATCACGGAACCGGCTCCCGCGACGGACGAGCTCGGCGTGCACGCCGGACGCGACTGGTTCATGGTGCTCTCCGGCACCGCCGAGCTCCGCCTCGGCGACCGGCTCATCCTCGTCGAGGCCGGTCACGCCGCCGAGTACTCCACGATGATCCCGCACGCCGTGGGCGCGCACGGCGGTCCGGTCGAGGTGCTCCTGCTGCTGAGCCAGGATGCCCAGCGCACTCATCTCCCGCGGGCGCAAGGCGCGCCGCCCGCGGGAGATGAGCGGTCAGGTCAGTAGATGCCGCAGGTGCTGGACGTGCTCGCGGCCGCGTTGTAGAGGCCGTTGACCCGCACGCACGGCGTGGGGTTCTGGACGTCCCACAGGCCCACCTTGAGGATGAAGCTGACCTGGGAGTACGACCGCCCCTGGTTTCCCACCACACCCGAGCTGCCGGCGATGGCTCCGCCCCAGCGCCAGCCTGGCGTGCTCGTCTCGCCCCCACGTTCCTGGATCTTCGCCGAGGTGACGGTGGATCCCGACGCGCACCAGTGACCCACGTGGTAGTAGGTGTACAGCGTGTTGCCCGCGGGCGCCTTGGCGCTGCCGTTGGCGCGAGCAGTCCAGCAGCCCGTGGCGCGGGGCGAGACCGTGAGCCCGCGCGCGTTGGCCGCGTTGAGGCTCGCGACGGCCGCGGCGTTCGCCGGCCGCTGCTCGCCGTAGGTCAGGGTCGTGGTGGCGGGCAGCATGGTCGCGACGAACTCCGCCCGGTCCTCGGCGCTGAGCGTGTCGAGGTAGGCCTCCACCTCGGGTGAGATCTCGGGCGCCGGTGCGCTCGTGACCGAGGACGCGGCAGGCTCTGCGGGGACGTTCGCATGTGCGCCCCCACCTGCGAACATCACTGCACCAGCCGACAACAGTGCCACCATCGCTCGACGCTTCAGCCTCATGGACGTGCCTCTCTGTGGGGATGGGTCCAGTTTGACCCATCCGCATCTAAGCAAGGTTCCCATCAATGTTCACTACCGAGCCGTGCAAGGTACTGGTACCTTGGGCCCATGGCGTCATCCTCCGAGGCGGTTCTCACCCAGCTGCGCAAGGGCGTGCTGGAGTACTGCGTCCTCGCCTGCCTGCGCGGCCAGCCGTCCTACGGCCTGGCCCTCGCCTCCCGCCTCCACACCAGCCAGCTCGTCGCCAGCGAGGGCTCGGTGTACCCCCTGCTGTCCCGGCTGCGCCGCCAAGGACTGGTCGAGACGACCTGGCAGGAGTCGACCTCGGGCCCGCCTCGCCGCTACTACCAGCTCACCGATGCTGGGATCGCCTCGCTCGAAGCCTTCATCGCGACCTGGCAGCCGTTCAGTGATGCCGTCGACGCCATCCTGGAGGACGCACGATGAACACCTCTGCCCGCGACACGCATCCGCTGGTCGTGGCATACCTCGCCGACCTCGACCGCGCCCTGGCCGGCACCGACCCGCAGGAGCGCACCGACACCCTCGCATCGATCCGTGAGCACATCGACGAAGCCCTCGACGGCGCGGAGCAGGACACCGCCACGACCATGGCGGTGCTGGCCAGCCTCGGCCCCGTGGAGCGCATCGCCGCGACGGCGACGCCCGCCCCGAGCTCCGCTCCCCCCACGCCTGCGGCCCACGGATCCCACCCGTGGCTCCCGGTGGTCCTGCTGAGCTGCTCGGTCGTCGCCTTCATCCTCGTCTTCGCGGTCCCGTGGGTCGCTACCACCGTCGCCGTCGCCACCCTCGTCCTGGCGATCATGGCCTTGCGCAGGGGGAGCGACCGGGCAGGGCTCCTGCGCACCAGCATCGTGCTCAGCATCGGCGCCATCGTGGTCTCCGTGCTGCTCATGGTCTTCCTGCTCGCCACCAGCTCCCCGGAGCCTGTCCCGGGCGACGTCGAGATCGTGCAGTCCAGTGCCGACTAACCCCACGCCGGATGAGGAGCGCGCACTGCGCCACGACCTCCTCATCCTGGAGCTGCAGACCAACCCGCAGGTGCGCGCACGGCGGGGCCGGCTTCCCTGGAAGGGCGCCGACCGCTCCGCGCCGCCGGCCCAGAGCGCCACCACGGACCCAGAAGCCCCGCGGGCGTAGCCGACCGTGCCCCGCCGCGCCGATCAGCCCCGTGGCTCCTCGCGGCGCGGCTTGACCGACGAGGGGATCTCGCTCGCGTCGATCGAGGAGAAGTCGCACGTGAACGACCCGCGGTAGCCGAACACCGGCCCGATCAGGGGATTGCTCACGGTGAGGTCGATCCGGTAGACGCCGGCGCCGTCGTCGAAGTACTCGTGCAGCTCGGCGGTGCCGCTGGCGATCATCGGGAAGGAGAAACCGAGCCGGCCCTCGTAGAACCGTTGGGCGCCCGAGCGCAGCACGAGTCCGCCCCGCTCGTCGACGGACAGGTCGAGGTCGACCGCGAGGTGCTGGTGGGTGCCCAGGTAGTCGAGCACGCGGCCGGCGGGCCGGTCGTAGACCATCGTCGCGTCGAAGCGGCTGCGACGGTTGCGTGGGAACTCGAAGGTCCGCACGAAGGTCGTCGTGTCCCGTCCGAGAGAGTCGACGTAGCAGTAGTTCTCGATGACGAAGGGCACCTGGGTCCCCGCACGGGGCACCAGGATGTTGCGCCACGCACCGAACCACAGGAACGGCACGGTCACCGCCGCACCCCGCCAGACCTCGTCCATCACCCCGCGGCCCACGCACGCGTTCTCCCCGTCCGGGGTCAGCCCGAACCGTCGTCGCATCTGCGGGTGCAACCGGTCCAGGTCGCTGCCGAGGGCCTGGGCAAAGACGGAGTCGGTCATGAGCGGGAGGCCCCCTGGTCGGGTGGTGCCGGCCGCGCACTGTGCGGCGACACGGCTTCGGTGGGTGACGGCCCCACCGCTGCGAGCGCGGCCTCGTCGACCTGGTCGGAGATCCGTGGCGGCGTGTCAGCCCGGCCCGTCGGCGGGCGTCGCAGGCAGCGCCGGGCTCGCGGGAGACGCACAGGCGCGGGCAGCAGGATCAGGGCCGCGGCGGCGGCCCAGGCGAGCGGGCCGTCGAGCAGCACCACGACGCCCGTCGCCGCACCCAGACGGACCCCATGCACGACGACGGTCCGCGCCAGCGCGGACTGCGGGTTGACGTCGTGCTCGAGCCACAGCCGCAGCCGGTCGAAGCTCCACGCCGTCATCCACCCGATGACCGGTCGCACGAGCACCCGGTCCAGTGCTGCGCCCTGCCATCCGGGCACGTAGTCGTAGCCGGTGACGAAGCGCACCACGGCGCCGTCGGGCAGGTAGCGCCAGTAGCCGTGGCCCGAGGCGATCGGAGACAGCCGGGAGTGCGCCCGGAAACGCAGCGCGGAGGTGCACGACCCGTCCGGGCGGTGCCGTTCACCGAGGGAGATGCCGACGCCGGTGAGCGTGGCACCAGGGACGGTGCGGTTCTCGTAGCGGAACTGCTGCGGGCTCCCCGCCGGTGTGGGCAGCAGGGTGATGGAGGAGAACCGCAGGTCCCAGGAGGCGTGGGCCACCGGATCTTGGGTGGCCTCCCAGAGCGCGGGCATGGCGGCGCGGATCGGAGCCTCGACATAGATGCGCTGCGGCATGGCGCGAGCGTAACCCGCGGCATCACCTCAGGCCAGGGCATGGATCACCGGCTGGCGGGCCCCACCTCGTACGTGACGCTCATGGTGTGCGAGCCACCGGCCGCGACGGTCACGGCGTCGTCGAGGACGTTCGCCGTCTCGACGCACACCATGGTGGGCCACTCCTCATCTCCGATGTCGGCCATCGCGGCTGCCTTCTCCGCCCAGGGGTTCCAGACCACCGTGTCCGCGGCGTCGCCGGGGGTCACCGTGATGCTCCGCGCGCCGGGGTCGGTGACGGTCAGCGACGTCCCGCGCCGGTACACGCGGTCGGTCACGCCGGAGAAGGTGACCGGTCCGCTCTGCAGGACCGGAGCGGCGCCGGAGGGCGCGGTCTTGTCCAGGTACCGCGCGCCGTCCAGGCCTGCGACGGTGGCCGTGCGGACATCGCTGACGGCCAGGTACGTGTGCAGGGCCTCCTCGAAGGAGAAGGTCTCCTCGCCGGTGTTGCGCACGGTGAGTGCGAGGGTCAGCGCGGCGCCCACGGTCACGGTGTACTCGGCCTCGAAGGCGAAGGACCAGTGCTCCGTTCCCGGCGCGCCGGCGACGTCGTCGTGGGTGAGAGCGAAGGTGAGGGTCACCGTGCCGGCGTCATCGGCGGCGTTGGTCAGCCGCCACGGGGTGGTGCGCGCGAAGCCGTGGGCGGGCGCGAGCCCCGGGGTGCGCCCGGCTCCGAACCACGGGAAGCAGACGGGCACTCCCCCGCGGATCGCCGCGCCGGGGCGGAACTGCGCAGCGCCGCTCAGCCAGATCACCGGGTCCCCACAGGCGGGCTGCCACGCGGTGAGGTGCGCACCTTGGAGGTACACCTCCCCCGTCGCGACGGCGGTGGCCACCCGCACCACCGGCAGGCCGCCCTCACCGTCGGCCAGCGTCACGGACGGCGGAAGGTCGGTCGTGCGGGGCAGGTGAGGCGCAGGCGTCGAGGTCATCCCCCGACGCTACAGGCGCCCGGGCGGTGCCGGACGGAAGGCGCCACGGTGCCGCAGCCGGGCGTCAGTCCTCGAGCCCGGGAAGGTGCGGCTCGGACAGGGACAGCACCGCCCCCACGATCGCCGGCCGTTCTCGCAGCCGCTGCTCCACGGCCGCCAGCTCGCGGGCCACCTCGTTCTCGGGTGCGTTCCCGACGAGGTCGACAGACCCGATGACGAGGATCTCACCGGCGCCGACCACCTCGAGCACGAGCGACGTGACGCGCTCGACCGCCGGGTCTGCGCGCAGCTCGCGAAGCACCGCGGCCCGAGCCTCGGGGTCAGCGAGCTGGCCCACGAGGAAGCGCCGGTTGCGGTCGATCAGCACGATCGCGACGACACCCAGCAGCACCCCGACGAGGATGGACCCGACGGCGTCCGGCACGCTCGAGCCGGTGAACTCCTGCGCAGCGATGCCCGCGGCCGCGATGACCAGGCCCACGAGCGCGGCGGCGTCCTCGAAGAAGACGGCGCGGGTGGTCGCGTCGCTCGTGTCGAGGATGTGGCCGAGCAGGTCCTTGTTCCGGGCGCGCGCGGCGCGCCGCGCCTGCCGGGAGGCCTGGCGGAAGGAGACACCTTCCAGGACGAAGGCCACCGCCAGCACGACGTAGGCCACGCCGAGGTTCTCCGCCGGGTCAGGGTGCGCCAGCTCCTGGATGCCGTGGGTGATCGAGACCCCGGCACCCACCGCGAACAAGCCGATCGCCGCGAACATCGACCACACGTACACCTCCCGCCCGTACCCGAGAGGGTGCTGGGCGTCGGCGGGCTTGGCGGCGCGGCGATGGGCGATGAAGAGGAAGATCTCGTTGCCGGCGTCGGCCCAGGAGTGGGCGGCCTCGGCGAGCATGGACGCGGCGCCGGTCACCACGGCCGCGACCGTCTTGGCGAGCGCGATGAGCAGGTTCGCCCCGAGGGCGACGATCACGGTGCGTAGGCTCTCGCCCTTCTCCGAGGGCTCGTGGGTCGTCATGACGCTGCCTCCATGAGCCTGGGTCGACGGCCGCCGGCCTGCCCCTCAGGCTAACTCCCGACGTCGCACTCGTGCCGGGTGAGGCTCAGATCACCGCTGTCCTGACAGGACCCTCGGGCGCGGGTCGTGCTCGGTGAGGTCAACCTCGAACAGCAGGCTGTCCCGGGGACCGGCTTCGATGTTCGGGTGGACGGCGTGCGCAGGGAGCTCGGCCTTCAGCTCGAAGCCGGCGCCGCGCAGCGTCGCGGCGGAGCCGGTGTTGTCGACGTCGGTCGAGGCCCAGACCCTCGTGACGGCCGTGTCCTGAGCCAGAGCTCCCAGGACGAGGCCCAGTGCCTCGCGCATGTACCCGCGCCGCCAGTGCGCGGGCCCGAGGCAGAACCCCAGCTCCACCTCGCCACCCTCCCACCAGCACGAGAACATCCCGGCGGGCTCACCCTCCAGGTGGATGATCCACGTCTGCTCCTCGGGGTGCTGCGCGTCGTTGGCGCGGATGATCTGCTCGAGCACACCCCGCGTCTGGTCAGCAGACTCGTGGGGGTGCCAGGTCAGGTAGCGCGCCACCGCCGCGTGCGAGCACACCGCGGCGAAGAGCTGCTCGGCGTCCTCGGGGCGCGGGAGGCGCAGCTCGATGCGGGTACCGGTCAACGTCTCGGGCAGGCGTGTCATCAGCGGTGCTCTCCTCATCGGGAACGGACGGCGGGCGGCGCGCAGACTCTCGTCCGCGCACCGCCCGCCGTCGTCGGGGTCTGTCCAGGTCAGCCGAAGATGGCCGGCAGCGTGGCGGTGTGGACCTCGCGGGCCTCGTCCAGCGGCAGCGTGAACAGGCCGGTGATCTCGAGCGCCTCGGCGCCGTCAGTGCTCTCGATGGCGTGGCCGGTCTCGCCGAGCTTGAGGTACGGCACGCCGCGGGCGACGCAGGCGTCGACGAAGCGCACCTCTTCCCCGCGCGGCACCGAGACCAGCGCACGGGCGGTGGACTCCGAGAACAGCGCCTCGAAGGGCGTCACGCCGTCACGGGCGACGAGCGCGTCGATCGAGACGCGAGCACCCACACCGAAGCGCAGGCACGCCTCGATGAGGCCCTGCACGAGCCCGCCCTCGGAGAGGTCGTGCGCGGCGTCGACCAGTTCGTCGCGGGTGGCGTTGATGAGCACCTCGGCGAGGGACCGCTCAGCGGCCAGGTCGAGCTTGGGCGGCAGGCCACCCAGGTGGTTGTGCACGACGTCGGCCCAGGCCGAGCCGTCCAGCTCGGCGCGCGTGGTGCCGAGCAGGAAGATCGTCTCCCCCGCGGCCCGCCAGCCGGATCCGGTGGCGCGCGAGACGTCGTCGAGCACGCCCAGGACGCCGACGACGGGGGTCGGGTGGATCGAGGAGTCGATCTGGCCGGGCTCACCGGTGCCGTTGTACAGCGAGACGTTTCCGCCAGTCACGGGCACGCCGAGGGTCTGGCACCCGTCGGCCAGGCCTTCGATGGCCTCGACGAGCTGCCACATGGAGTCCGGGTCCTCGGGGGAGCCGAAGTTCAGGCAGTCCGTGATGGCGAGCGGGCGCGCACCGGTCGTGGCGACGTTGCGGTACGCCTCGGCCAGGGCGAGCTGGGCGCCGGTGCGCGGGTCGAGCTTGGCGTACCGTCCGTTGGCGTCCGTGGCCAGGGCCACGCCGAGGCCGGTCGACTCGTCCACGCGGATGACGCCGCCGTCGTCGGGCTGGGCGAGGGCGGTGTTGCCCTGGACGAAGCGGTCGTACTGGTTGGTGACCCACGCCTTGGAGGCGAGGTTCGGGGAGCCGAGCAGGCGCAGCGCGGTCGCGCGCAGCTCCTCCACCGTCTCCGGGCGCGCCAGCGCGGCGGCCACGACGGTGTCCGCGTTGAGGGCGTCCTGCCACGACGGGCGGGCGTAGGGGCGGTTGTAGACCGGGCCCTCGTGCGCGACCGTGCGCGGGTCGACGTCGACGATCCGCTGGCCGTGGTGGTCGATGGTCAGGCGGCCGGAGTTGTTGACCTCACCGACGACGGCCGTCTCGACGTCCCACTTGCCGGTGATCGCGAGGAAGTCGTCGAGCTTGTCCGGGGTGACCACGGCCATCATGCGTTCCTGCGACTCGGACATGAGGATCTCGCCGGCGTTGAGCGACGGGTCGCGCAGCAGCACGTCGTCGAGCCAGACGTGCATGCCGCCCTCGCCGTTGGAGGCCAGCTCGGAGGTGGCGCAGGAGATCCCGGCCGCGCCGAGGTCCTGGATGCCCTCGACGACCTTGGCCGCGTAGAGCTCGAGGCAGCACTCGATGAGCACCTTCTCCATGAAGGGGTCGCCCACCTGGACGCTGGGGCGCTTGGCCGGCACGCCGTCCTCGAAGGTCTCCGAGGCGAGGATGGAGGCTCCGCCGATGCCGTCGCCGCCGGTGCGCGCACCGAAGAGGACCACCTTGTTGCCCACGCCCGAGGCGTTGGCCAGGTGGATGTCCTCGTGGCGCAGCACGCCGACGCACAGCGCGTTGACGAGGGGGTTGCCCTGGTAGGAGCTGTCGAAGACGAGCTCGCCGCCGATGTTGGGCAGGCCGAGGGAGTTGCCGTAGCCGCCGACGCCGGCCACCACGCCGTGCACCACGCGCGCGGTGTCGGGGTGGTCGACCGCGCCGAAGCGCAGCTGGTCCATGACGGCGACGGGGCGCGCGCCCATGGAGATGATGTCGCGGACGATCCCGCCGACCCCGGTCGCCGCACCCTGGTAGGGCTCGACGTAGCTGGGGTGGTTGTGGGACTCGACCTTGAAGGTGACAGCCCAGCCGTCGCCGATGTCGACGACGCCGGCGTTCTCACCGATGCCGACGAGCAGGTGCTTCTTCATCTCGTCGGTGGTCTTGGCACCGAACTTCGACAGGTGGACCTTGGAGGACTTGTAGGAGCAGTGCTCAGACCACATGACCGAGTACATGGCGAGCTCGGCGGCCGTGGGGCGGCGGCCGAGGATGTCGCGGATGCGCTGGTACTCCTCAGGCTTGAGGCCGAGCGCTGCGAAGGGCTGGCTCTCGTCCGGCGTCGCCGCAGCGTGGTCGACGGTGTCAAGAGTGGGCTTGCTGGGGGCGGTCATCAGATCCCTCATCGGTATGTGCCCTGGGGCGGAGCACGGCTGGCCGAGACGAGGCTCAGTTTAGCCGCGGGGCTGAGGGGGCGGACCCACGTCTCACCACCGTCCCCGCAGCACAGGCAATTTCTGTTGACGGTGGCTCCTGCCTGTGGAAACGTGCACGGATGGTCCCGCCGAAGCCCCCCGTCACCCCGCCCACTCCCCCTGCACAGCCCGCCTCGCAGCCCACCTCGCCGTGGCCGTTGACCGACCTGCGGGTCGTCTCCGGCGACCTGGAGCTGCGCTACCTCGACGACCCGCTGCTCTTCCAGCTGGCCGAGCTCGCCGGGGACGGCATCCACGAGCCCGAGCAGATGCCGTTCAACTTCCCGTGGAGCCGCGGCGAGCCGTCGGAGATCGCCCGGAGCGTGCTCACCTTCCAGTGGGGTGCGCGGTCGCGGATCACCCCCAAGGAGTGGACCGTCGAGCTGGCCGTCGTCCGCGACGGCGAGGTGCTCGGGGTCCAGGGCATGGTCGGGCGGGACTTCGCCGTGACCGGCGCGCTGGAGACCGGCTCCTGGCTCGGCCTGCGCCACCAGGGCGCGGGCGTGGGGACGCGGATGCGCCTGATGATCCTGCACCTCGCCTTCGAGGGGTTGGGGGCCCAGGTGGCGACGACCGCCGCCTGGGAGGACAACGCCGCCTCGAACGCGGTCACCCGCAAGATCGGCTACCAGCCCAACGGCCGCGACGTCCTGGCCCGCGAAGACGCCGCGACCGTGTCGCTGCGGTACCTGCTCGATCGCGCGGCGTGGGACTCGCGCCCGGAGGCGCTGCGCCCTGAGGTGACGCTGCACGGCGTCGACGGGGTGCGGGGCCTGCTGGGCCTGGACGCTCAGCCGTGATCAACCGTCTGCGTCGGTCGCGTCAGGCGTCGAGGTCGATATCTCCTAGACGGTGACCAGCCCTGGGTGAACGCTTCACGCCCTCGGCAGGTGCTGCGGCTGGGGCGTGGGCCTCTTGAGCCCTGCTCTGCTCACGCGCGAGGGCTGCGGCGGCCGCAGCAACGGCCGCCGCAGCCATCTCGACCATCGCCCGATCAACCTCGATAGTCTCCTCGGGAGCTCGGTCGACGACGTCTTGCGCAAGCTTCTTCTGCGCAACGGCCAACTGCTTGACCGCCCTGTCATAAGCCTGCTGTGCTGGTGATCCATTCGGGGCAACCGATCCCCTGCCGATAGTTCCCAGCTTCGTCGTGCTCGCATCGATCCGGATCTCGGCCACCGCCGCCTCCTTGCTAGTACCTTTCTCTTGACGATCGACACCAGACCGACCGACGTGAGCATCTGGGCTGCACTTCATCCTGCACATCAGATCAGCACGTGTGGCTCAGGTGACGACGACCACCGCCGCCTCGTAGCCGGCCCCCACGTCGAGGTCAGACATCCACAGCGCCGGGACGGGGCGCCCCTGCCAGGCGAGCAGGCGGGGCGCCTCGTGCGGGGCGCTCATCTGCAAGGTGGTCGGCTCGACGGTGAGCCCTTCACCGCTCGCCTTGAGCACGGCCTCTTTGCGCACCCACCACCGGGTCAGCGAGCTCACCCGGTCCCCGGTCTCGGTGAGCTGGCGCCGCTCCGCGGAGGTGAGCAGGATCCGGTCCAGCTCACCGAAGCGGTTGGCGTCGGCGATGACCGAGTGGGACTCCACGTCCACCCCCACCGGCCCGTGCTCGGTGACCGCGCAGACCACGCGCTCCGCGGCGGAGGCGAGGTTCACGTGCAGCCGGTGGGGGCTGTACACGAGCTCGGGCTTGCCGTAGGCCCCGAGCGGGGTGAAGGTCAGCAGACGAGGGTCGACGTCGATCTGCCGTCCCACGAGCACCCGGAGCATCGCGTGCGCGGTGACGAAGCGACGGTGCGCTCCGGCGTCGCGCAGCGCTCCTGCGCGGCGGCGCTCTCCGGCGTCGAGCAGCTGCGTGGCGGCATAGAGTTCAGGTCCGTCGAGGGTCGCACCCCAGCTCACGCAGACATCAGTCTCAGTGAACATCTGGCGGCACCTTCCACGAGGCACGGAGAGGAGAGACGGTGAGACGTTCACGCACCCGCCCGACGACGGCCGGTCACGCTCCCGGTGCGGGCGGATCGCAGCCTGCCCGGGTGGACAGCAGCCGCCGCTCCGGTGCCGCCCGACGCTGGGCCGCGGTGTCGGTCGTCGCTGCGCTGTCTCTCTCAGCATGCTCCACCCGCCCCTCCCCCGCTGTCCACCCGTCGGGGCTGAGCACCAGCGCGTCCCAGAGCGCACCGCCCAGCCCGACGCCGGGCGCGTCCGCCCCTGCGGGCCCCGCGCTGGCGATCGACGTCGAGGTCACCGGCACTTCTGAGGCACCCGCGCTCACGGCGGCGGCCACCCCGGCTGGCGGCGCGACGGCGGCCTCCGACGGCGACTCCGGCCTGGTCCTGACCGCCACGCTGCCCGCCCCGGACCAGGGAACGTCCGGGTCCGGCGACGCCGGGGCGCCGCTGGTTCGGCTGTCCGTCACCGCGGCGCCCGGGAGCACCGTGACGCTCGCCCCCGACGACACCGGCGCCGTCGTGTCCGCGGCCGGCGACCTCGTCGTCGGCTTCGCCGCGCCGGAGGTGCTCGACTCCGCCGGGGCCGCGCTCGACGCCACCTGGGAGGCCGCGGACGGTGCGTCCACCGACGCGGGCGCCCCCACCGACGCTTCCGACGCACCCGACGGCGTCGTCGTCGACCTCGTCCTCGATGCCGGGTCCACCGCCGGGCCCACCGCCGGTCCGCTCACCGGCCCGCTCACCGTGACCGTCCACCTGGGGGCCTCCGTGGTGGCCGGGACCGAGTGGGGCACCCGCGAGGGCGGGGAGTCCCTCGCGGTGACGCCGTCAGCGTGGGGCCGGGTGTCCGGGCAGACCGGCTACGCCCTCGGCTGGGCCGACGTGGTGCGCCGCGAACCCACGGCGCAGACCTCCGCCATGGAGAAGCAGTTCCGATGTCACCAGCTGGGCGCCCCGGACAAGGCGACCTGGAACCTCGAGCCCTGGCGTCCCGACGTCAGCTACCTCGCCTACGTCGCGGCCCGCTGCAACCCCACCTGATCTGCGGCGTCGGGCGACGCGGCGCGCACCGCGGCACCGAGGCCGCGCCAGTGCGGGCCGACCAGCGGGGTGAGCGTGGCCACCGCGTAGAGGCAGGCGGCTGCGACCAGGGTGGGGGTGAGCCCGATCGCGGACACCGCCGCCCCGCCGAGGAACGCCCCGAGCGGCATCGCCCCGGAGACCCCGGCGCTCATCGCACCGAAGACCCGGGCCCGCATGGCCTCGGGCACCAGCCCGTAGAGCGCGGTCGAGACCATCGGGTTGATCCCTCCGGCGGCGAGCCCCGAGACGGCCAGGACCACCAGCAGCGGGGCGAAGGGGAGGTCGAGCGCCATCGCCACATAGGGCGGCACCCCGGCCACCACGAAGAACACCACGAACAGCCCGCGCCCGGAGGCGCGGTGCGCGACCGCCGCGAAGAGCACAGCACCGGTCAGGGCCCCGCCGGCGAAGCAGGCGATCATGAAGCCGAGCGCCGAGGCGGAGGCGAGCCGGTCGGTGGCGTACACCGGGAACAGCACGGTGAGGCCGGCCGCGTCGATGGCGTTGGTGGCCATGACGAGCAGCACGATCGCCCGCAGCAGCGCGGTGGACCACAGCCAGCGCAACCCCTCGGCGAAGTCCCGCCAGTACCCGACCTCGACCCGGGCGTCTCCTGCGGGAGACTGCTCGGGCTCAGCCCGCGGGACGAGGGCGGCGATCACCAGGGCCGACACCGCGAAGGTCGCCGCGTTGACGTACAGCGCCCCCGGGGCTCCGAGCACGCCGATGAGGATGCCGGCGACCGCGGCGCCCACCATCGAGGCGCTGCGCTGCACTGCCGACTGCGCCCCGGCCGCGCGGGCCAGCGGCGTGCCGGCCCGCGCGGCCACCTCGGGCAGCATCACGGTCTTGGCGATGTCCCCCGGGGTGTCGAGCAGCCCGCTGAGGAAGACCAGGACGAGGAGCACCCCGAGATGCAGCCTGCCCGTCGCCGCGAGGATCGGCAGGGCGAGCACGGTCACCCCGCTGGCGACGTCGGCGACGATGCTCGACGCCCGGTAGCCGACCCGGTCGACCAGCGCCCCGCCCAGCGCCCCGCCGATGATGACCGGAGCGGTGGCACACACCCCGGCGATGCCCGTGGCCAGCGCCGACCCGGTGTCGGAGAAGACGTAGAGCGGGACGGCGATGGCCGTGACGGCGTTCCCGGCACGGGAGACGAAGGACGCGGTCAGCAGCGCGAGCAGGGGCACGCGGTCGCGCGTGGCGCCGGCTCGGTCAGGCGCGCGGGAAGGCATGGACAATCCACCGGACCGGCTTGGCACTGTCGTCCTTCGGGTTGCTCGCGGCCTCCCACCTGCGCGAGAGCGCGGCGAGCTCAGCGGTGAGCTCGCTCAGCTGCTCGGCGGTGAGGTAGGCGAAGGAGTCGGAGTGGGTGGACGCGGCGACCCACTCGCGGTCGAGGGTCGGCTCGGCGTCGAGGGCGGTGAGCAGCTCTCCCAGGTAGGACTGGAGGATCACCTGCTGCAGGGCGCGGGCCGCGCCGTACTGCTCCGGGTCGGCGAGCAGGGCGGCCGGGTCGAACTCGGTGTGGCTGTGGGCGGCGCGCCACCACCGCTCCCGTCCATCGCGTGCCCGGTCAGGCGCCTCGACGACAAAGCCGAACTTCGCGAGGGTCCCGAGGTGGTAGCTCACGGTGCCGGGCGCCTCGTCGACGAGGTCGGCGAGCTGACCGACCGAGTGGGCGCCGTCGCTGCGCAGGATGCCCAGCAGCTGCAGGCGCAGCGGATGGGCTAGTGCGCGCAGCGAGCGTGGGTCACGCAGCGCCTCGGTGGTGCGGGCGAGGGGCGGCTCGGCGCCGTGCGTGGAGGCGTCAGTGTGGTCTGACATGCTCCGATGCTACTTCCACAAGACTTCTTGTGCAATGAGTGTTGCCGATCAGGGTCCGCTGTCACCGGCCCCCAGGCCCGAGCACCGTCCCGGTGCGACGATGGGCGGAAGCGCTCGTACCGGTCGCCCGACGCCGCCCGTCCCGACAGGAGCCCACTCATGGTCGCTGCAGACCTCGTCGTCTACCCCGCCCGGCTCGTGCGGACCATGGACCCCGCCCGGCCCACCGCCCAGGCGATCGCCGTGCGCGGAGACCGCATCCGCGCCGTCGGCTCCTTGGACGAGCTCGCCTCCTACAGCCCGGCCCGCATCGACCGCCGCTACGAGGACTCGGTGCTGCTGCCCGGCTTCGTCGAGGCGCACTCCCACGCGTCGGCCGGCGCGATGTGGCGGGCCACCTACGTGGGCTACTTCCCCCGGCCTCAGCCCGACGGCCGCCAGTCGGCGGCATGCCGCACGGTCGACGAGATCGTCGCCGAGCTGGCCCGGGCCGAGGCCACGCTGAGAGATCCCGCCGAGCCGCTCATCGCCTGGGGCCTGGACCCCCTGTACTTCACCGGCGCCCGCCTCGACGCCCAGGTGCTCGACCGCGTCTCGAGGACCCGGCCCATCATCGTCATGCACGCGAGCCTGCACATGGCCACGGTGAATTCGGCCGCCATCGCGCTGGACCGCATCAATCAGCACACCGGGACCGCCGGGGTGATCACCGACGCCGCCGGACGCCCCACCGGGGAGCTGCAAGAGCTGCGCGCCCTCGCGCTCACCTCGCTGTACCGCGCCTTCGGTCAGCGCACCACGATCGACGCCGGTGCCATCCGAAGCTTCGGGGCGCTGGCCCGCAACGTAGGCGCCACGACCGTGACCGACCTGGCGAGCGTCGACCCGATGGACGACGCAGCGGTCGCGATGTGGACCTCGGTGGTGGGCGACCCGTCCTTCCCCGCACGGATCCACCAGTTCCTCTACGCCCCGTACGCCCGCCCCTTCCCCGAGGCCGCAGCGCGCCTGGTCGCCCTGCGCGCGCGACCCGGGACAAAGCTGCGCTACGGCGGAGTCAAGCTCATCCTCGACGGGTCCATCCAGGGGTTCACCGCACGCCTGCAGGAGCCGGGCTACCTGGGCGGGCGCGCCAACGGGATCTGGAACATCGACCCGCAGACCTATGAGGAGGCGTTCCGGACCTTCCACGAGGCGGGTCTGCAGATCCACGTGCACTGCAACGGCGACGAGGCCAGCGAGCTGTTCATCACCACCCTGGCCCGCGTCCTGGTAGACGCCCCGCAGCCCGGTCACCGGCACACCGTCACCCACTCCCAGATGACGACGCCGGCGCAGTACCGCCGTCTCGCCGAGCTCGGCGCCGGCGCCAACATCTTCTCCAACCACCTCTGGTACTGGGGCGACCAGCACGCCGAGCGGACCGTGGGCATCGACCGGGCCTCCCGGATGGACGCCGCCGCCACAGCGCTGCGCTGCGGGCTGGAGATCTCCCTCCACAGCGACGCCCCGGTCACCCCGCTCAGCCCGCTGCTCACCGCGATGTACGCGGCCACCCGGCGCACGCCGTCAGGCAGGGTGCTCGGGGAGACGGAGCGGATCAGCCTCGACGGGGCGCTGCGCGCAGTGACCCTCGGCGGGGCGTACCTGCTGCGCGCTGACGCGGAGATCGGTTCCTTGGAGGCGGGCAAGATGGCCGACCTGGCGGTCCTGGACACCGACCCCTACGAGATGGCCACCGACCCGGAGCGGCTCGCCGAGGTCACGGTGCGGGGGTCGATGGTCGGCGGCGTCGACTTCCCGGCGGGACAGCCGGTGCCGGGCGGCTGGTGAGAGCGATCGCCACGGACACGCAGACCAGCCCCACCACCTCCCAGCCGCTGGGGATCTGGCGCAGCACTACCGCGCCCACCGCCACCGCGGTGGCCGGCCAGATGGCGAGCAGGATGGCGAACTGCGCTGCCGAGAGCCGCCGCAGCACCACCTGGTCGATCGCGTAGGGCACCACCGAGGACGCCAGCGCGATGGCCACGATCGCCCCGAGGAAGGCCCAGTCGGTCACCAGCGGCACCGCACCGGCAGCCGTGAACGGGGCGGAGACGATGGCCCCGGCCGCCATCGCGAGCGCCAGCGGCGCGAGCCCGGTGCCCTGGGCGGAGACCTTCCGCCCGAGCAGGATGTACAGGGCCCAGCACGCCGCCGCGGCCAGGATGAGCACGAGGCCGAGCGCGGCGTCGTCGGACGGGGACGCCAGGGTGACCCCCGCCAGCAGCACGACGCCGGCCAGCGCCAGGGCGATCGCCGCGCGCTCGCGCACGCCGCGGCCGGTGAGCGCGGCCACCAGGACCGGGCCCACGAACTCGATGGCCACCGCGGTGCCCAGCGGCAGGTGCTGCAGCGAGGCGTAGAAGGTGACGTTCATCGCGGCCAGCACGGTGCCGAAGGCGACCGCGGCCAGCAGCCGGCGCCGGTCCCAGCGCACCCGCCAGGGCCGGGCCCAGGCCAGCAGCACGAGCGCGGCCACGAGGATCCGCGCCCACGCCACCGATGCCGCGGGCGCGACGTCGAAGAGCCCCACCGCGAAGCCCGCACCGACGTACTGGGTGACCCCCGAGACGATGAACAAGACCGGAGCGGGGATGCGATTCACGGGACAACTCTAGGGCGGTGGCCCACCCCGGCCGGCAGCGCTGATCCGGGCGCTGCCAGCCGGTCGGGGTGGGGGTCGATCAGCTGCGCTTGGTGAGGCTCTTCTCGTGCACAGGCGCCCCACCGCGGGCACGCTCCTGGCGGTAGTACTCGCGCGCCTCGTCCTGGCGGACCTTCTCCGCGCCCGTGGCGATGGCCGCCCGGATGTGCTCGGGGCCGTAGCCGAAGGCGTCGACGAGGGACTGCGCGTGCGGGCGCAGGCGGGCGACGAGCCGGTCGATGTACGAGGTCACGGTCCGGGCCCGCTGCCCGGACAGGCGGCCGTTGATGAGGTACCAGGCGAGGTTCTTCTCGATGACGCTCAGCCCGTACAGGTCACGGACCCAGGTGAGCACCTGGAGGGTGCCCGGGTCGCTGATGTCGGTGAGCGCCTTGGTGAACGCCTCCCACTGCAGCAGGTCCGAGTGTGCCCGCGCGGCCTCGATGAGCTCGTGCTGGTGGGAGTTGAACAGCGCGGCCGCCTTCTCCCGGCTCACCTTCGACGCTGGGCGCAGGGCGTTGGCCAGGTCGGCGACCATCGCCTCGACCCGCTCGGTGAGCAGGTCCCGCTGGGCGTGCTCCCCGCGCAGGTAGCCCGCCGCCCGGCGGGCGGACCCGGTGTCCAGGATGGTCTGGGTCGCCCGGACCAGCGGCGTCTTGTAGAGCAGCGTGTCTGCCGCCCGCTCCACCACGAACCGCGCCATCCCGACGCCCTCGATCGCCTTGAAGTCGGTCGCGTAGTCGGCCAGCAGCCGCTTGCCCACCAGCTGCAGCAGCACGGTGTTGTCACCCTCGAAGGTCGCGTAGACGTCGAGGTCGGCGCGCAGCGAGACGAGCCGGTTCTCAGTGAGGAAGCCCGCACCACCGCAGGCCTCACGGGCGGTCTGCAGCGTCTCCAGCGCCCGCCACGTGGAGGCGGGCTTGAGGGCCGCGGCCATCGTTTCCAGGTCTTCGCGGGAGTCGGGGGTGTCCATGTCTCCGGAGAAGACCGCGTGGAAGAGGTCGAGCAGCCGGTCGTGGGCGAAGTGTCCGGCGTAGGTCTCGGCGAGGAGGGGCAGCAGCCGGCGCTGGTGCTCGGCGTAGTCGAGCAGCACGGTCTCCTCCGTGGCCGAGGCCCCGGTGAACTGTCGGCGTTCGTTGCCGTAGCGCACTGCGGTGGCCAGGGCGATCTTGCTCGCCACGCCTGCCGCGCCGTCGAGGGACACACGCCCCTGGACGAGGGAGCCGAGCATGGTGAAGAAGCGTCGTCCGGGGCTCTCGATCGGGGAGGAGTAGGCGCCCTCGGCGTCCACCTGGCCGTAGCGGGCGAGCAGGTCCTCGCGCGGGACGCGCACGTGGTCGAAGTGCAGCCGGCCGTTGTCGATGCCGTTGAGCCCGCCCTTGAGACCGTCGTCCTCGCCGCCGATGCCCGGGCGGAACTCCCCGGCGGAGCCGTCAGGCAGGGTCTCGCGGATGGTGACGTAGAAGGCGTGCACGCCGTGGTTGACGCCGCCGGTGATGAGCTGGGCGAAGACGACAGCGGCGGTGCCGTGCTCGGCCGCGTTGCCCAGATAGTCCTTCCACGCCGCGCGGAAGGGGGTGTGGATGACGAACTCGCCGGCGTCCAGGTCGTAGGTGGCGGTCGTGGCGATGCTCGCCACGTCGGAGCCGTGCCCGGTCTCGGTCATCGCGAAGGCACCCGGGACGTCCACGCTCATCGCTCCGGGCAGCAGCCGGTCGTGCTGCTCGGGGGTGCCCAGGTGCAGGATCGCCGCTCCGAAGAGTCCCCACTGCACGCCCGCCTTGATCTGCAGGGACGGGTCCGCGACCAGCAGCTCTTCGAATCCGGCGATGTTCCCGCCGGCGTCGTTCTTGCCGCCCAGGCGCTCGGGGAAGGCGCGCAGCACCTGCCCCTCCTTCACCAGGAGCTTGAGCTGCTCGAGCACCCGTGCGCGGCTCTCGGCCATGCTCTGGCCCTCGACCTTGGCGAAGCGCGGGTCGCCGGAGATGGAGCGGGCCACCTTCCGCAGCTCGGACCACCGGCCCAGCAGATGATCGGTGAGGTAGTCGACGTCGACGTGCGGGGTCGCGTCGGGGGACGGGTCTCCGGTCGGCGCGGTGGAGGTGAGCGGGTCCGAGACGGTGGTCATTCTGAACTCCCTTGTACAGATGAGGACGACGGTCGGTGGCGGGTCAGGTCAGGTCGGTGCGGCGGCTCTCCTTGGCCAGGACGCCGACGGGGCCGCCCCAGAGCCAGGCGGTCACGCGTTCGGTGAGCTCTTCGCGGGTGGGCGCGTCCGCCGCGTCGCGGTTCTCCAGCCACCACTCCCCCGACCCGCGGACGAAGCCGACCGCCCCGGCGCCCCATGCGGCGGCGTCAGCGGCGGAGGTGTTCATCTCCTGGGCGAAGGGCACGGCGACGAGCTCGATCATCGAGTCGAGGAAGGGCAGGCCGGGGGCTGTGCGCGTGACGAAGTAGTAGACGTTGGGAGAGTGCTCGATCATCTCGAGGTAGACCGCGACCATCGAGCGCAGCGAGTCGCGCGGCGTGGTGGCCGTCAGCGCCGCCTCACGCAGAGCCTCGGCCATCTGCCCCACGACCGCCTCGCCCATGGCGAGCTGCAGGCCGGGCTTGTCGGTGAAGTACCGGTAGACGATGGACTTCGAGGTCTTGGCGTACGCGGCGATCTCGTCCATGGAGATCTCCGGGCCACCGCGGTGCACGGCCTTGCGGGCGGCGTGCACGAGGGCGATGCGGCGGGCCGCCCGGTGGGAGTCCCAGCGGGTAGAGCGGCCGTCGGGGACCTGTTCCGGTGCCGCCTCAGGGGCCTCAGCAGGATCGTCCGCGCTCGCGGGGGCCGGGTCCACGACGGGGCGCGCGGAGGTGGCGAGTGACGGAGATGCGGTCGGCTTCAGTGCCGGACCAGACGATGCTGGGCTCACGAAACTCAGGGTATCAGGTACCGCCCGTCCCGGACATGGTGGTGGCCGTGAGGACCCGTGCGGGCGCGGATCCGGAGCGCGCGCCCCCGGACACGCCTCAGGCGTGACGGGTTCTCCGTCACGCCTGGGGTCCGGTCCTGGTCGTCCCGGTGGTTCTCTCCAGAACCCGTGGTCCTGCTGGTCGCAGCCGCGACTGCGGTCAGCTCACATCCCGCGGGTGCCGAAGCGGTCGCGGTCGGTGGCCTGGGCGCCGAGGTTCATCTCGGCGAGCACCTCTTCACGCAGCCGGCCCTGGTTCTCGGGGTTGGGCGCGGCGGAGAGCAGCAGCTTGGTGTACTCGTGCTGCGGGTTCCTGATGACCTCGTCGGAGGGGCCGCGCTCGACGACCTTGCCCTTGAACATCACCATGATCTCGTCGGAGAAGTGACGCGCGGTCGCGAGGTCGTGGGTGATGTAGAGGACCCCGAGGTTGTCCTCGCGCTGCAGACGAGCGAGCAGGTTGAGGACGCTGAGGCGGATCGACACGTCGAGCATGGAGACCGGCTCGTCGGCGATGAGGAAGCGCGCACCCGGCGCGAGAGCGCGCGCGATGGCCACGCGCTGACGCTGACCACCGGAGAGCTCGTGCGGGCGACGCAGCGCGACCGACGCCGTCGGCACCAGGTTCACGCGCTCGAGCAGGTGAGCCACCTGCTCGTCGACCTCCGCCGTCGTCTTCGCCTTGTCGTGGAGACGCAGCGGGCGCTCCAGGTGGTGGCGGATCGTGTGGAAGGGGTTGAGCGAGGCGAAGGGGTCCTGGAACACCATCTGCACGTTGTGCCGGTAGCTGTCCAGGGCCCGTCCGCGGGTCGCGCTCGCCTTGCCGTCCAGCAGGATCTCACCCGAGGTGGGGACCTCGAGCTTGGCGATCATGCGGGCGACGGTCGACTTGCCCGAGCCGCTCTCCCCGACCAGGGCGATGGTCTTGCCCGGCTCGAGGGTGAAGGAGACGTCGTCGACGGCACGGAACTTCCTGCCGCGTCCGCCGGCGAGGCGGAAGTCCTTGACCACGTGCTTGACTTCAAGGTTCTTCATGTCAGATCGCCTCGCCTGTGCGGATGAAAGCGCCACGGTCACCGGTCAGGCTCGGGAAGGAGCCGAGCAGCCGTTGCGTGTACTCGTGCTGCGGACGCGCGTAGATGTTCGCGGCCGAGTTGAGCTCGACGATCTCCCCGCGGAGCATGACCGCGATGCGGTCGCTGATCTCCAGCAGCAGCGGGAGGTCGTGGGTGATGAAGATGACCGCGAAGCCGAAGGTCTCGCGCAGCCGCATGAGCTCACGCAGGATCCCCCGCTGGACCACCACGTCGAGGGCCGTCGTCGGCTCGTCCATGATCATGACCTGCGGGTTGAGCGCGAGGGCCATGGCGATCATGACGCGCTGGCGCATGCCGCCGGAGAGCTGGTGGGCGTAGCTGTCCAGGCGCGAGGGGTCCACCCCGACCTGACGCAGCAGCTCCTGGCTGCGCTCCTCCTTCTCCTTCTTGGACATGCCCGGACGGTGGGTGGTGAACACGTCGAAGAGCTGGGCCCGGACGGTGATGACCGGGTTGAGCGAGTTCATCGCGCCCTGGAACACCATGGAGATCTTGTCCCAGCGGAAGGCTCGCAGCGCGTCCCCCTCCAGGCCGACCACGTCGATGTCCGTCCCGCCCTGGTCGTGGAAGGTCACGTCCCCCGAGCGCAGCAGCGCCGGCGGCTTGAGCAGCTGGTTGAGGCCGTAGGCCAGGGTCGACTTCCCGCAGCCGCTCTCCCCGGCCAGGCCGAGGATCTCCCCGCGGTGCAGGGTGAGCGACACGTTCTTCACGGCGTGCACGGGCGGCTCGACCTCGTAGGTGATCGAGATGTCGTGAGCGGTGAGCACCGGCTCCTGCCCGTGCGAGGCGCCGAAGTTGCCGGGGATTCTCTGTGACGCGGACTGCAGGTCCAGCGAGGCGTTCATGCGTCCACCTTCACGGTCGTGCTGGCGGCACCGGTGTGGTCACCCTTGCGGACGGTCTTGCGTGCCTTGCGGACGCTCTTGACCGCAGCCGGAGCGGCGCGCAGCTTGGGGTTGATGATCTCGTCGATGCTGAAGTTGATGAGCGAGAGCCCACCACCGAGCAGCGCGATCATCACGCCCGGAGGAACGAACCACCACCAGGCGTCACGGGTCAGCGCCATGCCGACCTGGGCGTCGTTGAGGATGGTCCCCCAGGTGATGGAGCCGGTCGCGCCGAGGCCCAGGTAGGACAGACCTGCCTCGCCGAGGATCGCGAAGATCATGGCGAAGAGGAACTGCGCGGCGAACAGCGGCAGCAGGTTCGGCATGATCTCGACGAAGACGATCCGGGAGGTCTTCTCCCCCGAGACCCGGGCGGCGGCGACGTAGTCACGGGTGCGCAACGAGCGAGCCTGCAGGCGGAGCACCACTGCCGAGCCCGCCCAGGCGGTGATCCCCAGCACGAAGGCCACGAACCACAGCGTGCGTCCGTCCATGTAACCGGAGATCACGATGATCAGGGGCAGACCCGGGATGACGAGCATGATGTTCGTGATGAGCGAGAGGACCTCGTCGGTCCATCCGCCCAGGTAGCCGCCGACCACACCGAAGAGCACCGAGAGGGTCACCGCGATGGCAGCGACGATCACGCCGATGATCAGCGAGCCACGCGCACCGTGGGCGAGCTGAGCGAGCATGTCGTAACCCAGTCCGGTGGTCCCCAGCCAGTGCTCGGAGGACGGGGGAAGGAGGGCGTCATTCCCCGAGAACCGCGGGTTCTGGGTCAGCATCGGGCCGAAGATCGCGAACAGCACGATCGCCACGACGAAGCTCAGCCCGAGGGCGAACTTCGGGGAGCGCCGGGTGAACCGGACCGCTCGCACGAGCTTGCTGCCACGGTCAGGGACCGGACGGACGATGGTCTCGTCGATTGCTACTGCGTCTGCCGTGCCGGCGCCGGTCGCTTGTACAGCGATCAGCGATTCACGGATGTCCTCGTCAGCCATTCTGCCGCGCCCTCGGGTCGATGAATCCATAGAAGATGTCCATGAGGAAGTTCGCGGCGAGCACCGTCAAGGTGATCACGAGGAAGATTCCTTGCATGAGCGCGTAGTCCTTGCCCTGGACCGCGCGGATGAGCAGCATCCCGATGCCTGGGTAGGAGAACACCTGCTCCATGACGATCGAGCCGGAGACGACGAAGGCGAGCGAGATCGCGAACCCGGCGATGGACGGCAGTCCGGCGTTGCGGGCGGCGTAGGCGGTGAAGATGCGCCGCGGGCGCAGGCCCTTGGCCTCGGCGGTGGTGATGTAGTCCTCCGAGAGGGTGGTGACCATCATGTTGCGCATGCCCAGCAGCCAGCCACCGACCGAGCTGAGCACGATGGTCAGCGCCGGCAGGAAGCCGTAGTAGATGACGCTGGAGACGAACTCCCAGCTCATCTCCGGCCCGGCGAAGGTGAAGACGTCGTAGGCGCCGAAGATGGGCAGCCACTTGAGCTTCACCGAGAAGATGTACAGCAGGAGCAACGCGAGCCAGAAGTACGGGATCGACTGGATGAGCGTGGTCCCCGGGACGAGGTTGTCCGCCCAGGTACCGCGCTTCCAGCCGGTCCAGGCGCCGAGCCCGACGCCGAGGATGAAGGAGATGACCGTCGCCAGGCCGACCAGACCGATGGTCCACGGCAGAGCCTTCGCGATGAGATCCACGACAGGCTCCGGGTACGTCGTGATCGACACACCCAGGTCACCGGTGAAGATCTTGCCGAGGTAGTTCACGTACTGGTCCCACAGGGACCCTTCGGTGGCACCTCCAAGGAGGAGATTGACGCTCCTGACGAGCTGGTCGGTGATCTCCACACCGCTGCGTGCGAGCTTTGCCAGCATGATCTCCCCGGGATCCCCGGGTGTCAGGCGTGGCAGCACGAAGTTGAGTGTTATCGCTGCCCAGACCGTGATCAGGTAGAAACTGATCCGTCGAACGTAGTACTTCACTGTTCAACATGTCCTTTCATCGTCAATCTCCTCCTCGGAGTCACGTCAGTTGGCCGGCTTGAGGTCGGCCAGCACGATGCCGGCTCCCACGGAGGCCCATGACGGCGGGAAGGCGTACATGTTGTCTTCGGTCGGCCACCCGGTGTAGTCCTTCGTGTTCATGAAGGTCTGCGTCGCGTTGACGACGATCGGGATGTACGGCATGTCGCGGAGGATGTTCTCCTGGACGACGGTGTACGCGGCCTTCTTGGCGTCCTCGTCCAAGGTGCCTGATGCGGCGAGGACCGCAGCGTCGACGTCCGGGTTGGAGTACCGGGAGAAGTTCCAGTCACCGGACGCGATGGCGGTGCCGACCGGGGTGGTCGCCTCCGTCGTGAGCCAGTCGCGGTACAGCGAGTACGGGTCCGCCGTAGCCGTTCCGATGAGGCCGCCCATGATCAGCTGGTAGGTGCCCGCGGACCGTCCCTCAGCGAACTCGTCCCACGTGACCTGCATCGGGGTGATCTTGATGCCGGCGGCAGCTGCCTGCTCGGAGATGAGCTTGGCCGCGTCGTTGTAGTCCGTCCAGCCGTCGACCGAGGAGAGCGTGAGCTCGACCTTCTGACCGCCCTTGGCGTAGATGCCATCGGATCCCTTGGCGTAGCCGGCGGCCTCGAGGATGGCGCCCGCAGCTGCGGCGTCGGCCGTCTGGGGGCTCTCCTTCTCCATACCGGGGGCGATCCACTTGTCGTCTCGGCCCAGCAGCGCGTACGTCGGGGAGATGGTCTTGGCCTGGCCGGCCCACGCCTTCTCGTTGAGCGTGGTGCGGTCGATGGCGAGGTTGATCGCCTGGCGCACAGCAACGTCCGTCTGGGGGCCCTCACAGCCGAGCTCGGCGTTGGAGCAGGTGTAGAGCACGGTCGGGTCGACCGGGGTGTTGATCATCGCCAAGGTGCCACCGCCGGTGACCTTGCTCGGGTCGGGCGAGAACATGCCGGCCCAGTCGAGCTGGCCGGTGGTGAGCAGGTCGCTCGACGTCTGGTTGGAGTTCAGGGCGAGGTAGCGGACCTTCTTGACTGCCGGCTTGCCCTCCTGCCAGTAGTTCGGGTTGGCGACGAGCACGTACGCGGCATCTGAGACTGACTCGACCGTGTAGGGGCCGGTGCCGACCGGGTTCTCGTTGGTCGCGACAGCCGCGTCGGGGACGTCCTTCCAGATGTGCTCGGGAACGATGAGCATCTGCAGCAGGCCGTCCTCGTTGGTGAACGAGGGGGTGTTGAACGTGAGCGTGACGGTCGTGTCGTCGGTCGCCTCAGCAGTCTCGAGGTACGACGGCTTGGCGATCTCGTAGTTGTACGTGAACGCGACATCCTTGGCGGTGAAGGGCTCCCCGTCGTTCCACTTCACGCCCTCGCGCACCTTGATGGTCATCGAGGTGCCGTCCTCGTTCCATTCGAAGGACTCACCCAGCAGCGGCGTGGGCGCCGCGTCGGCGACCTTGTTGAAGTAGAACAACGGCTCCAGGATGGGCCCCTGGGTGGCGTGCAGGAGCGCGTTCGGCATGAACGGGTTGAAGTTCGCCACGATCGGGGTCTGGCTCCCCGCCCAGACGTTGAGCACGCGGCCGCTGTCGCCGCCCGATCCACCGCCGGTGTTGGCTTCGCCCTTGTCGTCGCCGGAGCAGCCCGAAGCGATGAGGGCAATGGAAGAGGCAACTGCGACTGCTGGGAGCATTCGCCTGAGGCCCACAGTTCGGATCATCGTTGGTCCTTTCGTCGAGCGACGCCGCGACGCCGCTTGAGCCACTAGTCATTGTGGCTTTAGTACGGCAACCTAACGAACGAAGTGCTGAATCCAAATGATTCTCGTCGTCCGTTACCGAATTGGTATCTGAATGTTGTCCTCTCCAGCGACCCCGAGCTACCCCTCATCCGCGGAATCCTGCGGATGAGAGCGCGTCCGCGGTCACCTGGGCGATCTTGGCGTCCGTGACCTCGTACCCACCCTCGGAGCCGGCCCCCACACCCCCGGGATCGACGACGAAGCCCTTCGCCGACACGTGGATCGCGTCCACTCCGGCGTCCACGAGCACGGCGACGTCCTCGGGGCGCACGCCACCGCCGGCCATGATCTCCACCCGCCCGGCGGCGTGGGCCACCATCGCGCGCAGGCGCTTGACGCCGTCGATGCTGCGCCGCGCCCCACCCGAGGTGAGCACGCGCCGCACTCCCAGCCCGGCCAGGACGTCAAGAGCGGTCAGCGGGTCGTCGAGGGTGTCGATCGCTCGGTGGAAGGTCACGTCGCGGCCGTCGGCGGCGTCCACGAGGGCGGCGACGGCTGCGGCGTCGACGGCGTGGTCAGGCGTCAGCGCACCCACCACCACGCCGCTCGCCCCGGCGGCCACCGCCACCTGGACGTCACGCACCTGGACGGCCAGCTCGCCGTCGTCGTAGACGAAGCCACCGGCGCGCGGACGGATCAGCGGGTGCACTCCGATCCCGCGAGCACTCTTCTGACCGGTCGCAGCGGCGGCGGCGACGACGGCCTCGAGGAGGCCGATGCTCGGGGTGAGCCCACCTGTCGATCCCAGCGCCACGCACAGCTCGACGCGCGCAGCGCCGATGCGGGCTGCCACCTGGAGTCCGGCGACGTCTTGGACGGCGAGTTCCAAGAGCGCAGGACTGACCATGAGCTCTCCTCAGGATGGAGCGCGGACCAGGACGGGACGCGACAGAAGGGGTAGAGGGACGATATAGCAGGGGGACGCGCACAGGCGCCGACACGCCCCAGGCGTGCGACGGCGCACTGCCCGGTGACCGGTCGCGCCGTCGCTACCCGTCATCGGCGCGTGAAGGTCGCGCACCGGAAAGCCTAGGCCCTGTCGAGCGACATCGGTTCATCACGAAACTCTGAGTATCAGGTACCGTGGGTGCCAGGACGCAGCCGACGCCCGCTGCTCGCGCACCGCGCGAGGTCGCCGCACGCTGTCCACCGAACCGAAGAAGCCGCAGACCCGCAGGATCACCCGAGCAACGACGCGAGGAGACACCGTGCCGCGCAGCCCGCAGACACCGACCACCACCCCCCGACCCCCGGCCTCCCCCACCCCCGACGGTCGCGAGGCGGTGATCGTGGGAGGGAACCGCATCCCCTTCGCCCGCGCCGGCGGCGCCTACGCGGACGCCAGCAACCAGGACATGCTCACCGCCGCCCTCGACGGGCTCGTCGCCCGGTTCGGCCTGCAAGACGCTCGGATCGGGGAGGTGGTGGCCGGGTCGGTGCTCAAGCACTCCCGCGACTTCAACCTCGTCCGCGAGTCAGTGCTCGGCTCGGCACTGTCCCCCCAGACCCCCGCCTACGACCTGCAGCAGGCCTGTGCGACGGGCCTGGAGGCGGTCATCGGGGTGAGCAACAAGATCCGTCTCGGTCAGATCGACTCGGCCATCGCCGGCGGTGCGGACACCATCTCCGACGCGCCGATCGCCGTGAGCGAGGGCCTGCGCCACGCCCTGCTCAAGGCCTCCCACGCCAAGAGCCTGGGCGCCCGGATGAAGGCCTTCGCCTCCCTGCGACCGGCCGACCTCGCTCCGGCCACCCCGCGCACCGACGAGCCGCGGACCGGGCTGTCCATGGGTGAGCACCAGGCAATCACCACCGCGACCTGGGGCATCAGCCGCGAGGACCAGGACGCCCTCGCCGCCGCGAGCCACCAGCACCTGGCAGCCGCCTACGACGCCGGGTTCTTCGACGACCTCGTCACCCCGTACCTGGGACTCGTGCGAGACGCGAACCTGCGCCCGGACAGCTCGGTCGAGAAGCTCGCCAAGCTGCCCCCGGTCTTCGGCACCTCCTTGACGGTCCCGGCCACCATGACGGCCGGCAACTCGACCCCGCTCACCGACGGCGCCTCCGTCGTGCTGGTCGCCTCCCGCGACTGGGCGCAGGCCCACGACCTGCCGGTGCTGGCGCGCGTGGTCGACGGCGAGACCGCAGCCGTGGACTTCGTGCACGGTCACGAGGGGCTGCTCATGGCCCCGGTCCACGCCGTCCCCCGGCTGCTCGCCCGCAACAGCCTGACCCTGGACGACTTCGACTTCTTCGAGATCCACGAGGCCTTCGCCGCGACCGTGCTGAGCACCCTCGCCGCGTGGGAGGACGCCGAGTACTGCCGCACCGAGCTCGGCCTGGACGGTCCGCTGGGCACGGTGGACCGGTCCCGGCTCAACGTCGTCGGATCCTCCCTGGCGGCCGGTCACCCCTTCGCCGCCACCGGCGGCCGGATCGTGGCCACTGCCGCCAAGCTCGTGGCCACCCGCGCCGCCGAGACCGGCCAGGTGGCCCGCGCCCTCATCTCCATCTGCGCGGCCGGCGGTCTGGGGGTCGCGGCGATCATCGAGTCTGCAGCCGACCCGTCGGGCCAGCCAGGCTCGGGCGCCAGCGCCGACGAGGCAGCGCCCGCCACCGGATCGGACGGTGCCTGGTGAGCGACACCTACGTCTCCCTCGTCAACGGCGGGCTCGGCCGTTCCGTCGCCACCAAGCTCGGCCTGCCCCGCCCCGGCGTCCTGCGCCGTCACACCCCGGACGCACCGCTGGCCCCGGGACCGGTCCTCGTGCTCGGCACCCCCGCGAGCACGGAGGCCGACGCCGTCGCCCAGCTGCTGCTCTCCGCCGACGGCGGCAGCGACCTCGACGTACGCCGCGCCGCTGCTGGGGACGCCACTCGGTGGGGCGCCGTCGTGGTGGTCCTCAGCGACGTGGTGCACCCGAGCGACCTCGCCGCGCCCATGCTCGAGCTGTCCGGTGTGCTGCGCTCGCTGGCACCCGGGGGGCGCGTGGTCACCATCTCCCGCGCCGCCGCGGCGTCGGACTCCCCCGCTGTGGCCGCCGCCCGCCAGGGCGTCGACGGCATCCTGCGCTCCCTCGCGAAGGAGCTGCGGGCAGGGTCGACCGCCAACGGCATCGTCCTGTCCGACGGCGCAGACCTCGGCGCACCGTCGGTGCTGGCAGCGCTGCGGTTCTTCCTCTCCCCGCGGTCGGCCTTCGTGGACGGTCAGCTGCTCACCGTCTCCTCCACCGCCGGCACCGCGCCGGCCAGCTGGGACCGTCCGCTCGACGGCCGCGTCGCGGTCGTGACCGGGGCGGCGCGCGGGATCGGTGCCGCGATCGCGCGGACTCTGGCCCGCGACGGCGCACGCGTCGTCGTCGTGGACGTGCCGGCCGCCGGGGAGTCGCTGGCCGCCGTCGCCAACGAGATCCGCGGGACCGCGCTCCAGCTCGACATCACCGCCGCCGACGCCGGAGCCACGATCATCGACCACGCCGTCTCCCGCCACGGCGGGCTGGACGTCGTGGTGCACAACGCCGGGATCACCCGCGACAAGCTGCTCGCGAACATGACGCCCGCACTGTGGGAGTCGGTGCTCGCGGTCAACATCTCCGCGCAGCTGGCCATCAACGAGGCGCTGCTCGCCTCCCCGGCCTTCACCCACGCGCCGCGGATCGTCTCCCTCGCCTCGACCTCCGGGATCGCCGGCAACCGCGGGCAGACGAACTACGCCGCGTCCAAGGGCGGGGTGATCGGCATGGTCCGGGCCACCGGCCCGCTGCTCGCCGACGTCGACGGCACGGCCAACGCCGTCGCCCCCGGCTTCATCGAGACCGAGATGACCTCCCGCATCCCCTTCGCCACGCGCGAGGTGGCGCGCCGGCTCAACTCCCTGCAGCAGGCCGGGCTGCCCGTCGACGTCGCCGAGGCGGTCGCCTTCCTCGCCAGCCCGGCGGCCGGCGGGATCAACGGCACGGTGCTGCGGGTCTGCGGCCAGAACCTCGTGGGCGCCTGATGGACGTGGATCTGCCGGGCCGGCCCTCGACGGTCAAGACGCTGCCCGGCGTGCCGGGGCTCGGCGGGCTCTACGCCCGGGCCGTGCTGCCCGGCTGGCCGCGGCTGCCCGGGCGCGGCGGCGAGGAGCCCGACGACGCGTCGCTGCCTGAGGTGACCTACCGCGCGGCCGACGTCGTCGCCGACCCCGAGCACCTGGTCCGCTACCAGCGACTTCTCGGCGAGCCGGTCGACGACGTGCTGCCTGCCGGGTTCGTGCACGTGCTGGCCTTCCCGGTCGCCATGGCGCTCATGGTGCGGCCGGACTTCCCGCTGCCGCTGGCCGGCATGGTGCACCTGGCCAACACGGTCACCGTCGCGCGGACGATCCGGTCCGACGAGCGGCTCGAGGTGCACGCGTGGGCGCGCGGTCTCGTGCCGCACCCGCGCGGCACGCAGGTCGAGCTCGTGACGGAGGTGACGGCGCGGTACGGCGCCGGGGACGCGATGGAGGTCGTGTGGCGTGGGGTCTCGACGTACCTCGCGAAGGGCGTGACGCGCAGCGGGGTGGGCGCGGGGGGCTCGGCGGCGGCACCTGCGAGCGCCCCGTTCACCCCTCCCATGCCCACGGCGCGCTGGGCCCTCGACGCCGGGACCGGCCGCCGCTACGCGGCCGTCTCG
Organism: Sanguibacter suarezii NBRC 16159; assembly: GCF_001552735.1. Taxonomy (GTDB): domain Bacteria; phylum Actinomycetota; class Actinomycetes; order Actinomycetales; family Cellulomonadaceae; genus Sanguibacter; species Sanguibacter suarezii. The sequence goes on from NZ_BCRT01000001.1 coordinate 149,341, forward strand.
GGCGACCGCAACCCGATCCACCTGTCCGCGCTGACCGCCAAGGCCTTCGGCTTCCCGCGGGCCATCGCGCACGGGATGTACACCGCGGCGCGCGCCCTGGCCGAGAGCGGCGTGGGGCGCGCCGGGGCTGGACGCAGCGGCGCCGTGGAGTGGACCGTCGAGTTCGCCAAACCGGTGCTGCTGCCCAGCTCGGTCGCGGTGTCGATCACCGGGGACGAGGCCTCGGGCTTCGAGTACGTGGGATGGGATGCGCGCAGGGGCAAGGAGCATTTCCGCGGGCACGTCACGCCCGGGGCGTCCTGACCGTTCAGCGCTGGGGCGCGGGCGTCTCGTCGCGGACGGTCGCGCTCCGGGCGGTCGCGCTCCTCACGGGGTCAGCGGCGTCCTCGACTGCGCGCGCCGCCGCGACCGCGGCCGCACGGCCTGACCGGGTGGCACCGATGGTCGAGGCACCTGCGCCGTAGCCGGCGAGGAAGACGCGGGGATCACGCGGGACGTGGACGCCGTCGGTCGCGATGGCGCCCGCGTGCTCGCGCAGACGCAGCGGCGAGAGGTGGTCGACCGCGGGCCGGAAGCCGGTGGCCCACAAGATCGCGTCTGCGGCGACCTCCGTCTCGCCCGGCTCGCCGTCAGGACCGGTGGTCGGGAAGACGACTCCGGTCTCGGTGATCCGGGTGAACATGCCTCGCGAGACGAGCACGCCGTCGTCGATGCCCTGCTGGTAGGCGGGTGTGAGGTCCAGACCCGTGGCCTCGACGACGCTCAGGGTCGGCAGCCCGGCTCGCGTGCGCTCCTTGACCCGGCGCTCGACGTCGATCCCCCACTCCCGGTCGAAGCTCCGCTCGCCGAACACCGGCGGGCGGCGGGTGGCCCAGGTGGTCGTGGCGACCTCCGCGAGCGGCAGCAGGAACTGGACCGCCGAGGCTCCCCCACCGACCACCACGACGTGCTGACCACGGAATTCCTCGACCGACCAGAAGTCGTGGGTGTGCAGCTGCCGGCCGCGGAACAGCTCCCGGCCGGGGTAGTACGGCCAGTGCGGGCGGGTCCAGGTGCCGGTCGCGTTGATGATCGTCCGGGTGGCCCACACCTCGTCGTCCCCCACGACCACGAGGGGCGGGCGGTCGGCGATGCCCGTGCCGGTGTACTCCTCGGGGCGGGCGTCGCGGACCTCGCGGACGGTCACCGGACGGCGGACCTGCAGGTCGAAGGTCTCCTCATAGGTGCCGTAGTAGCGACTCACGACCGAGGACGCCGGCTCGGTCGGGTCCGGGGTGCCCAGTGCGAGGCCGGGGAGGTCATGGATGCCGTGGGCAGTGCCGAGGGTGAGCGACGGCCAGCGGTGGCGCCACGCTCCCCCAGGGCCGTCGTTGGAGTCCAGCACGACGAAGTCGACGCCGGGCACGAGCCCGCGCCGCCGCAGGTGGTACGCCGCAGCCAGCCCCGCCTGCCCCGCTCCGATGACCACGACGTCGAGCACGATCTCCCCCACATCTCTTGAAAGTTCAACCACTCTGCCAAACCGCCCCCGCCTCCCCGCTATTCCCATCCCCCTTCCTCTCTGCCCCGCCCCCTGCCCTTCTGCCCGCCACAGCCACCCCCACCCGCGCGACACCACCTACGGTCACCCGCGGCCAGGGTGGCGCGATCGACCGACCGCTATGGGACGTGCTCTTGACTACGCAGCGTGCGTTCGTAGGCACGTCACGTCGTCAAGAGCACGCCCCGTAGGTGAATCAGCGGGGCGATGTGTGGGGCTGACGTTGAGCGGGGGGGTGGACGGGCTGGTCGACGGGGCCGGCTTGGTCATGAAGAGGGCAGGGCAGGGGGCAGCCCTCGGCAGGGCAGGCGGGCAGGGGTGTCAGTGCTTGGCGGGGAGGCGGGCGAGGAGGCCTGCGCGGACGGCGGGCCACTCGCGGGCGAGGATCGAGAAGTAGACCGTGTCGCCGCGCGAGCCGTCGGGGGCGACCCGGTGCTCGCGGAGCACTCCCTCGCGCACCGCGCCGAGGCGCTCGATCGCGGCGACGGACCGGGCGTTGCGGGAGTCGGCGCGCAGGGCGAGGCGGTTGATCCCCGCCTCCTCGAAGGCGTGGCGCATGAGCAGGAGCTTGCAGGCCGGGTTGGTGACCCCGCCCCAGAACTCCCGGCCGTAGAAGGTCGACCCGAGCTCGACCCGCTCTTGGGCGGGCACCCACTCGTACAGCGAGGTGGACCCGCGGACCTCGCCGTCCTCCGCGCCGAGCACGGCGAAGGCCGCGCGCCCCGGCGTCGCGATCGCGGCGGCGACGTAGGCGCCCATGGCGTCGGCGGTGTCTGGCACCGCGACCGTCATGCCGGCCCACAGCTCGGCGTCGACGAGGGCGGCCAGGTCTGCTGCGTGCTGGGGAGCGAGCGGGACGAGCCGGACGCCGTAGCCGTCGAGGGTGATCGCGTGGTCCATGGGCACATCGTGCCAGAGCACGTCATGGCCCGGTCGACCGATGTCAGCCGCCCTGGCCTGCGGCTCGCCCACCCTCCTCCGCCACGACGATCCGGCGCAGGGGGTCGATCCGGTCGAGCAGACCGGCGCGCACCCGGGGCCACTCCGGTTCGAGGATCGAGAAGGACAGGCTGTCGGCCCGTGAGCCGTCCGGGGCCAGCCGGAAGCCGCGCAGGGTCCCCTCGTACGTCGCACCGAGCCGGGTGATCGCCGCGATGGACCGGGTGTTGCGGGAGTCGGCTCGCAGCGATACCCGGAACAGACCCCATGTGCTGAAGGCGTGCTCGAGGAGGAGGAACTTGCACACCGGGTTGATCACCCGCCCCCAGACCTGCCGGTCGTAGAAGGTGCGGCCGATCTCCGCCCGGCCCTGGTCGTGGGACAGGGCGCAAAAGGCGGTGCTGCCTCGGACCTCTCCGCTGACCTGGTCGATCACGGCGAAGGCGAGGCAGTCAGGGGTAGCGAGGGTGTCTTCGACGTAGTTGACCATGCCCACCTCACCTCGCGGGGTGGGCGTCGACATGCCCGACCACATCGCCTCGTCGACGGCAGCAGCGAGCGCCCCGACGTGCGCCAAGGCCAACGGTTCGAGGCGGAACCCGTGGCCGTCCAGGACGAGGTTGTGCTCCACAGCGTCAGAGAACCACAGGCCTGGAAACGCGGACAAGGCCTCGTCCGGCCTCTGTGGAGAACAGTTGGTGACCGCTCGATGAACACGCCTGTCAGCCGGTCGTGAGAGAGTCGTCCCATGGCTCCCCCCACCCCCTACTCCCCCGATTCCGACCGCCTCGAGGCCGAGGCCTACATCGAGCGGGTGGCCTTCGGCAGCGACGACCTCAGCGGCGTCGACGCCTCCGGGTCACGCCTCATCGAGTGCACCTTCGAGGGCACCCAGCTCTCTGGGGCGGACCTGCAGTCGGCCCGGATCATGGAGACCACCTTCACCACCGTCAACGCTGACACCCTCGACGCCTCCGACGGCGACTGGCAGGACGTGAGCGTCACCGCCAGCCGCCTGGGTGGCGTCCAGGCCTTCGGGTCGAGCTGGTCACGCGTGTCCATCACCGGCACCAAGATCGACTACCTCAACCTGCGCGACACCCGCATCACGGGGCTCACCTTCACCGACTGCGTGATCGGCGAGCTCGACCTCGCCGGGGTCCGCGCCACGACCGTGATCTTCACGAACACCCGGGTCGACCACCTCACGCTGAGCCGTGCCCAGCTCAAGAACGTCGACCTGCGCGGAGCGCACCTGGGTCAGCTGACCGGGTTGGCCGGCCTCAAGGGTGCGCGGATCGGCACCGACCAGCTCGACGCCTTCGCTCCCCTCTTCGCCGCGCACCTGGGCCTCACGGTCCAGGACTGACGCCCGCCTAGGAGTACGCCCCCGCCTGCAGCGCGAAGAGCTCGGCGTACAGGTCCGCGCGAGCCATGAGCGCCGTGTGCGTCCCCGCCTCACGGACGGAGCCGCCGTCGAGCACGATGATCTGGTCCGCGTCACGCACGGTGGAGAACCGGTGCGAGACGAAGACCGTGATCGCGCCAGCAACCCGCCCTGTCTCCTCCGCCGAGGCCACGAAGCGCTCGAAGAGCGCGTTCTCAGCAAAGGCGTCCAGGGCCGCGGCGGGCTCGTCGAGGATGAGCAGCAACGGGTCGGTCCGCATGAGGGTGCGCGCCAGCCCGAGCGTCTGCCACTGCCCGCCCGAGAGGTCCACGCCGTTGCCGTACTCGTGGCCCAGCAGCTGGTCGAGCCCGTCGGCGAGACGGTCGACGACCGTGCCCGCGCGTGCCCGTCCGAGGGCCGCCCACAGCGCTTCGTCGTCGTCGATCTTGCTGACCAGCCCCGTGCCGACGTTCTCGCGGAGCATCAGCTCGAAGCGCGCGAAGTCCTGGAAGAGGGTGGCTACCCGCTCGCGCCAGACGGAGTCGGGCAGGGTGGCGAGGTCCACGCCGTCCACCAAGATCCTGCCCGACGTCGGCTGGTACAGCCCGCAGAGCAGCTTCACCAAGGTGGACTTCCCGGCGCCGTTCTCGCCCACCAGGGCGAGCGTGCTGCCCGCCGGGACGGTGAAGCTCACGTCGTGGAGGACGGGGATCGTCTTTCCGGGGTAGCAGAACGAGACGTTCTCCAGGGTCACGCCGGAGGTCATCCGCTCGGGGACCTCCCCGGGCGGGGACGGCTCAGCCGAGGCGCTCTGCGACTCGCCCGACGTCGCCGCCGCCGTCGCGGCCGCGGCCGCTGCCGGGTCGTCCGCCACCATGGCCCGCAGCTCGGCGATGTGCTCACCGGTCCGGCCCACCGACTGCAAGATGCTGAGCACCGCGAGCCCGCCGGCAACCTGTGAGCTGACCTGCACCGCGAGCGTCATGACCAGCACCACCTGGCCGATGTTCGCCCCGCCGGCAGCAGCCTGGCGGACCACGAGGAAGACGGCGAGAGCGTAGGCGAGGGCGAACCACACCTGGCCGATCGCCCGCAGCACCGCCGCGCGCCGGTGCGCCGTCCACAGCTGGGCCGTGGTCGCGTTCCATGCCGCCCGCTGGCGCTCGGCGAGGGGACGCTGCGCCCCGAAGAGCCGCACCTCCTTGGCCGACTGGCCCGTGGTCCCCACCTGCACGAGGTGCCGCGAGAGCTGGATGTCCAGGGCCGCCTCGTCGCGGGTGGTGTCCATGATCTTCTGCGCCCGCTGCGCGAGCAGCACGGGAGGCACCGCCGCCAGGGGCAGCAGCACCAACCAGGGCTCCACCATGGCCAGGATCACCGTGGTGACGATCACCTGGAGCACCATGCCGCACAGCTGAAGGGTCACCTCCAGGGCCAGGCGCACCCGCTGCAAACCCTCGGTGGCCACCGTGAGCAGCTTGGCGAACTCGGGCCGGTCGAACTGGTCGATGCGGCCGCTCGAGTGCGCGATCTCCGCGATCTCGTCGGTGAGCTGCATCTGCTGCATGTCGCCCAGCTCGAAGTAGGACAGGTGCGCGAAGTGCCCCATCATGAGCTCGAAGATGAGCAGGAAGGCCAGACCGATGGCCAGGCCCACCGCACGCGAGGTGTCCTGGTCCAGCACCGCGTTGGTGAACGCACCGAGCCCCGCCCCCACCAGCGGCGCGGACAGGTAGCCCACGAGCATCAGGCCGGAGGCCACGAACAGGCGACGCCGGTCGGTGCGGTAACCCAGGGACAGGATGAAGCCGATGGCTCTCAGGAAGGTCATGCGGAGATCTCCTGCTCGGGGTTCGTCGACCCGGTCACGGCTGAGGTGTCCGTGGTCGGTGTGCGGAAACGGCTGGACTGCAGCTCGAAGAGCTCGGCGTAGCGCCCGCCCAGCTCGATGAGCTGGTCGTGGGTGCCGCGCTCGATCACCCGACCGTGCTCGATCACCACGATCTGGTCTGCTCGTCGCACGGTGGAGAACCGGTGCGAGATGACCACGCTGGTCAGGCCGTCCATCGTGGCCAGGAAGCGGTCGAAGAACTCGGCCTCGGCGCGGACGTCGAGCTGCGCCGTCGGCTCGTCCAGGACCAGCACCGACGCGCCGCCCTGCACTGCGAGGAGCGCTCGTGCGAGGGCGATGCGCTGCCACTGGCCGCCGGAGAGGTCCCGCCCGCCGGGGTAGCGGGCGGACAGCGGGGTGTCGAGCCCGTCGGGGAGCTGGTCGAGCACCACGTCGGCGCCGGCCCGCTCGGCGGCCGAGCGCACCGCCGCGCGGTCGTCCATGAGGTGCGGGGCTCCGAAGCCGATGTTCTCCCCGGCCGTGAGCTCGTACCGCACGTAGTCCTGGAAGATCAGGGCGAGCTGGCGCTGCCACTCGGAGGCGTCCACCTCCCGCAGGTCCACGCCGCCCACGGTGATCCGCCCGCGGGTGGGGTCGTAGAGCCGGGCCAGCAGCTTGACCAGGGTGGTCTTGCCCGCGCCGTTGAGCCCGACGATGGCCGTCGACCCGCCCGGCGCCAGCTCCAGGTCGAGGTCGCGGAGCACCCACGGCCCGCCGTCGGCGTACCGGAAGCTCACCCTCTCGAAGCGCACCACACCACGCAGCGAGGCCGCGTCCTGCCCGACGCCGCCCTCCCCGTTCTCGCTCTCCGCGCGCCCGGTGCTCGCCACGCCCGGCGCCGCCGCACCGGAAACTGCCTCGCCGGGACCCGCCGTCTGCGCGACGGAGACCAGCTCCTCGAAGCGCTCGAGCGCCTCGAAGGAGTGCAGGCCGTACTGGGTCTGCACGTCGCACTCGGGGAAGTAGACGCCGAAGCGCATCGGGATGAGCACCGCCTGGAGGGCCACCCCGAGCTGGAAGAGATTGAGGTTCCCGGCCGTGCCGGCCACCGCGATGATCACGAGCACCACCGCACCACCGACCAGGCCGACCATGGAGTACCCGACGAAGGGCCACAGCTGGAGCTTGCGGCTGCCGCGCCACTGGGGCTCGAAGTTGGCCATCGTGTCGTGGCGCAGCCGGGCGCGCAGCCAGGGCAGCAGCCCCAGCAGGCGGATCTCCTTGGCTGCCTTGGCTCCGGTGGCCACCTCACGCAGGTAGGACATCTTGCGCCGCGACCCCGACAGGGAGTCCCACAGCACCGCGAAGCGGCCGAGCGTCCCTCGGATCGCGAAGCGCACGACGAGCGCCGTCGCTGCGATGACCGCGGCAGCGACCGGGCTGACCACCACCGCGACCAGCACGACGGCGCCGACGAGCTGGATGTACCGGGAGGTGAGGGGGATGAGCGCACCGGCAGCCTCACCGGGGGTGCGGGCCAGCCGGGAGTAGGCCGCGCGGGCATCGGCGAGGATGTCGAGAGCCTCGGGCTCTTCGAGGACCGAGAGCGGCGCGTCGGCCAAGGCCGCGCCCATGAGCCGGTCGATGCAGTGCTGGTCGACCCGGCGACCGATCACCTCGACGATGCCTTCCTGGAAGGGCACCGCCAGCTGCTGGACCACGAGCAGCGCGAAGGCGACGAGCAGGGTGGTGAGCAGCTCGTCCCAGGTCGCGGCCGCAGCGGCGTCGGGCAGGAGGTAGAGCACCCGCCCCATGAGCACGATGACCGCGAGCGGGGCGAGCGCGAGCAGCACGCCCATCGCCAGGCCGCCGATGACGATCCCGGCTCCGGCGGTAGGGAGCAGCCGGATCAGCGCGATCCACCGTGCCGATCGTCGATGGACTGTCCTACGGATCGCCTGTCCGGCACTTCCCATGTCTGACCGCCAGCTTGCACATCGTCGTCATTGACTCAAACGGCTGAAACGTAGCACAGGGCAGATTGGCCAGAAAGGTAACCACTTTCCGCCAAAACACTCGCGCCCGCAGCGGGCTGAGCAGCGGCGATGGGTGGGAGCGTTCCCGCTCCCTGCGGTGGACCTACTGCTGGTCGAGCAGCGGACCGCACCCGGCGGACTCGGCGATGAACCCCGCAGCGGCGGTCGCGATGAGCCCGGACAGACCGCTGCCCTCCGGCAGCGGGCGCGGGTCGGGCGAGACCGTCCAGCAGGCGTCGACGACCTCGTAGGTGGCGCCCGGGCCGTCGGTGACGAAGGTGCTCAGCGCACCGAGCAGCCGCTCGACCTCCTCGAGGGTGGTGCCGACGCCCACGCTCGCTCGGATCGCCCCGGCGGCGTAGCCCAGGCGAGAGAGCAGCGGGTGGGCGCAGAAGCGGCCGTCACGCACACCGATCCCGTACTCGGCGGACAGGTACGCGGCCACCAGACCCGGGTCGTGGTCGACGACGGAGAAGGTCACCACGCCGACCGGGTCGACGGCGTCCGCCCAGGCCCGCACCACCTGCACACCGGGGATGGCCTCCAGCCCGGAGACCAGGCGCTCGCGCAGGAAGGCCTCGTGGGCCTCGAGGGTCCCGGCGGGCAGAGCCGCGAGCGCGTCGCAGGCCGCGGCGAGGGCGACCGCGCCGATGACGTTCGGGGAGCCGGCCTCGTGGCGGGCCGGCGCCGTGGTCCACACCACGGAGTCGACGTCGACCTGGCGCACGGCGCCGCCGCCGGCCAGGTACGGGGTGCCGGCGTCGAGCCAGTCCCGGCGGCCCACCAGCGCGCCCGAGCCGAAGGGGGCGTAGGTCTTGTGCCCGGAGTAGGAGATGTAGTCCACACCGGTCTCGGCGAGGGAGAAGCGACGGTGCGGGACGAGCTGGGCGCCGTCCAGCGCCACGCGCGCACCGGCCTCGTGGGCGAGCGCGACGACGTCGGCCACCGGGAGGTACTCCCCGGTGACATTGGAGGCCCCGGTGAGGGCGAGCAGCGCATAGGGCGCCCGGGCGAGCTCGGTGCGCAGGGCCGCCAGGGTCGCGGCGACGGAGTCCTCGCCATGCAGGACCGTCGCGCCGCCGGCGCTGCGCTGCCAGGGCAGCAGGTTGGCGTGGTGCTCGACGTCCAGGACGAGCACGCGGCCCGGCTCTCCGTCGGGGCCGGCGGGCACGCAGCCGGCGAGCAGGTTGAGGGAGTCGGTGGTGTTGCGCGTGATGACGGTGACGTCGTCGGTGCGGGCACCCACGAAGGCGCCGATGGTCTGGCGGCTCGCCTCGTAGAGGGCGGTGGACACCTGGGAGAGGTATCCGGCGCCGCGGTGCACGCTCGCGTACAGCGGCAGCGTCGTGGTGACCCGCTCGGCCACGGCGACCAGCGCCGGGGCGCTCGCCGCACAGTCGAGGTTGGCGTAGGCGATGGTGGTGCCGTCGACCAGCGGGACGAGGGTGTCAGAGCCGACGACGGGAAGGCAGGACCGGGCTTCGGTCGGGGTCAGGACAGGCATGAGGATCCTCCGTGCAGTTGAGGGGATCTCGTGCCGTCAGCGATGTACCGCACCGACCCCGCGCTTGCCGGAATGCCTTCTCGGCTCCGGCCAGGTCTTCACCCGGGGCACCCCACCGCGGAGGAGGGTTGCCGGCCAGCAAACCGGGGTTTTGCGCTGGCACTCATGACCTGGGTCCAGCATTCGTGAGGAACTCAGGGGTGTCAATCTGCAGGCACGCGGCGTCTCGCATCATGGACCGACCGTCTCAGATACGGCTCGCGGGGTGATGCTCAGTAGGACACACCATCCAGAGCGGCTGAGTGATCTGGCACGACGACGCCGCAGCAACCCCCTTGCCCAGCCCTGACGGGGCTGACGCAGGGCGAGGGTGCTACCGCCGGAACCGATGGACGACAGACGGAGGCATGACATGACCTATGCAGGCGACCTCACCCCCCAGCAGGCCTGGGACCTGCTCGAGAGCAACCCGGACGCGATCCTCGTGGACGTGCGCACCGAAGGCGAGTGGCGCCAGGTCGGCGTGCCGGACACCTCGTCCCTCGAGGGCGACCGCGCGGCGTTCATCGAGTGGACCACGCCCTTCGGCCCGAACGAGAACTTCCTCACCGAGCTGGCCGAGACCGGCCTCACCCCCGGCGACGAGCGGCCCGTCATCTTCCTGTGCCGCTCCGGCAACCGCTCCATCGGCGCGGCCATCGACGCGACCGCAGCCGGGTTCGGCCCGGCCTACAACGTCCTGGAAGGCTTCGAGGGAGACACCGACGCCGCCGGGCAGCGCACCGTGAACGGCTGGCGCCTGCGCGGCCTGCCGGCCACCACCTACACCGCCGGGGAGTGACGACGATGGCCACCCCCGACGCCGCGACCAGCACCGACTGTCCCGCCGACGCTGCTGCCACCACCGCAGGGACCGCGACTGCCACGAGCGAGCGCACGCTGCGCCCGCAGACCCTCTCGGTCCGCGGCGGCCAGCTCCGGTCCAACTTCCAGGAGACCTCCGAGCCGATCTACCTCACCCAGGGGTACGTCTACTCCAGCGCCGGGGAGGCGGAGTCTGCCTTCAAGGGTGAGACCGACCGCTTCATCTACTCCCGCTACGGCAACCCCACGGTGCACATGTTCGAGGAGCGCCTGCGCCTGCTCGACGGCGCGGAGGCCTGCTACGCCACGGCGACCGGCATGTCCGCGGTCTTCACCTCCCTCGCCGCCCTCGTGAGGTCGGGCAGCAGGATCGTCTCGGCCCGCGCACTGTTCGGCTCCACGGTCGTGATCTTCGAGGAGATCTTCGCCGACTGGGGCGTCACGGTCGACTACGTCGACGGCCACGAGCTCGACCAGTGGCAGGCCGCCCTGGCCACCCCGGCCGACGTCGTCTTCTTCGAGACCCCGTCCAACCCCATGCAGGACATCGTCGACGTCCGCGCCGTCGCGGACCTGGCGCACGCGGCAGGGGCCGTCGTCGTGCTCGACAACGTCTTCGCCACCCCGATCCTGCAGCAGCCCTTCGCGCTGGGCGCGGACGTCGTGGTCTACTCCGCGACCAAGCACATCGACGGCCAGGGCCGCGTGCTCGGCGGGGCGATCCTCGGCTCGACGGAGTACATCGAGGGCCCGGTGCAGAAGTTCATCCGCAACACCGGGCCGTCGCTGAGCCCCTTCAACGCCTGGGTGCTGCTCAAGGGCCTGGAGACGTTGCCGCTGCGGGTCCACGCCCAGACCGCGGCAGCGCTCAGGGTCGCCGAGCACCTGGAGACGCTGCCCGGGATCTCCCGGGTGCGCTACCCCTTCCTGCCCTCCCACCCGCAGTACGAGCTCGCCCGGTCCCAGCAGACCGGGGGCGGAACGGTGGTCACCTTCGACCTCGCCGTCCCGGAGGGCACCGACCCGGAGACCGCCAAGAAGCGCACCTTCGCCTTCCTCGACGCCCTCCAGGTCATCGACATCTCCAACAACCTCGGCGACGCGAAGTCGCTCATCACGCACCCGGCCACCACGACGCACCGCAAGCTCGGCCCCGAGGGCCGCGCCGCCGTGGGCATCGCGGAGACCACGGTGCGGCTGAGCATCGGCCTCGAGGACCCGCTCGACCTCATCGAGGACGTGGAGATCGCGCTGCGCGCCTGACTACTGGGCAGCCGCCGCGAACCGCGCGGTGATCTGACCCGGCCGGGTGATCGCCCCACCGACGACGACCGCCCAGGCTCCACGGCGCAGCGCCTCGGCGACCTCCTCGGGTGAGCCGATCCGCCCCTCGGCCACCACCGGGATCTCCAGTGCACTGGCCAGCTGTTCGACGAGGTCGAGGTCGGGCCCGCTCGGCACCGGGCCGCCGGTGTACCCCGACAGGGTGGTGCTGACGACATCGGCGCCCGCGTCGGCCGCGGCGACACCCTCGGCGAGGGTGGCGACGTCGGCCATGACGAGCCGGCCGTAGGTGCCGTGCACGAGCTCGACCACGTCGGCGAGCGTGCTGGCGTCGGGGCGCTCGCGCCCGGTGCCGTCGACCGCGACGATGTCAGCCCCTGCCTCGGCGACGGCGCGCACGGCGGCCAGGGTCGGGGTGATGTAGACCGGCGTCCCCCCGATCTTCCACAGTCCGATGATCGGCGCGTCGGTCCGTGCGCGGACGGCCGCGACGTCGTCGGGCCCTTCCAGGCGGACGGCGCTCGCGCCGCCGCCCAGCACGGTCATGGCCATCGCGGCCATGTGCTCCGGTCCGCGCAGCGGCTCCCCCTCGGCCGCCTGGCAGGAGACGATGAGGCGGCCGCGGACGGCGTCGAGCGCGTCCGGACTCACGGCAGTCGGGCTCGCGGCGTCCGGACTCATAGCCCCGCGCCGTCCGTCACGTCCACGATGGACAGGTCGATCTCGAAGGTCCGGGCCCACGGGAAGCTCAGGCTCCCAGGGACCACCTGCAGGCCCTGCAGCCCGGGGCTGGCCGCCAGGATCTCGCGCAGCTCGTCCTCCCAGGCGGCGGCGGACGGGTGGGCGCCGCTGACGTCGTCGTGACGGGCCGGGTCAGAGCCGAGCGTGAGACGAGCCTTGTGGCGCACCACGGACATCCATCCGTAGTCCTCGACCACCCGGCGGGCGATCGCGAGGCGGTGCGCCTGGGCGTCGAAGCTGCCGGCGGCCCGGCCCAGGTGAGCCACGACGAGCTGAGCGGCCACCGTGCCCAGGGTGTTGCCGGCGGTGTTCCAGGCGGCGTAGCCGTCCAGGTCGGCCCAGCTCATGGCCGGGGCGAGCGCGCCGACCAGGGCAGGGTCGGCGCCGTTGGGCTGGGCGACGTCGGCGAGGGCCACCCGGTGCCCGGCGGCGAGCAGCTCGGTGACGACCGCGGTGGTGCGCGCCGCACCGTCCCAGTCCCAGGTGTCCTTGGGCGCGCCAGCCCAGCTCGCGTGGTCGACGGCGCAGCCCGCGCTGGCACCGCAGACCGGGCAGAAGGGCGGGTGGACGACGAGGACGATGTCGGCCTCAGCCACGTCCTCCACGACGGTGGCGCCGGCGGCCTCGAGCTGGCGGACCACGGTGAGGCGGACCGGGCCGGTCTCGTAGGGTGCCGGGCGGTCGAGGCCGTCCGCGTCGGCGCAGGCGAGGGCGACCCGCGGGCCGCTCAGTCCCAGGTGCTGACCGATCGCCCGGGCCACGAGCACGGCACCGGTCTCGTCCGCGCCGGGGTGGACGATCACGCGGTCGGTGGTCCCCGCGATCTGGGACCACCGGGCGAGGTCGGTCTGGGCGCGGGCAGACAGGGACTTCAAGGCCGCGTCGTCCACGCCGACGACGAGGGTGTCGAGGGTGCCGCGCTGGGCCATGCTCAGCGCAGCCAGCGCCAGGGTGTGCTGCCGCAGACGGCGCCCGGTCCAGTCCGTGACGACGTCGTCGGGCACGGCCGGAGCGACCGTGTCGCGGGCCGCGGTGAGCTCGTCCTCGGTCGAGGCGAGCTGGGCGGAGAGCGCGTGCAGGTTCGGGCCGTGCTGGCTCCAGTACTCCGGCTCTTCCATCGCGTCCAGGCTGTTGGGGGTGCGGGGCACGACGATGGCGGCGTGCACCGGACCGCCCGGCTCGGTCAGCGGACGCCACAGGGCGAGCACGTCCTCGACCGGCTCGTGACCGATCCGTGAGCCGATCAGACCACCGAAGCCGAGGGCGTCCAGGCTCACCACGGCCGCGTCGGTGCGAGCCCGGGAGGTGCGGAACCACTCCGAGACGGCCTCGGGGTCAGGCGCCGTGCGGCAGTGCGGGCGCAGCTCCACGGGTGGCGTGGCGACGCTGACGCCGGCGATCGCGGCGACCTCCTGGGGGATGGCCCGGGTGGCCGGGCGGTCGTCGAGCGGGAGCAGGGTGAGCGTGATCATGAGAGTCCTCGCGAGCTGGGTGTGGGGGCGGAGGGGGCGGTGTCGTTCTGGTGGTGCTCTGGGTCTGCGGGTCCGGGCGGGCGGGCGCCGAGCAGCGTCGCTCCGAGCGCCACCGCCAGTCCGGGGAGCTGGGCATGGCGGATCTCGACGCCTCCGAGGGAGGCGAGCGCGGTCTCGGCGAAGGCCGCGCGGGCCTGGGCCAGCAGCAGCTGGCTCACCTGGAGCGCGCCCCCTCCCACGACGATGACCTGCGGGTCTACGGCGTTGGCGAGGGAGGCCAACGCCGTGCCGAGCCCGCGCCCCGCCAGCCGCACCGCGTCGACGGCGCGCTCGTCCCCGGCGCGCAGCGCGGCGGCCACGTCGACGAGGGTGGCGGCCTGTCCGCCGGCGAGGCGGTAAGTCTCGACCATCGCGGTTCCTGAGGCGATCGCCTCCACGTGACCGCGGCGCCCGCACGGGCACCGCCGGTCGCCGGCCTGCGGCACGGCCATGTGGCCCACGTGCCCGGCAAGGTGGTGCGCTCCCACGAGCGGGGTCCCGTCCACGACGACGGCGCCACCGACGCCGGTGCCCACCGTCACCGCGACGTAGCTGGTCAGCCCGGCGGCTGCGCCGTACCGGCCTTCCCCGAGGGCGAAGGCGACGACGTCGTTGACCACCGCCACCTGTGCGCCGTCGAGCAGCGCGGAGAGCTCGGCGGCGAGCGGGGTCCCTGCCCAGCCGGGCAGCGCGTCGGTCGCGGCGAGGATGGTGCCGGTGCGGTGGTCGACGACGCCCGCGGTGCCGACGCCGACGCGACGCAGCGGCCCGGTCATGCCGCCCGCGAGGGCGACCTCACGCAGGAGCTCGGCCGCGGTCGTGACGATCGACTGCGCCCCGCTGCGTGCGGGGGTGGGCCTCTCGCGCTGGGCGAGGACGGTCCCGGACGGATCGGCGAGGACGGCGAGCATCTTCGTGCCACCGATGTCCAGGCCGAGGCGCGGGCCGGGGGCGGTCATGAGCGACATCCGCGGTGCACCGCGAAGGTGAAGTCGTAGCGGTCGGCGCGATACAGGCTGTGAGCACGTTCGAGCGGACGGGCGTCGCCCGAGTAGGTGACGCGCGAGACGCTGAAGGCCGCGGAGTGCGGCGCGACGTCGAGCAGCGCCGCCTGCTCGACGTCGACGAGCGTGGCCCGGATGGTCTGGGACGCCACCTGCGGCTCCAGGCCGAGGTCGCTCAAGGTCTCGTAGAGGGAGGTGACCGCGCCGGCGGCGAAGTCTGCGGGGACGAGGTCGGCGGCCAGCCACACCTCCTCGATGCACAGCGGGATGCCGTCCGCGGTGCGCACACGCTCGAGGTGGACCACCTCCTCCCCCGGGGACAACCCGAGATCGGCGGCGACCTCGGGGGTGGCGGGCAGCCAGCTGACCTGCTGGGTCAGCGCCCCGGGGGTCATGCCGCGCTCACGCACGTCCTCGCTGAAGGAGGTCAGGGACAGCGTCTTGGAGATCATGGCCGGGTCGGCGACGTAGGTGCCCGACCCCCGGCGGCGGTAGACGAGTCCCTCCTCCACGAGCAGCGCCAGCGCGCGGCGCACGGTCATCCGTGAGACGCCGTAGGTGGTCATGAGCGTCCGCTCGGAGGGCAGCGAGTCGTGCGGGGCGAGACCGGCGGCGATGTCCTCGGCGATGCTCGCGCGCAGCCTCTCGTACTTGAGGTCCGGACAGACGTCGGTGGTGTCCACGGCGGGACCTCTCTGCTGGCGTGGGTGGTGCACGGCGGCGTCGTGCACGGCGGCGGAGCGGTCCCAGAGCGGTTGCGCGGGCCCTTCCGCGCTCAACCGTCATTGGTCCGTACCACTTGCCAGCACTGTACTCAGGTCCGTCACTCGCCACAAGGGTGAGAAACGCTGCGGTCCAGCGACGCCCTGGAGCCCCAGGGGCAGCCCCGGCGCGGCGGTGGTTAACTGACGACGTGACGCCCGAGGAGCAGTCCCCCACCCCGCGACCGTCCGTGGACCGCCAGGCGACCGATGGGTCCTCCGCCGGTCTCCCGATGGCCGCGGTGCGGCTCGGCGTCGGGCTGGCTGCGGGTATCCCGGCGGCCGTGGCCATGGCCGTGGCCGGGTACCCGCGCTTCGCGCCGCTGCTCGGATGGGACGTCGTCGCCCTGATCTTCGTGAGCTGGACCTGGCTGAGCGTGCTGCGGATGGACGCGACCGAGACCGCGACGCACGCCACGCGTGAGGAGCCCACGCGCGCCGCCTCGCACCTGATCGTGCTGGCGGCTGCTGTGGTGAGCCTGGTGGGCGTGGGGTTCCTGCTGCTCGCCTCCAGCGGGAGCCATCGTTTCCAGATCCTCACCGCCGCCATCGCCCTGGCCAGCGTGGTGCTGTCGTGGCTCGCGGTGCACACGCTCTTCGGGCTCAACTACGCCCGGCAGTACTACACCGGGCCCGACGGCGGGATCCGGTTCAACCAACCGGAACCGCCGCGGTACGTGGACTTCCTCTACGTGGCGTTCACCGTGGGGATGAGCTTCGCCATCTCGGACACGAACGTGGAGTCCCCAGAGATCCGCAAGACGGTGCTGGGCCACGCGCTGCTGGCCTACGTCTTCGGTTCGGTGATCCTGGCCTCGGTGATCAACCTCATCGCCGGGATCTGACCTCAGCGCCGTCCTCGCGTCCGGTCCGCGAAGGACCTCCCGGACGACGTCCAAGAACGACGGAGCCCCGGTCGACACGAGTCGACCGGGGCTCTGCTGCGCGGCCCGTCAGGGCACCGGCGCGTGAGTCAGGCGGGTGCGTCAGGCGGTGACGAGGGTCCCGAGCACGGAGGTGAAGAAGGCTAGGCCGTCGGTGCCGGCGCGCGGACCGGCCGCAGCGTCGGTGCCGAACCCGGCCTCGACTGCGTGCTCGGGGTGCGGCATGAGACCCACGACGTTCCCGGCCGCGTTGGAGATTCCCGCGATGCCCCGGCGTGAACCGTTGGGGTTGGTGCCGGCGTAGCGGAACACGACGCGGCCCTCACCCTCGAGCTCGTCGAGGGTGCGCTCGTCGGCGACGAACTGGCCGTCCTGGTTCTTCAACGGGATGCTGATCGTCTGGCCGGCCGTGAAGTCGCGGGTCCACGCGGTGTCCACGTTCTCCACGATGAGGTCCTGCTCCTTGCACAGGAACGCCAGGTGCTCGTTCTTGATCATGGATCCGGGCAGCAGGTGCGCCTCGGTGAGGATCTGGAAGCCGTTGCAGATGCCGAGCACGGGCAACCCGCCCTTGGCCGCGTCGACGAGGGCGTCCATGACGGGGGCGAAGCGGGAGATGGCCCCGGCGCGCAGGTAGTCCCCGTAGGAGAAGCCACCGGGCAGCACGACCGCGTCGACGTCCTTGAGGTCTGCGTCGGCGTGCCACAGCGAGACGGCCTGGCCGCCGGCGAGGCGCACCGCGCGGGCCGCGTCGCGGTCGTCGAGGGTGCCGGGGAAGGTGATGACACCGATCCGGGCGCCGGTCAGCGCCTGCTGGGACTCGCTCATGCCGAGGCGACCGTGTCGAGGGAGGCGGCGTCCACGACGCTCACGACGTCCTCGATGATCGGGTTGGACAGGACGCGCTCTGCGGCCTCGCGGGCTGCGGCGAGCACCTCGGGGGTGACGTCACCGTCCACCTCGAGCTCGAAGCGCTTGCCCTGACGCACGCTGGTGAAGCCGGTGAAGCCGAGGCGCGGCAGCGCACCGGCGACAGCCTTCCCCTGCGGGTCGAGGATCTCAGGCTTGGGCATGACGTCGACGACTACGCGTCCCACGGGGGCTCCTAGTGCTTGGTTCTGATCACGTGACGGGCGAGCACCGGCCAGCGCCCGCTGCGGTCGCGGCGAGTCGCATGGCACTGTGAGGCGCTGCGGCTTAGTTTATCGCCACATCGTGCACGCCAGCGGACCCGTCCCGCCCCTGAGACGTCGACCGTGGTCGGCCTCCTCGCAGAGCCCTCAGCCCTCGGCCTTGCCGCGGCGCCAGTACCCCATGAAGGCGACCGAGCGGCGGTCGATGCCGAGGTCCCGGACGAGGTGACGGCGCAGGTCCTTGACCACGCCGGCCTCCCCCGCGATCCAGGCGTAGCAGCCGCGGAGCGCGCAGCCAGGGCTGGCCGCCAGCGGCGCCGTCCCGCCTGCGGCCGGCACCTCCCAGAGGATCCCGGCGTCGATGTCGATGTCTTCCAGCTCGGCGCTCGACGCGGCGGCAGCCTCGGCGGCCGACTGCGCGCAGCCGCGCATGTGGTCACGGACCGCGCGGTCCAGCAGCACGCCGTGGTCGGAGGCCACCACGTTCGCGCCGTGGCGGGGCAGCCAGGTGAGACGCACGCCGTCGGGCAGGGCGACGGGCAGGGCGTCGCCCTCGTGGGGGACCTCGATGAAGGCGTGCGCGCGGGTGCCGGGGGCCAGGGACTCCAGGATCGAGGTGATCGCCGGCGCGGCGGTCTCGTCCCCGGCGAGCACGAGCGAGGTCGCCCCAGCCGGGGGCGCCCACTCGATGCCCGACGGCGGTCCCTCGTAGCGGGCGTTCGGGCCGATGAGCACGCACTCGGCGCCCACCTGAGCAGCGGCGACCCAGCGCGAGGCCGGGCCGTCGTTCTCGCCGTCGCCGTCGCCGTGCAGGACGAAGTCGATGTCCACCTCACCCAGACCGGCGTCGGGGCGCACGGCCCGCACGGTGTAGGTGCGCAGCGGGCAGCGCTCGTCGTCGGGCAGCTCGCGCCAGGCCTGGTACCAGGAGTCGCCGTCGAAGTCCGCGGCGACGGGGGCCCGGCCAGCAGCGGTGGGCAGGACCACCTTGATCCGCTGATCCAGCCCGTCCGTCCCGAAGGCGTGCAGGTCAGGCCCGGTGAAGGTGATCCGGACGAAGGAGGGTGACAGGCGGCGCACCCGGGCGACGGTCACCGAGAACACACGGTAGGCCGGCTGGGTGCGTTCCTGAGTCTGCGCGCGGGAGGACATGCTTCGAGTATGGCATGCCTAACCTTCCCTGGGTATGGGTCCCCTAACACTGGGTCGAAACTCGCCACCGCGCACGAGGAATGTCCGGTGCGATCAGCGGGTCAGAACAGCGACTCGCCCGTCAGGCGGTAGTAGGCGTCCAGGTATCGCGCGCGGGTAGCCTGCACGACGGCGTCGGACAGCAGGGGCGGGGCGCCTGCGCGGTCCCAGCCCGCCTCCGGCGAGACCAGCCAGTCGCGGATCGGCTGCTTGTCGAAGCTCGGCTGCGCCTGGCCCGGCTCCCACGCACCGAGATCCCAGAACCGCGAGGAGTCGGGGGTGAGCACCTCGTCGCCCAGCACGATCTCCCCGGTCACCGGGTCGGTGCCGAACTCGAACTTCGTGTCCGCCAGGATCACTCCCCGGTCGAGGGCGATCGCCTCGGCGCGGGCGTAGACAGCCAGCGTGAGCTCACGCAGCCGAGTCGCGGCGGCCTCGCCGATCTTGGCGGCCACCACCTCGAAGCTGACGTTCTCGTCGTGCTCGCCGACCTCGGCCTTGGTCGCCGGCGTGAAGATCGGCTCGGGCAGGCGTGACCCGTCGACGAGCCCTGGCGACAGCGGCACACCACAGACCGACTGGCTCTCGCGGTACTCCACCAGGCCCGAGCCGGTGAGGTAGCCGCGCACCACGCACTCCACGGGGAACATCTCGAGCCGGCGGCAGATCATCGCCCGGCCGGCGAGCGCGTCCGGGACCAGCCCGTCGCCGACCATCGTCGAGATCTCGGTGCTCACCACGTGGTTGTCGACGATGTCGGAGAACTGGTCGAACCACCACAGGCTCAGCTGGGTGAGGATCGTGCCCTTGTCCGGGATGCCGGGCGAGAGCACGTGGTCGAAGGCGCTGACCCGGTCCGAGGCCACCACGAGGACGACGTCGCCGAGCGGGTGCACCCCGCCGTAGGCGGCCAGGTCCGGCTCGTAGAGGTCACGGACCTTGCCGGAGTACACGTGGCGCCATCCCTCGTACGCCTGGGCGTCTGCCTGGAAGCCGGCGCTCATCGCAGCGTCCCAGCGGTCTGGCCGGCGGCAGCGGCCGCGGCGATGTCGGTGCGGTGGTGCGAGCCCGGCAGCACGATCTGGTCCACCCCGGCGTATGCCCGACGTCGGGCCTCGGCCAGGTCCTCCCCCACGGCCACGACCGAGAGCACCCGACCGCCCGCGCTGACCAGGTGGCCGTCGTCGTCGACCTTGGTGCCGGCGTGCAGCACGTGCACGCCCTCGAGCCGCTCGGCCTCGGTGACGCCAGTGATCGGGTCCCCGGACCGCACTGCGGAGGGGTAGCCGTTGGCGGCGACCACGACGGTCACCGCGGCGGAGTCGGCCCAGCGCAGGCGGGGCAGCTCGGCCAGGGTGCCGGTGGCCGCTGCCAGCAGCAGGACCGACAGCGGGGTCTGCAGACGGGACAGCACCACCTGCGTCTCAGGGTCACCGAAGCGGGCGTTGAACTCGATCACCCGGGTGCCGCGGCTGGTCAGCGCGAGGCCGACGTAGAGCACCCCGACGAAGGGGATGCCACGGGCCTTCATCTCGTCGATGGTCGGCTGCGCGACCCGGGCCACGACCTCGTCGACCAGTCCGGGCGGTGCCCACGGCAGCGGGCTGTAGGCGCCCATCCCACCGGTGTTGGGGCCGGCGTCGGCGTCGAAGGCGCGCTTGAAGTCCTGGGCCGGGGCGAGCGGGACGACGGTGTCGCCGTCGCTGATGCAGAACAGCGACACCTCGGGGCCGTCGAGGAACTCCTCGATGACCACGCGGGGGTCGCCGCCACGGTCGGGGTTGGCGAAGCAGGCCTGAGCGTGCTCGAGGGCCTCGACGCGGTCGCTCGTCACGACGACGCCCTTGCCCGCGGCCAGGCCGTCGTCCTTGACCACGTAGGGCGGGCCGAAGGCGTCGATCGCCTCGGCGACCTGGTCGACGGTCGAGCAGACGTGGGCCATCGCGGTGGGGACCTCGGCGGCGGCCATGACGTCCTTTGCGAAGGCCTTGGACCCTTCCAGGCGGGCCGCGTCGGCGCTCGGGCCGAAGACCGCGATCCCGGCGGCCTTGACGGCGTCGGCCACCCCGGCCACCAGCGGGGCCTCGGGGCCCACGACGACGAGCTCGGCGCCCAGCTGCTGCGCCAGCGCGGTCACCGCAGCGCCGTCGAGCGCGTCCACCGCGTGCACGGTGGCCAGCTCGGCGATGCCCGGGTTCCCGGGCGCCGCGTGCAGCTCGTGCGCGCCCACGGCGGGCGTCTCCTGAGCGAGGGAATGAATGATGGCGTGCTCGCGGGCACCGGAACCGACGACAAGAATCTTCACGCCGCCGAGTCTAACGGCGAAGCCCCACCCCACCCCCGACCGTCCACCCCCGCCTTCCCCACCCCCCACCCCCGATCCCGCCCCGATCCCCGAACTCGTGAATCACCCCACGAACTCGTGAGCCAGGGCCGCTCTCCGGTGGGAGAACGGCCCTGGCTCACGAGTTCGCGGACCCGCTCACGAGATCGTGAGGGGAGGGTGCGCGGGGGTGGTGCGGGTGGCGCTGGGTGGCGCGAGGGGTGCGGGTCAGTCCAGGAGGTCGAAGCGCTGGATGGTCGCCTCGCGGTCCGGGCCCACGCCGATCGAGGACATCCGGGTGCCGGACATCTTCTCCAGGGCGAGGACGTACTTCTGAGCGTTCTCCGGCAGGTCCTCGAAGGTCCGGACCCCGGTGATGTCCTCGGTCCAGCCGTCGAACTCCTCGTAGATCGGCTTCGCGTGGTGGTAGGCGCTCTGGTCGAGAGGCATCTCGTCGTAGCGCACACCGTCGACGTCGTAGGCCACGCACACGGGGATCTTCTCGATCCCGGTGAGCACGTCCAGCTTGGTCAGCACGAAGTCGGTCAGGCCGTTGATGCGGGAGGAGTACCGCGCGATGACGGCGTCGTACCAGCCGCAGCGACGGGCGCGGCCGGTGGTCACGCCGAACTCACCACCGGTGGTGCGCAGGAACTCGCCCCACTCGTCGAAGAGCTCGGTCGGGAACGGGCCCTCGCCGACGCGGGTCGTGTACGCCTTGATGACGCCGACCACGCGGTCGATGCGGGTGGGGCCGATCCCGGACCCGGTGCACACCCCGCCTGCGGTCGCGTTCGAGGACGTGACGAAGGGGTACGTGCCGTGGTCGACGTCGAGCATGGTCGCCTGGCCGCCCTCGAAGAGGACGGTCTTGCCCTCGTCGAGCGCGTTGTTCAGGACGAGCGAGGTGTCCGCGACCATCGCGCGCAGCCGCTCGGTGTACTGCAGCAGCTCCTCGACCGTCTCGTCGACCGTGATGGCGCGGCGGTTGAAGACCTTCACCAGCAGCTGGTTCTTCTGCTCGAGGGCGCCCTCGACCTTGGCGCGCAGGATCTTCTCATCGAAGAGGTCCCACACGCGGATGCCCACGCGGTTGATCTTGTCGGAGTAGGTCGGGCCGATGCCGCGACCGGTCGTGCCGATCCGGCGCTTGCCCAGGAACCGCTCGGTGATCTTGTCCATCGTCCGGTTGTACGGGGCGATGACGTGCGCGCTACCGGAGACGAGCAGGCGGGAGACGTCCACCCCGCGGGCGATCAGCGCGTCGAGCTCTTCGTAGAGGACCTCGATGTCGATGACCACGCCGTTGCCGATGACCGGGGTCACGCCGGGAGACAGGATCCCGGACGGCAGCAGGTGCAGCGCGTACTTCTCACCTCCCACGACCACCGTGTGCCCGGCGTTGTTCCCGCCGTTGAACTTCACGACGTAGTCGACCCGAGAACCGAGCTGGTCGGTTGCCTTGCCCTTGCCTTCGTCTCCCCATTGGGCGCCGACGACTACCACGGCTGGCATGGAATCCCCACTTTCGACCTGCCTGTGTGTGGATGACACCGCGCGTCAACATCGCGCTGGTGCACCGGACAGCCGGGCGGCAGTGACCCGATTTCCCCGATGAGTTTACCGTCGATCGTGACTAACGCAGCCGCGCCACGGCGTCGGCCGAGACACCGGAGTCGGCCAGGAAGGTCTGGCAGCGGGCGGCCTCGTCCTCTTCGCCGATGATCTCGGCGGCCTCGGCGAGCGCGAGCAGCGCCCGCAGGAAGCCCTGGTTGGCCTCGTGGTCGACGGGGATCGGGCCCTGGCCGCGCCAGCCGGCCCGGCGCAGGGAGTCCAGGCCGCGGTGGTAGCCGGTCCGGGCGAAGGCGTAGGCGGTGACCTCGTCACCGCGGTCCAGGGCCTCCTCGGCGAGCAGCGCCCACACGTACGACGACGACGGGTAGTCCCGTGCGACGTCGGCCACGGAGCGTCCGGCCGCGATCTCGGCGCGGGCTGCCAGGTCGGGGTGGTCGGCGCCGAGGAGGGTCGGGGCGATGCCGCCGAGCAGGTTGGTGTGGGCGGGACCGGAGGGGTGCGGGGCGTGGCTCATAGCTGCCATTGTGCCCCCTGCACCATGGAGAGATCACTCACAGAGTCAACCTATGAAAGGTGCAGGGCCCCACAGGCGTGACTAGAGTCGTAGGCATGATCCAGATAGCAACGTCGCCCGCCACCACCACTCTGGTGATAGCAGGGGATCTGGACCTTGCTGAACGCGACCAGTTCCCTGAGATCGCCGCGCGGGTCGTCGGACTCCGCCGCCAGCTCCTCGTGATCGACATGTGCCGGGTCACCTTCATGGACTCCACCGGCGCGGCCTTCCTCATCTCGCTGGCCGACTCCGGCCGCAAGCGCGGCGGCGCGACGGTGCTGCGCGGCTGTGACGACCGCGACATGTTCGTGCTCGAGGTCTGCGGTGCGCTCGAGCTGTTCCGCATCGACGCCGACCACAGCTGTGCTCCCGCGACCCCGGCGTCGGGCACCCCGATCTCACCTGCGTGAGGACGGAGCGCGCCCTCTAGCGCGCTGAGGGGCGGATCTTCGCCCACACGAGCTTGCCCGAGCCGCTCGGGCGCCAGCCCCAGTCGGCGAGCCGCTCGACGATCTGCATGCCGTAGCCGCCCAGCCGGTTGGCGTGCCCGTCGGTGGTGACCGGCGGTGCCGGGTTGGAGTCCTCGACCTCGATGCGCAGGCCGTCCCCGGTGTCGAAGAGCCGCAGCGAGATGTGCCCCCAGCCGTGCAGGACGCCGTTGGCCACGATCTCGGAGACCACGAGCTCAGCGTTCGCGACGTCGTCGAGCTCCCAGGCCTGACAGGTGCGCAGCACCGCGTGGCGGGCGCGCCCGATCGAGGCCGGCTCGCTCGGCAGCAGCCAGCGCCGCGACCGCGGGCTCATCGCTGGCGGCGCGCCGTCGGCCACCGGGTCCGGCACCCGCACGACGACGACGGCCACGTCGTCCTCGGGGGCGTCGGCGAGGCGGGCGAGGAGCTCTTCCCCGATCCCGGCCGCGTCGGTCGCGGCGCTGCGCTCGGCCGCGTCGACCAGCGCTGCCAGCCCTGCGCGCAGCGCACGGTTGCGTCGTTCGATGAGTCCGTCGGTGTAGAAGATCAGCGCGTCGCCAGGCTCCAGGGTCTCCGCCGCGGTCCCGCGGGCGCGGGACCCGAAGCCGATCAGCGCGCCGCCGGCGCCGCTGAGCTGGGAGACCTTGCCTCCTCGGAGCAGGAGCGGGGGCAGGTGACCGGCGCGGGAGTACTCCAGCCGCCACCGTCCGGCCGGCTCGGTGGGAGTCGCCGTCTCCGCCTTGATCTGGCGCAGAGTGGCGTAGACCAGGCTCGCTGAGCGCGGCACCCGCATCCCCACCATGAGCTGGTCGACGCGTTCGAGCACCAGCTCGGGCGTCGTCAGCTCGAAGGCGTAGGACCGCACGACCGACCGGAGCTGACCCATCGTGGCCGCAGCCTCGATGTCGTGCCCGACGACGTCCCCGATGACCAGCCCGGCGACCTCGTCGTCGATGTGCAGGACGTCGTACCAGTCACCGCCGACCTGGGCATGGTCGGAGGTCGGGGCGTAGTACGTCCACACGTCCAGGCCCGCGATGTCCGCCTGCTCAGGGAGCATCGCCCGCTGCAGCGTCTCGGCGAGCTGGTGCTCACGGGCGTACAGGCGCACGTTGTCGATCGCCATGCCCACGCGGCGCGCGACGACGTGCAGCAGCGTCATGGTGGTCGCGTCGACGTCGCTGAGCGCCGCGACCGAAGAGTCCGTGGGGGTGGTGACCAGCAGGCCCAGCACGCGACGGCGGCCTGGGACCGCGTGGACGACGACCATCGGCCAGTCGTCGCGGTCTGCCGCGGCCTCGCCGCCGGTCTCGGTGGCGTCGGGGATGCCCAGCCGCTCGCGCATCTCGTGGGCCAGGACCCGAGCGGCGGTGCCCATCGGGTAGTCGGTGCGCAGCGGGAAGGTGATCGGGCCGGCGACCTGCCCGTCGAGGAGGTCTTGCAGCGGGTCGATCGCCGGAGCGATCGACAGGGTGTGCTCGACGCTGACGCCGGGCGTGCGGGAGTCGCCGAGCGCGTCCACGCTCACCCCCGCCTCCCGGGCCGGCCGGTTCGAGCCGCCCTGGGTGGTCACTGAGACGTTGATCCCCTCGGAGAAGACCAGCCCGTTGTCGTTGAGGAAGAACCCCGCCCACCCCACGACGCCGTGCTGCAGGTGCTGGGCGACCTCACGCAGCACATAGGGATAGTCCAGGTCGGTGAGCAGGTCGGAGACGAGGGAGACCAGGTCGAGGGTGGTCCGGGCGGCACGCTCAACCGCGATGGACCGCGCCTGTTCCTCGCGCTCGAGGACCTCCTGGGACACGTCGGTGATCATCGCCACCCAGTGCCGCACGGTGTTGTCTCTGTCACGCACCTGCGCCACGGAGTACTCGAACCACGCCATGCCGCCGTCGGCGCGCGCGCTGAGCATCCGCCAGGTCTGGGGCAGGTCGTCCTCGTCGCCGACGAGGTCGGCGCGCAGCGCCGCGAAGTCGAAACCTGCGCTCCCAGGCGCCTCCAAGATGGTCAGCGCCAGCCCGACGACGTCGCGCGCGGGGTACCCGGTGGCGCGGGAGAACGCCTCGTTGGCCCAGACGATGGTGGGGACGTCGGGGGCAGGGTCGAGGATGAGCGTGGCGATACCAGCAGCCTGGAGGGCGCGGTCACGGACGACCGGCAGATCGGTCGGTTCGTCGCCTGCGTCCGGTCCCGAGACCGGTAGATGTGCTTGAGCGCTCCGCATCGAGAACTCCATCCTCCCTTCCTTCTCCGTGCGCTAGCCAATTGTCCATCACTGTGCGCTAGCCAATTGCTCGCCGACCGGACACAATGGTCATCTGCCGAAGGGAGCATTCGTGGGCGACGCTAACACCCCTGCCGCTGGTCAGCCTCTCCAGTCCGTACGCCCGCCGTCACTCTCAGTGTCAGGCGGTGAGTCCAAGCCTGCCACCACCGGGGCTATCGAGCCCGGAAGTGTGCACGTCATCGTGGGTACCACGCACGCGCGAGTCGTGCTGTCCGGAGAGATCGACGCGGACCTCGCGGCTGATCTCGCAGAGGCGACACGAGACGTGCAGGACTCGAAGCTCGCGGTCGAGATCGATGCGCACCACGTGACGTTCATGGACTCCACCGGTGTGGCGTTCCTCGCACGCCTGTCCGCGGTCACCCAGGAACCGGTCCGGATCTTCAACACACCCCCGACCGTACGCTTCCTGCTCGAGGTGACGAGCATCGGGAGCATGCTCGAGATCGTCGAGGACACCCCCGGCGCGACCGGCGCGCCACCGCACATGCTCGGTCACCTGCGGCTCACCGACTGACGGTTCCGCAGGCGGCACGACTGGACTCCTGACCCCATGCACGACCAGACGCACGAAGGCCCCGGTGGAATCCACCGGGGCCTTCGTGCACTCAGAGATGATCAGATGAGATCAGCTCAGCCGATCTTCTGGCCGGCCGAACGCAGCTGCTGTGCAGCCTCGACGATGCGCTGAGCCATGCCGGCCTCAGCCGCCTTGCCCCAGGCGCGCGGGTCGTAGGCCTTCTTGTTGCCCACCTCGCCGTCGACCTTGAGGACGCCGTCGTAGTTGGTGAACATGTGGCCGACGACCGGACGCGTGTAGGCGTACTGGGTGTCGGTGTCGATGTTCATCTTGATGACACCGTTGTCGACAGCCTCGGAGATCTCCTCGGCCGTGGAGCCGGAGCCGCCGTGGAAGACGAGGTCGAAGGGGTTGTCCTTGCCGATGACCGAGCCAACACCCTCCTGGATCTCCTTGAGCAGCGACGGGCGCAGCTTGACGGCACCAGGCTTGTACACACCGTGCACGTTGCCGAAGGTCAGTGCCGTGAGGTAGCGACCCTTCTCGCCGGTGCCGAGGGCGCGGACCGTTGCCAGGCCGTCCTCGACCGTGGTGTAGAGCTTCTCGTTGATCTCGGCCTCGTGGCCGTCTTCCTCGCCACCGACGACGCCAACCTCGATCTCGAGGATGGTGCGTGCGGCGACCGAGAGCTCCAGGAGCTCCTCGGCGATGATGAGGTTCTCCTCTAGCGGCACGGTCGAGCCGTCCCACATGTGCGACTGGAAGGTGGGGAGCTTGCCGGCCTTGACCTGCTCAGCCTCGAGGGCGAGCAGCGGGCGGACCCAGGAGTCGAGGTTCTGCTTGGCGCAGTGGTCGGTGTGGATCGCGACGGTGATGCCGTAGTTCTTGGCAACCTCGGTCGCGTACGCGGCGAGCGCGAGCGAACCGGTGACGCGGTCCTTGATGGTGGAACCGGAGGCGTACTCAGCGCCACCGACCGACACCTGGATGATGCCGTCGCTCTCCGCCTCAGCGAAGCCCTGCAGGGCTGCGGTGACGGTGGAAGAGGAGGTGATGTTCACGGCCGGGTAGGCAAACTTGCCTGCCTTCGCGCGGTCGATCATCTCGGCGTAGACCTCTGGGGTTGCGATGGCCATCAAAAACTCCTGTGAGAGAGGGGGCAGAACGCTTTCCCACCAAGTTTGTCATGAAACCGCGGCGAAGGTCCTAGGCCGTTCGGCCCGTGGTCAGCGCGAGCGGTCAGATCTGGCCGTGCTGGACCACCCAGGCGTGCATCGCGATCGCCGCGGCAGCCCCGGCGTTGATGGACCGCGTGGAGCCGAACTGGGTGATGTGGAGGATGTCCGTGCTGGCCAGCCGAGCCTCCTCGGTGAGCCCGGTGCTCTCCTGACCGAAGAGCAGCGCGCACTCGCGCGGGAAGACGTAGCCCTCGATCGGGATCGAGCCGGGGACGTTGTCGATCCCGATGACCGGCACCCCGGCCTCGCGCGCCCACTCGAGGAAGGCCGCGACGTCGGGGTGGTGGCGGATGTGCTGGTAGCGGTCGGTGACCATGGCTCCCCGGCGATTCCACCGGCGTCGTCCGACGATGTGGATCTCGGCGGCGGCGAAGGCGTTCGCGGTGCGCACCACGGACCCGATGTTGAGGTCGTGCCCCCAGTTCTCGATCGCCACGTGCAGCGGGTGGCGGCGGGTGTCGAGCTCGGCGACGATCGCCTCCATCGTCAGGTAGCGGAACTCGTCGACGACGTTGCGCCGGTCCCCCGCCGCCAGCAGCTCGACGTCGTAGCGCGGGTCGAGCTCGCCCGTCTCGGTGCGCGGCCAGGCCGCCTCACCGCCGGGCCACGGTCCGACGCCCACCTCGAGCTGCGGCTCGGTCTCCTCGGGACGGACCGGCTCGCCACCCCCTGCCTCGGTCGCCTCGGTCGTCCTCTGGTCTGCGAGCGGCTGCGCCATTAGACCAGCTCGATCCGCAGCGCGGCCGCCGCCGCCCGGGCCCGTGCGCGGGCCTCGTCCACGTCCGCTCCGCGAGCGAGGGCCACCGCGACCCGCCGGCGACCGGAGACCGACGGCTTGCCGAAGATCCGCACCTGCGCCGTCGGCACCGACAGCGCCTGCTCGACGCCGGTGACCACGGGCACCCCGTCGCCTTCGGCCAGCACCGCGCACGACGCCGCGGCCTGCTGCCCGGGACCACCGATCCGGGTGACGTCCCCGGCAGGCAGCCCCAGGATCGCGCGGGCGTGCAGGGCGAACTCGCTGAGGTCCTGGGAGACGAGGGTGACCAGGCCGGTGTCGTGCGGCCGCGGGGAGACCTCGGAGAACAGCACGTCCTCCCCCACCACGAACAGCTCGACGCCGAACACGCCGTAGCCGCCCAGGTCACCGGTGACCGCCGCCGCCATCTCCTGCGCGCGCTGCAGCACGACGTCGGGCACGTGCTGGCCCTGCCAGGACTCGCGGTAGTCGCCGTCCACCTGCGTGTGGCCGATGGGGTCGAGGAAGGTGGTGCCGCCGGCGTGGCGCACGGTGAGCAGGGTGAGCTCGTAGTCGAAGTCGACGAAGCCCTCCACGATGACCCGCACCCCGGGAGCGTCCGGGCCCGTGGAGACGACCCGGCCGCCGGTCTGGGCGTAGTCCCAGGCGGCGTCGACGTCGTCGGCCGTGCGGATCACCGACTGCCCCTTCCCCGAGGAGCTCATGACCGGCTTGACCACGCAGGGCAGGCCGACGGCTGCCGTCGCCGCGCGCAGGTCCGCCAGGGTGTCGACGAAGCGGTAGGGCGAGGTGGGCAGGGCGAGGGTCTCGGCGGCCAGGCGGCGGATGCCCTCCCGGTCCATGGTCAGCGCCGTCGCACGCGCGGTCGGGATGACGGTCACCCGGCCGGCGGCCTCCACCTCGGCGAGCACCTGGGTGGCGATCGCCTCGATCTCCGGCACGACGACGTCGGGGGCAACCTCGGCGAGGAGGGTGCGCAGCGCATCGGCGTCGAGCATGTCCACCACGCGCGAGTCGTGGGCGACCTGCATGGCCGGGGCGCCGGCGTAGCGGTCGGCGGCGATGACCTCCACGCCCAGACGCTGCAGCTCGATGGCGACCTCTTTGCCGAGCTCACCGGCACCGAGCAGCAGGACACGGGGAGCGCCGGGGCTGCCGGGGGCAGCGAAGGCGGGCGGGCGCACGAAAGGAGCGGGAGGGGTGTGGCTGGTCATGGCTCTATTGTGGCGCGCCGGCAAGCGGTATGTGGGCATCGTGTGTCAGGTGCACGGCACCGCGTGGACACACCGGGAGGCGCTGCGGCGACCCCGTAGGCTGGGGCACGTGATCACCGACGCACTCATCTCCGCAAGCGACCAGGTCATGGCCTTGGGTCCCAGCTGGCTCAATGCCGACTCCTTGATCGAGTCCTTCGGCGCATACGCGCTGATCGGGATCGTCCTGGTGGTGTTCATCGAGACGGGGCTGCTGTTCCCGTTCCTGCCCGGGGACTCGTTGCTGTTCACCGCGGGGATGCTCGTCGCGCAAGAACAGCTCGACTTCCCGCTGTGGCTGCTGTGCGTGCTGCTGTTCGTGGCAGCCTTCGCCGGTGACCAGGTGGCGTACTTCATCGGTCACAAGGCGGGTCCGAGGATCTTCAACAAGCCGGACTCGCGGTTCTTCAAGCAGTCCTACATCGACCAGACGAACGCGTTCTTCGACAAGTACGGCGGCCGGGCGATCATCCTGGCGCGCTTCGCGCCCTTCGTGCGGACCTACGCCCCGGTCGCGGCCGGCGTCGGGAAGATGCCCTACCGCCACTTCGTCTCGTACAACGTCATCGGTGCGCTGCTGTGGGGCGTGGGGATCACGGTGCTCGGGTACTTCCTCGGTCAGATCACCTTCGTGCACGACAACATCGAGGCCATCCTCGTCCTCATCGTGTTCGTCTCCGTGCTGCCGATCATCATCGAGGTGAGCCGCGGCTGGCTCGCCAAGCGCAAGGCCGCCCCGGCTGGCGACGCGACACAGACCGCCGCGCAGTCCCCGACCGACCCGAAGGAGATCCGCTGATGACCCGGACCATCGAGTCGTGGCTCACCGACATGGACGGGGTGCTCGTCCACGAGGGCCACGCGATCCCGGGTGCTGCGGAGTTCATCAGGACGCTGCGGGACTCCGAGCGGCCGTTCCTCATCCTCACGAACAACTCCATCTTCACCGCGCGTGACCTGCGGGCCCGTCTCTACACCTCCGGGATCGACGTGCCCGAGGCGTCCATCTGGACGTCCGCGCTGGCCACCGCGCAGTTCCTGTCCGACCAGGTCCCCGGCGGCAGCGCCTACGTGATCGGCGAGGCCGGGCTGACCACCGCGCTCTACGAAGCGGGCTACACCCTCACCGAGTCCGACCCGGACTACGTGGTGCTCGGCGAGACGCGCACGTACTCCTTCGAGGCGATCACCAAGGCGGTCCGCCTCATCCTCGGTGGCGCCCGGTTCATCTGCACCAACCCCGACGCGACCGGGCCGTCCGCCGAGGGCCCGCTGCCCGCCGCCGGCGCGGTGGCCGCGATGATCACCCGCGCGACCGGGCGCGAGCCGTACTTCGTGGGCAAGCCGAACCCGATGATGTTCCGCTCAGCCCTCAACCGCATCGACGCCCACTCCGAGTCCACCGCGATGATCGGCGACCGGATGGACACCGACGTGGTGGCCGGCATCGAGGCAGGTCTGCACACCTTCCTCGTGCTCACCGGCTCGACCAAGCTCAAGGACGTGGACAAGTACCCCTTCCGCCCGAGCACGGTGGTGGACTCGATCGCGAACCTCATCGAACGCATCTGAGCGAGACGGTCTGACAGCAGGGCCGGGCCGGGGTGATTCCCCGACCCGGCCCTGCGGCGTTCCCGGGAGGGGGGCTCGGGTGGCCTCGGCGTCCCATCCACCTGCACCTCTCCCCCGCTCCGCTCGTCCCTCCCCGCCCTGCCCGTCGTCCCCGCCCTGCCCCGCCCTGCCCCGCCGTCGAGGTCGTCTATCAGGTGCGAGGTCGTCTATCTGAACAGACGACCTCGCACCTGATAGACGACCTCACCACTGACGCTGGCGGGCGGGAGCGCGGCGCGTCGCGGCGCGGTGGGGCGGCTGGCGGAGGGCTGGCGGGACGACGAAGCGCCCCTGTCCGGGGATCGGACAGGGGCGCTTCGGTGTGGAGCAGGTGGCAGGTCAGCCGATCCGGACCGGGGTCCGGCGGCGGCGCGCGACCATCACGAGGCTCAGACCGAAGGTCATGGCAGCCAGCGCGAGGAGCACCGCGTCGCCCAGACCGTCAGCGCCGGTGGATGCCAGGGCCCCCGAGGTCGAGTCGCACTCCACAGTTCCGCCGAGCGGGAAGGAGAACGTGACCGAGTCGAGCGCCTCGCCGGCGACGTAGGAGCCAGCGAAGGCCTTGGCCCCGGCGGCAGTCAAGGACGCCGACGCGTTGGTCCACGTCACGGTGCTGCCCGAGGTCGACTTCGTACCGGCCAGGCTGAGCGAGGCGACGGTCACCCCGGACTGGCTCGACTTGGTGCCCGCCATGTCCGTGCTGGACACGTCGGCGATGAGCGACCCGGTCGATGCGCTGGTCACCTGGACCCGCACGTTCGAGAGCGTGAGGTCGAGGATCCCGCCGTGACCGGAGAAGTTCACCGAGCCGCCGAAGGCGACGCGGCCCTGGTTGGCCTCGGTGTTGAACTTGCCCGTTCCGCCGGTCCACCGGAAGGTCGATCCGGTGTCGGTCACGCCGTTGGCGGAGACGGTGCCGTTGGCGATGGGGCCCGTGATGTAGGTGCGGAAGGCGCTCTTGACTCCCCAGCTCAGGCTGGCGCCGGAGACCGCGTTGGCCACGCACTGCTTGGCCGCGGCGGCCGGAGCCTCCACGGTGATGGTGATCTGCGACTTCACACCGTTGGGGGCCTCGAAGGACAGCGTGTGCACACCGGCCGCGAGGTTCGCGGGGAGCTTCACGGTCGCGGTGACCGTGCCGTTGGCGTCGGCGGTGAGACCGGTCGCCAGGACGTGACGCACGGAGTAGACCGCGAGCTCGATGCCCGTGGTGTTGGCTCCGAAGCCGGTCCCGGTGACGGTGACCTCACCACCGGGAAGGACGGTCGCCACGCTAGCGGTGGCGTTGGGGTAGGTCCCGGGCGCCAGCGGGGCGAGGGCTGCGGGCGGCGTCTCGGCCGGCGTCTCGCCGGGTGCCTTGTCCGCTCCCACGGTGAAGGAGACCGGGTCGAGGGCCGTGCCCGCCGGGTAGAACCCGGAGAACGCCTCGGAGCCGGCTGCCGTGAGGGTCGCCGCAGCGTTGGACCAGGTGGTCGCGCCGTTGACGGTGGTCGGGGCGGCGAGGTTCAGGGTGGCGAACTCGACGCCGGCCTTGTCGACCGAACCGCCGGTGAGGCCCTTGCCGACCACGTCGACGATGAGCACACCGGAGCCGGGCCCAGTGACCTTGATCTTCGGGTTGCTCAGCTTGAGATCGAGCGCTCCGTGGTGGCCGGTGAAGCGGACCGCCCCTGCGTAGCCGACCATCCCGGTCGAGCCGTTGAAGTCCTTGGTCGCCTGGCTGAAGGTGAAGGAGGAACCCGAGACAGCGGCACCATCCGAGACCGAGACGGTACCTGCGGCACCACTGCCGGTGATGTAGTTGGTGAAGGAAGCCTTGACGCCCCAGACAAGCTGTCCCGCAGCACTCGCGGGCGGCGTGACGGTCCCACCGTCCACGGCGGCCTTGGCCGTCACGGTCACCCCGGTCGCCGTTGCAGACGCGGTGTAGAGCGCGGCGTCGGCAGGCACGAAGCGCGCCGTGAAGGCGTGCTCACCTGCAGGCAGAGCGCCGGTCTTCAGGTTGGCGACACCCTGGGTCAGCGGTGCGGAGCCGACGAGAGCGTCACCCGAGTAGAACTCCACAGTCCCAGCAGCTTCTGCCGGCGTGACCGTCGCGATGAGCGACGACGTGCTGCCCGCAGTCACGGTCGTCGGAGCGGCCGAGATGGCCGTCTGCGTCCCGGTCGCAGGCGACGTCGGAGGAACGACGACCTCGTTGAGGAAGTTGACAGGGACAGCAAGCTCCTGAGCGGGGTTCTTGACCCCTCCTCCGGCGAAGGTGTACACGCCGTACGAGCCGCCCGCGAGGGGCGCGAGCTCGGTGAGCTTGAGCGTCGCGGTGAAGGTTCCCGTTGCGGACAGCGCTACCCAGTCCTTCTTGACCCCGG
The DNA here is from genome assembly GCF_001552735.1 of Sanguibacter suarezii NBRC 16159. GTDB lineage: Bacteria > Actinomycetota > Actinomycetes > Actinomycetales > Cellulomonadaceae > Sanguibacter > Sanguibacter suarezii. Next base: position 182,913 of record NZ_BCRT01000001.1, read on the forward strand.
CCTTGTAGGCGTCCGGCACCTGGTCGACTGTTGCTTCGGTGAGCGCCCACGCCTGCGGACCGCCCTTGCGCGTCGCAGGCGCAGCACCCGTGGATGGATACCACGCCTCAGCGAAGCTGCCGAAGACGACATAGGTGCCCTGTGGGAGGGTCGACGGGATGGGCGCGCCGCGTCCACCGACATTCGCTGCGGGGTCGAAGCCGGAACCCTTGATCACGATCGTGTCGCCGATGGATACCTGGGTGGCGCCGAGCGGGGTCACACCGTCAGCGGCGAACACAGTGATCTGCGGGGTCCAGACCGGTGTCACAGGTGCGGCGGTGACAGTGTGGCTGATGGCCGTCGAGGTGGACGCCAGGACGGTGGTCGCGTCACCGGGCACAAACTCCGCTGTGATCGAGTGCGCCCCTTCCGTCAACGTCGACACGGTGAAGGTGCTTGTGCCCGCGACGGCGGGGCTGGTGCCGAGCACGGTCGATCCGCTGGAGTAGTGCACCGTCCCTGCAGAAGCCGGGGCGACGGTGGCCGTGAAGGTGACCGGCTCGCCGACCGTGCTCGACGCGCGGGAGGAAGCAACCGTCGTCTCCGTTGCCGTCTTCTTGTTCAGGGTGATGGACAGGTCGTCGAGACGATCTCCTGCGGCGCGCGACGAGAAGCTCGACGGAGCGACAAGCTTGGGGAACGTGGTGACGCCGTCCGCCAGAAGCGTCGCGGCGACGCCCGTCCAGGTGATGGTGGTGGCAGTCTCGTTCTTGGTCGCCACCGACAGATCGAGGGAGACGAGATCCCGGACCGAGGCGGCTGCCTCGGGCCCGGCCCCGTGCGACTTGCTGGAGGATGTTGCGGAGAGCGTGCCGCGTGCGCCATCGATGGAGATTGTCGGTGACGAGAGGGAGACATAGTTCCCCGAGGGCCCGGCGACGTAGCCGATGCGCGCAGTGCCGCTGAACTGGAGCAGGCCTGCGGTGCCGTCCCAGGTGCTCGTCGAAGCCGCTGGGAAGACCGCCACGTCGTCGACGAAAGATGCGCCCTCAGACGCAGCGCGAGTCGCCGGGGATGCAGGCAGTGCGTCTCGATAGTCCTGGGCCACTCCCCACGTGAGCGAACCACCGGCGATAGTGGAACCGCTCGTCGGTGAGTCAGCTGCCCGCGCCGGTGCGAGCACGCCGATCACGGACAACCCGGCCAGCAACGCTGCAGCCGTGAGCGTGGCGAGCAAGCGCCGCGTGCGCTCCTCGAGGAAGGTGAACACCGTGAGGGCTCCTGAAGGTCAGCGCTGGTCGGCGCGGCTGTGGGGCGAGTCGACCGACGCGCCATGAGTGATCCGCACTTTATGAGGTATGCCTTACCAAAGCAAGATAAGGGTCCCCTAAGTCTCGCCCCTCGGTACGTCACGAGTGTCGAGAACTCCCCATATGCGCCGCATCCTCACGGAACCTGGGGACTTGGTGTGGTGCAGATCACTCCCACCGTCGGAGGTCGCGAGGGCCTCAGCTTGCCGCAGAGCCGGGCGTGCGGCGTCTAGGCGCCGAGGGTGGCGATGGCCACCGCGATGGCGCAGACCGTGGCGCACACGGTGCCCAGAGCCATCGAGTACGACACCGGCGCCTGCAGGGCGTGCTGCAGGCTTGAGCGCGGTTCCGGCAACCTGGGGTCACCCTCCGGGGCGGCCTGCACGGAACGGGCAGAGTCGAAGAAGTTCGCTGCGAGGCTGTAGTGCGACGTACCGGTGGCCTGCCCAGGCATCCCGAAGGACGCGGGCGCCGAGCGTCGCGACGACGGGTCGGCTGTGATGGTCATGAACCGCACCCTAGGATCGGCCCGCCCTCAAGGCGATGGGGAGAACTCCCCATCGGAAGAACTCCCCATCGACACGGCCATCCCACCCGCTCCTGAGCCGGACGGGCAGCGCGTCGACGCTCGCGCCAAGAGCTCAGACGCGCCCTTGACCGAAGTTGACAGCCGGTGCGGCGCGCACCCCGGCGTCCGTGACTTCGAAGTACTCCGCCCGCACAAAGTGGAACATCCCCGCGATGACGTTGGACGGGAAGCTCTCCACCTTCGTGTTGAGCTCGCGGACGTTGGCGTTGTAGAAGCGCCGCCCTGCAGCGATGCGGTCCTCGGTGTTGGTGAGCTCCTGCTGCAGCGCGAGGAAGTTCTCCGACGCCCGCAGCTGCGGGTACGCCTCCGCGACCGCGAACAGCCGGCCGAGGGCCTGCGTCAGGTCGTTCTCCTGCGCTGCCTGCTCACCGGGCGTGGCTCCGGGCTGGGCAGCCGCTGCTCGCGCCGTCGTGACGGCCTCGAACACGCCACGCTCGTGCGCGGCGTATCCCTTGACGGTCTCGATGAGGTTGGGGATGAGGTCGTGGCGGCGGTGCAGCTCGACGTCGATCTGGCGCCAGGCCTCTTGCACGAGGTTCCGCAGCCGGACGAAGCCGTTGTACGTGCTCACCGCCCAGATGAGCACACCGAGCAGGACAACGACGATGACGAGAGCGACGACGGCTGCGGGGCTCATCTGCTGTCTCCTTCGGGGTTCACGGGCGGGCGTCTCAGAAGACTACCGGGATCGCGTCCCAGGTCACCGGGGTTGGCCCGGCCCGGCGCGCCTACGCGGTCGGGCGCGCGCGGTCCTGCCACACGTAGGCGGGGACGGCGTCGATCAGCTCGTTGAGCCCGGCCACCCGCGACTCGATGACATCGAGCCGCGGGACGCCGTTGGTCCACGTCAGCACGGCGTCGCCGGCGAAGCGGAGCGGGCGGCCAGTCATGTCCGGGCGCAGCAGCTGCTCCATGGCGCGCGGGTGCAGGACGTCGTGCGCGAAGCGCAGGTCCGGGGAGGTGACCCGCCACAGCGAGTTGAACTGCGCGGACTCCATGCGGATGTCCTGCCCGCCGAAGGCCGTGGCGATCTTGGTCCCCAGGCTCTCGGGCGTGAGGGCCAGCTCCGGCAGCGCCATCGGCAGGAACACCGCCACGACGTGATGCTCGTGATCCTGGGACCGTCGCGTCTCCCCGGACCCGCTCGTGGTGGTGTAGGTGTACCGGAAGGACAGCGCCCGCCGCCCGCCCATCTCCCCGCTGAGGATCTCAGAGGTCCGCCGCGAGCTCCCGGCGTTGAACGGCGGCCCGGCCCAGCGTCGGGCGAGGGACCGGTCGGCGTCGAGCACCTGCCACCCGTGCGCCGTCGCCCAGCCGGCGATGGCCTCGCGCCGCCGTCGCCAGGAGACGACCGCGGCGGTGACCATCAAGGCCACCACGAGGACTGCGACGACCCCGATGCCCACGGTGCCGCCCACCAGTCAGCCTCGGTCCCGGCCGGGGGTCAGGCCAGGCCGAGGTCGGCCAGGCCGAAGAGGGAGAGGTACGGGACCCCGAGCGCCTCGATCTTCTCCTGCGCGCCGGTGGCCCGGTCCACGATCGTGGCGACCCCGACGACCTCCGCGCCGGCCGCGCGAGCGGCCTCGATGGCCGCGATCGGCGACCCGCCGGTGGTCGTGGTGTCTTCCACGACGACGACGCGGCGCCCGGCGATGTCGGGGCCTTCGATCTGGCGCTGCATGCCGTGCGCCTTGGCTGCCTTGCGCACGACGAAGGCGTCCAGGTCCTGCCCGCGCGAGGCTGCGGCGTGCAGCAGCGCGGTGGCGATCGGGTCGGCGCCGAGCGTGAGCCCGCCGACGGCGTCGACCTCGGCGGTGCCGAGCCCGGCCTCCTCGAGGGCGTCGAGCAGCACGTGCCCGATGAGCGGCGCGGCGCGGTGGTGCAGCGTCACGCGGCGCAGGTCGACGTAGTAGTCAGCTTCTTTGCCCGAGGACAGCGTCACCTTCCCGTGCACGACGGCGAGCTCGGTGATGAGGTCACGGAGCTGCTCGCGCGGGGTCGGGGACAGGACGGCGTCGGTGGTGGAGTTCGTGGTCACGGTCCAAGGCTAGCGGGAGCGCGGCGCCCCGCTCACGCTGCCCGACCCCTGGATCGCGCGCACCGCCGAGCGCGGCAGCACCCGCAGCAGACCGGAGGCCGCCCGGTAGCGCAGGCTGGGCGTGGAGATCACGACACCGCGACGCACGTCCGCGAGCGCCGCGCTGGCCACGTCGGCCGCGTTGAGCCAGACCACACCGGGGAGGTTGGAGTAGTCCAGGCCCGCCCGCTCGTGGAACTCGGTGCGCACCAGCCCCGGGCACAGCGCCGTGGCCGTGACGCCGCTGCCGCGCAGCTCGACCGCGAGGCCTTCGGTGAAGGCCCGCACCCAGGCCTTGTTCGCGGAGTACGTGCCCGACGCCGTGAGCGCGGCGATCGAGGACACGTTGAGGATGGCGCCCCGTTCCCGGACGACCATCTGCTCGGCGGCTGCGTGGGAGAGGACCATGACCGCGCGCACCATGACGTCGAGGGAGGCCTCCTGCTTGGCCAGGTCGCCCCCGAGGAACGGCTCGTCGACGGCGTAGCCCGCGTTGTTGACCAGCAGGCTGACCGGGTTGTCCAGGGTGCGCAGACGCTCGGCGACACGCTCGGTCTGTGCGCGGTCGGCGAGGTCGGCCGGGAGCACCTCGACGGCGATGCCGGCTGCCGCGCGCAGGTGGTTGGCCAGGCGCTCCAGCCGCTCGGTGTCACGCGCGACGAGGACGAGGTCGTGCTGGGCCGCCGCGAGCTGCCAGGCGAACTCGAGTCCGAGGCCGGCGCTCGCGCCGGTGATGAGTGCAGTAGCCATGTCGCCAGCCTACCGAGGGCTGCGTCCAGCTCCTGCCGCTCACCTGCCCCGCTCGGGAAGGTCCGGCGCTAGCCTGGTACTCATGCGCCTCGCCACCTGGAACATCAACTCGATCCGTGCCCGCGTCGACCGTGCGGTCGCCTTCCTCGACCGCAGCGGCACCGACGTGCTGGCCCTGCAGGAGACCAAGTGCAAGGACTCCCAGTTCCCCTTCGAGGCCTTCGAGGCCGCGGGGTACCAGGTGGCGCACTTCGGCCTGTCCCAGTGGAACGGCGTCGCGATCATCAGCCGCGTCGGCCTGGACGACGTCGAGCTCGGCTTCCCGGGGCAGCCGCACTTCGGTGAGGAGCCCGCCCTGGAGGCCCGCGCGATCGGCGCGACCTGCGGCGGGGTGCGGGTGTGGAGCCTCTACGTCCCGCACGGACGGGCGCTGGACAACCCCCACTACGCCTACAAGCTCAACTGGTTGCAGACCCTGCGGGAGAACGCCCGCGGCTGGGTCGAGGCCGACCCGGCCGCCAAGATCGCCCTCGTCGGGGACTGGAACGTCGCCCCCCGGGACACCGACGTGTGGGACCTGTCCGTCTTCGAGGGCCAGACCCACGTCAGCCAGCCCGAGCGGGACGCCTTCGCGGCGTTCGAGGGCGTGGGCTTCACCGAGGTCAGCCGGCAGTTCGTGCCCGAGGACCGCAAGTACACCTACTGGGACTACCAGCAGCTGCGCTTCCCCAAGAACGAGGGCATGCGGATCGACTTCGCCTACACCTCCCCCGCCCTCACCGCCGAGGTGACGGCTGTGGAGATCGACCGCAACGAGCGCAAGGGCAAGGGCGCCTCCGACCACGTCCCGGTGATCGTGGACATCGCCGACTGAGGCCGAGCGGTTCGCCAGCCCCCGTGCCAGCGGCGCCACGGGGTCACGGGTGTGACCGGCAGCGTTAGTCTTCACTCACCACACTCCACCCGTCCTCCGCGGACGCCGATCGAAGGCGGTAGCACCTCGTGACCTCAGTCCCTCCTCCGCCCGGTCCGCCCGAATCGGAGGGCACCCCCGCGCAGCCGGGGCCGCCTAGCCCACCGCAGGATGCGCAGTTCGCTCCCCCGGGCGCACCCCCGTACGCCGGTCAGTACGCTCCACCGGCCCAGTCGTGGGATGCTCCCGCGCAGCCGTGGGGCGCTCCCGCCCAGCAGTGGCAGCAGCCCCAGCCCGGCCCCCAGGGGCACTACGCACCTCCGGGGCAACCCGGCCAGTACGCCCAGCCCGGGCACCCCGGGCAGGGACAGTACGCCGCTCCGGGCCAACCCGGCCAGTACCCGCACCAGGGTCAGCAGGGCGCGCAGGGTCAGTACGCGCCCCCCGGGCAGCCGTGGGGCGCACCCCAGCAGTGGCAGCAGCCCCCGTCCGGTCAGCCGGGCCAGCCGGGCCAGCCGGGCCAGCCGGGTCAGCCGGGCCAGCCCCCTCAGGGTCCGTACACCCCGCCCGGCCAGCAGCTCCCGTGGGGTCCCCCGCAGCCCGCCTCCCCCGGACGCTCGAAGAAGCCCGCGCTCCTCATCGCGGTGGTCAGCGGCGTCGTCGTCATCGGTCTGGCGGTCGCGGCCTTCTTCGCGCTGTCCTCCCCTGACGTCGACGCGCTCCCCAAGGACGTGGAGACCGCCACCACGGCCCACGTCCGCGCGCTCACCGTGGGCAACTGCCTGGAGTCCGCGCCCGCCGGGTCTGCTGTGGGTGAGGTGACCGTGGTCCCGTGCGACGACGACCACGCGGCTCAGGTCATCGCCGGAAAGAAACTCTCCGGTGACACCTTCCCGGGCGACGCCGCGGTGATCGAGCAGACCACCGCCGTGTGCCCTGGCCGCTCGATCGTCGCCGACGTGGACCCCGAGACTCTGGAGCTCCTGGTGTGGACCCCGAGCGAGGCGTCCTGGGAGGAGGGCGACCGTCAAGGACTGTGCATCGCGTCCAGCCCGGACGCCCCCCTGACCGGCAGCCTCGTCCGGTAGGAAGGCTCTGTCCCCCTCGGTCCCGCCCGGGAGGACTTGACCGCGCGACCGGGTGAACTTCCGCCCGAACCATCACACTGGAGGCGCTGCGCTCGATGAGAGAGGGGTCATAGACGACCCATCTCCCAGGAGTACATCTCATATGAGCGCTCTGCCGCCATCTGGCCGCACCACCACAGCCGCCGGTGCACGATCGCGGATCCGGTTCGGTGACCTGTCGATCCGGACGAAGATCATCGCCCTCGTCGTCATCTCCGCTGTGGTCTCCGTCGCCCTGACCGCCTTCGCGACGAGCTCGATGCACACCCTCAGCAACACCGCGGCGCAGATGTCACGCACCCAGACGAGCGTCAACGGTGCGCTGACCACGCTCAAGGACTCCATCTGGACCGCCCGCGTCGCGGCAGCCAACATGGGCGGCACGATCGAAGAGTCGACACGCGCGGGCCAGGCGCTCATCGTCGAGGACGCCCTCAACGCAGTCACGCCGGCCGCGGAGGCCTTCGGTGCCGCGTTCCAAGAGGCCACCGGCGAGCTGCCCGCCTCGTGGGACGAGCTGTCGAGCACCTGGGACGAGTACGCCGCCCTCCAGCGCGACGAGCTGGTCCCTGCGGCGATGGCCGGCGACTTCGAGCTGTACAGCAAGCTGCGGGTGACCAAGGGGGCACCCACCGGCAACTCGATGATCGCCGGGGTGACCGCCGTGTCCGACGACGTCGCTGCACTCCTGGACGGCATCGCCGAGGACGCGAAGGCGCAAGCCAGCTCGGCGATCCTCATGCTGATGGTCGTGGCCGCTGCCGGAGTTCTCCTGGCCGGCGCGATCGGCATCGTCATCGCGAACGCCATGCGACGCAGCATCACCGACGTCAAGACCGCGCTGGAGGCCCTCGCCGAGGGCGACCTCACCGTCCGCGCCCACAACACCCACCGGGACGAGATCGGCCAGATGGCGCAGGCACTGGTCGTCGCCCAGGACACGCTCACGGCCACCCTCTCCGGCGTCACCGAGACCGCCGGCACCGTGGCCGCCGCAGCCGAAGAGCTGGCCGCGGCCAACACGCAGGTGGCTGCCGGGTCGGAGGAGACCAGCGCGCAGGCCGGGGTGGTCGCCGCCGCCGCTGAGCAGGTCTCTCGCAACGTGCAGACCGTCGCCGCCGGGGCGGAGGAGATGGGCGCCTCGATCCGCGAGATCGCCCAGAACGCCAACGAGGCCGCGAAGGTCGCCTCCCGCGCGACCGTCATGGCAGCCTCGACCAACAACACCGTCACCAAGCTCGGCGCGTCCAGCCAAGAGATCGGCAACGTCGTCAAGGTCATCACGAACATCGCCGAGCAGACGAACCTGCTCGCTCTCAACGCCACCATCGAGGCCGCCCGCGCCGGTGAGGCCGGCAAGGGCTTCGCCGTCGTCGCCGGTGAGGTCAAGGAGCTGGCGCAGGAGACAGCGAAGGCCACGGAGGACATCGCCCGCCGGGTCGAGGCCATCCAGCAGGAGACCTCCGGCGCGGTCGACGCCATCGCTGAGATCTCCGAGATCATCGCCTCGATCAACGACTACCAGATGACCATCGCCTCCGCCGTGGAGGAGCAGACCGCCACGACGAACGAGATGTCCCGCTCGGTGACCGAGGCCGCGACCGGCTCGGGAGAGATCGCCAGCAACATCACCGGGGTGGCCAGCGCAGCCAGCACCTCCTCAGAGGTGGTGGGGCAGATGGGAGCCTCGGTCGACGAGCTGGCTCGCCTCTCCGGCGACCTGCGCACCCGCATGGCGGCGTTCACCTACTGACGCCGCTCCACAGACCCAGACGGGTCACGGCGCTACCCCCCGCGCGCCGTGGCTCGTCTGGCACGCAGAGAGGGAGGCCGCTGGTCGCGGCCTCCCTCTCTGCGTCTGTCATGTCCAGCTGGACGCCGTCTGGCGACCTACTCGACGACCTATTCGACGACCTCCAGCGTCAGCCCCTGGACCGGAGCGTCGCTGTCCGCGGTCTCCATCGGCCGGTCGACGACCACGTGGTCGCCGTCGGCCACCTCGCCCGCGAGGATCTTGCGGGCGAGCCGGTCGCCGATCTCGCGCTGGACCAGCCGGCGCAGCGGACGCGCGCCGTAGGCCGGATCGAAGCCTTCGATGGCCAGCCACTCCCGCGCCGCGTCGGTGACGTTCAGGTCCAGACGGCGGTCGGCCAGGCGCTTGCCGAGCTCGGTCACCTGGATGTCGACGATCCTGCCCAGCTCGTCGAGGTCGAGCGGGTCGAAGAGCACGACGTCGTCGAGCCGGTTGAGGAACTCCGGCTTGAAGGCCTCACGCACCGCCTGCATGACCGAGGCGCGCTTGGCGCCGGCGTCGAGCAGCGGGTCGACGAGGAACTGCGAGCCGAGGTTCGAGGTCAGCACGAGGATGACGTTGCGGAAGTCGACCGTGCGGCCCTGGCCGTCGGTGAGGCGGCCGTCGTCGAGCACCTGGAGCAGGATGTCGAAGACCTCCGGGTGGGCCTTCTCCACCTCGTCGAGCAGCACGACGGAGTACGGACGCCGGCGGACCGCCTCGGTCAGCTGGCCACCCTCCTCGTAGCCGACGTAGCCCGGGGGCGCCCCGACGAGCCGGGCCACCGAGTGCTTCTCGGAGTACTCGGACATGTCGATGCGCACCATGGCGCGCTCGTCGTCGAACAGGAAGTCCGCGAGCGCCTTGGCGAGCTCGGTCTTCCCCACCCCGGTGGGGCCGAGGAAGAGGAAGGAGCCGGTGGGGCGGTTGGGGTCAGAGACCCCGGCGCGGGCGCGCCGGACGGCGTCGGCGACGGTGGCCACTGCAGCCTTCTGGCCGATGAGACGCTCGCCGATGACCTGCTCCATGTGCAGCAGCTTCTCGCTCTCGCCCTGGAGCATCCGGCCTGCCGGGATCCCGGTCCAGGCCGAGACGACCTCGGCGATCTCGTCCGCGTCGACCTTGTCCCCCACCAGCGGGGCCGGGCGCTCGCCGGCCTCGTCGCTCTCGGTGCTCTCGGCGCGCTCGGCGTCGGCGAGCTCGCGCTCCAGGGCTGGGATCTCTCCGTAGCGGATGCGCGAGGCGGTCTCGAGGTCGGCGTCGCGCTCGGCGCGCTGGGCACGGGCGTCGAGGTCAGCGAGCTTCTCGCGCAGCTCACCCACCCGGTTGAAGCCGCCCTTCTCAGCAGCCCAGCGGGCGTTGAGAGCGGCGAGCTCTTCCTTGCGGTCGGCGAGGTTGGCCCGCAGCGCCTCCAGGCGCTGCTTGGAGGCTTCGTCGTCGGACTTCTCCAGGGCCAGCTCTTCCATCTCCAGGCGCGTCACGGCGCGCTGGAGCACGTCGATCTCGACCGGGGAGGAGTCCATCTCCATCCGCAGCCGGGAGGCGGCCTCGTCGACGAGGTCGATGGCCTTGTCCGGGAGGTTGCGGCCGGTGATGTAGCGGTCGGACAGGGCGGCGGCGGCCACGAGCGCGGCGTCGGAGATGGTCACGCGGTGGTGCGCCTCGTAGCGGGACTTCAGCCCGCGCAGGATCGCCACGGTGTCCTCGACCGACGGCTCGCCCACGAACACCTGCTGGAACCGGCGCTCCAGGGCGGGGTCCTTCTCGATGTACTCGCGGTACTCGTCGAGGGTGGTCGCGCCGACCAGGCGCAGCTCGCCACGGGCGAGCATGGGCTTGAGCATGTTGCCCGCGTCCATCGCGCCCTCGCCGCCAGCACCGGCACCCACGACGGTGTGCAGCTCGTCGATGAAGGTGATGATCTCGCCGTCGGACCCCTTGATCTCCTCCAGGACCGCCTTGAGACGCTCCTCGAACTCACCGCGGTACTTCGCGCCGGCGACCATGGCGGACAGATCCAGGGAGATGAGGCGCTTGTCCTTGAGGGAGTCCGGGACGTCGCCGGCCACGACGCGCTGGGCCAGGCCCTCCACGACGGCGGTCTTGCCGACGCCGGGCTCGCCGATGAGCACCGGGTTGTTCTTGGTGCGGCGGCTGAGCACCTGGACCACGCGGCGGATCTCGGAGTCGCGCCCGATGACCGGGTCGAGCTTGCCCTCGCGGGCGGCCTCGGTGAGGTCGACGCCGTACTTGCTCAGGGCCTCGTAGGTGCCCTCGGGGTTGGGGCTGGTCACGCGCTTGCCCCCGCGCACGACGGGGACCGCGGCGGCCAGGACGTCGTGGGTCGCGCCGGCGTTCTTGAGGATGTCAGCAGCCGGGGACGGGGAGGCGGCGAGGCCGAGCAGCAGGTGCTCGGTGGAGATGTAGTCGTCTCCGAGCTCGCTCTGCTCCTTGCGCGCGCGCTGCAGCACTGCGGACATCGCGGTGGAGAGCGTGGGCTGCGCGACGGCGGAGCCGGAGACGGTGGGCAGCGAGACGAGGGCACGGCGCGTCGCAGCGCCGATGGCCTGGGCGTCGACGCCGGCTTCCTTGAGCAGACCGGGCGTGGTCCCCGACTGCTGGGCGAGCAGCGTGTCGAGCAGGTGGACGGGCTCCACCTGGGGGTTCCCCGCCGCGGTGGCACTTTGGACGGCTCCGCCCAGGGCTTCCTGGGCGAGGGTGGTGAGGTTCAGATCCATGAGTCCTCCGAGTGACGTACGTGTTGGTGTCTACTCCCACCAACATGCTCAAACTTGAGCGTATTCCACTCAACTCTGCTGCGCCACCGTACTTTCTACGCAACCACCCGCCTAGATCAGGGCGCGCCTCTCGATCTGGTCGTAGGTCCGGTCCGCGTCGAGGGCCCTGGCCCACGGGATCGCGACCCCGGCAGCCAGCGACCGGGGCACGTCGAGCACGCGCTGGTTGCGGCTGCCGCGGAACTGCAGTTTCAGGTCCCGCTGGGCGAGGTCGAAGCGCCCGTCGACGAGCACGTCGACCTCCCTGAGCAGGGCGAGCTTGTCGGGGCTCTCGAGCAGGAGCTCCTCGAAGGTGTACCCCGTCCAGGACCACACGTCCTTGGTGTCGCCGAGCTCGGCGCGCATCCGCGCGATGAGGGAGAGGCACACCTCGGTGTTGAGGAAAGGCTCCCCGCCGAGCAAGGTCAGGCCCTGGACGTAGCTCTGGGACAGGTCCGCCACGATCTGGTCCTCGAGCTCGCGGGTGTAGACCTCGCCGTACCGAAAGCTCCAGGCCGCCTCGTTGAAGCAGCCCACGCAGGCGAAGGGGCAACCGCTCACGTACAGGCTGCAGCGCACCCCCTCGCCGTCGACGAAGCCGAAGGGCTTGTAGTCAGCGATCCGGTGCTGGCTGAGCTTCGCGGAGAGCCACTGCCCCGGGCGCGGATCAGGCATCGACCCCACCCGCAGGCTCAGCCCTACCCGCAGGCTCGGCCCCGGAGACCCCCACCGCCCCGGGCATGTGCTTGACCCGGGCTGCGATCTCGCTGTGGCGGCCGTGCACCATGGGGCGCGCCTGGGGGTTGCCCAGGTAGCCGCAGGTGCGCTTGACGACGTCGCAGGTCGCGGGGTTGGCGTTGCCGCACTCCGGGCACTGGAAGCCGCGTGCGGTCGCGTCGAAGTCCCCGGAGTAGCCGCATTCGTAGCAGCGGTCGATCGGGGTGTTGGTGCCCAGGTAGCCGACCCGGTCGTAGGCGTAGTCCCACACCGCACCGAGAGCGGCGGGGTTCTGCTGGAGGATCGGGTACTCGCAGTAGTGGATGAACCCACCCGAGGAGTACTGCGGGTAGTCCTTCTCGAAGTCCAGCTTGTCGAAGGGCGTCGGGCTCTTGCGCACGTCGTAGTGGTAGGAGTTCGTGTAGTAGTCCTTGTCAGTGATGTCAGGCACCGACCCGAACTTCGCCTTGTCCATCCGCGCGAACCGGTCGGTGAGGGACTCGCTCGGTGTGGCGTAGACCGAGAACTGGTAGCCGTGCTCTCGCGTCCAGGACGCCGTGTTGCGCTGCAGCTCGCGCAGCACCTCCAGGGTCAGCTCCTTGGCCTCAGGGTTGGACTCCCACGCGCCGCCGTAGAAGGCCGCAGCCACCTCGTACAGGCCGATGTAGCCGAGCGACACCGTCGCGCGCCCGCCCTTGAACAGGGAGCTCACCGGGTCGTTCAGGGCCAGGCGCTGCCCGAAGGCCCCGTAGACGTAGAGGATCGGCGCGTTCGCCGCGGTGGCCTCACAGCACCGCTCGATCCGGTAGATCAGCGCGTCCCGGGCGATAGCGAGCCGCTCGGCGAGGATCGACCAGAACTTCTCCACGTTCCCGGCGGCCTCGAGGGCGATCCGGGGCAGGTTGAGCGTCACCACTCCGAGGTTCATCCGACCTTCGGAGACGTCGTTGCCGTCGGCGTCCTGCCATCCCTGGAGGAAGGATCGGCACCCCATGGGCGTCTTGAAGCTTCCTGTGAGCTCGACGAGCTTGTCGTAGTTGAGGACGTCGGGGTACATCCGCTTCGTCGCGCACTCCAACGCGAGCTCTTTGATGTCGTAGTTGGGGTCGGTGGGGTCGAGGTTGAGCCCGCGGCGCAGCGTGAAGATGAGCTTGGGGAAGATCGCCGTTCGCCGTTCGCTGCCCAGCCCGCCGATGCGGATCGCCAGGATCGCCTTCTGGATCTCCCGCTCGAACCAGTCGGTGCCCAGACCGAAGCCGAGGGACGTGAAGGGGGTCTGGCCGTTGGAGGTGAACAGGGTGTTGATCTCGTACTCGAGGCTCTGCATCGCGTCGTAGATGTCTTTGCGGGTCTTCTCCTCGGCGTAGACCTGGTGCACCGACTCGTCGGCGATCCACGTCTGAGCCTCGGCCAGGTGCTTGTCGAAGTTCTTGCGCGCATAGGGAGCCAGCAGCTCGTCGGCCCGGTTGACCGAGGCGCCGCCGTACTGGCTCGAGGCGACGTTGGCGATGATCTGGGCGATCTGAGCGGTCGCCGTCTGGATCGAGCGCGGCGGCTCCACCTCGGCGTTGCCGATCCGGAAGCCCTGGCTGAGCATCGACGTGAAGTCGATGAGGCAGCAGTTCGTCATGGGCGCATAGGGGTGGTAGTCGAGGTCGTGGTAGTGGATGTCTCCCTTCTGGTGCGCGTTGGCCACGTGCGGTGGGAGCATCTTCAGCCCGATGGCCTTGCCGACGGCGCCAGCCGTGAGGTCACGCTGGGTGTTGAAGACGTCGCTGTCCTTGTTGGCGTTCTCGTTGACGACCGACTGGTCCTTGCCGATGAGCTTGAGGATCGAGTGATCGATGTCGGTGGCCTTGCTCCGGGCGAAGTCCCGCTGGGTCCGGTAGCTGATGTACGCCTCGGCGACGTCGTACTCCTTGCTGTCGAGCAGCACGTGCTCGACGACGTTCTGGATCTCGTAGATCTTCACGTCGACGCTGAAGCGCTCCCCGATCTCCTTGGTGATCCGCGCGACCAGGCCCTCCAGCTTCCGGTGGATGAGGGGGTCGAGCTCGCCGTGCACGTCGGCGAAGGCCTTGGCCAGCGCCGCGTAGATCCGGGAGTCGTCGAACTCCAACCGGCGTCCGTCGCGCTTGGCGACCATCATGCCGGGCAGGGCGGCGCCTGCCACGGGGGCCGGGGTGGTGGAGTGCGGGGTCTTCAGCACGGGCGTGGCTCCTTGACGGCGATGCCAGATCGCCGTCCCGACGTCCAGCACCCCTATGTAGTGCTCATATCGGGATTGCAACACTACATATGGTGGGTATTTTTCACGTGGGCCTAAGGTCCTCCCGCCGCACGCGGCGGCCGTCAGGGTGGGCAGACGCCACCTCACCACTGCCTGGTGATGCCGCCGGCGCGGCCGTCGTGGCAGAGTGCACGCGGAGCCTCGCCCCACCCGGGCGAGGCCCCGCACACGGAAGGAGACACGGATGCGCCGGACACCCTTGGCCTGGGCCGTCACCGCGGTCCTGGTCATGCTCGCCCTGACCGGCTGCGGCCGGGTCACCACAGACATCGCTGTGCACGAGGACGGCACCTACGACCTGTCCATGATCCTGGCCGGGGACGAGACCGAGCTGGCCACCGCGGGCTACACACCCGAGGCGTTCAGCACGCTGCTGACCGACGAGCTCGCCTCCCAGCCGGGCATCGAGGACTTCGTCGTCTCCGACTACCGGCAGGACGGCTACGCCGGCGTCCAGGTCACCGGAGAGGACGTCCCGGGCGACGACGTCGGGGTGTTCGGGCGCAGCGTGGTCACCACGGACGCCGACGGCGTCCGCTTCGCCCTGCAGTACCCGATCTCGATCATCACCGGCTCCCTGCCCCCTGAGCAGACCGAGGCGGTCGAGATCCGCACGACGGTCTCCTTCCCCGGCCCGGTGACCGATCACAACGGCACCCTCGTCGACGACGTCACCGTGGAGTGGACGGGCACCGGCTCGACCGACCTCGACTACACCGCCTCGTCCGCGGTGACGGGTGCCGGTGCCCCGCCCGCCCCCGACGAGGCGGGCGCCACGCCCACGGGCGGGAGCGCCGACGAGGCGATCACCGCCGAGGACGACGGCGCCGGCGCGTCTGCATGGGCCCTGCCGCTCGCCCTCGGGCTCGGTGTCCTGGCCGTCGCCGGTCTGGGCACCTGGCTCGTCCTGCGCAACCGCACGGCCGGCGCACAGGGCGGACCCGGCTCGCCCCAACCGTGAGCAGATAGCACCACCTCCCCCGCACCCGGCAGACTGGAGTCGCACGCCGCTCACGCGTGCTCGCGCCCTCGCCGTCTGGAGCCCCGCCATGGACACCCCGCACCCCGCTTCCGACGCCCTCTGGCAGCCGGACATCCTCGGCGACGGGTGGGTCGCCCGGACCCTCCACCTGGCGCCCGACGCCGAGGGCGAGGTGGTGGCCACCCTCGTGCGCCGCGCCACCGGGCCGGCCACCGGCAAGGCCGTCCTGTACGTGCACGGCTTCGTGGACTACTTCTTCCAGACGCACATGGCTGACGCCTTCGCCGAGCACGGCTACGACTTCTACGCCCTCGACCTGCGCAAGTACGGGCGTTCGCTGCGCTCCTACCAGACCCCGAACGACATCTCCCGGCTGTCCGACTACGCCGAGGAGCTCGACGCGGCCGCCCGCATCATCCGGCTCGAGGAGGGTCACGACGAGCTCGTCGTCGTCGGGCACTCCACAGGCGGGCTCATCACGAGCCTGTGGGCCGACGCGCGGACGCAGCCAGGCAGGCCGGTGGTCATCGACGCCCTCGTGCTCAACAGCCCGTGGTTCGACCTCAACGAGCCGTGGTTCACCCGGGTGGTGGCCACGCCGGTCATCGACCTGCTCGCGCCGTTGGCTCCGCACGTCCAGATCGGCTCGCTCGCCCCGCACTACGGGCGGGCGCTGCACGCCGGGTCCGGCGGCGAGTGGGAGTACGACCTCCACCTCAAGCCGCACGAGGGGTTCCCGGTGCGGGCCGGCTGGTTCCGGGCGATCCGGCGTGGTCACGCCCAGGTCGCTCGCGGGCTGGACATCCGCTGCCCGGTGCTCGTGCTCACCTCAGACACCTCCGGAGACGCGAAGAACTGGCACGAGGAGATCCTGAGCACCGACAGCGTGCTCGACGTCGCCCAGATCCGCGAGAGGGCCCGCCGCCTCGGTGACGACGTGACCGTCGTGCCCGTGCACGGCGGCGCGCACGACCTCAGCCTGTCCCCCGAGCCTGCCCGGTCGACCTTCTTCGCCGAGGTCTTCCGGTGGCTGGCTCAGCGCGTCGAGAGGCGCTAAGACGCGCTGAGCCAGCTCAGTCCTGCGTGAGGGCGTCAGTCCTTGCGCGGGGCCGGGTTGTCCAGCCCGTGGTCGGGCTCAGAGCGCGGCGCGGGCACCGCGGACTGAAAGTGGTCGGCCGTGAGCTCGTCGACCACGAGCAGCTCGCTGCGCACCTTGCCGGTCCGGTACCCGGCGCGACCGACCATGTGCGCGGCCACCGGGGCGGTGAGCAGCTGGAAGATCACGATGAGCACGAGAATCCCGAGCACCTGCAGGTTGCGCACCCGCAGCGCCTCCCCCGTGAGCAGGAGGATGAGTCCGAGCACCTGAGGCTTGGTGCCTGCGTGCATCCGGGCCAGCAGGTCGGGGAAACGGAGCACGCCCACCCCGGCGGCGAAGGCCAAGAACGCGCCCGAGACGAGGCAGATCCCTGCCAGCACATCAGCGACGGCGGTCCAGGTCATCGGTCGCCTCCCTTCTCCGGGTTCTCAGGCAGGGAACGGGGGTACTTGGGCTCGTGGAGATCGCGCGGCTCGCCGTTGACGAGCGCGTGGTCGATCTCCTTGCCCGCGCGGGCCGCCTCTTCTTGGGCGATCTCCTCCGCGGTGCGCACCCGGCCCTCACCCTTGGGCTCGGCCGCAGCGAAGCGCGCGATGGTGACCGACCCGACGAACCCGACCATGGACAGCACCACCAGCAGCGGCAACGTGTCCGTGCGTCCGGTCAGCGCGGCCTCCACGACGATCCCACCCACCAGCGCGGTGACGAAGACGTCGAGGGCGACGGTGCGGTCGAGCATGCTCGGTCCACGCTCGGCACGGATCAGCGCGAGGACCGCGGCACCGAGCAGCAGGGCCGCGCAGACGATCGCGACGACAGTCATGGCTGCTCCTTCGTGATGGTGTCATGGGGCTGGGACCCACCGGTCTCGTCGGTACGGGCCTCCAGGGCACGCTGCTCGTCGCGCTGAGCGTCGAGGATCCGCTGGCCACGGCGCGTCTTGGCCACGCCTGCCGCTTCCAGCTCCTCGTCCGAGGCGAGGGCCCGCAGCAGCCGGGCCTCCAGGGCGTGGACGTCGTCGCGGACCTTGTCCACGCCGCCGTAGCTGTCCAGGTCCAGGACGTGCAGGTAGAGCATCCCGGTCAGCCGGTGCGCCTCGATGACAAGCGACCCCGGGACCAGGGTGCTGAGCTCGGCGACGAGGGTGAGGTACAGGTCGGAGGAGCTGCGGAGGCGGACTCCCACCACGGCCCCGCGCGGGGTGTGACCGAAGCGGAAGGCCTGCAGGCTCACCTGGACCGAGGCGATGACCAGGTCGGAGGCGAACCGCACGAGCAGGGCCAGCAGGGCCAGCGGACGCACCTTCCCGTGGAAGGCGATGGCGGGCAACGGCATGACGAGGGTGATGATCAGCGCGATGATCAGCCCGGCGACGATGTTCCCCCAGCTCACCTCGCCCCACAGCAGCACCCAGACGATGGCGAGCCAGATGATGGTGGGCCACTGCGCGGCGAGGTTCGCCCGGCGGCGGTGCAGCGTCATGAGTCCCCTCCCTGGGTCAGGTCGGCGGTCGTGGCGTCGGTGGCGGACGTCGAGTCCCCCTGCCCCCGTCCGGTGGAGTCCAGGACGGCGTCGATGTAGTTCGACGGTTCCATCATCGTCCCGGCCGCCCGGTCGGCGTAGGCGTAGAGGGGACCCGCGAGCACGGTGAGCAGCAGGCCCAGACCGACCAGGGCCGCCGTCGGGCCGACCATCGTGGCGGGCAGGCGCGCCTCGGGGAGAGCCTCGGGCGGCGTCTGCCAGAAGGCCTTGTTCCACGCCTTGACGATCGCGTACAGCGTGAGCAGCGAGGTCACGACGCTCCCGATGACCAGGGCGTAGGCCAGCGCGGTGCCCTGGGCAACACCTGCCTCGAGCAGCCCGACCTTGCCCAGGAAGCCCGACAGCGGCGGGATGCCTGCGAGGTTCATCGCAGGGATGAAGAACAAGATCGCCAGCCCGGGTGCGAGCTTGGCCAAACCGCCCAGGCGCTCGAGCGACGTCGTGCCGCCGCGACGCTCGATGAGCCCGACGACGAGGAACAACGTCGTCTGGACGGTGATGTGGTGGGCGACGTAGAAGATCGACGCGCCGAGCCCAGCCGTCGAGGCCAGCGCGATGCCGAAGAGCATGTAGCCGATGTGGCTGACCAGCGTGAAGGACAGCAGACGCTTGATGTCGTTCTGAGCGACCGCACCGAGGATTCCGATGACCATCGTGGCCAGCGCGAGCCACATGAGCAAGGTGTCCAGGCGACCGTCGGTGAACAGCAGCGTCTGGGTCCGCATGATCGCGTACACGCCGACCTTGGTCAGCAAGCCCGCGAAGACCGCCGTGACAGGGGCCGGGGCGGTCGGGTAGGAGTCCGGCAGCCAGGCCGAGAGCGGGAAGATGGCCGCCTTGATCCCGAAGGCCAGCAGCAGGAGCAGCTGCAGCACGAGCGTGACGCCCGGGTCGATCTCGGGCAGGCGCTGGGCGAGCTGGGCCAGGTTGACCGTGCCCGTGGCCGCGTAGGTCATCGCGATCGCGACGAGGAAGATCAACGACGAGAGCAGTGCCACCACGACGTAGATGGACCCCGCGCGGATCCGCTCGCCGGTGCCGCCCAGCGTCAGGAGCACATAGCTCGCCGCGAGCAGGATCTCGAAGCCGACGTAGAGGTTGAACAGGTCACCGGCGAGGAAGGCGTTGGAGACCCCCGCCGCCAGCACCAGGTAGGTCGGGTGGTAGATGGAGACCGGTGCCGCCTCGTCCCCGTCGGTGATGCCCTGACCCAAGGAGTACAGGAGCACGCACAGCAGCACCGTGCTGGAGACGGTGAGCATGAGGGCGGAGAGCCGGTCCGCGACGAGGTTGATCCCCACCGGAGCGGCCCAGCCGCCGATGTCGACGACCACCGGTCCGGAGTCCGCCAGGAACAGCAGACCGACACCCGCGGCGACCATGAGCGAGAGCGCGACGACGGAGATGATCCGTTGGGCACGCGGACGGCGGTACAGCGCCAGGGTCAGCCCCGCAGCGAACAACGGCATGACGACGGGCAGCGGCACGAGCCAGGTGAACTCACTCATGCTCATGCGTCAGCGTTCCCGGTCTCGTCGCGCGCCTCGGCGGCCTGTTCGTCAATGGTCTCTGTGTCCTCGATCGAGTCGGTGTCGTTGTACGTCGGGGCGTTCTTCGCCGCCAGGCGCACGATGCGGCGGTCCTCGAGGTCGTCCTGGACCTCGTCGTGGCCGTTGAGCTGCCACGAGCGGTACGCCATGGCCAGCACGAAGGCCGTCAGGGCCAACGTGATGACGATGGCCGTGAGCACCATGGCCTGTGGCAACGGGTCGCTCATGTCCTCCACCGGGGTCTGCCCGATGATCGGCGGGCCACCGGCCGCTCCCCCGGCGACGAGGAAGAGCAGGTTCACGCCGTTGCCGATGAGGATGAAGCCGATGAGCACCCGGGTGAGGCTGCGTTCCAGGAGCAGGTAGACCCCGGTGATCACGAGCGCGCCGATGGCCAGCACGAGCAGGATGTTGGGGCTCATGTCGATCATGGTTGGCTCCCTTCATCGGGGTTGAGCGTGGTGGGCATGGAGGGCGGCGGTCCGTCCTCGCTCGAGGCCTGCACCGCCCGCGCCGTACCCGTCTGGTGAGCCATCGAGGCGAACTGCGAGCTCTCGGGGAGCGCCACGTCGATCTGCCGGTCGATCTCCGACCCCAGCGAGCGCAGGATGTCGAGGATCAGGCCGATCACCACGAGGAACACACCGAGGTCGAAGAACAGCGACGTGACGAGCTTGACGTGGCCGAAGGCCGGCAGGGTGAACTCCACGATGACGCTCTGGAGCACCTCACCACCGAGCATCAGCGCACCGAGGCCCACCCCGGCGGACAAGAACAAGCCCGTGCCGAGCAGCACACCCGGTTGGATCGGCAAGGCCTCTCCGAGCTCGTACCGTCCGCCCGCGAGGTACCGCACGATGAGCGCGATGCCCACGACGATCCCCGCCGCGAAGCCACCACCGGGCGCGTTGTGACCGGAGAAGAGCAGGAAGAAGGCGAAGACGATCATCGAGTGGAAGAGCAGCCGGGTGACGACCTCGAAGATCACCGACCGTCGCAGCGGGGACAGCGTCCGCCCGCCAGGCAGCCACACGCGCTGACGCTGCGGCGTGACCTGCTGAGCGGTCGATGCCGCCTTGGCGGCGGCGGTCGAGAGCGCCGCGGTGCTGTTCAGGCCGGCCGCGGCGGCGCGGTCCTTGAAGAAGGCGGGGACCCCGGCCGGGGAGTCGGCCTCGGTCTGCGCGGCCCACACCCGGTAGGTGTTCTGGGTGTCGTCGATCGCGTTCTGCGCGCGGAAGATCTCCCCGCCGCGGCGGCTGAGGAAGACCAGGGAGGCGACGCCGGTGGCTGCCACGAGCAGCACCGAGATCTCCCCCATCGTGTCCCACGCGCGGATGTCGACGAGGGTCACGTTGACGATGTTCTTCCCACCACCGAACTCGTAGGCCTCCTCCGGGAACTGCGCGGAGACGGCCTGGTGCATCCGGGCGCCGGGGATGATCAGCGCCAGCGCCATGACCACCAAGCCCACCGCCACGGCGACGGCGAGCCGGACCCACCGGCTCATCGCCAGCGGACGGTCGGAGAAGTACGGCGGGAGGCGGCGCAGCACCAGCACCATGACCACGAGGGTCACGGTCTCCACGAGCACCTGGGTGAGCGCCAGGTCGGGGGCACCGTGCAGGAGGAAGAGGAAGGCGACGGAGTAACCGGCGAAGCCCATGATGAGGACGGCCTTGAGGCGTCGGCGCGACCGGGCGGCCAGGATCGACGCCACGATGATGATGAGCACCGGCGCCACCTGGGCGGCGGTGTCCCACAGCCGGACGTCGTCGGGCAGCATGTTCTGGGTGAGCAGCACCCCACCGGGGCCGATGACCAGGACGACGAGGATCGCACCGAGGTAGAAGGGCAGCGAACCACGCTGGGTCATGGCGGTGACGTCGGCGGCGAAGTCGTCGAGCACGCGCATGGACCGGCGGTAGACGCGGTCTGCCTCGACCGGGTGCGGCAGCGAGGCCTGGAACCGCTCGATGGCGCGTCGCTTCCAGAAGGCCACCGCGCCCAGGCCCAGGATCGCGATGGTGAGCAGCAGCGCCGGTCCGACGCCGCCCCACAGGGTCAGGTGCCCGGGCTCGCCCGCGGGGTAGGTCTCGGCCTGCGGGGCGAGCAGCCGGTCACCGACGGCCGGAGCCAGTGCGGTGACGAGCCCGAGCACAGCCAGCACCAGGGCGGGGCCGACGAGCAACGGCGGCTGGCGCTTGATGTGCGCCGGGTCGATCATCGCCGTCTCGACCTCGTGTCCTTCCACGGTCCACGGGACGATCGGGATGGCCGGTGCCTGCTTCTTGGTGGCGAAGGCACCCCAGACGAAGCGGAGCCCGTAGGCGACGGTGAGCAGGGAGCCGACCGCCACGGCCGCCACGACCACGGGTCCGATCCACGCGGGGCCGACCGGCACGCCGTCGTGCACGAGGGCTTCCAGGGCGGCTTCCTTGGCGACGTAGCCGGCGAGCGGGGGGAAGCCGATCATGGACGCGGTCGCGAGCACGCCGGCCACGGCGGTGAACGGCAGGGCGCGGCCCACCCCGGTGAGGCGGCGCATGTCACGCGTGCCGGTGGCGGCGTCGACGATCCCGACGGTGAGGAAGAGCGCCGCCTTGAACATCGCGTGCGCGCCGATCATCGCCAGGCCGGCCAGGGCTGCGGCCTGCGTGCCGAGACCGACCAAGAGCACGATGAGGCCGAGCTGGGAGACGGTGCCGTAGGCGAGGATGAGCTTGAGGTCGTTCTGGCGCAGCGCCCGGTAGCCGCCCAGCAGCAACGTCCCGCAGCCGAGCACGACGACGATGGTCACCCACACCGACAGGTGGGAGTAGGCGGGGGCGAAGCGGGCGACGAGGTAGACGCCGGCCTTGACCATCGCGGCGGCGTGCAGGTACGCGCTGACCGGGGTCGGTGCGGCCATCGCCGCAGGCAGCCAGAAGTGCGTGGGGATGAGCGCGGACTTGGTCGCGGCGCCCACCAGCAGGCAGACGACCGCTGCGGTGACCGCGGTGCCTTCCGGTGGGTTCGCGAGCAGCCCGGACAGGCTGTAGCCGGTCGGGGAGGCCTGGCCGAGGATGACGACGCCGACGAGCATCGCCAGGCCGCCGGCGGTCGTGACGATGATGGCCTGCATGGCGGCCCGGCGGCTGGCTTTGCGCTCGTGATAGTGCCCGATGAGCAGGTAGGAGAAGACCGTGGTCAGCTCCCAGAACATGAACATCAACAGCATGTCGTCCGCGGTGACCAGGCCGACCATGGCGCCGGCGAAGGCGGTCAGCACGCCGCCGAACTTGCGCAGCCCGGAGGCGGACGCGGCGAAGTAGGCCGAGCAGTACACGAGGACCAGGGCTCCGACGCCGCCGACGAGCAGCAGCATGAGCCAGGTGAGGGTGTCCATGCGGAAGGAGAGGCTCACGCCGATGGCGGGGATCCACTCGACCACCTCGGTCGGGTGCTCTCCGTTCATCACGCGACTGGTCCAGCTCAGCGCATAGACGGCGGCAGAGGCCGGCGCGAGTGCGAGGACGAGGAAGGCGCGACGGCCTATCCAGGAGACCAGTGCGGGCGCGGCTAGTGCCAAGACAGCATGGGCAACGAGCAAGAGAAGCACGTCCGCTCCGTCCTGATTGGGGGCGGTGGTCGGTCAGTTCTGGCCACGGGAGCGCCGGCGAGGCGCTCGCGCATGGCTGTCTAGCGTGTGAAGTTGTCTGGTCGGAAGTTTATCAACAGTCAATGCTGGGTCAGGACATGGGAAACGTCACTCCCCCTCCGGGAATAGAGGCGACGCCGCGGTGGCGCGGTGGAGCTCCCGGGGCGTCGAGGGGGCGCCGATGGACCTAGACGTCTTCAGGGTCGACGAGGAAGTCGTCCTGGTCGGCGATCTCGCCGCCCACGGCGGCGAACACCGCGCGTGCGAGCTGCGCCACCACACCGGTCGCCCGGGTCCGTGAGACGCGGTGCTCGAAGGAGGGGATCTCCCGCTGCCAGTCCACGAGGTCGGGCGGGGACCAGCGCACCTCGTAGGTCACCGCGCCCTGCGCGGCCCAGTCCAGCCCGCGCAGCACGAGCGGCGACTCGTCCACGCCGCCCACCTCGACCGAGACGATCCCGTCCTTGCCGAGGTCGACCTCGACGCCATAGCTGGTCAGGGTCTGCGGGCCGCTGAGGGCCTCGATGTCGAAGGCGTCGGCGCGCGCGTGGAGGTCGTAGAGCTCCTCCGGCGTCAGCGAGGAGGACTCGATCGCGGGGACCTTCCCGGCCGTCTCCGGCGGACCGCCCCACTGCGTCCCGGCGGTGGCCAGGTGCGCACCGGCGTGGGCGGTGCGGCAGACCTGCTCGGCTGCGGACGGGTCGAGCCAGACGCCGGAGTACACCGTGAGGTCGACCGAGACCGCCGGGTCCGGGGAGACACGCGTCCGGTCCCCCGGCGCCACCTCGAAGGACACCGAGCCGCCGAGCCTGCGCCCGACGGCGACGAGCCAGCAGGCCACCCGCCACTCCTCGCGGACCGGCAGCCCGCTCGCGAACACCCGGGCCAGCCCGTCGCGGTCGCCGCCGGGGTAGGGCGCCGCACCGCGCTCTCGGGGGCACATGACGTCGAACACCATCTGCACGTCCGGGGTGAAGCCGAGCGGGGCGCCGTCCTCGGCGACCGGGGCATACGGACCGGCGATGAGGGTGTGGCGGGAGATGCGCAGGATCCCGGGCAGCAGCCGCCCGCCGCGGGCGGTGCGCTGCTCGCTGGGCAGGGCCTCCCAGGCGGTGGACGGGAACCTGGCCAGAGCGAGCGTCTCCACCTCGGAGGGGTCCACGTCGTCGCCCACCCCGAGCAGATGGCGGGATGCGTGGCCGGCGGCCGGGAGCGCGGAGGCGCTCGGCAGCGGCATCAGCTCGAGCGCGTCGGGAAGGGTGGGCATGGTGCTCAGATGTCGGTGCGGTGGAAGTTCTGCCACGACCGGGAGGCCGTCGGGCCGCGCTGCCCCTGGTAGCGCGAGCCGTAGCGCTCGGAGCCGTAGGGGTGCTCCGCCGGGGAGGACAGCCGGAAGAAGCACAGCTGGCCGATCTTCATCCCTGGCCACAGCAGGATCGGCAGGGTTGCCACGTTGCTCAGCTCGAGGGTGACGTGGCCGGAGAACCCGGGGTCGATGAAGCCGGCGGTGGAGTGGGTGAGCAGGCCCAGGCGACCGAGCGAGGACTTGCCCTCCAGACGCGCGGCGACGTCGTCGGGCAGGGTGACGGCCTCGTAGGTGGAGCCGAGCACGAACTCACCGGGGTGCAGGATGAACGGCTCTCCCGGGTCGGCCTCGACGCTGCGGGTGAGGTCCGGCTGCTCGGCCGCGGGGTCGATGAAGGGGTACCGGTGGTTGTCGAAGAGCCGGAAGAACTTGTCCAGCCGGACATCGATGCTCGAGGGCTGCACCATCTCGGGTGCGTAGGGCTCGAGGCGGACGCGGCCGAGGTTGAGTTCTTCGCGGATGTCGCGGTCGGAGAGCAGCACCTGCCAACGGTAGCCGATCACGAGGGGACCGGGTGAGATGCGACCGGAGTCAGTCGCGCAGACGCCGGCCGGTCGCGTCGCGGGAGTACCGACCGGTCTTGTCGGTGAGGTAGAGGATCCCCTCGACGAGTCCCCAGATCGAGGTGATGATGCCTAGGAACCCGAAGGACAGCACCGTCAGCAGCAGCATCGCGATACCCACGCCGGTGTACCCGAGGTAGAAGCGGTGGATGCCCAGGGCGCCGAGGAAGATCCCGAGGAGGCCGGCGGCCAGCCGCGACTTCGCGTGCGGGTCGACCGGTGCCCACGGCGAGCCGGGCGGCGGGTAGGCGCCCGGCTGGTTCCCGGGGTACTGGGCGGGGTGCTGGTTGGGGTACTGCGCAGGGTAGGCCTGGGGGTGCTGCGCGGGCTGGGGGTACGGGTACTGCGGGTGCTGCGGCTGCTGGGGCTGCTGCGGCTGCTGGGTGTACGAGGACTGGCCGGCGTACGGCGCGCCGGGGTAGGACCCCTGCTGCGGTGACCGTGGGGAAGAGCCGGGACCCGTCGGGTTGGCGTAGTCGTCGAAGCCGTGAGCCGTGGGAGCTGTCTCCACCGCAGGCGCGCCGTGCGGGGTGTCCGACGACGGCGTCGCAGGGGCCTTGCGCAGCCACTCCGGCTGCTCCGGGCTGGAGCCCGTCGGAGTCTCGCCGTAACCTGACGTCGAACTCACTTCGCACGCTCCCGTCCTATGGGTATGATCATCTACGCACACAGGTTACGCAGTCCCTGTGACATGCGGATGTAGTTCAATGGTAGAACTCGACCTTCCCAAGGTCGTAGCGCGGGTTCGATTCCCGTCATCCGCTCCAGACTTCCCCGCACGACCCAGGCCAGGTCTCGAGAATCCCACTCGGACCTGGCCTTCTGCATTACTCGTCGACGTCCACACCATGCCGTACCGCGAGCGCGCCAAGGCCACACGCATATCCTTGGCCGACGACTCGGAACCGCCACGCATCTCCACGCTGATAGACCACGGCGAGGACAAGGCTCTGCTCCTCGGTTGCAGCGTCCAGCGTGGCATGGGCGACTGTGGCGCCATCCTCGTCACGCAGCGTGAGCTCGATCGGCCCGACGTCACTGAATGTCAGTCCATCAGGGATGGCCGCCGCCAGGATGACCCTCCTCGTGCGCGGAGGCAGGCAGTCAAGCCGCACGCTCACGAGCACCTCGCTGGCAAGGTCGAATTGGAGCTCGACGGCGGCTGAGTGGTGAGTCGGAGCGTTGAAGAAGACGAAGTCTCCGTCATCACCGACCTCCTCCTCGTCGTCGGTGACGAAGGCCACGACGTCGACCTCCGCTGTCGCCTCGCCGCCGTCTGCCCAGCGCACGCTCAGTGACCACTCGACGCAGGGTGGAAGATCCATCACGGCGCCTCGTGGCATCACCACGGGTGATGTCTCGAGTGGAGCAGAGACGGTGCGCGGTGTGCCATCGCCGAGCACCGTCGCTGTTCCGGCCGGTCCAGGCATGAGGACGGTCACGTGATCAAGCGTGACCGGGTCGAGGACCGACAGGCCGGCGGTCTGGCCGCGGTGCCAGCGCGGGTCAGCTTCACCTCCGTCCAGCACGACGACGTCGGTCACCGAGGCTGTGAAGTTCACTGCCACCTGACCGCCAGCCATCGCGATTCGGGTGCGCACTGCGGCAGCCTCGGGGTGGGGGCCACCAAGGACGAGCACCCGGCGGCCAGCCAGCCGACCTGGGGGCGTCAGCACTGAAGCAGGCAAACCGCTAGGCGCAGACGGGACAGTCGACGCCGCGCGCGGTTCCACTGAAGCTGCCGACGTCGTCTTGTCCCGTCCTGGTGCGACGTCGGCCACGAGCCGCAGGAACTGCTCCTCCGAGACGATCGGCGTCCCGTGGCTGCGCGCGGTGTCGAGCTTGCGGGTGCGGTACGACGGGTCCGGACAGACGACGACCGAGGTCTTCGAGCTGGCGGAGTTCATGACGTCGAGCCCCGCAGAAGTGGCTCGAGCGGCCAACGTCTCGCGCGGAAGCCGGGTTGCGCCTGTAAAAACGACCTTCATCCCTTGGACAAGCGGGCCCGGCGGTGTCCATCGACCGGGGTAGGCCCACCGGCAAGGTATCCGCGTGGAGGTGGCTGGGTAGACCGTCGGCGGCGGTCCGTCACACGGACTCAGCGGCAGCGCGAGACCGAGCCGATCGGCCGAGGCCAGCGAGTGGCGAAGGACCTCAACAAGCACCCGAGTGTCATCGACGGCGTCATGGGCGGCGAGCTGGCGCACGCTCCAGTAGGCGGCCACCGACTCGAGTTTGAGGTTGGGCAAGGGCAAGTCGAGAAGTCGGGTCAGAGCCATGGTGCACAGTCGTGAGTCGACGGCGAGCGGAGCATTGCTGCGCCTCGCCTCTGCGGCCAGGAACCTCCAGTCGAACTGAGCATTGTGGGCGACGAGGATCCGTCCCCCGACGAGTTCCGACACCTGTGCGGCGACATCGACGAACTGCGGTGAACCCGCCAACCGTTGCCGGGTGAGGCCGTGGACGTGGACCGGACCAGGATCACATCCAGGATCGAGCAGTGTGGACCAGTTCCGCTCGGTCGTGCCGTCGGGCGCTACCTGGCTGATGGCAACCTGAAGCACACGGTGCGACGAGGGTGAGAGACCCGACGTCTCGACGTCGACGACGGCGTATCCTTGGGGATATCGCGTCTGTATCGAAGCGAGCAGGCCCCCTTGCTCAGTGTCGACAGTCATGTCTCCCCCTCCGACCGTCTTCGGACCAGGCGGACAAGCCCAGCTGCTCGCGTCGTGCGGCGCCTCTGTGATGCCCCGCATCCTAGCGGCACGCACCCAATGGGCCTGCCCGCTTCCACTACAGACACCTCGCCAGTCCACCCTCGGTGCCTTGGCCGTCTTTCCCGGATCTACCCGGCCAAATCTCCGTCGAGGTCGTCTCTTATGTGCGAGGTCGTCCATCCGAACAGACGACCTCGCACATAAGAGACGACCTCGACGCTCAGGAGCAGGGACCCTGGGTCCGGGAACACATACGGCGGGTCGGCAGGCCCGGGAATCCGGGGCTACGGCGGGGGCGACGACGATTCTGCGACGCAACGCTTCGCATTGGGGGCGACGACCGTTATGATCGTCACACATCATCGTGGAAGCGCTCCCACTCAGTCGAGAGAACGCCTCCCCCGAACTCCTGCTGAGAGGCGCTCCCATGCGTTACGGACACTTCGACGACGAAGCCCGCGAGTACGTCATCACCACCCCCCACACCCCGTACCCGTGGATCAACTACCTCGGTTCAGAAGAGTTCTTCTCGCTCATCTCCCACCAGGCGGGTGGCTACTCGTTCTACCGTGACGCGAAGATGCGTCGCCTCACGCGCTACCGCTACAACAACATCCCCACCGACGCCGGCGGCCGGTACTTCTACATCAACGACGGCGGCGACGTGTGGACCCCGTCGTGGATGCCGATCAAGGCGGACCTCGACCACTTCGAGACCCGCCACGGCATGGGCTACACCCAGATCACCGGCGAGCGCGGCGGCCTGTCCGTGCAGACGCTGTTCTTCGTCCCGCTCGGCGAGACCGCGGAGATCCAGAAGGTCACGCTGACCAACACCTCCGACGCCGCCAAGTCCGTCAAGCTCTTCAGCTTCGCCGAGTTCTGCCTGTGGAATGCCCAGGACGACCAGACGAACTACCAGCGCAACCTCAACATCGGTGAGGTCGAGATCGAGGAGTCCGGCCCACACGGGACCGCGATCTACCACAAGACCGAGTACCGCGAGCGTCGCAACCACTACGCCGTCTACGGCGTCAACGCGACCGCCGCCGGCTTCGACACCGACCGCGACAGCTTTGTCGGTGCCTACAACTCTCTCGCCGAGGCGGCCGTGCCGTTCGCCGGCGAGTCCAGCAACTCGGTGGCCTCCGGCTGGTACCCGATCGCCTCGCACAATCTCGAGGTCACCCTCGAGCCGGGTGAGTCGAAGACCTTCGTCTTCGTGCTCGGCTACGTCGAGAACCCCGACGAGGAGAAGTGGGCCCCGGCCGACGAGGCCGCTGGCATCGCCGCCCTCCAGGTCATCAACAAGGACCGCGCGCACGCCCTGCTCTCCCGCTTCGCCACGACCGAGCAGACCGACGCTGCCTTCGAGGCGCTGCGCGTGCACTGGACCACGCTGCTCTCCGGCTACGCCGTGACCTCGGGTGACGACAAGCTCGACCGCATGGTCAACGTGTGGAACCAGTACCAGTGCATGGTCACCTTCAACATGTCCCGCTCGGCCTCCTACTTCGAGACCGGCATCGGCCGCGGGATGGGCTTCCGTGACTCCAACCAGGACCTCCTGGGTTTTGTGCACCTCATCCCCGAGCGTGCCCGCGAGCGCATCATCGACATCGCCTCGACCCAGTTCCCGGACGGCTCCGCGTACCACCAGTACCAGCCGCTCACCAAGCGTGGGAACAACGACATCGGCTCCGGCTTCAACGACGACCCGCTCTGGCTGATCCTCGGCGTCGCGGGTTACATCAAGGAGACCGGCGACTTCTCGATCCTCGACGAGCAGGTCCCCTTCGACAACGACGAGAGCCTCTCGGAGTCGTTGTTCGAGCACCTCACGCGGTCCTTCGACTTCACCGTCAACAACCGTGGCCCGCACGGTCTGCCGCTCATCGGGCGCGCGGACTGGAACGACTGCCTCAACCTCAACTGCTTCTCCACCACGCCTGGGGAGTCATTCCAGACGACGGAGAACCAGTCCGGCGGGGTCGCTGAGTCCGTGTTCATCGCGGCGATGTTCGCCTTCATCGGCCCGGAGTACGTCGCCCTCGCTGAGCGCCGCGGCCTCGACGACGTCGCCGCCAAGGCTCGCCAGGCCATCGCCGACATGAAGCAGGCCGTCCTCGACCACGGCTGGGACGGCGAGTGGTTCCTGCGCGCCTACGACTTCTACGGCAACAAGATCGGCACCGACGAGACTGCCGAGGGCAAGATCTGGATCGAGCCGCAGGGCTTCGCGGTCATGGCTGGCATCGGCACGGAGAAGCCGGCCGACGGCGGCCCGTCCATCGCCGAGCGTGCGCTCGACTCCGTGGGCGAGATGCTGGGCACCGACCACGGTCTGGTCCTGCAGTACCCCGCCTACACGAGCTACCAGATCGAGATGGGTGAGGTCTCCACCTACCCGCCGGGCTACAAGGAGAACGGTGGCATCTTCTGCCACAACAACCCCTGGGTCATCATCGGCGAGACGGTGCTGGGTCGTGGCGAGCGCGCCTTCGACTACTACAAGCGCATCACCCCCGCCTACCGCGAGGACATCTCCGACGTGCACCGCCTCGAGCCGTACGTCTACGCCCAGATGATCGCGGGCAAGGAGGCTGTGCGTCACGGTGAGGCCAAGAACTCCTGGCTCACCGGAACTGCGGCGTGGAACTTCGTCGCCGTCTCGCAGTACCTGCTGGGTGTCCGCCCGGACTACGACGGCCTCGTCGTCGACCCGCAGATCGGCCCGGACGTCCCGTCCTACACCGTCACCCGGACCGCTCGTGGGGCGACCTACGAGATCTCGGTGACGAACTCGGGCACCCAGGGTGCGCGCGGCGCGCTGACCGTCGACGGCGTGGCCATCGAGGGCAACCACGTGCCGTACGCCCCCGCCGGGGCGACCGTGCAGGTCTCCGTCGTCCTGTGAGCACGCTCGTCCGCACCGCCGTCGCCGAGGACGTCACGTCCTCGGCGGTCGGCGGCGACCCCCGGGTGGTCGACCTCGAGTCGGCCACCTGGCGGGTCGGGATCCTGCCCCGCTCCGCTGGGGCCATCGCCTACGCGAAGGTCCTGGTCGACGGCGTCTGGCGTGACCTGCTGCGCCCCACCAAGAGGACGCAGCTGGACAGCCCGACGGCGTGCTCGAGCTTCCCGCTCATCCCCTGGTCCAACCGGGTCGCCGAGGCGAGGCTGACCTTCGCCGGGCGCACGTGGCAGCTGCCGCGCACCTCCCCGGACGGCACCGCGATGCACGGGTCGGTGCTGCCCTTCGGCTTCGAGGTCCTCGAGCGCACCCGGGACTCGGTGCGTCTGCGCCTGGACTCCCGGGATGTCGTGGGCATGGGGTTCCCGTGGGCGTTCAGCACGGAGCTCGCCGTCACGCTGACCGCCGACGGACTGAGCGTGACCACCACGGTGACCAACGTCGACGTCGAGGCGTTCCCTGCGGGCTTCGGTCATCACCCGTACTTCGTGCGAAGCCTGACCCCGGACTGCGGGGAGCCGCAGCTGGAGATCCCGGTGACCGCCGGGTACGCCCTCGAGTCCGCGATGGCGGTCGGTGAGGCCGGTCCTGTGCCGGCCCGCGCCGACTACTCGACCCTCCGCCCGCTGGGCAGCCGGTTCGTGGACGACTGCCTCACCGGCCGCGAGCCTGGCCCGGTGCGGATCGTCTACCCCGGCGCCCGGGTCGACGGCTCCGACGTCGAGGTCCGCATCACCGCCGACGACGTCTACTCCCACTGGGTGGTCTACGTCCCGGTGCAGCGGGCGTACTTCGCCGTGGAGCCGGTGACCAACGCCAACGGCGGCTTCGCCCTCGCCGAGCAGGGGGTGCCCGGCACCGGGGTGTTCGTGCTCGAGCCTGGCGAGTCCAAGACCGGGACGTTCACCGTCAGCCTGTGAGCGTCTCGCACCGACAGTGGCTGGCCCGTGCCGGGGGGTGCGTGCCAGCCACGCGGAATCCACAGACCGCCCTCAGCGGCTGTGACGACGCCATCGCGAGCGCATAGGGTCCTCTCGAGGCCCCGAGGGACGGCGGCCGGGCGGAGGAGACGCGCATGGACCTCGTCGAGGTGAGGACGCTGGGCCGCCAGCTCATGGACCAGCACGGGCTGCAGGCCTGGGACCTGGACCTCGACCATGCCCGACGCCGCGCTGGCGCCTGCCACTACACGGCCCGCAAGATCACCGTCTCGCGCCACCTCATGGCCCTCTACGACGAGGCGATGGTCACCGACACCCTGCTGCACGAGATCGCGCACGCCCTTGCCGGGCCACGCGCCGGGCACGGTCCGCGCTGGCGCTCGCTGGCTGTCAGCATCGGGTGCTCGGGACGGCGCCTCGCCGGGCGAGAAGAGCCTCGGGTGCCTGCGCCGTGGATCGGGTTGTGCAGCGGCGGGCACGAGATCGATCGCTTCCGCCTGCCCCGCCACGAGGCGTCCTGCCTGCGCTGCAGCCCGACCTTCGACCGCCGGTTCCTCATCACGTGGGTGCGGCGCGAGGACGTCACCGCAGCCTGACGCGCGGGGAGGTCAGGCCCGGTTGCGCCGGGGCGCCAGGCGCACACCAGGCAGCTGCGGGGCGGGCAGCGCAGGACCGTCGTAGCCGGTGACGGTCCCGAAGCGGGCTGCGGGCTCCCCCGCCGCCGCCCCGGGGCCGGCGAGCTGGCGCGCCCAGTCAGCACGAGCCTGCACCACGTCCTCGTGGCTGCGGCCCACGAAGTTCCACCACATGACGATCTCTTCGGCGAAGGGCTCACCGCCGATGAGGATGAGCCGGGCAGGTGCGTCCGGTGCCGCCCGTACCGTCGTCTCCAGCGCGCCGGCTGCGATGAAGCCGAGCTCCGACCAGCCGACCGGGTCGCCGTCGACGTCGATGACGCCGGGGGTGTCCACGAGGACTGCGTGCTCGAAGGTCGGGTCGAGGACGAGAGTGAGCGCGGCGCCGGGTGCCAGGTCGATCTGGGCTCCGACCAGCGGCGTGAAGGTCGTCGCGGGCGAGCGCAGGGCGCTCAGCACGCCGAGGTGATGCTGGGCGGGCAGCTGCCCCAGGAACACGCGGGCGAGGGCTCCGGGCGCCTCGAGCGCCGGCAGGTCGGCGTGGTGCTCGAAGGTCGGCGCGGTCCCCACGGCGGTGGACGGCAGCGCGGTCCACAGCTGCACACCGTGCAGGACCGGGGGCCGGGAGTACACCGGGTCCGGTGACTGCTCGGAGTGGGAGATCCCGCGCCCGGCGGTCATGAGGTTGAGCTCGCCGGGGCGCACGGTGCTGACCGAGCCCACGGAGTCGCGGTGCAGCACCTCCCCGGCAAAGAGCCAGCTCACCGTCTGCAGACCGGTGTGCGGGTGGGGCGGGACCTGCATGCCGGGGCCGGCCGAGACGTCGTCGGGCCCATAGTGGTCGAGGAAGCACCAGGCGCCGACCATGCTGCGCTGACGTTGCGGCAGGGTGCGGCGCACCGTCATGGCGCGCGGCCCGCCCAGCGGGACCTCGCGAGGCTCCAGGATCTCCAGACGTCGCGGGATGCCGCTGGCCTCACCCGCGGAGCAGACCTTCTCGTCCGGGGCAGTCTCCAGGTTGCTCATCTGTCGAGGCTAGCCGTCCGGCACACCCGGTGCCGCGCACCGGGCGTCAGTGCTGGCAGACCGGACGGCGCGGAGGCTCACAGACCGACGGCCGTGTGGATAGTCGTCATGATCTGATGACCGAAAAGGTGCAAAGAGGCACGAACAGGCGTTCGTACGTGGGAGTCTCTGTGGA
This sequence comes from Sanguibacter suarezii NBRC 16159, assembly GCF_001552735.1. Taxonomy (GTDB): domain Bacteria; phylum Actinomycetota; class Actinomycetes; order Actinomycetales; family Cellulomonadaceae; genus Sanguibacter; species Sanguibacter suarezii. The sequence goes on from NZ_BCRT01000001.1 coordinate 216,447, forward strand.
TACCCACAGCGTTGTCCACAGCCTGTGCACTGCACTTCTCCACAAACTCACAGCCCTGTGGACAGATTCTGTGGATAACTCGGCGTCGTGCGGCCCCGATCCACCCCGTCGTCACCGGGAGTCTGCCAGGCGTTCACGTCATGGAGGTGGTGGATGACGTCGTGGACGAGATGGCGTGCCAGGGCCACGGCGCAGGGCCCGGCCCCCTCAGTCGGCCCCGCTGTGCGCGGCCTGTCAGGAGCAGCGAGAGCCCCCAGCCGGGCGGCGACCGCGCGGCCGGCGTCCTCGATGTCGACGGCTACCTGGAGCGGGTCGTGCACCTGACCGGCCTGGCTGCCCCCATCGCAGAGGCCGCCGAGCACTGGAGGATCCTCGTGCGGCACCCCCACCAGCCGCGCGGCGACAGCTTCGACCAGGTCGCGGACATGGACCGCATGGTCGAGCACCGACCAGGTCAGCGGGCCGGGCGCGCTGGCGACTCCGGGACGCATGAGAACCGACGCCCACCGGGGCAGCAGCGCGAGGATGGCGGGCCCCAGCTCACCCGCAGGTGTGAGTGAGGCGTCAACCCCGCACTGAGCGCACCGGCCAGGCGGCGGCGCGTTCCAGCCATCCCAGTCCCGGACGGCGGTGGTACGCGGCATGGCCTCAGCCTAACGGCACAGTACGGAGAAACCGGACACGGCGCGCTGGTTCCTCACCCCGTCCCCTGCCCCGGGTCCTGGCAGATGAAACCGTCATCATCGAGGACGGTCCCCGCGATCGAGGTGCGCATCACCGCGACGACGGCGACCACCACGGGGGCCATCCGGCGGCGGGCGATGTGGTGGAGGTTGCTCGCGTCCTCGGAGTCGGCGGGGTAGGCGTCCCCGGACAGCCAGCGCACCGTGTAGCGGAACGGGCCGCTGTCGCGCCACGGGACGGTCCCCAGTGCGGGAGGGAGCCGATCGGCGTGCTCGCAGCGCACCACGACCGAGCCGTCGTAGGGCGTGTGGGTGACGATCTCGTAGTCCTGCGGGCCGGGCGCCGCCGAGCCCACGGTCTCCAGGGTGGCCTGCACCAGGACGGTGCGCACGAGGGCCAGCGCAACCTCGGGAGACAGCGCGTGGGCGCTGTACAGGTGCCGGTTGACCGAGCGCCGGTGGTCCAGGGTCAACGGCGCCACGGACCCCTCCTCCAGGACCGCACCGCGCGCATGGCGGGCAGCGGCGACCAGCCATCGGCGCAGGCGCACACCACGGTCAACAGGGTCGCCGTCCACCCTCACCTCGTAGCCGTCGACCTTCGCGGCGGTGAGCCCGAGGGCGTGGCACCGCTCCGCCTCCAGCGGGTGCGGACCGGTCAGCACGACGCCGGGCTCGAGCTCGAGCTCGCCCGGCTGCGCGTCGGCCACCGCGGACATCCCCCGGAACCGCGCACCCCGCGGCTGGCTCAGGCCGGCAGTGGCGGCTGCGGCGGTGACCGGTTCGCGGGTCCACCGGGCCTGCGGGTACCAGGCCAGAGCGAGCGCCTGGACGGAGGCGCTCGCCGGCACGGCGAGGAGATGACTCGCCACACTGCCCGAACGGGTCACACCTGAGGGTGCTGTCATCTTCCTGACGCTACGCAGGGATTGATACGGGGACGTTTCCAGGACGAAAAAAGCACGCGCCGCGCATCACTGTCACGATGACCGCGCGAGGTCAAGGAAGGTCACCCTTCGATGCGCATTCTGACACGGTGTGGCATGCTGTCAGAATGCCGAAGATCATTGGTGGTTCACTCCACGAGCACCGCGAACAGACTCGCCAACGACTCTTCACCGCACTGTCGACGCTCATGGCCGAGCGCGGCTTCGATGCCATCTCCTTCGCTGACATCGCCGCGGCAGCCGGGGTGGGTCGAACGGCGGTCTACAACCACTTCTCCGACAAAGAAGCCCTGCTCATGGGCTTCATCACCTTCGAGACCGAGCGGTACGTCGAGACCCTCAAGCGGTCCCTCGAAGGAGTCGAGGACCCGCTCCAGCAGCTGCGCACCTATGTGCAGGCGCAAGCGCGGCTCAAGCGCGTCTTCCACCTCGCCCCCGGGCCGGACCTGCGCACGGTGCTCTCCCGCGGGACCCAGCAGCGGCTGCGCGAGCACGCCGTCGTCGTGGAGGAGATCCTGCGGGAGATCCTCGCTGCCGGCATCGCGCGCGGGGAGTTCCCCGACCAGGACATCCCCACCTCGGTGGCCCTGGTCAACGCCTGCCTGTCCGGGCGCCAGCTCCCCGAGGAGCAGCCCGCACGCGACGCCGCGATCGCGGCGACCGAGGCCTTCGTGCTGCGCGCCGTGGGCGCGGAGCTCGTCCGCAGCTGACGATCTCGGCGCTGCGGAACCTCGCGCCGTGCCCGGAGAACGCGCAGACTTCCCGCCCTCCGTCTCGCAGAGCGACATTGTGGGACGGGTATGTAGGCGACCCTAAATAGATGCGGTACCGTTTCTGACAGGTCGTCATGACACCGTGTCATCTCCCGCCGGAGCCCGTCGACCCTCGACGAAGGAGCCCACGGTGACCTCACTCGCCACGGAACAGCCCACCCTGTCCCTGCGACTGCGGGAGGGCACCCGCTCCGAGCACGAGGACGCCGAGCACTCCGGCTACATCAGCAAGCTCATGGGCGGCGAGCTCGACACGGCCGCCTACGTCTCCCTGGCCAGCCAGCAGTACTTCGTCTACCAGGCGCTGGAAGCCCTCAACGACGCGGTGCGCGCCCTGCCGCAGGGCGAGTCGCTGCTCTTCGACGAGCTCCAGCGCACGGCCTCCATCGCCGAGGACCTCGCCTTCCTCATCGGCCCGGACTGGCGCGCGCAGATCTCTCCGCTGCCCGCGACCGTCCAGTACGTCGCTGCCCTCGAGGCCTGCTCCACCTCTCTGCCGCGCTACGCCGCGCACGCCTACACCCGCTACCTCGGCGACCTGTCCGGAGGCCAGATCATCAAGCGGATGCTCGAGCGTCACTACGGCGTGGGTCCGCAGGGGCTGGCGTTCTACACCTTCGCCGAGATTCCCAAGGCCAAGCCGTTCAAGGACGTCTACCGCGAACGCCTGGACGCCCTGGTCTTCACCGAGGACGAGATGGCCCTGGCGATCGCCGAGGCCCAGGGGGCCTTCCGCCTCAACCAGGCTCTCTTCGCGGACCTGGGCGCCATCCACTGCTGAGCGCCTGCGACCTGGCGCGCTGAGGTCACCGGGTCACACGTGCTGTCACAGGTTCCTCTCGGCGTAGACCACCATCGCGTCGCGGACGAACACGGCCGTGCCCTCCCCCGCCCAGTCGTACGCCGCAGTGAACCGCGCGTCCTCGACGTACATCTGGCCGAGCCCGGTGAAGTACTCCGCGGTCACCTCCGGTTGGCCCGTGCCGCGTACCGACACGCTCAACCAGGCGTGCTGGCGGCGGGCGAGGTCCTGCGGCGCCTCGTCGTCGGGCGCCTGGCCTGCGGCCTTCGCATCCGCGAAACCCTGCGCGATGGCCCGCTGCTCGTCGAGGAAGGCGGCCCTCTCCGACGCGGTGAGCGCGGACCACCAGGAGTCGCCGGACCGGTAGGCCTGCTCGCCCCACCGCTCGGCGACCTCGCCCTGATAGCGGCCGCGGTCAAAACCGTCGAACATGTTCGTCATCATGAGCTCTTCTCCGTTCTCCAGGGACGTGATCGTGCTGCGGACCGATGCGGCCTGGTCCTCGAGCCGCGCCCTCTCCGACTCCAGCCACCGCAGGTGCGCACCCAGGGCTCGCACCTCGTCCTCGTCAGAGGCGAGCGCGTCGGCAATGGCAGCGAGGCTCAGGCCCAGGTCACGCAGCATGAGCACCCGTTGCAGGCGCACGAGCGCCCCGGCGTCGTAGTAGCGGTAGCCGTTGCTGCCGATCCGGCTCGGTGGCAGCAGCCCGATGTCGTCGTAGTGGCGCAGCGTGCGGCTCGTCGTGCCGGTGGCACGGGCGATCTGCTGGATGGACCAGTCGCGGTCGGTCATGAGACTCACCGTAAAGGTTGACGTTGCGTCAAGGTCAACCCCCTGGCGTGGACACCGACGCAGGCCGAGCGGCGGAGGGGACGAGCCGGGTACTCGGGTGGCGCGCTGGGCGGCGTCGGGCGGCTAGGAGGACGCGGTCCGGTGGTGCAGACTGGCACCTATGTCCCTCTTTGAAGAGACCCTGACCGGGGGCAATGTCGCTGCCAGCGTGGTTCTCGTCCATGATCCCCTGCTCGGCGCCACCGTCCGCAAGCCCGCCACCGTCGCCACGCCCGCCGTCCACGCGCTCCTTGTCCACCTCGCTGACGTGGGCTTCGACGCAGCGCCCCGATCCTTCGGCATCGACGCCCAGAACCGGCACGTCCTCGAGTACATCCCCGGCACCATGGCCAACGCCATGCCGGCGATGACCCGCACCGAGCTCACCCGGGTCGGCGCGATGGTGCGCGACCTGCACGACGCGACCACGTCCTTCGTCCCGCCGCCCGGGGCGGTGTGGGACGTGGGGATCCCCGCGGACCGCGACGACCTCGTCTGCCACCACGACATCGCCCCGTGGAACCTCGTGCGCGACGGCGACCGCTGGGTGATCATCGACTGGGACGGTGCCGGTCCGGGCTCACGGCTGTGGGACCTGGCCTACGCCGCGCACGGGTTCGTCCCGCTGCACGCCGGTGGCGACCCCGCCGTCGACGGCCCCCGCCTGCGGGCCCTGGTCGACGGCTACGGGGTGAGCGCCCACCAGCGCCCCCGGTTCGTCCAGCTCACCGCGGACCACACCCGAGCCATGTACGACCTCCTGGTCGACGGCGCCCGCACCGGCACGCAGCCGTGGGCGACGCTGCACGCCGACGGCCACGCCGACCACTGGGGCCCGGCCGCCGACTACATCACCCGCCACCGCGCCGACTTCCGCGCCGCCCTGCGCTGACCAGCCGGGTCCCGACCCGTCCGACCAGACCGACCGGCTGGCTGACTGGCTGGCTGACTGACGCAGCCAAGCCGTCCCGGCTCCGGAAGTCGATGGTCCCACCGAGGTCGTCTATCAGGTGCGAGGTCGTCTATCTGAACAGACGACCTCGCACCTGATAGACGACCTCGCGGGGCGCGCGAGCGGGAGACGGCGGGGCGGGAGGCGGGGCGGGGAGGAACGGGAGGGGCGGAGGCGGGCGGGGCGGGAGGTAGCGTCAGCCGAGCAGGGCCGTGACCAGCTCGGCGGGGGTGGAGACCACGGCGCGGGGGGCGGCTGCGTCGTGCTCGCCGGGGGCGGCGTAGCCCCAGGTCACCGCGATGGTGTCGATGCCGTGGGCGCGCGCCCCGAGGATGTCGTGCTCACGGTCGCCGACCATGACCGTCTCCGACATCGGCGGCAGGCCCTCGCCAGTCGCCGCGGTCTTGAGCGCGTGGGCGATCACGTCGGCCTTGGTGGTGCGGGTGCCGTCCAGACTCGCCCCGCAGATCGCCTCGAAGAAGCCGTCGAGCTCGAAGTGCTCGAGGATCTGACGGGCGAAGACCTCGGGCTTGGACGTCGCCACGACGAGCCGGACACCGGCCTCGCGCAGCGCGGTCAGCGCCTCGCGGATGCCCGGGTACACGGAGTTGTCGAGCATCCCGCCGCCGGTGAAGGCCACCCGGTAGGCCGCCACGAACTCCTCGACCCGCTCGGGGGGCACCCCGTTGCTCACGGCGCTCTCTTGGATCGGCGGACCGACCACCAGGCGCAGGTCCTCGGCGCTCGGGCGCGCGATGCCCAGTGCGTCGAAGGCGGAGGTGATCGAGGCGACGATGCCGGGAGCGGAGTCGGTGAGGGTCCCGTCGAGGTCGACGAGCGCGAGGGAGGTGGTCATGGCTCGATCCTCTCATCACGCCCGGCGACCCCGGACTGTGCGGGCGTCGTCCTCAGCCGTGCAGCGGGAGCGTCAGGCTCGCCGGTCCGCCGGTGACCACGCGGACCGGGACACCCCAGTCTTGCTGGGCCAGGTGGCACGCCGGGTACTCGATCGCCGGGTCCGCGTCGCAGCTCGCAGCCTGCGCGGTGACGTGCAGCACGCCCTCGCTGACCGCGGGGTTGAGCACCAGCCGGCGCTCGAGCGGCCCGGCGTCCCCCGCGCCCTCGAGCAGCAGCTCCGGCGGGGTGGCAGATACCTGCAGGCGGGTCGAAGGACCGAAGCGGTCGTCGTACTTCTGCCCCGCGGCCGGGGTGAACACGACGTCGAGCGCCAGCTCGCCGGGGCCCACCTCGGTGACCGGACGTCGCGTGCGGTGCGCACCGGCGTCGAGCACCTGGCCGGCGAGGGTGGCCGGCAGCGCCACCCGGGTGAGGCGGTGGGCGGCCGACTCGACCACGAGCAGCAGCACCCGGTCCCCCTCGACCTGCACGACGACGTCGCTCGGCTCGGCGAGCCCCGTCGCCAGCGTGGTCACCTCGTCGGTGGCCGGATCGTACCGGCGCAGCGCCCCGTTGTACGTGTCGGCGACGACGACGGAACCGTCTGGCAGCACGACGACGCCGAGCGGGTGCTGCAGCAGCGCCTGGCCGGCCGCGCCGTCGCGGTGGCCGAAGTCGAACAGACCCTGGCCGACGGCGGTGTGCACCTCGAGGCCGTCGCCCAGGGATGAGATCCCGGAGACCGGCCCGTCCAGCCAGCGCAGCGCGGACGTCTCAGAGTCCGCGACCCACAACCGGCCGTCGCCGCCCAGCGCCAGGCCGGAGGGCTGCGCGAACCAGGCCCCAGCGGCTGGCCCGTCCTGAAGACCCTCGTTCATGGTCCCGGCGAGCAGCCCGAGCTTCCCGTCGTCGACCGCCCACAGCGTGTGATGGCCCGCCATCGCGACGACGAACCCGAGGCCAGGCACCCACTCGACATCCCACGGCGAGGACAGCTTGACCCCGTCCGGGTCGTAGGTGACCTCCGGGGAGAACGGCGCCCAGCCGTCCGCGCTGACGACGTTCTCCGCGCCGCCGACCATGAACTGCGCGCCGGTCCCGGCGTAGGTGGTCACGTGCCCGTCAGCCAAGCGCACCCCGCGCAGGGCATGGTTGACGGTGTCGGCCACGAGCACATCGAAGCCGTAGGTCTCCCGCTCGGCCTCGGGCACCAGGCACAGGCCGTTCGGCTCGCTGAACCGGGCGTCGTCGGGCCCGCCGTCGACGAGCCCGCGCTCACCGGAGCCGATGCGCCGCACGAGGGCCTCGCCGTCGGGCAGGAGCTCGGCGAGGGAGTGGTGGCCCGCGTCGGCCACGAGGAGGTTGCCGCTCGGCAAGGTGATCGCCTTGGCTGGGAACCGCAGCGTGCCCGACGACGGCGTGGGCGGCACGTAGGGCCCCTCGCCCTGGGCGGCGGGACGCAGCGTGCCCTTGGCGCGGTGCTCCGCGGCGAGGTCGCGGACGAGGATCTCGAGGTTGCGGGCATGCCCCTCCCCCGCCATCTGCGCCACGACGTAGCCCTCGGGGTCGATGACGACGAGGGTGGGCCAGGCGCGGGCGGCGTAGGCGGACCACGTCACCAGGTCCGGGTCGTCCAGGACGGGGTGGTGCACCTCGTAGCGGTCGACGGCGGCCGCGAGCGCGACCGGGTCGGCCTCGTGGACGAACTTCGGGGAGTGCACGCCGATGATGACCAGCTCGTCGCGGTGGGCCTCCTCAAGCTCGCGCAGCTCGTCCAGGACGTGCAGGCAGTTGACGCAGCAGAAGGTCCAGAAGTCCAGGACGACGATCGAGCCGCGCAGGTCGGCGAGCGTCACGTCCTTGCCGCCGGTGTTGAGCCACCCCCGCCCGACGAGCTCACTGGCACGGACACGGGGCAGGCGGTTCGGAGTACTCACGCCCCCAGTCAAACATCCCACCCACCCCCGCCCCGCACCCCCTCCGCTGAGTGCACGATTTTGTGCGCGACACACCGGTGCGACACGCGCATTTTCGTACACCCAGCGGGTGCGTGGGGGGGTGGGCGGGTGGGTGGGTGTTAGCCGAGGGTGGTGGGGAGGGGGCGGGTCTCGCCCAGGACGTGCTCGGCGAGGAAGGCCTGGATGACCTCGTTCCAGACGATGACGTTCTGGGGCTTGAGCACCCAGTGGTTCTCGTCGGGGAAGTAGAGGAAGCGGTGCACGGTCTCCCCGCGGGCGTCGGCCGGCAGGCCGGACTTGGCGAGCAGGTCGGACCACAGGCTCATGCCCTCCCCGATCGGCACGCGGTAGTCCTTGTCACCGTGGATGACGAGCATCGGCGTGACGATGTTCGCCACGAAGGCGTTCGGCGAGCTGGCCGCGGCCATCTCCGGGGTCATCTCGCGGTCCCAGAGCGTGGCAGTGTCGGTCGTGGGACCGAAGTGCTCGAGCGACCACAGGCCGGCATGGCTGACGATCGCCTGGAAGCGGTCCGTGTGCCCGGCCACCCAGTTGGCCATGTACCCGCCGAAGGATCCGCCGAGGGCGGCCGTGCGGGTCGCGTCGATCTCCGGCAGGGCTTCGGCCGCGTCGGTGATGGCCATGAGGTCGGTATAGGGAGTCTGCCCCCACGCGCCCCAGCCGCGCTCGATGAACGCCTGCCCGTACCCGGTCGACAGCGCCGGGTCCGGCAGCAGCACGGCGTAGCCCTGAGCGACGAGCAGCCACGGGTTCCACCGCCAGCTCCAGGCGTTCCAGGAGTTCAGCGGTCCACCGTGGATGAGGAGCAGCAGCGGGGCAGGAGCCTCGGGGCCGGCGTCGTGCGGCAGGGCGAGGAAGGCTCGGACCCGTGCGCCGTCGGGCGCCGTGGTCTCCACCTCGGTGAGCACCCCAGGCAGGGTGGGCGACGTCGTCGGGCCGGCCAGCGCTGTGGCGGGGACGGGGCTGCCGGTCCCCAGCGCGGTCGCCAGGTCGACAACGACCGGCACCGGAGGTTCGAGGTAGCTGCTCCGCAGCGCGTAGACGGACGCACCGTCCGGGGAGACCTGGAGGTCGGTGAAGACGGCGTCGTCGCTGGTCACGCGGGTCACCTCGGCGCCGGTGGCGGCCGCGTCGAGGGCGAGATGGAAGATCGGGCCGCGCCCGTCGTCGTTGGCGGTCACCAGCAGCCCGTCGGAGTCCGGCAGCCAGGTGACCGAGGTGGGCCAGCGGTCCCACGTGCTGGCCAGCGGGCGGGCCGCACCCCCGAGGAGGTCGACGACGCCGAGGGTCACCGTCGGCGCCACCTCAGCGGAGCTGCGGCTCTCTCGGATGTACGCGACCCAGGCGCCGTCCGGGGAGATCTGGGGGCAGCCGTAGCTCGACTCGCCGTCGTCGACGAGCACCCGGGTGTCCCCGCTCGCGGTGTCGATCGCCGCCAGGACGACCCGGTAGCTCCCCCGCGCCTCGGCGACCATCCAGGTGGTCACGGCGGTGGTTCCGTCGAAGGAGAGGACGGCTGACTGCTCCCGCAGGGCGGTGCCCGCCCCCGGCGTGAGGTCACGCAGGGTGATCGCGGGGTCCACCTCCTCGGGGGTCGCCGCGACGCCGGGGATCTCCCCGTGCAGCGGTGCGCCGCCGACTCCGGGCAGCTCGCCCAGGAACAGGTGGGGCGCGGCGGGGCCCAGGTCGTGGTCCCAGTGCCGTACCGGGAAGCCGGTGTGCAGGATGGCGGAGACCTTGGTCGACGCGCGCGCCGCGCGCAGCTCGTCGTCGTGGGCGGGGTCGGTCGCGGACGGCAGGACGTCCGAGCGCAGCAGCACCACTGGTGCGCCGGCCGCTGCGTGCGGTGCACTGATCCCCGCGCCGCGGGAGGCGACCACGCGCGCCTCGCCGCCGCCGGCAGGCAGCAGCCACAGCGCGCGAGGCGGGTCCTGCACCTCCCCCGACTGGGGGTCAGGGCGGGCGGAGGCGAAGATGAGGTCGCCGTCGACGGTGAAGGCCGGGTTCTGCTCGCCGGCGGCGCTGCGGGTCAGCCGCTGGGCGGGACGGTGCCCGTGCGGGTCGACCTCCCACAGCGCCGTGCCGTAGCCGGTGCCGGCCGCGTCGAGGGTGGTGACGGTGGTGACGAGCCGGGTGCCGTCCGGGGACAGCGTCAGCCCGCTCAGCCGCGGGAGCGCGACATACTCGTCCATCGCGTGGAAAGGGGCTGGCCCGCCGTCGCCGTAGGTCATGTCACCGTCCGTCCGCCACCCGCTTCGTCACTGACCGGCCGGCGGGTACGTCTCGCGGTTCTCGACGACCGTGACGGGCGTGGTCGTGTCGCGACGCTCGACGACCTCGTGGTGCGAGGTGCGGTTGCGCTGGGCGTTCATGATGATCGCCGCGATGAGCGCGACGACGCCGGCGGCGAGGCAGATGTAGCCGACCATCGTCAGGTCGACCGCCTCGATGCTGTCGCGCACGGCGAAAGCGAGGATGGCGCCGACGACGATGAGGAAGATTCCGAGTCCGATACCCATGGCGGTGCTCCTGTCAGTTGGACGTTGATGCACGTCAGAGAACTTGTCGAGGTCCACCTTGGCCTATGTGCGCCACCTGCGCGCGTCGAGAGTGCGGCGCAGCGGTCGCCGGGGCCTACCGTGGACCCTGTGAACGACCACCGGTGGACCCCGCCCGACCCGGAGTCCTTCCTGCGGCGCTGGGACCTGCTCCCGGACGGCCCGGCGATCACCACCCCGAGCAGCCACGTCATCCCCGTGCGGTACCGCGGCGCGCCCGCGATGCTCAAGGTCCCGCGCATCCTGGAGGAGCGCGACGGCGGCCGTCTCATGGTCTGGTGGGCCGGCCGGGGCGCCGCCCCGGTCCTCGTGCACGACGACGACGCGATCGTCCTCGAGCGCGCCCTCGGTCCGCACTCCCTCACCTGCTGGGCCCTCTCGGACGGTCCGGATGGTGACGACCGGGCCACCCAGGTGCTCTGCGCGGTGGCGGGCGAGCTGCACGCCACGGGCCGCGCCGTCGGGCTGGCGCGGACGGGCGGGGCTGCGGGAACGAGCGGGGCTGCGGGAACGGGCGGGGCTGCGGGAGCGGCGAGCGACGCCCCGCCGGAGGGCCTGGTGACGCTCGAGCGCTGGTTCGCGGACCTGCTGGCCGGGACGGCCGGCCACGAGGGTTTCCTGGGACAGGCGGCCGGCACGGCGCGCGCCCTGCTGGACCACCAGCGGGAGGTGGTGACCCTGCACGGGGACATCCACCACGGCAACGTCCTGGACTTCGGGGACGAGACCGCCGCCCGGTGGCGGGCGATCGACCCGAAGTTCCTCGTCGGGGACCGTGCCTTCGACTACGCGAACATCGTGTGCAACCCCAGCCACGACGTCGCCAGGACACCAGGCCGCCTGGCCCGCCAGGTGTCCGTCATCTGCGCCGCCGCCGGGCTGGACCGCGCCCGGCTGCTGCGCTGGATCGTGGCGTGGACGGGCCTGTCAGCCACCTGGTACCTCGGCGACACGTGGTTGCCCCACGCCGAGCGTGAGGCAGCCGCTGCCGCCGTGCTCGGCGTCGGGCAGGACGCTCTGGCGCTGCTGGAGGGCCGGGGCGTGTGACCTGCCGCGCCCTGCGCACGCGCGGTGCGGGCGCGGGCGCGGTGGGGGCGCGGGCGCGGGTCGGCTAGGAGCGTTCCTTCTGCGTCGAGAGCTTCTTGAGCATGTCGTTGTACTCGTCCATCTCGACGTCCCCGTCCCGGTCCACCTTGCGGTCCCGGCGGCGCGCGGCACGCTCGTCGTCCTTGGACCAGGAGAAGGCGACGATGATCGCCAGGAACAAGGTCGGGATCTCCCCCACCCCCCAGGCGATGCCGCCACCGTTCTGCTGGTCGGCGATCGCCGTGGCCCCCCACGGACGGCCCATGAGGCCGAACCACTCCGGGACCAGGAGGATCTCCCCGGACATGAGCGTCACACCGAAGAAGGCGTGGAAGGCCATCGTGGCCAGCAGCAGCAGCAGACGCTGCGCGTGCGGGGGCCGAGAGGGCCCGGGGTCGATGCCGATGAGGGCGTTGGCGAAGAAGTACCCGGCCATCGTGAAGTGCACCGTCATGAGGATGTGCCCCAGGTGCGTGGACAGCGCGTACTCGAAGGCCGGGGTGTAGTAGAAGACGATCATGGAGCCGGCGAAGTTGATCGCCGCGACGATCGGGTGGGAGAAGAACCGGCCGTAGCGCGAGTGGATGATCGCCAGGATCCACTCCCGCGGACCCCGGGTGCCGTCCTTGCGGACCGGGACCGCGCGCAGCAGAAGCGTCACCGGAGCCGCCGAGACGAGGAAGATCGGCACGACCATCGCCAGGATCATGTGCTGGAGCATGTGCGCGGAGAAGAGCACCTTGCCGTAGACCACGGGACCGCCGCTGGTCACCCAGAACATGATGATCATGCCCGCCACCCACGAGGCGGTGCGCAGACCCGACCACGAGTCGCCGCGCCGGTGCAGGCGGATCACCCAGCGCAGGTAGACCACGAGGCCCGCTGCGCAGGCGAAGCCGAGCAGCACGTCCCAGTTCCACTCGGTGAACCAGCTGGAGAAGGTCGGCTCGTCAGGCAGCTGGCGGCCGGTGATGAGGTAGGCCGGGGTGGGGTCGGCGGGCGGGGCGTTGTCGTCCGGGGGGTTGGTCCCGCCCAGGGCCACCGCGACGCCGCTCACCGCGCCCATGAGGATGAGCTCGGCCGCGACCAGGCGCCAGAACAGCCCGGCCACCCGGTCCGTCCCGACCGACAGCTTGCCCACGACCCATGTGCGGTGCGCCCAGCCGAGCGCACCGAGGACGAGGAACAGCACGGTCTTGGCGATGACCAGCACCCCGTAGTCGGTGGTCAGCCCGGACCAGCCACCGAGCCGGACGACCGCGTTGACCACGCCGGACACGGCGACCAGCACGAAGCACCAGGAGGCGATGGGCGAGTAGCGGGCCACCGTGACCGCCAGGTCCTGCCCGTCCAGCGTCCGCCGGATGCGCAGCACCGCGACGACCGCGAGCGCCCCGATCCACACCGCGGCGCCCACGAGGTGCATGAACATCGCCGAGACCGCCAGCTCATGGCTGGTGGATCCCGAGGCGTGGCCCATGAGGGACTGCAGCACCACCGCGGCGAGCGCCGGCACGGACGCCCACACGGCACCGGTCGCAGTGGAGACGAAGAGGGCGAGCACCGAGGTGAGCCCGGCGAGCAGCGCGATCGCCAGCAGCGCCCGGCCGGAGGGGATCTGGGAGAGGTACACCCCGAGCTGGTCGCCAAAGCTCTCGCTGCTCAGGGAGAGACCGACGGTGTTGGCCCCGGAGAACACCACGCGGGCCAGCGCGCTGACCGCCCACACCCCCGCGCCGATGCCGGCCACCGTCAGGGTCCGGCTGAGCACCGCACCGGGCCGCACGACGAAGGCCGCCAGCACGAGGGCTCCGAGGGTGATGGCCACGGACAGCTCGGAGGCCACGGTCGTCAGGGGTAGGCCCCACCGCACCACGGTGCCGGGGTCCAGGAGCAGCTGGGGGGCGAAGGCAGCCGAGAACAACCCGCTGACCACCAGCCCGACCACGGCTGCGGCCACGGCACCCGGGAGCGACCAGGTCAGCGTCCGAGGGGCCCGAGGCACGCGGGGAGGGGTGTCTACGTCGTTCGTCAGTCGTGCCGTCACCCTTCCAGGGTAGTTCCCCCGCCCGCCGCGAAAAACCGCCGCTGCGAGACCATCCTCTGAGCAGCTCTGCGCACTGTCACGGGTCGCTGCCATACTGAATCACCCAGTGATGAAAGGTGCGTCCCGCATGAGTTCAGGCCAAGGCAGCATCTCACCCACCGACCTCGACCAGGCCAAGGTGCTGCTGGCGCGCGTCGCTGCGGTCTTCGACCAGCGCGTCGTCGGGCAGGAACCGTTGCGGACCGCGCTGGTGAGCTCCCTGATCTGCGGTGGGCACATCTTGCTGGAGTCCGTCCCCGGGCTCGCCAAGACGACGGCCGCGGAGACCCTCGCCGCCGCCGTGGGCGGCAGCTTCCACCGCATCCAGTGCACCCCGGACCTCATGCCGAACGACATCGTCGGCACCCAGATCTACAACTACGGCACCGGGTCGTTCACCACGCAGCTGGGACCGGTGCACGCCAACCTCGTGCTGCTGGACGAGATCAACCGCTCGAGCGCCAAGACGCAGTCGGCGATGCTCGAGGCGATGCAGGAGCGTCAGACCTCCATCGGCGGGGTCGAGTACCCGTTGCCGGACCCGTTCATGGTGCTGGCCACCCAGAACCCCATCGAGGAGGAGGGCACCTACGTCCTCCCCGAGGCGCAGATGGACCGCTTCCTCATGAAGGAGGTGCTCACCTACCCCGCGGCCAACTACGAGGTCGAGATCCTCGAACGGATCTCCTCCGGCCGCCAGAGCGCCCCCATCACGGTCCAGCCGATCAGCCTCGACGACGTCCGCTTCCTCCAGCGCCTGGTCGACGACGTCTACGTCGACGCCTCCATCAAGCGGTACATCGTCGACGTCATCAACACCAGCCGCTTCTCCGGCCCGCGCCCCATCCAAGGGCTGTCCACCCACATCCGGGTGGGCGCGAGCCCGCGCGGGTCGATCGCCCTCATGCGGGTGGCCCAGGCGCTGGCCATCCAGGCCGGGCGCAGCTTTGTCATCCCCGACGACGTCAAGGCCGTGCGCTACTCGGTGCTGCGTCACCGCCTGGTGCGCACCTTCGACGCGCTGGCCAACAACGTCCAGCCCGAGCAGCTCATCGACGCGATCTTCGACGCCGTCCCCACCCCCTGAGGCGACCAGGCACCGACATGAACGACATCTCCCGGCTGGCGCAGGTGCGAGCTCGTCTCGAGCTGCCGTTGGCGCGCCGTGCCGCGGGGATGCTCGAGGGACGGCACCGGTCCCTGCTCAAGGGGCACGGGCAGGACTTTGACGACCTATCCCTGTACTCCCCCGGGGACGACGTGGGAGACGTCGACTGGAAGGCCAGCGCGCGGGCGGGGATCCCGATCATCCGGCGCTTCGTGCGCCAGTCCAACCTCAACCTCGTGCTCGTCGTGGACACCGGGCGCAACATGGCTGCCCTGGCCGCCGGCGGGCAGGAGAAGTCCGAGGTTGCCGTGTTCATGGCCTCGCTCGTGGCGTACCTGGCCCGGGACCGCGGCGACCGGGTCGCGATGGTCGCCGGCGACGCCGAACGCCTCATCCAGCGGCCCCCGCGCTCGAGCACCCAGGAGCTCGAGCTCATGCTCCACATGATCGCCGGCTGCTACGACATCGACGCCCCGCCGAGCGACCTCAACCGTCCCCTCGAACGGGCGATGAACGCCTTCCAGCGACGGTCGCTCATGATGATCGTCACCGACGAGGCCCGCCCCGAGCCGGGCCACGAGAGGCTGCTGCGCCAGCTGCGGGTACGCCACGAGGTCATGGTGCTGGCCGTGGCGGACGCCTCCGCGCTGACCCTCACCGGCGGCCCCACCCACAAGCCCGTGCGCGACGTCGACGCCGACCTCCAGCTGCCGCCCTACCTCCAGCAGCGGCGCGCCCTGCAGCACTCCGGCGACCAGGTGGTCCAGGCCCGCCGTCACCTCGTGGCCGAGCTGCTGCGCCGGCAGCAGATCCAGGGCATGGTCGCCGACAGCTCCGACCATGCCATCACCCAGTTCATCGACCTGCTGGGGAGGCAACGCCGTGCCCATCGATGACATCGTCGCTCCCATGGACTTCAGCGCGTGGTGGACCATCACCGGCATCGCGCTCATCGTGGTGGTCGCCGCCTGGCTGGTCTTCGTCTTCGTCCACACCCGCCACCGCCCCACCGAGAGCGCCCTGCCGCCCGCGCCACCGCCGTCCGCCTACGCCGCAGGCGGGGACCCCTTCGTGGACCTGCGCCTGAAGTACCTCGCCCAGGTCGACGAGGCAGACCGGGCGTTCACCGCCCACGAGATCGACGTCCGTGAGCTGCACCTGCGCCTGAGCGCGATCGTGCGGGAGTTCGCCGGGCTGCGCCGTGGGGTGGACACGACCGTGATGACCTTGACCGACATCGAGCACCTCGCCGGCGCCGGACGGCTCGCCAACCTCATCGCGGGGTACTACCAGCCGGCGTTCTCCAAGGACAGCCCGGACTCCGGAGCCCAGAGCGTCGACGGCGCCCGGACGGTGATCTCCTCATGGTGAGCCCCGCAACGGAGCAGATCCAGGCAGCGGAACAGGTCCTCGCCGCCGACGAGGTCATGTCCTCGATCGCCTGGCCGTGGCTCATCGCGGTCGTCGTCGTGGTGGTGGCTGTGGCCGGCGCCCTGGCCTGGTACTTCGCGCGCAACCCCAAGGCGAAGCCGCACGAGGAAGCCGTGTGGGTCGCCAACTCCGACTACGTCGACCAGATACCGCAGTTCCGGTCCTGGGTACGCCGCTACCGCGCGCTGCAGTGGGTCGGCATCGGTGCGCTCGCCCTGGCCGCGCTGGCGACGGCGTTCATCGCCGCCCGCCCCGTGGACATCACCGTGTCCAACTCCAAGCTCGCCACCCGGGACATCGTCCTCTGCCTCGACGTGTCCGGGTCGATGATCGAGTACGACATGGAGATGGTCGACGTGTTCTCCGAGCTGGTGGACAGCTTCGAGGGCGAACGCATCGCGCTGTCGATCTTCAACTCCACCTCCCGCACGGTCTTCCCCCTCACCGACGACTACGCCCTGGTCCTGGACGAGCTCGAGGCGGCGAAAGCCGCTCTCAACCCCGAGATCCTCTACTCCGAGGACGAGGCGCTCATCGACCAGTACCTGCTGTTCTCCGCCGGCACCCTGGGCACCTCCGAAGGGTCCTCACTCATCGGCGACGGGCTGGCGAACTGCGCCCTGCAGTTCGACGCGACCGAGACCGAGCGCTCCCGCTCGATCATCCTGGCCACCGACAACGAGGTCATGGGCACCCCGATCTACACGCTGCAGGAGGCTGTGGACTTCACCCAGGAGCGGGGCATCTCGATCAACGCCCTGTACGGCGCGGGTGACTTCGGCGGGAACGCCAGCTACGCGAGCGAGTACCAGACCGCCATCGAGGGCGCCGGTGGCCTCTACTACTACAGCGACGACCCGGAGGCGGTCGAGGCGATGGTCGATGAGGTCCAGGCCCAGCAGGCCATCGACCTCGACGCAGCCCCGGAGGTCACCTCGACCGACAAGGCCGGACCGTGGTTCGCCTGGGTGCTGGTCGCGGTGGTCGCGCTCGTCGTCGTGCAATGGAGGTTGCGCGAATGATCCTGCAGCCTCTCCTCCCGGTCCCGGTGCTCGCCGTCGTCCTCGGCGCTCTGTTCGCGCTGACCGCCACGCTCGCGGTCAAGGGTTGGCGCCAGGGCACCACGACCGGACACCAGCAGGCCTGGGCCTGGCTGCGCCGCTCCGCGATCGTGGCCGTCGTCGCGGTCATCGGGCTCGGCCCCAGCCTGCCGCGCACGAGCATGGACACCTCGGTCAGCGCGGTCGACGTGTTCTTCGTGGTCGACCGCACCGGGTCGATGGCCGCGGAGGACTACGACGGCGCCAAGCCCCGCCTGGACGGCGTGCGCGCGGACATCACCTCTCTGGTCGCCGACGTGCCCGGCGCGCGCTACTCGGTCATCTCCTTCGACTCCGAGGCGAGCCGGCAGCTGCCGCTGACCACCGACGCCCGGGCGGTGAACACCTGGACCCAGACGATGGACCGGGAGGTGACCTCACGTTCCCGCGGCTCCCTGGTGGACCGCCCGCTGGACGCGCTGAGCCGGGCGCTGACCGGCGCCGCGGAGCAGCACCCGGCCAACATCCGCCTGGTGTTCTTCCTCACCGACGGCGAGAACACCGCCGACGGTCAGCGCAGGTCCTTCGCCGACCTGGCCCCGCTCATCGACTCCGGCGCGGTCCTGGGCTACGGCACAGAGGCGGGCGGCCGGATGAAGGAGTACGCGCTGGCCCCTGACGGCAACGGCACCGAAGGGTCCTACATCAAGGACATGAGCCTGCCCGGCACCCCCGACGCGCTGTCGGTCTACGACCCGGTCGAGCTCGCCGCGCTGGCCGACGAGCTGGGCGTGGAGTTCATCCACCGCACCTCCCCCGCCGCGACCGCGGAGCTGGTGGCCGGGATCGACCCGGACCAGATCGCCGCTGACGGCCGCCGCGCGCTGACGTCGTACCAGATGCTGCTGTGGCCCTTCGCGCTGGTGCTGGCCGCGCTGCTCGCCCTCGAGGCCGCAGCCGGTGGGCGTCACCTCGGACGCAAGGTGGGAGTCGAGCATGCCTGAGCTCAACAACGCTGACCTGCCCGCGAAGGTGTCCGCACGGACCCCCACGCCGACCGACCGGCGGGCGGCCC
>NZ_BCRT01000002.1 GCF_001552735.1 Sanguibacter suarezii NBRC 16159
TGGGCGGCCCGCCGCGCCCAGCTCGAGCAGCAGGCCGCCGAGCGTCGTCGGATCTACGAGTTCGACCAGGTGGCGCGCGCCCGCGGGGAGCGCCTGGCGCGGCGACGTCGGATGCTGCTGTGGTCCCTGCCGCTGATCCTGGCCGCTCTCGTGGTGATCTGGAAGGCTCTCTCCGTCCCCATCATCGCCAGCTCGGCCGAGGACAAGTACGCCGAGGGCGACTTCACCGGCGCGCAGAGCTCCTATCACCTGCTGCAGACGTGGAACGTCGCCGAGGCGTGGAAGGTGCACTTCAACGAGGGCACCGCCCAGCTGGCCGACAACCAGCTCGACGCTGCGATCGCGACGCTGTTCACCGCCCAGCGCCTGGCTCCGGCCCCGCCGTCGGACATGTCCACGCTGCCCGCGGGCGAGCTCGCCCCGATGTGCGCGGTCCAGGTGAACCTCGCCGTCGCCCACGAGCTCAAGGCCGACGAGACCCACGCCCTGGCCGACGGGTACGTCGACCGGATGAAGCGGGAGCAGATCGCCCTGGACGCCCTCGGTCCTGACGTCCCCACCGACGGCAGCGCACCGGACCCCGAGGCGACCAAGGACCTCGCCATCGCGACGTACCTCGAGGCGGAAGCCCTCTACCGCGAGTCCAACGCGATCCGGGTGCGCAACGGCTGCCCGGACGACGCCGAGGCAGCCGCGCGCAACGTGGAGAAGGAGACGATCGCGCGGGAGAAGCGCGAGGCGTTGGAGAACCCGCCACCGCCGCAGGGCGGTGGGGGCGAGGGCGAGCAGGACCCGCCGCCGGAGGGCGGCGAGCAGCCGCCCACCGACCCGTCCGACCCCTCCGACCCGTCCGCAGGCGGCGAGCAGCCGCTGACCCCCGAGGAGCAGCGCCAGGCTGACCTCGACGCCCGCAACCGTGCCGGTGAGCAGGAGCGACGTCAGACCGAAGGTCTGGTCGACCCGCCCGGGCCCGGCGGTTCCACAGCACAGAACTGGTGATGACAGACGTGACGCAGTCCGTGACGACGCAACCCGCAGGAACCAACTGGGCGGGGAACCTCGCCTACTCCGCTGACGCGGTGGCCTCCCCGAGGACGGTCGCCGAGGTGCAGGAGCTCGTCCGGGCGGCGGCCAGCGCGCCGTCCCGGGTGCGAGCCCTGGGCACCCGGCACTGCTTCAACGACCTCGCCGACACCGACGGGTTGCTGGTCAGCCTCGCCGGCCTGGACCCGGTCGCCGACGGTCACCTGCAGCTGCAGACCGGCGAGGACGGGGTGACGACGGTCCGGGCGAGCGCGGGCACGCGGTACGGCGACCTCGCCGCGGCGCTGCTGCCCCTCGGCCTGGCCGTGCACAACCTCGCCTCCCTGCCGCACATCTCGGTCGCCGGAGCCATCGCGACCGCGACCCATGGCTCGGGCGACACGAACCGCGGGCTGGGCGGCGCCGTCGTCGGGCTGGAGCTGGTGACCGGGACCGGTGAGCTGCTCGAGCTGCGGCGCGGGCAGGACGGGCCCGTGCCCTTCGATGCGGCCGTGGTGCACCTGGGTGCGCTGGGCATCATCACTCACGTCACCCTCGCCGTCGAACCGGCCTTCGACGTGCGCCAGGACGTGTTCCAGGACCTGCCGTGGGAGAGCCTCGCCCAGCACCTCGACGAGATCACCGGGGCGGCGTACTCGGTGAGCGTGTTCACGCGCTGGAACGAGGGCGGACCTGACCAGGTGTGGCTCAAGAGCCGGATGGACGCGCTCGGGGAGGGCCCGCTCGGGGAGGGCGGTGCGCTCGCCTACCAGGACGACTTCTTCGGGGCGCGGCGCGCGACCACCGCGCTGCACCCGCTGCCGGGCATCTCCGCGGTGAGCTGCACCGACCAGCTCGGGGTCGGCGGGCCGAGCCATGTGCGCCTGCCGCACTTCAAGATGGAGTTCACCCCGAGCAACGGGGCCGAGCTGCAGAGCGAGTACCTCGTTCCGCGCGAGCACGCCGTGGCCGCGATCGAGGCCCTGCGCGGGCTGCGCGAGCGCATCGTCCCGCTGCTGCAGATCACCGAGATCCGCACCATGGCCTCGGACGGCCTGTGGCTGAGCCCCGCCGGTCAGTACGACGCCGTCGGGCTGCACTTCACCTGGTTGCCGCTCCAGGCCGAGGTCGAGGCGCTGCTGCCGGTCATCGAGGAGGCGCTCGCGCCCTTCGACGCGCGCCCGCACTGGGGCAAGCTCTTCACGACCGACGCCGCGCGCCTGGCCGAGCTCTACCCGCGGCTCGGTGACTTTGCCCAGCTGGCCGAGACGCTGGACCCGGCTGGGGTGTTCAGGAACGACTACCTGGACCGGGTGCTGCGGTCCACGTAGACCGTGCCGTCCGCGACCCGCACCGGCCACGTGCTCAGGTGCTCGGGCTCGCGGCCCACCGTCTCCAGGCACCGGCCCGTGCGCAGGTCGAAGACCTGCTTGTACATCGGCGAGGCCACCGTCGGTGCGTCACCGCGGGTCCCCACGATCCCGCGGGCCATGACGTACGCACCGCTGAACGGGTCGAGCTGCTGCACGGCGTGCACCGTGTCGTCGGCGAGGCGGAAGACGGCCACCTGGACGCCGTCGACGAGGGCGACCGCGCCGCGCTCGGGGGCGAGGTCCGTCAGTGCGCAGACCGGCAGCCAGGGCTCGCCGGAGGCGAGCAGCGTGGCGGCGGGCAGGGCGGCGTCGGGCAGGGCGTGGGATGCGGCGTCGAGCGTCATGAACGGACCTCCAGAGTGGTTCCTGCGATGAGGACGGCGCCGCTCTCACGCTCGGCCAGGGTCGCCGGGCGGGCCTGGCCGCGCTCGGCGACGTAGGCGAAGGACCTGTCGGTCTCCTCGGGGGCGTTGATGAAGGACCCGAACCGGCGCAGCTTCTCCGGGTCGTCGAGGGTGGCCTTCCACTCGTCCTGATAGGTGTCCACGTGCGCAGCCATCGCCGCATCGAGGTCGGCGCAGATGCCCAGGGAGTCCTCCATGATCACCTGCCGCACTCCCTCGAGGCCGCCCTCGACCTCTTCCATCCACGGCGCGGTGCGCTGCAGGCGGTCGGCCGTGCGGATGTAGTACATGAGGTACCGGTCGATGGTTCGCACGAGGGCCTCGGTGTCCAGGTCCTCGGCGAGCAGCTGGGCGTGACGCGGGGTGAAGCCGCCGTTGCCGCCGACGTACATGTTCCAGCCCTTGTCCGTCGCGATGACGCCGACGTCCTTGCCGCGGGCCTCGGCGCACTCCCGGGCACAGCCAGAGACCCCGAGCTTGAACTTGTGCGGGGACCGCAGCCCGCGGTACCGGTTCTCCAGCTCGATCGCCAGGCCGACGGAGTCCTGCACCCCGAACCGGCACCAGGTCGACCCCACGCACGACTTCACGGTGCGCAGCGACTTTCCGTAGGCCTGGCCGGACTCGAAGCCGGCGTCGACGAGCCTGGTCCAGATCGCCGGCAGCTGGTCCATCCGCGCCCCGAACATGTCGATCCGCTGACCACCGGTGATCTTCGTGTACAGCCCGAACTCCTGGGCGACCGAGCCGATCGCGATGAGCCCCTCGGGGGTGATCTCCCCGCCGGCGATCCGGGGCACCACGGAGTAGGAGCCGTCCTTCTGCATGTTCGCCATGACGTGGTCGTTCGTGTCCTGCAGCGCAGCCATCTCGCCGGCCAGGACGTGCTCGGGGCCGGTCGAGCCGAGGATGTTGGCGATGACCGGCTTGCAGATGTCGCAGCCACGCCCACCGCGCCCGTGCCGGGCGATGATCTCGGAGAAGGTCCGCAGCCCGGTGACCCGCACGGCGTCGAAGAGTTGCGCGCGGGAGAGGTCGAAGTGCTCACAGAGTGCCTTGCTCACCGTCACCCCCGACTTCTCCAGCTCGGACGTCACGATCTTCTTCACCAGCGGCAGGCAGGACCCGCAGCTCGTCCCGGCCTTGGTGCACGCCTTGACGGCGGGGAGGTCGGTGCAACCGTGCTCGGTGACCGCGCCGCGGACGGTTCCGGCGGTGACGTTGTTGCAGGAGCAGACGTTCGCGTCGTCCGGCAGGTCGGCGCCGGGAGCGGGGGCGGACCCTTCCGGGAGCAGGTAGGCGCCGGGGTCGCCGGTGAGCTCGCGCCCGGTGAGCGGGCGCAGCCCGGCGAAGGCGGAGGCGTCACCGACGAACACGCCACCGAGGAGGGTGCGCGCGTCGTCGGAGAGCACGAGCTTCTTGTAGACGCCGGCGACCGGGTCGGCGTAGACGAGCTCCATGGCACCGGGGGTGACGGCGAAGGCATCGCCGAAGCTGGCAACGTCCACACCCTGCAGCTTGAGCTTGGTCGCGGTGTCCGCGCCCGGGAACGTCGCCTCGCCGCCGAGCAGGCGGTCCGCGACCACCTCGGCCATCGCGTAGCCGGGGGCCACCAGCCCGATGCACCGGCCCTCGATGCACGCGACCTCGCCGACCGCCCAGATGGTGGGGTCCTCGGTGTGGCAGGCGAGGTCGACGACGGCGCCGCCGCGCTCTCCGACGGGCAGCCCCGCCACGCGTGCCAGCTCGTCGCGGGGGCGCACGCCCGTGGCCAGGACCACGACGTCGACGTCGAGGCGCCCCCCGTCGGTGAAGTCGAGGCGACCCACGTGGCCGGACCGGCGGGAGGGTCGGATCTCCTTGGTGCCGGTGCTCACCCGCACCGCGATACCCATGGCGTTGATGAGGCGCTTGAGCGCCTCGCCGCCGCCGAGGTCGATCTGGGCGTTCATGAGGTGCGTGCCGGACTGGATGACGGTGGCCTGGACCTCGAGGGCCTTGAGCGCGCCCGCGGCCTCGAGGCCGAGGAGGCCACCCCCGATCACCGCGCCGCGCACGGGCCGACCAGACTTCCGCCGCTCCTCGACCCAGCCGCGCAGCGCTGCGACGTCGTCGATCGTGCGGTAGACGAAGACGCCGGGCAGGTCCGCGCCCGGGATCGGCGGCACAGCCGCGTCCGACCCGGTGGCCAGCACGAGCTCGTCGTAGTCCCATACCCGGCCGAGGCGGTCGGTGACCTGCTGAGCGGCCCGGTCGATCGAGTCGATCGCGCAGTCCTTGAGCAGGGTGACCTGAGGGTCGTCCCACAGGGCTGGGTCGCCGAGGGAGAGCTCCTCGGGGTCACGTGCGGAGAAGTACGAGGTGAGAGCCACCCGGTCGTAGGGGGACCGCGGTTCCTCGGCGAAGACCGTGACCCGCCAGGCGCCTGCGGTGTCCCGTGCACGCAACGCCTCCACCAGACGCTGCGCGACCATACCGCCGCCGACGATGACCACGTGCTTGCTGGGCGGGGGTGTCTGAGTCATGTCACCGACGGTAGGTCGCCCAGATTTCTGTCCGGTACCTCCCGGGTTTCTCTGTCGTTACGTTCTACGGCGCGGCGGGGACGGTCGTGAGCGCGGTGGCGCCCAGCCAGTCCACGAGTCCGCACACCACGTCCGTGCACCCCCCGCACCCGGTGGTGGCCCGGGTGGCGGCAGCCACGTCCGCGACCGACCGCGCTCCGCCGTGCCACGCCTCGACGATGGCGGCCTTGGTCACGGAGTTGCAGCGGCACACGGTCGTCCGGTCGGGCATGTGGGTGGGGTCCGACGCCGTCGTCGTCGCCGAGGCGACCGGTTGGAGCAGCAGGTAGGCCGGGTCCGCTGGCACCGGCGTGCGCCGGGTGTACGCGGCGGTGAGGTCCGCGCCGATCTGCGGTGCACCCACGCACGTCGCCCCGACCACGACCCCACCGGCCACGACGACCTCGACGTGCCGCCCGGCGCTCGGGTCGGACAGCCGCACGGTGCGGTGCGAGGGGTCGAGGGCGCGCCGCGCCCCGCACACCCCCATGGTCACCACGTCCAGGCCGGCGGCCTTGAGGCGCACGACGTCCGTCCCGCGGGGCGCTTCGAGTGCGGGCTGGGCGCTGGCCAGCGCGGTGCCCGACGACGGGCTGTCCACCAACGGGCCGACCGCCGCCCGGGTGACGACGTGCATGCTCAGCCGCAGCGCCATGCTGGCCCGGCCCGGGTCCAGCTGGACGCCGCCGAGCCGGACCCGCGGGGCCCCGGGTGCGTCGACCGTCCGGGCCGCGCTCGCTGCGAGGTGGTCGGCGAGGCGCCGGGACTGGTCCCAGCCCTGGGCGATGAGCCCAGTCCCACCCTCGGGGGGCTGGGCGCAGTCACCGATCGCGAAGATTCGCCGGTCCCCGGGGCTGCACAGAACGTCGTCGACGACGATCCCGCGGTCCACGGGCAGGCCGGCATCAGCCGCCAGGTGGGTCTCGGGGATGGTGCCGCAGGCGAGCACGAGGAGGTCGACGGGCAGGTGGTGCTCGCCGTCGGGCTGGGTCACGCGCAGGCTGGCGAGGTGCCCATCGGTCGTGTGGATCTCGGTGGTGCGGGCGGCGAGACGCACGGCGACGCCCAGCCGGGTGAGCGTCGCGGCGGCAACGGCCCCCGCGTCTGGGTCGAGCTGACGGTCCATGAGGGAGGGACCGCCGTGGACGACGCTGACCGCGAGACCGCGCCGTGCCAGCCCGCACGCCACCTCGAGTCCGAGCACCCCCGCGCCGATGACGACGGCGCGGCGGGCGTTGACGGAGGCGGCGACGATCTCCCGGGCGTCGTCGAGGGTGCGCAGGGCGTGCACCCCGCGGGGCAGCGCGGGTTTCTCGGGGTCAGGCTCGCCGGAACCGGCGGCGCAGGCCGCGCCGGTGTGGCTGGCGGGCCCAGCGAGGCTGGGGAGCCCGGTGATCGCCGGGATGCGGGCGCTCGACCCGGTGGCCAGCACGAGAGCGTCGTAGGGGTGGACCGAGCCGTCCGCGGCGTGCACCACGCGGCGCGCGCGGTCGATGCGCGCGGCGGCGGTGCCCCGGTGCACGGTCGCCCGAGGGTGGACGAGCGCGGGCAGAGCGAGCGAGGCGACCTCCACCTTGCCAGCGACCACCTCGCTGAGGAGCACCCTGTTGTAGGGCTCGTAGGCCTCCGCGCCGAGCACCGTCACCTCGAAGCGGGCCTCCGGCCCGGGACCGGGGCCGTCACGGGCGAGGAGGTCGTCGACGAAGCGGGAGCCGACCATGCCGTTGCCCACGACCACGACCCGGGTCCGAGGGGGGCGGGCCAAGGCGGTGCTGTCGGTCATCGCAGGACCTCCACGCTCGTGGGCAGAGCCGGGGCCAGCACGGTCCCGGCGAGGCTGACGTCGACCGCGCACACCTTGAACTCCGGCATGCCGGAGATCGGATCGGTGGCGTCGGTCGTGATCCGGTTGACGCTGCCCGCACCGGACCAGTGGAAGGGCATGAAGACGGTGTCCTGGCGCACGGACGTGGTCAGCCGGGCCGGGGCGACGATCGCCCCGCGGGCGGTCGCGAGGCGGACGGGTGCGTCGTCCTCGATCCCGAGGGTGAGGGCGAGCACGGGGTGGATCTCCACGAACGGCCCCGGCTGGGCTGCGGCGAGCTCCTCCACCCGGCGGGTCTGCGCCCCGGACTGGTAGTGCTGGAGCACCCGTCCGGTGATGAGGTAGAGCGGGGCGTCCGGGCGCAGGTCGTCGCTCGGACCGACGTGGTCGACGGCGATCATCCGGGCCCGCCCGTCGGCGGTGGGGAAGGTGTCGAGGAAGGTCCGCGGGGTTCCGGGGTGCGGTGCGCCCGTCTCGGCCGGAACCGCGGGGCACGGCCAGAACAGTCCCGGGATGGGCTCGGCGTCCAGACGGGCATGACTGAGCCCGGAGTAGTCGGCCGGCCCGCCGGCGCTCGCCCGGGCGAGCTCGTCGAAGACCTCCGCGGGATCGGTGCCGAAGTGCACCGGTGAGCGCAGGCGCGCGGCGAGATCAGCCAAGATGGCAAGCTCGGAGCGCACCCCCGGCGGGGCGGCGACCGCCTGGCGCCGACGCAGGACCCGTCCCTCGAGAGAGGTCATGGTGCCCTCCTCCTCGGCCCACTGGGTGACCGGCAGCACCACGTCCGCGAGCCGCGCAGTCTCCGACGGGACGAAGTCGCACACCACGAGGAAGTCCAGGGCCTGCAAGTTCGCGGTGACCATCGTGGAGTTCGGAGCGCTGACCACGAGGTTGGAGCCGTGCACGAAGAGCATCTTCGGCCCAGCCGGTGCATCCGGGCCAGCCGGTGCGCCGAGGCGGCGCAACAGCTCGACGGCGGGCAGACCCGGCCCGGGGAGGGACGCCGGGTCCACCCCCCACACCCGGGCGACGTGCTCGCGGGCGGCCGGGTCGTCGATCTTGCGGTACCCGGGCAGCTGGTCGGCCTTCTGCCCGTGCTCGCGCCCGCCCTGCCCGTTGCCCTGCCCGGTCACCGCGCCGTAGCCCGAGCCCACCCGCCCAGGCAGGCCGAGGGCGAGCGCGAGGTTGATCGCGGCGGTGACGGTCGCCGTGCCCTGGGTGGACTGCTCGACCCCACGGCCGGTGAGGATGTAGGCGCCTGAGCCGCCGCCCGCCGGGCTCGCCGCGGCCAGCAGCCGGGCGACCCGGCGCAGCTGCTCGGCGTCGATCCCGCACACCTGCTCGGCGCGCTCGGGCCACCACGGAGCGACCGACCGGCGGACGGCGTCGGCCCCGGTGGTGCGGGCTGCGAGGTAGTCGGCGTCGCCGAGCCCTTCGGCCCACACCACGTGCAGCAGCGCGAGGAGCACGGCGAGGTCGGTGCCCGGGACGGGCTGCAGGTGCACCCCGGCGCCGTCGGCGGTGAGCGCCGCGGTCGCGCTGCGCCGGGGGTCGACGACGACCAGGCCGCCACGTCCGCGGGCACCGGTGAGGTGCTGCAGGGACGGCGGCATGGTCTCGGCGAGGTTGGAGCCGAGCAGCAGGACGGCCTGCGCTCCGCCGAGGTCGGCGAGCGGGAACGGCAGGCCGCGATCCAGACCGAAGGCCCGGTTGGCGCCAGCTGCGGCACTGGCCATGCAGAACCGGCCGTTGTAGTCGATGTTCGCGGTGCGCAGCACGGTCCGGGCGAACTTGCCGAGGGCGTAGGCCTTCTCGTTGGTCAGCCCGCCACCGCCGAAGACGGCGACCGAGTCCCGGCCGTGCGCGGCCGCGATGGCCGTCGCCCGCTCGGCGACGAGGTCGAGGGCGTCGTCCCAGCTCGCCGCGTGCAGCTCGCCGTCGGCGCCGCGCACGAGCGGGGTGGTGAGCCGGTCTCCCACCCCCAGCAGGCTCGCGCTCGTCCACCCCTTCTGGCACAGCCCGCCCTTGTTGGTCGGGAAGTCCCGCCCCTGCACGACGACGGACGCCGACCCCCCGGGCGGCGCGGCGAGCACGGCGTCGGGCACGGCGTCGGGCGCAGGGTCCGGCGCAGGGTCGGGCGCAGGGTGCAGCGACATGGCGCACTGGAGCGCGCAGTAGGGGCAGTGGGTGGCTGTCATGTCAGATCGAGGACGCGGCCATGGCCGAGCCGCGGCGCTGGTAGACGGCCCAGGTGGTCAGTGCCATGACGAGGTAGACGCCGATGAAGACCCACAGCGCCGGGACGAGGCTTCCCGCGTGGGTGGTGGAGAGGGCGAAGCCACGAGGGATGAGGAAGCCACCGAAGGCGCCGATCGCGCCTGCGATGCCGATGCAGCCGGCCGCGGACTTGCGCGCCCGGGCGCGGTCTTCGTCGCGCGCGACACCGGCCTGGAAGACGGCCGGGATCATCCGGTACGTCGCGCCGTTGCCGACCCCGGTGGCCACGAAGAGCAGCAGGAAGGACGCAAGGAAGAGCGGAAAGCTGTGGGAGCCGAGGGCCTGGATGGCGCCCACCGCCCCCACGGACATGACCAGGAAGGCCGTGGTCGTCACGCGTGCCCCGCCGATCTTGTCGGCGAGGATGCCGCCGAGAGGGCGGGCCAGGGAGCCCACCAGCGCACCGAGGAAGGCGATGGACAGCGTGACCTCGGGGAACTGCCCTTTCAGCAGGGTCGGGAAGACACCGGCGTAGCCGATGAAGGAGCCGAAGGTGCCGATGTACAGGAAGGAGATGATCCACGTGTGCCGGTTGCCGGTGGCCGCGGCGAAGGAGCGGTAGTCGGCGCGGGCGCTGGTGAGGTTGTCCATGTACCGCCACGCGAGGAACGCTGCGAGCACGATGAACGGGATGAACATGAGCCCGGCGCGCTCGAGGGCGATGCCCGCACCCGAGACGATGACGAGCGGGACGGCGAACTGCACCGCTGCGGTGCCGAGATTGCCGCCGGCGGCGTTGAGGCCGAGTGCGCGCCCCTTCTCCTTCTCGGGGAAGAAGAACGAGATGTTGGCCATCGAGGAGGCGAAGTTGCCGCCGCCGACGCCGGCGAGCATCGCGATGACGAGCAGCACGCCGAAGGGGGTGTCCGGGCGCTGCACGGCCCAGGCGAGCGCGCCGGTGGGCGCCAGCAGCAGCAGCGCGGAGATGATCGTCCAGTTGCGCCCGCCGAAGAGCGGCACGGCGAAGGTGTAGGGGATCCGCAACGTCGCCCCGACCAGGCTGGGTACCGCGATGAGCCAGAACTGCTGGTCGACGGTGAGCACGAACCCCGCGTTGCCGAGCTGGGGGACGACGATGCTCCAGGTCGCCCAGACCGCGAAGCCGAGGAACTCCGCCAGGACCGAGATCCACAGGTTGCGGTTGGCCACCGCGCGGCCGCCGTCGCGCCAGAACGTCGGGTCCTCGGGGTCCCAGTGGTCGATCCACCGCCCGCCCCGGGCTGGCGGAGTGGCGGGCGGAGCGGTGGGAGCAGCGGTCTTCGCCGGCGCACCGGATGCCTCGAGGTCGTGCGATGTGGGAACAGTCATTGCGGCCTCATTCGATCGCGGCCCGCGGCTCGGGCTCTAGCAGGAGGCTAGGGAGGCCGTGTTTCGGGGGCGGCGTCGGCGGGTTAATCGACCGTTAACTCTGCGCACGTCGGCATCGGGCGGGCGCGAGGACGACGGTGGGCCCGCCGCCAGGAGCGCCCCCGTCCCCGATGCCATAGGGTCACCCTCTCGGCATCGTCGCCGAGCCCGGCGCCCGGCGTCGTGACCCGAAGGACACCGTCATGAGTCTCCTCGACCTCGTCGGCTGGATCGGTTCTGCGATCCTCGTCTGGTCCCTGCTGCAGACCCGCATCGTGCGGCTGCGGGTCATCAACCTCGTGGGCTGCGTCATCCTCATCGTCTTCAACACCCTCGCCGGGGTGTGGCCGATGATGGGCCTCAATGTCGGTCTCGCCGTCATCAACGTCTATCACCTGCGCAAGCTGCTGCTCTCCCGGCACCAGCCCGCGCAGTACACGGTGCTCCCCGCGGACCCGGGCGAGGAGTACCTGCGCTACCTGCTCCGCGTGCACGCCGCTGACATCGCCGCGGTCAACCCCAGCTTCAGCGCCGAGAGCACGCCCTTCGAGCGGGGGTACCTCATCCTCCACGAGGACGAGACGGTCGGTCTCGTCCTCCTGCACGACGCCGGGGACGGGCTCGCGCAGATCGCGCTCGACTATGTGACCCCTCGCTACCGGGACTTCACGCCCGGGGAGTTCGTCTTCCTGCGCAGCGGCCTGCTCGCCGACCAAGGATTCCTGCGGGTGGAGACCATGCCCGGCGCCGTCGACGTCGCCGACGCGGCGACGTACTACCGGCGCCTGGGGTTCACTGGCAACCGCGAGGTTGTGGGCCTCGACGTGGCCTGAGAGATACGACCAAAGTCCCATTGACGGTATGTCAATGGCTCCTACTCTGGTGACATAAGCAGAACGCCACCCCACAAGGAGCCCACCATGGCGACACCGAGCACCCGCCCGGAAGGCACGACGTCGAGCACCGCCGACGCCGCAGCCGTCCCCGCGGCGTCGAGCGCGGCGTCGGGCACGGCGAGCGCGACGGGCCGCACGGTCAAGGCGCCGGACGAGCGGCGCAGCGAGATCCTCGCCGCCGCCCGCGAGCTCTTCGCCGAGCGGGGGATCAACAAGACGTCGATCTCCGACGTGGCGGCCCGGGTCGGCGTCACGCGCGGCCTCGTCTACCACTACGTCGCCGACAAGGACTCCCTCGTGGACGCGGTGCTCGCCGAGTACATCGACGAGATGGTCGACCGCATCCGGGCCTGGGACGCCGCCCGCGAGACCGGCAACATCGAGCAGGCGCTGACGGACTGCATCGCCCTGTTCCGCAGCCTCGCCGGACCCGGGGCCGACGTCCCGCGCATCGACGACACCCGTCTGTACCACCGCTTCCTCGACCGAGCCGTCGAGGCGGTCGTCGACTGCTTCCGCACGACGACGGTCGAGGCTTACGCCCGCCGGCACCGGATCGAGATCGAGAACGTCTACGAGACCTTCTCGGTGCTGATCTACGGGCTCGTCGGGCTCATCCGCGCGGTCCCGACCGTCGACGACGACCGCCTGGTCTCGATCGTCCGGCAGACCCTGCGGCTGGACCGCGCCGAGGAGACCGGAGCGGCGCCCGCCTAGACCATCGCCCCACCCCCTTCCCCCCTTCCTGACGTCCTGTCCTAGGAGACACTGATGTTCTTGTTCGAATCCATCCCGTGGTACTCGGCGCTCATGTGGTTCGCCGTCGTGGCCGCACTCATGCTGGCCAACGAGATCGCCCGTGCCAGCAAGTGGGCGGGTCTGTGCCTGTTCGTGGCGCTGCCCCTCATGCTCACGATCTTCGTGTGGCCCAACACCGCCGGGCCCGGGTCCTCCACCGGCACGTGGTTCCACTGGGTCAAGGTCTACTCAGCCCTCGCCGGCTGCCTCGGCTTCATGGCGCTGCGCTACATCCCGCGCCTGCAGAAGAACAAGATCGCGCTGGCCTTCCCCGCCGCGATCCTCGCCCTGAACATCCTCGAGGCAGTCATCCGTGACTTCCAGGTCTCGAGCATGCACGGCCTCGTCGACGGCGTCATGATGGTCGGCGGATCGTGGAACATCATGAACGGCATCGCCGGCATCCTCAACCTCGTCACCATCTGCGGCTGGGCCGGCATCTACATCACCCGCGACAAGAAGCGGGACATGATCTGGCCGGACATGCTGTGGTTCTGGATCATCGCGTACGACCTGTGGAACTTCGCCTACGTCTACAACTGCGTCGGTGACCACTCCTTCTACGCCGGTGCCGCACTGCTCGTCTCCTGCACCATCCCCGCCTTCTTCCTCCGCAAGGGGGCCTGGCTGCAGCACCGTGCGCACACCCTGGCCTTCTGGATGATGTTCACCATGGCCTTCCCGGCCTTCGTCACCAGCTCGAAGTTCGCCGTGGACTCCTCGCACAACACCACGGCCCTGTTCCTGGTGAGCGCGATCTCCCTCGCCGCCAACATCGCCGTGGCCGTGTACCAGGCGTACCGGATCATCAAGTTCAAGAAGAACCCGCTGAAGGACGAGCTCTACACCGACCTGGCCGCGTACAAGAAGCTCGACGCGGACCGTCCGGTGGAGGCCACCCCCGCGCGGGCCGGTGCCGCCCCCGAGCTGGCCGGCGCCACCTCCTGACTCCGGGCTGAGCAGGGCCCTTCCCCTCAGGCCCTGCTCGGCTCGGCCCCTCTTCCGACGGGGCGTGCTCTCGACGACACAGCGTGCTTTCAACCGCACGCTTCATCGTCGAGAGCACGCCCCGTTCGTCGTCTGAGATGGGTGAGGAGGGAGAGGAGGAGGGCGGGCGGCGGAGGGGCGCTTGGCGCCTGGGGTGGGGGGCGTTGGCGGTGCCTGGTTCGGGGGGCGGGCGTACCGTGAACAGGACTCGCCGCGCGATCCTGAGGAGTCTTGCCATGGAGCTGACCAAGCATGGGCACGCCTGCGTCACGCTGACCAAGGACGGTGTCCGCCTGGTCATCGACCCGGGCTCCTACACCTCCCCCGACGCCCTCGACGGCGCGACCGCGGTGCTCATCACGCACGAGCACGCCGACCACTTCCAGCCCGACCTCCTCAACGACGCCCTGCACGACGACCCGGACCTGACCGTTTGGACCAACCCGGCCGTCGCCGACACGCTCGGGTCGCACGGGGGCCGGGTGCTCGTCGTCGGGCACGGGGACGGCTTCGACGTGGGCGGCTTCTCGATCACCGCCCTCGGGGAGTGGCACGAGGTGATCCACCCGGACATCCCCCGGGTGCGCAACGTCGGCTTCCTCGTCGACGGCACGCTGTTCCACCCCGGAGACGCCTACACCGTTCCGCCGGTCGCGGTCGACACCCTGCTGACGCCGCTGTACTCGCCGTGGACCGGTGTCACCGGTCTTGTCGACTGGGTGCGCGCGGTCCGACCGCGTCAGACCATCGCCGTCCACGATGCCCCGCTCAACGACATCGGCCACGAGATGATCAACCGGTTCCTGCGTCCCGGCGCCCTGGGCACCGGGGCCGAGCACCACCAGCTCGCCGTCGGCGACCGAGTCCAGGTCCCTTGACACACTCTCGCACACCAAGTCAGACATAGGTCAGCCAAGCCGCATCCTCGCTATTTCACTCGACCTGCATGTACCGCCTCACCTCGAACAACGCGATTTGTCTCGATTTACCGATTGCCGAGTCGAATGACACCTGTCACGGTAAAGATCACGGCATGCGAGAGGAGGAGGTCATGGACATCCGTCAGAACACCTCGATCGATCCGACGCCCGCCCGCCTCCACAGCCCCCCATGACCGCTGCAGCTTGGAGGCGCCCCGCTCGTTCCTTCCTGACGGACGAGCGCCTTCCACTCGACCCGAGGGGCCCGCTCTGTGAGCACGCTGCACTCGCCCTGACTCGGGAGCCGCGAGCGCCACGTCAGGGCAGCAAGCGTTCCTGACTGCCCTGTGTCCGCTGCGGCCCATCGCACCATCCCCTTCGACAGTCGACACCAAGCCCTGTCATGACAACGAGGAGAAACCATGCCTGGATCAGCCCGCGGCGCAGAGTCCGAGGACCGCGACGTCGTCTCGCTCAACCCGCTCTTCTCCCGGCCGGGAGAGGCGACCGAGCTTCCCCGCAACACACTTCCGTCCGGGGAGTCTCTACCGGAGACCGCCTACCAGATCGTTCATGACGAGGCGATGCTCGATGGCAACGCCCGGCTGAACCTCGCAACGTTCGTCGGGACGTGGATGGACCCGCACGCACAGAAGCTGTACGCGGAGACCGTGGACAAGAACATGATCGACAAGGACGAGTACCCCGCGACGGCAGCGATCGAAACTCGCTGCTGGAAGATGCTGGCGGGCCTGTGGCACGCTCCAGACCCGGCGAACACGATCGGCACCTCGACCATCGGATCGTCTGAGGCAGCCATGCTGGGCGGCCTCGCCCTCAAGCGTCGGTGGCAGCACGCGCGTCGGTCGGCTGGCAAGTCCACGGACAAGCCCAACCTGGTGCTGTCGAGCGCAGTCCAGGTCTGCTGGGAGAAGTTCTGCAACTACTGGGACGTCGAGGCCCGCTACGTTCCCATTTCCCTCGACCACAAGGTGCTCGACGGCTTCCAGCTCGAGAACTACGTCGACGAGAACACGATCGGGGTCGTCGCGATCCTCGGAGTCACCTACACCGGGATGTACGAGCCGGTGAAAGAGATCTCCGCCGCGCTCGACCGCATCCAGGAGTCGACGGGGCTTGACATCCCGATCCACGTGGACGGCGCGTCCGGTGGCATGATCGCACCGTTCCTCCAGCCAGACCTCGAGTGGGACTTTCGAGTCCCGCGGGTTGCCTCGATCAACACCTCGGGGCACAAGTACGGGCTGGTGTACCCCGGTCTGGGGTGGGCTGTGTGGCGCGACGTCGAGTCGCTCCCTGACGACCTGATCTTCCGCGTGAGCTATCTCGGCGGAGACATGCCGACGTTCGCGCTCAACTTCTCTCGCCCCGGCGCCCAGGTGCTGCTGCAGTACTACTTGTTCCTGCGCCTAGGGTTCGACGGCTACCACAAGGTGCAGAAGGCGTCGCAGGACGTTGCCCTCTACCTCTCGGGCGAGATCGCAAAGATGCCGCAGTTCGACCTGTGGAACGACGGAAGCGATATCCCCGTCTTCGCATGGAGTCTCAAGCAGGGCGGCGACACCAACTGGAACTTGTACCACCTCTCAGATCGCCTCCGCCTCAAGGGATGGCTGGTCCCTGCCTACCCGATGCCCGCGGACCTCGAGGAGCTCACGGTCCAGCGCATCGTCGTGCGAAACGGTCTGAGCATCGACCTGGCCCGTGCGCTGATCGAGGACCTCAACGCGGAGGTCTCCTATCTCGAGGCCCTGTCTGGGCCCATGCCCGTCGAGAACCAGCACCCCGGCTTCCACCACTGAGGGGGCAACGATGTCAACGAACTCACAGGGCGGCCCATCACGAGCGAGCAGCCCGCGATCTGGATCCGTCACCCGAGCAGATGGAACTCAGGCACCCAGTGGTACCCCTGTCCCCCCGCATCCATACGGCAAAGACCCAAACCACACAGGTCCCGCGATCGGAGCACCCGCCGCGTCTGCCACGGCGTTCCTGTCGGTCTTTCAGCTCGCAATGCTTACGGTCGTCACCGTCGCATCATTGCGTTCCCTGCCCGCGATGGGCACCTACGGCCTCGGGTCCATCACCCTCTTCGTCATCCCGGCGATCGTTTTCCTCGTGCCGACCGCGCTCGTCGCCGCAGAGCTCGCCACCGGGTGGAAGGGCGGTGTCTACACCTGGGTCAGGGAAGCCTTCGGCAACCGGCTCGGTTTCGCAGCCATCTGGCTCCAGTGGATCCAGAACGTCGTCTGGTACCCGACACAAATTGCTTTCATCGCTGCCAGCCTGTCGTTCGCCATCGGCAACCAAGGGCTCGCTGACAACGGGCTCTACACGGCAGTGGTCATTCTTGTCCTCTACTGGGGATCGACGCTCATCACGCTCAGGGGCGGCAACCTCTTCGCCAAGGTCGGTTCATGGAGCGGTGTCCTGGGAACCCTGTTCCCCGCCATCCTGCTGATCGTGCTCGGTGCGATCTGGCTCGCGACCGGGGAGAAGTCAGAGACGTCTCTCGAGGCCTCCGCCGTCATCCCCCCGTGGACAGGGATCGCCTCCATCGTCCTCGTCGTCTCCAACGTCCTCGCCTATGCCGGGATGGAGGTCAACGCAGTCCACGCGAACGACCTGAAGAACCCGGGCAAGAGCTTCCCCCGGTCGATCGCCATCGCCACGGTCCTCATCCTCGTCGTCTTCATCCTTCCCACGATCGCCATGGCAGTCGCAGTCCCCAAGAAGGAGCTAGGGCTGACCAACGGCATCAACCTCGCCTTCGAGGTCTTCTTCGACAAGTGGGATCTGCCTTGGGCGCTCACTGCGATCTCAGCGCTCATCGCCCTGGGCGCCTTCGCATCGGTCGTCACGTGGATCGCCGGTCCGTCACGAGGGCTGCTCGCGGCCGCTCGGACAGGCCTGCTGCCACCTGCCCTCCAGAAGCGCAATGCTGCGGGCGTCCAGGTGGGGATCCTCGGAGTCCAGGGGATCGTGGTGTCGGTCCTCGCACTGATGTTCATCGTCATCCCGAACATCAACACGGCCTTCATCGCCCTCATCGACATGGCCGCCGCGCTCTACCTGATCATGTACATGATGATGTTCGCCGCAGCCATCCGCCTCCGAAGCTCCAAGCCGGACGTGGTGCGGACCTACCGGACACCCGCGATGCGATTTGTCGCGGGACTGGGATTCGTCGCGTGCGCCGTGGCTTTCATCCTCGCCTTCGTCCCACCTGAGGGGTTCACGGGCCTACCTTCGGGTGCCTACCCCTTCGTGGTGGCCGCAGTGGTCATCGTCCTCGGCGGACCACCGCTCCTCTTCTACGCCATGCGTAAGCCGGACTGGGATCAGAGGACCCCTGACGAGAAGGACTCTCCGGAGAACGTGCTGGTCAACCCACCCTCGAAGACCAGCCCAGCATCACCCCCGACGCCCCCTGGCCCAGATCGTCATTGACCCTGTGTACACACCGCGGCACTGACCGTCCCTGGGTCGGTGCCGCGGTGAGCACCGCTACAGACGGTGAGCGGGTCAGCTCCAGACGAGGGCCTGGGAGGGCTCCTCCAGGACGGCGGCGACGTCGGACAGCAGGCGGGAGCCGAGGGCGCCGTCGACCAGGCGGTGGTCGAAGCTCAGCGCGAGCTGGGTGACGAAGCGCTTCTTGATCTTGCCCTTGTGCACCCACGGCTGCTCACGGATCGCGCCGAAGGCCAGGATCGCGGCCTCGCCAGGGTTGAGGATCGGGGTGCCGGTGTCGATCCCGAAGACGCCGACGTTGGTGATGGTGATCGTCCCGTCAGCCATGTCCGCCGGGCTCGTGCGGCCTGCCCGCGCGGTCGCGGTGAGGTCGGCGATGCCCTGGGCCAGGCCCTTGAGGCCGAGGCGGTGGGCGTCCTTGATGTTGGGCACCACGAGACCGCGCGGGGTCGACGCCGCGATCCCGAGGTTGACGTAGTGCTTGTAGACGATCTCCTGGGCGGTCTCGTCCCAGCTGGCGTTGATCTCCGGGTGACGGTTCACCGCGAGCAGCAGCGCCTTGGCCGTGATGAGCAGCGGCGTCACGCGGACGTCGGAGAACTCACGGTCCTCGCGCAGGCGGGTGACCAGACGCATGGTCTTGGTGACGTCGACCGTGTGGAAGACCGTGACGTGCGGGGCTGTGAAGGCGCTCGCGACCATGGCTTCCGCGGTGCGCTTGCGCACGCTCTTGACCGGCACGCGGGTCTGGCGTCCGTCGGAGGACACCTGACCGGTGGCCAGCCACGGCGCGTCGTCGTCGACGTAGGTGGCGAGGTTCCGGGGCTGCGCCTGCGCGCTGTAGGCGAGGACGTCTTCCCGGGTCACGATCCCTCCCGGGCCGGTCGCGTGGACGCTGGAGAGGTCGACTCCCATGTCCCGGGCGAGCTTGCGGACGGGGGGCTTGGCGCGGACGGCGAGGGTCCCCGGGCGCGGGGCGACCTGCGTGACGGACTGCACCGGGTGCGCGAGCGCGGGCACGACCGAGGCGGGGCGCCCGGCGGGCGCGGCCGGTGCGGTCAGCCCGGCAGCGGCCACAGCGGGAGGGATCGGTGCGGAGACGGCAGGCGCCGGAGCCCCCTGCTGCCGGACGGCGTCCGGCCGGGCCGGCGCAGCAGGCACAGCGGGCGCGGCTGAGGCGACGGGCGCAGCAGACGCCGCCGGCTCGCTCGCCCGGCGGGCGCGGCGGGTGGTCCCGGCGGTCGCGACGCCGTAGCCGACGAGCACCGCGCCGCTCTCCCCCTCGGCCGCCTCGCTCGACGACCCGCCCTGAACCC
Organism: Sanguibacter suarezii NBRC 16159; assembly: GCF_001552735.1. GTDB lineage: Bacteria > Actinomycetota > Actinomycetes > Actinomycetales > Cellulomonadaceae > Sanguibacter > Sanguibacter suarezii. Next base: position 19,223 of record NZ_BCRT01000002.1, read on the forward strand.
CTGCCACGTCCGACGCCGCAGCGACAGGCGCACCAGCAGCAGCCGCAGCACCGGCGGAGCCGGAGTCCGCGGGTCCAGCGGTGCCGGTGGGGTCGGTGTCGATGACGATGATCGGCTGCCCCACCTCCACGGTCGTCCCCTCGACGGTGAGGATCTCGGCGACCACCCCGGTGAACGGGGACGGCAGCTCGACGAGAGACTTCGCGGTCTCGATCTCGACGATCGTCTGGTTGACCGTGACCGGGTCACCCACGGCCACGTGCCAGGTGACGATGTCCGCCTCGGTGAGGCCTTCGCCGGCGTCCGGCATGGTGAAGCGCTCAAAGGTGGGCATGGGGCTCCTTCGGCAGTGCAGGTAGGTGAAGCGCGGTGCTGAGCCCCTCGCGGGGCCGGTCTGTCAGGTCAAGTGTCGTCGATCCCGGCTGGGACCCTCGACGGTGCGGCGCGGACGCCGGCGATCAGGTCAGGCGGCCCGGCAGGGCCGTGACCTGGTCAGAATGCCAGCGAACGGTCCACGGCGTCGAGCACGCGGTCCAGGCCAGGCAGGTACTCGTGCTCGATCTTGGCCACGGGGTAGGGGGTGTGGAAGCCGCCCACGCGCAGGACCGGTGCCTCGAGGTCGTAGAAGCAGGCCTCGGTGACGGCGGCGGCGATCTCCGCGCCGGAGCCGAGGAAGGTCGGCGCCTCGTGGACCACGACGCAGCGGTGGGTCTTGCGCACCGAGGCGATGACCGTCTCGGTGTCGATCGGGGAGATCGAGCGCAGGTCGACGACCTCGATGCTCGTCCCCTCCGAGGCAGCGGCCTCGGCGACCTTGAGCGCGGTCGCCACGGTGGGCCCGTAGGCCACCAGCGTGAGGTCGGTGCCCGGGCGGGCGACGACGGCCGTGTTGAGGGTCGAGAAGCTGTTCGGGTCAGCGGCCGGGGCTGCGGCATCCCGGGCTCCTGCGGCGTAGGGACCGGCACTGAGGTCCACCGCGCCCTTCTCCCAGTAGCGGCCCTTGGGCTCGAAGAAGAGCACCGGGTCGGGGCTCGCGATGGCCTCCTGGATCATCGTGAAGGCGTCCTGGGCCGAGCCGGGCGAGACGACGCGCAGCCCGGGGGTGTGGGCGAAGAGCACCTCGGGGCTCTCGGAGTGGTGCTCGACCGCCCCGATCCCACCGCCGTAGGGCACGCGGATGACCACGGGCAGCGTGAGGCGCCCGCGCGAGCGGTAGTGCATCTTGGCCAGCTGGGTGGTGATCTGGTCGAAGCCCGGGAAGATGAAGCCGTCGAACTGGATCTCGCAGACCGGCCGGTAGCCGCGCAGCGCGAGGCCGATCGCGGTCCCGATGATCCCCGACTCTGCGAGCGGGGTGTCCACGACGCGGTCCTCGCCGAACTCGGCCTGCAGCGCGTCGGTGACGCGGAAGACGCCGCCGAGCGGGCCGATGTCCTCCCCCATGAGCAGGACCTTCGGGTCGGCGGCCAGGGCCGCGCGCAGGCCGGCGTTGATCGCCTTGGCGAAGGGCAGCGTCGTCGGGCCAGCGGGCGCGGTGGGTGCGGCGGTGGCGGACGAGGTGGGTGCGGCGGTCATCGGTGGCCTCCCTGGGTCTCGGCGAAGGACGCCTCGTAGTCGGCGAACCAGGCGCTCTCGCGGGTCACGAGGGAGTGGTCGGTCGCGTAGACATGGTCGAACATGGACGACGCCGCAGGCCGGCCCAGTCCCTTGACGTAGGTCCGCACGCGCTCGCCGAGGGCGGCTGCCTCGGCGTCGAGCTCAGCCTGCGCGGCGTCGTCCCACAGGCCCTCCGCGACGAGGTAGGCGCGCATCCGGTCGATCGGGTCGCGGTCGCGCCAGTGCTGCTCCTCCTCGGCGGTGCGGTAGCGGGTGGGGTCGTCAGAGGTGGTGTGCGCACCCATCCGGTAGGTGACAGCCTCGATGAAGGTCGGGCCGCCGCCGGTGCGGGCCCGCTCGAGGGCCTCCTGGGTCGCGGCGTAGACGGCGAGCACGTCGTTGCCGTCCACCCGGATGCTCGGTACCCCGAAGCCGGCGCCGCGGCGGTAGATCGGCACGCGCGACTGCTTGGCGGTGGGCACCGAGATGGCCCACTGGTTGTTCTGGCAGAACAGCACGACCGGGGCGTTGTTGACGGCCGCGAAGCCGAGGGCCTCGCTCACGTCCCCCTGGGAGGTGGCGCCGTCGCCGAAGTAGGCGACGACGGCGGTGTCGGTGGCCGGGTCACCGGTCCCGACGAGCCCGTCGCGCTGGACGCCCATGGCGTAGCCGGTGGCGTGCAGCGCGTGCGAGCCGATGACCAACGTGTACAGGTGGAAATTGTGGGCCTGCGAGTCCCAGCCGCCGTGGTCGATGCCGCGGAAGAGCTGCAGCACGTGAGGCAGGTCGACGCCGCGGGTGTAGGCCACGCCGTGCTCGCGGTAGGAGGGGAAGACCATGTCCTGGGGCGCCATCGCGCGACCGGAACCGATCTGGGCGGCCTCCTGCCCGAGCAGCGGGGCGTACAGGGCGAGCTCGCCCTGGCGCTGCAGGCTTGTCGCCTCGGTGTCGAAGGCGCGGACCAGGACCATGTCCCGCAGCAGGCCGCGCAGGGCGTCGGCGTCGAGGTCGGCGACGCGGGCCCGGTAGGGCGCGTTGCGCGCGTCGGCGACGCGGCTGCCGTCGGGGGCGAGGAGCTGCAGAGGGGTGTCCTCGTCGACCTGGGGCCCCTCGGTCGACTGCATCACTTCGGTCACGCGTTCTCCTCTGGTCGCGGCGCCCGGTGGAGCGCCCTGCGTAGAGATGAGACGACACCCGATCACCGGGCGGCGTCAACCTACGTTTGCGTAGGCTACGCCAGCGTAACCTACGGCTCCGTAGGTCAAAAGCCCCGCACCCGCGCAACGCCGCCATCTCCGGCCCCAGGCCTCTGTCAGATGAGACGACCCCAGCCAAACATATCGGACATCGGCAGTGACTCGGCAGGTGTCAGTGCAGGTGGGGGTGGGTTAGCCCTACCGTGAAGACGTGGGTCGGCGGGCTGGGGAGCGTGCCGCGCGGTCCCCTACGGTTGCGGCATGGACATCTCCGCCCCGCAGACCGGCGTGCTCGACCGGACCGCCTGGCACCCCCGCTCCGGCGGCCGGGTGGCCACGGTCGCCCCGGCCCTGACCGACCGACGAGCGCTGCTCACCGCCCCCGTCGCCCCCGCCACCTGGCGGGCGGTGTCGCAGGCGACCATCGGCTTCCCGGTCCTGCTCGCCGCGGGGATCCTCACGCTCGTCCTCGTCCCGCTGTCCGTGGGGCTCATCCCGGTCTTCGGCGTCGGCGTCCCGCTGCTGCTCCTCACGCTGGCCGGCGCACGCTGGTTCGCCGGCGTGGAGCGCGCCCGTCTGCGCGCCCAGCTCGACGTGGTCATCGCCCCCGGTGCCCGCCACCAGGCGCCGAGCCTGCGCAGCTGGGCGGGGCTGCGCGCAGCCCTCACCGAACCGGTCGGCTGGGCGTCGCTCGCCTACTCCGCCGCAGCACTCGGCCTGGTCTGCGTCCAGGTCTGCGTCGCGTGGGGGCTGGGCCTCGCGCTCGCACTGATCGCCGCGCCCTTCGTCGTGTGGGACTCCACCCCGACCCGATGGCAGCTAGCCCTGCTCGCGCTGGGCGTGGCCGGCCCGTGGCTGTGGGCCGTCGCCTGCCAGGGCCTGGCCCTGACGCAGACGCGCCTCGCCGGCGCCCTGCTCAGCCGGTCGAGCCTGGACGCCGACCTCGCCCGCGCCGAGGCGGCCACCGCCGCCGCCCGCGCCGACGCCGAGCGCGCCGAACAGCGCGCCGAGCACCTCGACGCGACCCGCACCCGGGCCGTCGGCGCGGCCGACGACGACCGCCGGCGCATCGAGCGCGACCTGCACGACGGCGCCCAGCAGCGTCTGGTCGCCCTCGGGGTCAACCTCGGCGCCGCCAAGCGCGCCGCCGCCACCGACCCCGCCGCTGCCACCGCGGCCCTCGATCACGCCCACCACGAGATCAAGGAGACCCTCGCCGAGCTGCGCGACCTCGTCCGCGGCATCCACCCGGCCGTCCTCACCGACCGCGGCCTCGACGCCGCTCTCTCCGCGATCGCCGCCCGCCACCCGGTCCCGGTCACGGTCGAGGTGCCCGACGCCGCAGCCCTCGGGGCCACCAGCCCCGGCGCCCAGGCCGCCGCGTACTTCGTGGCGGCGGAGGCGCTGACCAACTCCGCCCGGCACGCCGGGGCCACCCACGCAGTGGTCCGCGCCGAGGTCGACGCCGGTCGGCTGCTCCTCACTGTGGCCGACGACGGCCGCGGCGGCGCGCTCGCCTCCCCCGGCGGCGGGCTCGCCGGGCTGCGCAGCCGCGTCGAGGCCCTCGACGGGACCTTCCACCTCGACAGCCCTGCCGGTCGCGGCACCCGCATCACCGTGGAGGTCCCGTGCGCATCGTGATCACCGAGGACTCCGTCCTCCTCCTCGACGGCCTCACCCGCCTGCTCGTGGCCGAGGGGCACACGGTCACCGGCCACCGCACGGCCGACGAGCTCGTCGCCGCCTTCGCCCACCTCACCCCGGACGAGCTGCCTGACGTCCTGGTCACCGACGTCCGGATGCCGCCCACGCACACCGACGAGGGCCTGCGGGCCGCCGTCCACCTGCGCAGCCTGCACCCCCGGCTGCCGGTGCTCGTGCTGTCCCAGTACGTCGAGCAGCGCTACGCCTCCGAGCTCTTCGCCGGAGACGTGCGCGCCCTCGGCTACGTCCTCAAGGACCGCGTGGCGGACGTCGACGACTTCCTCGACGCCCTGGGCCGGGTCGCCGCCGGCGGCACCGTGATCGACCCTGAGGTGGTCTCCCAGCTCCTCGCCCGCACCCGCGGTACCCAGCTGGACCGGCTGACGCCCCGCGAGCACGAGGTGCTCGCGCTCATGGCCGAGGGCCGCTCGAACGGTGCGATCGCCGAGCAGCTGTTCATCGGCACCGCCGCCGTCGAGAAGCACGTCACCTCGATCTTGACCAAGCTCGACCTGCCACCCGACTCCGACGACCACCGCCGCGTGCTCGCCGTCCTGCGCTGGCTCGAGCACACCCCCACCCAAGGAGACCGCTCGTGAGCGCCCTGGACGTCCACCCCTCCCCCGCCCAGCCCGCCCCCGGCGAGCCGACGCCGCCGCTCCCCACCGCGCGCGCACCACGCGGCCCGCGCTCTCGCGCCCTGCTGTGGGCCGGCGTCGGGCTCGGTGCGCTGGCCATCGCGCAGGTCACCTACCAGGGAGTGGACTGGCTGTCCGCGACCACCTCGGTGTCCACGCAGGTCTACGCGAGCGCGCCGGTCGTCGAGCTGATCGCGGACGGCGACGTGACGGTCACCGGCACGAGCACGGACGCCGTGACGGTCGAGCGGAGGTCCCGCACCGGGCTCCAGGAGACGCGCTACACGGCCAGCGAGGCCGCGGACCTGGTGCGGGTCGAGCACACCTGCCCCCGGGTGTGGAGCAACGGCGTCTGCCAGGCGAAGCTCGCGGTCGAGCTGCCCCGTGGCACCACGGTCGTGGTCCGCTCCGCCGCCGGAGCCGTGCGCGCCGAGGGCGTGGTGGGCGACGTGGACCTGCGGACCTGGGACGGTGGCGTGACGGTGCTGCAGGCCGGAGGGTCGGTCGAGGCGCGGTCAGCCAGCGGGTCCATCGACGTCGACGGCGCAGGCGGGGAGGTCGTGGCGATCACCGGCGACGGCAGCGTCACGGTGCGCGCTGCCGGTGGCGCGGTCACGGCGACGTCGTCCAGCGGACGCGTGCTGGTCGACGGCGCCGGCGGGGACGTGAGCGCGCTCACCGGAGACGGCGCCGTGGAGGTCCGGACCGTGACCGGGTCGGCTGTGGCCAAGTCCTCGGCCGGCGGGGTGCGCGTGGGCGGGGTCACCGGGGACGTCTCGGCGATCTCCGGCGACGGGGAGGTCGTGGTGCGGGGCACCGGGACGCCCGTCGCCCTGCAGATCAGCACCGGCGACGGACGCTCCACGGTCGAGGCCCCCACGGACCCGGCGGCCTCCAGGACGGTGACGATCCGCTCGAGCAGCGGGGACGTGTCCTACCTCGGCGCGGAGTAGGTCGGGGGCTCTGACGGCGTCCTTGACATGTGGGGCGTCAGGGACCTCAGGGATGCTCCGCACGGTCGGAGTCGCTGCGCAGCACGCAGAACTCGTTCCCCTCGGGGTCGGCCAGGACGACCCACCCGGAGCCGTCGGGATTGCGGTAGTCGGAGACGTGCGTCGCGCCGATCCCGGTGAGCCGGGCGACCTCCTCCTCGCGCGAGGTCTCCGGGCGCAGGCACAGGTGGATCCGGTTCTTGATCGTCTTGGGCTCGGGGACCTGGTTGAAGTAGAGCACCGGCCCCTCGGGCAGCAGCACCTCGGTCTCCGCGTCACCCGGAGCGCACCCGGGGTCCACGGGCTGTCCGGTCACCCTGCTCCAGAACTGCGCCAAGCCATAGGCGTCCGCGCAGTCGATCGCCACGTTCTGCACCACTGAGACCATGTGCGGCCGGCCTTCCATGCTCGATGGGACGGTGGGCTGCGCCACCGCCAGCCACGGCTACCGGTGGCTGGCGGTGGCGTCAGCGCGGCGTCAGTACTTGGGGCCCTCGGGGGTGTCGTTCTGCTCCGGGGAGAAGGCGGAGTAGGGGTTCTGGCGCTGACCGGTCTCACCGGTGGGCTGGGTCGGGTATGCCTGCCCGGTGGCCCCGTAGCCCTGGTCAGCCGGGGCGTCGTAGCTCGGAGCTCCGTAGCCCTGGGGGGCGCTGTAGCTCTGGGGCGCGCTGTAGCCGCCGTAGCCCTGGTCAGCCTCGTAGCCCTGCGGGTAGCCCGACGCCGCGCCGGACCCGATCTGGTAGTTGCCGTAGGCGGGCAGCTGGGACCCGGGAGGGAACGGGCTGCCCGTGGCAGCCTCGAGCGCCCGGCGGGTGAGCTCGAGCTCGCGCTCGACCGGCCACGGCCGCAGCGCGAAGATGCAGAGCATGACCAGGTTGACGATGGGCACGAACATGATGAACACCCACGGCCACGGGTACCCGGAGCGAGCCACGATCTTGGCGTAGATGAACACCCCGAAGGCGATCACGGCGAGGTAGACGGCGATGATGATGGGAACGAGGACGAACGATCCGTCCTCGGACGCTGCGAGCAGTTCTGGCTGCATGGGGACTCCTGAGGTCTGGGCGCCACCTGACGAGAGAGATGAACGTCAGGCGGTTCGCCCCACAAGATATCGGATCCAGCCCTTTGGGCGGGTCGGGCGAGAACATCCGGACTGCCGCCGGACGCACCGGCGGACCTCGTGGCCCGCAGGACGGCCGATACCTGATTGAATGTTCAATGAGATAGGCCCGCGTCCGCCCTCCCTACGCCTACCCCGTCCCGCTCCCTCGCCCTGCCCCGCACTCGCCAGCAAGGAACACTGCACTCATGACTGACTACGGCCACGACCTGCTCTTCGGCACGTTCCTCACGCCTGCGGCGGCCCAGCCGCAGGCCGCAGTCGCGCTCGCCCAGGTCTCCGAGCAGGCCGGGCTGGACCTCGCCACCTTCCAGGACCATCCCTACCAGCCGGCGTTCCTGGACTCCTGGACCCTGCTGTCCTATGTCGCAGCCAGCACCGAGCGGATCCGGCTCAGCCTCAACGTCGCCAACCTGCCCCTGCGCCAGCCCGCGGTCCTGGCTCGCTCGGCGGCCAGCCTCGACCTGCTCACCGGTGGGCGGGTCGAGCTCGGCCTCGGCTCGGGGGCGTTCTGGGACGCCATCGAGGCCATGGGCGCGGCGCGGCTGACACCCGGGCAGGGCGTGCAGGCCCTCACCGAGGCGATCACCATCATCCGCGGCATCTGGGCCGCCGACGACCGCAGCGCCCTGCGGGTGGCCGGCGACTTCCACCGCGTCGACGGCGCCAAGCGCGGCCCCGCCCCGGCCCACGACATCGGCATCTGGCTCGGCGCCTACAAGCCCCGGATGCTCGCCCTCACCGGCCGCACCGCCGACGGCTGGCTGCCGTCCATGGGCTACCTCAAGCCCGGCGACCTCACGCGAGGCAACGCCGCGATCGACGCCGCCGCCACCGACGCTGGCCGCTCCCCGGCAGCCGTGCGGCGCCTGCTCAACATCAACGGCTCCTTCGCCGCGCGCTCCGGCGGGCCGCTGCAGGGGCCGGTCAGCCAGTGGGTCGACGAGCTCACCGCGATGGTGCTGACCGAGGGGATGAGCGCCTTCATCCTGGGCACCGACGACCCTGCCGACATCCAGCGCTTCGGCGAGGAGGTTGCCCCCGCGGTCCGTGAGGCCGTGGCCACCGAACGCGAGGCCGCCCTCCAGCGCGCCGCAGCCCCGTCGACGATCGACGTCGCAGACGTCGCAGCAGTCGCCCCTGCGGGCGAGCCGCACGCCGCGAGCGCGTCACCCGCTGCCGCAGCCGCAGCAGCCTCCCGCCTGGGCCTGTCCCCCACGCCCGACGACGGCCGCCGCCTGAGCAGCCAGCGTCCCTTCGACGAGGCGACCCGCCCGCACTACACCCCGCCCACCCCGGACGTGACCTACACCGACCAGGGACGCGCCGTCGGGCAGCACCTCATCGATGTGCACGACGCGCTGCGCGCGGAGCTGGACACGCTGCTGGACGTCGTCGGGCAGGTGGTGGCCGGGGTGCGCAGCGTGGGCAGCGCGCGCTCGGAGATCAACAAGATGACCATGCGGCAGAACAGCTGGACGCTGGGCGCCTACTGCGCGGCGTACTGCACCACCGTGACCGGGCACCACAGCCTTGAGGACACCGCGATCTTCCCGCACCTGGCATCCTCAGACGAGGCCCTCGAGCCGGTCATCGACCGGCTCACCGCCGAGCACCACACCATCCACGAGGTGCTCGAGGGCGTAGACAAGGCGCTCATCGCCCTGGCGGCCGACCCGTCACGCATCGACGAGGTCCAGGAGGCCGTCCACGTGCTGGCCGACACCCTGCTCTCGCACCTGTCCTACGAGGAGATCGAGCTCGTCGAGCCGCTCGCCCGGCTCGGGTTCTACCCGGGACAGGTGTAACGCTCGCGTCAGCTGACCCGCCCGGCGCCTGCTGTCCTGCCCAGCGCCACTCGTCCTGGTCAGCGCCGGTCGTCCTGGTCAGCGCCAGCCGGCGGCGATCTTGACGAACAGGTCGGTCGCCTCCGGCTCGCCGACGCTCACCCGCATGCCCTCACCGGCGAAGGGACGCACGATGACCCCGGCTGCGGTCGCCTCAGCGGCACGTGCCGCGGTCCGCGCGCCGAGCTCCAACCAGAGGAAGTTCGCCTGGGCGTCGGGGACGTCCCAGCCCTGCTCGCGCAGTGCGGCGGCCATCCGCGCACGCTCGGCGACGATCGTCTCGACCCGCGCGAGCAGCTCGGTCTTGGCGCGCAGCGAGGCGACCGCGGCCCGCTGAGCGATGTGGGAGACGCCGAAGGGCGTGGTCGCGGACCGGATCCCGGCGGCCAGGCGCGGCCGGGCGACGGCGTACCCCACCCGCAGGCCCGCCAGGCCGTAGGCCTTGGAGAAGGTCCGCAGCACGACGACGTTGGGGTGGTCGGCGAGCGCGGCCAGGCCGTCGACGGGGTCATCCATGCGGACGAACTCCAGGTAGGCCTCGTCCACGATGACCAGCACGTCCGTGGGGACCTGGGCGAGGAACTCCTCGAGGGCGGTGTGCGTGATCGCCGAACCGGTCGGGTTGTTGGGGGTGCACACCATGACCACCCGGGTGCGGTCGGTGACAGCCGCCGCCATCGCGGGCAGGTCGAGCCCGCCCGCTGCCGCCAACGGGACCGGCACCGACGTGCCACCGGCCACGGACACCACGATCGGGTAGGCCTCGAAGGACCGCCACGGGTAGACCACCTCGTCACCGGCGTCGACGACGGCCTCGAGGATGTGGGCCAGGACGGCGACCGACCCATTCCCCACCACGACCTGCTCCGGGGTGATGGGTCCGTCAGCCGCGAGCGCCTCGAGGCTCAGCCCCGCGGTCAGGTCCGCAGCGAGGGCCTCGGTCAGCTCGGTCGCGAACATGTCCGGGTAGCGGTTCACGTCCGACGCCGCGTCGATGATCGCGGCCTGGACCGAAGGCAGCGGTGGGAAGTGGTTCTCGTTGGAGGACAGCTTGAACGCCGCCGCACCGACGGGCACGCGGGCACCGGGGACGTAGGCGGGCAGGGCGCTGATGGCGGGGCGGAGGGGGACGCGAGGAGTCACGTACCTCATACTCCCACCTCCTGCCCACCCTCGGCAGGCATCAGTGGCAGGATCACTCCATGAGCTTCGTGATCCGAGTCATCGTCAATGCCGTGGCCATCTGGCTGACCACGCTGCTGCTGGGCAGCCACTTCGAGGTCGTCGGAGGTGAGGGCACCGGAGGGCGCATCGTCGTCTTCGCGGTGGTGGCCCTGATCTTCGGGGTGATCAACGCCTTCGTCAAGCCGATCGTCCAGCTCTTGTCGCTGCCGCTCTACATCATCACCCTGGGCTTGTTCACCCTCGTGGTGAACGCCCTGATGATCCTGCTGACCGCATGGATCACCGAGGCTGCGGACTGGGGGCTGCGGGTCAACGGCTTCTGGTGGGCGGTCCTGGCGGCCCTGCTCATCTCCTTCTTCTCCATGATCATCTCGGTCATCGTGCCCGGTGGGCGCAAGCAGTCCCGCTGACTCGCACGCGGCGCGCCTGACCTGCGCGCAGCCCCGCCGGGCCCGCGGCGAGGATGCTCACCTGTCCCCGACGATCGCGACTGCGGCGTCATACCGCCGGGTCATCTCCGCCCAGTCCGGCGACCCGTCCGCCGCGGTGGGCGGCGCCGGCACGGTCAGGGCCGGTGGCGGCGGCGGCGCAGGCAGGCAGACCGGTGGTGGGACCGGCGTCGGGCCGGGCGAGAAGCGCGTGATGACCACCTCCGTGGGCGGAAGGCTCACCTGCCGGCCGGCGTCCGGGACGCCGGCGCCGAGCATGACCGCCGTCGGTGCCGCGAGCACCTCGGTCTGCTGCTGCACGGCTGCGGCCACCCCAGGCAGGTCTTGGTCCAGCGCGGACCCCAGGACGGCGGCGTGCGTGTCCAGGGAGTGCGCGCCGGCGCCCGTGGGGCCAGCGCCGAAGGCCCCGGGCAGCTCCGCGTCGATGGTCACCCGTTCCGGGGAGTCCGGGGGCGCAGCTCCCGCCAGGCTCGAGACCACCTCGTCCTGGTTCTGGACGCTGAGCATCGGCACCGGTGTGCTGGGGACGATCGCGGCGACCGGCGAGCCGAAGGTCGCCACGCTGCGCACGTCGTAGCGACGCCGGAAGGTCGGGTCGGCAGCCAAGGACGCCGCGACGGTGCCGCCCTGGCTGTGCCCGTAGATCCCGACCACCCCGCCCACCGGGATGCCTGCCTGCACCATGGCGGACTCGACGAACGCCATGCCGTCAGAGCGTTGCCCCTGCGCCAGGAGGAGGTTGTTCTCGGCGCTGAAAGGGCTGGTGGACCCCACGGTGAGGTCGTCGGTCCCACGGACGAAGACAGCCCAGGTGACGCTGCCGTCACCGTGGGTGACCTGCTGGACCTCGACGGTCTCGTCCGGCAGCGCCGCGATCTGCGCCATCGCCCCCGGCACCGTGGTGACCGGAGCACCCGAGGTCCGGCTCTCGGTGAGGTGGCCCGGCCGCAGGTCCCTCGCCGTGCCCGGGCGCGCTCCGGGCAGGTGCTGCCTGGTCATCGGGACCGTCCACGCGCCGTAACCCGCGGCGCCGAGACGCAGCAGCCCGGCCGCATCCGCGGTCTGGGGCGGACGCAGGAAGTTGCGCCCCAGGTTGTACTTGCCGAGCCCCGCCCCGAAGCCCGCCACGAGCCGTTCCCGAGCGGACCCGCCGGTGGCGCTGAGCGCGCCGAACAGCGCCGTGCGCCCCACCATCACCGGGTTGAGGTCCCAGCCGTCGACCGTGCGCGCGGTGGCCCACAGCCCGTCGAGCAGGCCCTGCTCGGCGGCGTCGAGCACCTGTGCCGCGCTGCGGGTGCTCTGGTCGAGGCTGTGGAGCAGGCTCACCTGGGCGGCCAGCGCGGCGTCGAGCAGGTGGGCGGCCTCGATGGCGCTGCGCAGGTGGACGCCGCGGACCGGGTCACGCGCGGGCGAGGGGTCCAGGCAGTGCTGGGCGTAGGCCGTCTGGGTGGCCGCGGCCAGGACGGCGCAGCGACGGCGGGCGTCGTCGAGGTGGGTGGCGGCTGCCGCGACCAGGGCCGCTGACGTAGCGATGTCGGCTGTGTTCGCGGCCTGGCCGCCGGCGCCACCGGTGACGGTGATGCGGATGGGCGGCTGGGGCGGGTCCTGGCTCATCACAAGGCCCGGGTCACCGCTGTGCGCACGCTCGCCACGGTCAGGCTTATCGCGGCGATGCGCCGCTGGGCGTCGGCGAGCTGCCCGCGGAACAGGTCCGCCGAGACCGACACCCAGTGCGCGGTCGACGCCGCGGCGAGGGTCGCGTCGGCGTCGGTCAGGTCGGTGTCGATGTGGGCGAGCACCGCCCGCAGCGGTGCCAGGTCGAGGGAGGCGAGGTCACGAGAGAGGGTCATGCCCGCGACGCTAGGCCGGTGCCAGGGAGAGGCGCCGGCCCGGGGAGCACGGGTGTGGGCGCGGCTCACCAGCAGCGCCCTGTGGGCGCCGGTCCGCGGCCCGATCACCTACGTCCACCGCTCAGCAGACCCCCGTTCGACGGCCGTCCACGACCCCTGCGCCGCCCTGCGGACACCCCTCCGCTGACCGGCACGGTCATGGAAGAATGACGCCATGCCCAACAGCTCCGCGCCCTCGCCCGCATCCCTCGAGTCCCCCCGCGTCGCCCTGGCGGACGTCACCCCGCCCATCGCCCTGGGGCCGCTCGACGGACGCTACCGCGCGACCATCGCACCGCTCGTGGACCACCTCTCCGAGGCGGCCCTCAACCGCGAGCGCCTGCACGTGGAGGTCGAGTGGCTCATCGCGCTCACCGACGGCACCCCCGCCGGCCCCATCGTCCCGGGCGCCCCGCGCCTGAGCGACGCCGAGAAGACCTACCTGCGCACCGTCGTCGCCGACTTCGGCGGGGCAGGCATCGCGGAGATGGCCGAGATCGAGCGCGAGACCGTCCACGACGTCAAGGCCGTGGAGTACTTCCTCAAGCGTCGCCTGGCCGCCGCCCCCGGGCTGCTGGGAGAGAACACCGTGCTGCCCAGCGTCGGTGAGCTCGTGCACTTCGCCTGCACCAGCGAGGACGTCAACAACCTGTCGTACGCGCTCATGGTGCGTGGCGCCGTCGTCCAGGTCTGGCTGCCCGCCGCCCAGGCCCTCGTCGACCAGATCGCCGACCTGGCCCGCGAGCACGCCGCCGTGCCGATGCTCAGCCGCACCCACGGCCAGCCGGCCACCCCGACCACCGTCGGCAAGGAGCTTGCCGTGCTCGCGCACCGCCTGCGCCGCCAGGTCCGCCGGGTCGAGGGCGCGGAGTACCTCGGCAAGCTCAACGGCGCCACGGGCACCTACGGCGCGCACGTCGCCGCCGTCCCCGGGACTGACTGGCCGGCCGTCTCCAAGGCCTTCGTCGAGGGCCTGGGTCTGACGTGGAACCCGCTGACCACGCAGATCGAGAGCCACGACTGGCAGTCCGAGCTGTACGCGGACATCGCGCGGTTCAACCGCATCCTGCACAACCTCGCCACGGACGTGTGGACCTACATCTCGCTCGGCTTCTTCAAGCAGATCCCGGTGCCTGGTGCGACCGGCTCCTCGACCATGCCGCACAAGGTCAACCCGATCCGCTTCGAGAACGCCGAGGCCAACCTCGAGATCTCCTGCGCGCTGCTGGACACCCTCTCCGCGACCCTGGTCACCAGCCGCATGCAGCGTGACCTCACCGACTCCACCACCCAGCGCAACATCGGCCCGGCCTTCGGCCACTCGCTGCTCGCGATCGACAACGTGCGCCGCGGCCTCAAGGCCCTCGCGGTCAACACCGACCTGCTGGCCGAGGACCTCGACGCCAACTGGGAGGTGCTCGGCGAGGCCATCCAGTCCGCCATGCGCGCCGCCTCCGTCGCCGGCGTGGCCGGCATGGAGAACCCCTACGAGCGTCTCAAGGAGCTCACCCGCGGGCACCGGATCAACGGGGACGACCTGCGCACCTTCGTCGCCGGCCTCGGCCTGCCCGACGACGTCGCGGCGCGCCTGGCAGCCATGTCACCCGGGTCCTACGTGGGCCTGGCCGAGCAGCTGGTCGCCGACTACCTGTGACCGAGGCTCCCCAGCCGCCGGTGGCGGCAGCAGATGCCGCCGCCGCTGCCGACGCCGGGCGCGCGGTGGCCTCGCTGACCGCCCACGTCCCCGGGCAGTCCGTCATGGTCGAGGCGCTCGCGGCGCAGCAGTCCGCGCCCGAGCGTGGCTGGTGGGCGCGGGTGACCGGACGGTCGCCGCTCACCGAGGAGGCCCGCCCGTGGTACCTGGGGGCCGTCGGGGAGATCCGCGTCGCCCGGCTGCTGGCCCGGCTGGGTCCGGAGTGGACCGTGCTGCACGCGGTGCCGGTCGGGGCGGGGACCTCGGACATCGACCACGTGCTGGTCGGGCCCGCCGGGGTGGTGACGGTCAACACCAAGAACCACGGGCTGCAGAAGGTGTGGGTCGCCGGCAAGGCCTTCCTCGTCGCCGGGCAGAAGCAGCCGTACATCCGCAACTCTGAGCACGAGGCCGCACGGGCCGCGAAGCTGCTGACCGCCGCGGTAGGCCGCCCGGTCACCGCGTCGGCGATGATCGTCGTCGTCGACCCCAAGCAGATGGTGGTGCGGGAGAAGCCCGCCTCGGTCGTGGTCGTGTCCTCCGACGGGATGCTGCGCGCGCTGCGGAACCAGGCCAGGCGCGGTCCCGTGCTCCCGGCCGCGGACCTCGAGGCGCTGCGCGCGGCGGCCATCGAGCCGCGCACCTGGCACCGTTCCCCGCAGCCCGCCATCGACACTGCTGAGCTGCAGGGACGCTTCGACCGCCTGCACCGCACCGTCGTCCAGGCCCGACGACGCCGCGCGGCCTGGCGCTTCGCCGGCCTGCTGGCCGTGATCACCCTGGCCTGCACCGCCTACCTGGCGATCACCTCGGGACTGCTCGACGCGATCACCTGAGGCCGCGCGCGAAGCTGTCGCGACGGATGAGCCCTACTGCGCATGGACGATCCGCGCGCGCGTGAGGGAGAAGCCGGCCCGTTCGAATGCGGCCCGCATCGGCGTGTTGGCCGCGTCGGTCGTGCCGACGATGCGCGCCTGCGCGTCGCCGTGGTGGACATGGACCATCTCCGCGAGCAGGTCGTGCACGTAGCCGAGGCCCCGGTGCTCGGGGAGGACGCCGAGGTAGCTGATGCTCGCGTCGTAGGCGGTCCGCGTCGGGACGATGAACCCGACTGGTGTTTCGTCCTGCAGCTCGGCCGCGCGCCAGGCCTCCCGCTCCCCAGGGAGGGAGAGATAGAAGGCGAGGTCGTCGTCGGCGAGGGCATCGACACCTTCGCGGTCGACCATGTCGAGCGTGTGCGCGTCGAGGCTGCCTGCCGCGACGCGGGCGAACAGCTCGCGGAACGCCTCGTCCGACGCCGCGCCGAAGCGCAGGCGCGTCGAGCGCTCCGGCCAGGGATCGGCGTCCGATCGCGCGAAGCTGACTCGTTCTGTCCTGCGCGTGAACCCACCCGCTCGGGCGGCCGCGTCGCGCCAACGGACGGCCGCGACTGCTGCGGGGTCATCGTTCCAGCGAGGGGGGACGTCGACGTTGAACTCGAGGGCTGCGGCCGACCCGAAGGCGTCGCGCCCGGCACGAATCAGGGCGGCTCCGACGTTCTCGGCAGCACCGGTGGCGCCAGACGTGAGAAGGCAGTCCAGGGTGGAGGGTCGGTCGGCGGTCGGCGTCCCCCACCACAGGGCCCGCCCCACCGCGCGGCCGCCCTCCTCCGCGATCCACGACCACTCCGGCCGGTAGCTTCGTGTGGACAGCTCCGCAGCGAAGCGCGACGCATCAACCCACGCCACGGGGCCGTCGCTCCGCCATGCGCTCAGGGCGGGCAGATCATCGGGTCCTGCTCGTCGGATCGTCAGGGAAGCGCTCGCGTCAGTCATCGCCCCCAGCGTGACGCAGGGGAGGCCGTGCCGCCAGGTTAATTGGCGGCAGATCCCCGCAGGTCAGGCGGGTCCGTCCGGTCTACGGCGGGCGCCGTCGCGGACAGGTCGATCCAGTAGCGCCGTGTCTGGCCGAGCACCGTCTCCCGCACGTCCTCGAGAACGCCGCCGTTGCGTTCGATCGTCCGGGCCGAGGGGATGTTCCCCTCCTGGCAGGTCAGGAGCACCCGGGTCAGGCCCAGCTGGCGGGCGCGGGGCAGGACAGCCCCTAGCGCCCACGTCGCGACCCCGCGGCCACGTGCCGAGGGACGGACGCTGTAGCCGATGTTCCCCGCTGCCTCGAGCATCAACGGGGTGAGCTCGTGGCGCACGTCGATCACCCCGAGATAGTTCCCGTGCTCGACCATCCACCACCGGGTCGCGTGCACCTGTCCGGGCTCGACCACGGTTGTGGGGTCTGCCTGTCGGGTGAGGCGGTCGACCCACGCGGCGAAGCCCGCGCTCGTCTCCACATCGTCCTCAGGGCGCAGGCCCGACCCGTCCTGGTGCCCGCCCGGCCACTCGTCGCGAGCCTGCAACCAGGACGTATGGAGGGCGACGGTGGGCGCGACAAGGTCGATCTTGCGGCGACGCTACCAGGGCCGCTGCCCAGGCCCGCCAGCCGCGGCGCGGACGGGTGAGACCGTCAGAGGTGGTCGAGGTGGCGCAAGAGGACTCCCTCGCGCAGCGCCCAGGGGCAGACCTCGACCTCGTCGACGTCGAGGGCCTTCATCGTGGCGCCGGCGACGACGCCGCCGGCGACGATCTGGTGCGTGCGCTCGGCCGTGATGCCGGGCAGCGCCACCCGCTGCTCGGCCGGGATCTGAGCCAGCCGGGCCACCCACCCCTTGAGGTCCGTGCGGCGCAGCCGCCACCGGTCGTCCGGGCCCACCGCGTCCACCTCGTTGCCGGCCAGGCGGGCCAACGAGCGGAAGGTCTTCGACGTCGCCACGACGTGATCAGCGCGGGGGTAGCCCGCAAATGCCTCGCGCACTGCCGCCAGCTCCTCCCGCACGACGGCGCGCAGCGCGGACATCTCCTCCGGGTGCGGCGGGTCGTGGCGCAGGTGCGCCCGGGTGAGCCGGCCCGCTCCGAGCGGGAGGGACAGGGCGATCTCCGGCTCCTCGTCGCTGCCGGCCGTGACCTCGAGGGAGCCGCCGCCGATGTCCAGCACGCACAGCCGCCCGGCGCCCCAGCCGTACCAGCGACGGACCGCGAGGAAGGTCAGGCGGGCCTCGTCCTCCCCGGAGAGCACCCGCAGCGGCGCGCCGATCCGTTCCTGGAGCGTCTCGAGCACCTGAGGTCCGTTGGGCGCCTCGCGCACGGCGGACGTCGCGATCGCCAGGATCTCGTCCACGTGATGGGAGCGGGCCGCGGCGACGGCGCTGGTCACCGCGTCGGTCAGGGCCGCGACGCCCTCGGGGACGATGACGCCGTCGTCGTCGAGGTAGCGCATGAGCCGCACGATGGACCGCTGGGAGGCGGCGGGCACCGGGCGCGCGCCACGGACCGCGTCCACCACGATGAGGTGGACGGTGTTGGACCCGATGTCGATCACGCCTAGTCGCACGCCGAGAACCTTAGCCCCCGGTGCGCACAGCCCTGACCCGGGTGGTCAGCGCAGCGACCCGGCCAGGGTGAGATCGACCTCGATCTCGTCGAGCGGGGTGCCGGCCCTGGTGGCCTCACGGATCCGGGCGATCGCCCGGTGCAGCAGCGTCGCGCCCAGGCGGCGCAAGGACTTCTCGTGCGCCGCGGCGTCGGCGGCGGAGCTGAAGGACCCGGCGGTACGCACCACCTCGGCCTCCACCTCGGCGAGGATGCGCTCGCGCAGGGAGACGACGATGCGGTCGGCGGCGCGGACCGCCTCGAGGTCGACGTAGTCGACCGCGGCCTGGGCGACGATGGCCCGGGCCATCTGGACCGGCTCCGAGCCGACCGACGGCACGTGGGCGCGGATGGTGCCCAGGTCCATGAGGAGCACGTGGTCGATGTCGCCGACCCGCGGGTCGACGTCGCGGTGCAGGGCGAGGTCGAGGATGACGAGGGGGCGGGGTGGCAGGTGCTCCCCCATCCGCTCGGCTGCCCGCTCCCGGGCGGTCAACACGGCAGCGGTGTGCAGGATGTACTCGAGGGAGTCGGCCGGGTCAGTGCCTGCCTCGGTCGTCAGGGGGCGCCGCACGCCGGCTCCGCTGCACGAGACCACGAGGTCGGCGTCGCTCAGCGCCGTCACCAGGTCGGGGGCCGCCCGGACTCCGCGGGTCTGGGCGAAGGCCTCGGCGCGGCCGGAGGCGGAGTAGACCGAGACGTCGGTGCAGCCGCGGGCGCGCAGCGCCGCGACCGAGGCGCCCGCGTAGGCGCCGGTGCCCACGATCACGGCGCGGGTCTGGCGCCAGGGCGGGATCGCGGCCTCGGCCAGGTCCAGGCCCACCGAGACGACCGACCGGCCGTCCGCGCCCAGGTGAGTGAGCTGGCTGACCTTCTTGGACGTGCGCGAGGCACGCTGGAAGAGCCGCTCGAGCTGGGCGCTCGTGGTGCCGGCAGCGTGGGCGGCGTCCAGGGCGCGGCGCACCTGCCCGGCGATCTCCCGCTCGCCGACGACCATCGAGTCCAGCCCGGAGGCGACGGAGAAGAGGTGCTCGGCGACGTCGGGGCCGCTGCGCACGGTGAAGGCGGACCGCGCGGCCTCCACGCTCGCCCCGGACTCGGCGGCGATGAGCCGTGAGACCTCCTCGGAGGCGTGGAGCAGATCGCGCTCGGTCGGCGCGGCATCGGCTGCGACCTCGAGGTACACCTCGAACCGGTTGCACGTCGCGAGCACGACGGCACCGGTGATCATCTCGCAGGCCTGCACGGCTGAAGAGCCCATCGAGCGCGCGCCGGAGGACAGCTGCTCGAGCGCTTCGAGGTCCAGCTCGTGGTGGCTTGCGGTCAACGACATGAGAACCATAGCGATTCGATTTAAACATTGTTGGTTCCAAAGGCAGAATCGAGGTGTGAACCTTCCTACCGCGCACCCCCTCGTCGACGGCCGCACCACAAATGCACCTCTGATCCGCGCATTTCGAGGTGAGCGCCCTGACATCACGCCGATCTGGTTTATGCGCCAGGCTGGACGTTCCCTGCCGGAGTACCTCAAAGTGCGCGAGGGGATCGGCATGCTCGAGTCCTGCCTGCGCCCCGATCTTGCGAGCGAGATCACACTCCAGCCGGTCCGCCGGCACGGCGTCGACGCCGGCATCTTCTTCTCCGACATCGTCGTCCCCCTCCTCCTGGCGGGCGTGGACGTGGACATCGTCCCGGGCGTCGGGCCGGTGCTCGGGCAGGCTGTGCGCACCCCCGAGGAGGTGGACCGCCTCGTCTCGCAGACGTTGACGCAGGAGGCGATGGCCCCGATCCGTGAGGCGGTCGCGCTGACCGTCGCCGAGCTCGGGTCGACCCCGCTCATCGGCTTCGCCGGTGCACCGTTCACGCTGGCTGCCTACCTCGTGGAGGGCCGCCCCTCCCGCGACCACCTCGCCGCCCGCACGATGATGCACGCGGACCCGCAGTCCTGGGCCCGGCTCACCGAGTGGGCCGCGGACGTGACCGGGATGTTCCTGCGCGGGCAGGTGCTGGCCGGTGCGAGCGCCACCCAGCTCTTCGACTCCTGGGCCGGGAGCCTGAGCCGCGCCGACTACGTCACGCACGTCGCGCCGTCGTCGCAGCGCGCGTTGTCCCACGTCAAGGACCTGCCGGTGTCGGTGGTGCACTTCGGCACCGGGACCGAGCACCTGCTCACCGCGATGCACGACGTCGGCGCGGACGTCATGGGCGTCGACTACCGGACCCCTCTCGACGAGGCCAACCAGCTGCTTGGCGGTACCGTCCCGCTGCAGGGCAACATCGACCCGGCACTGCTCGCGGCCCCCTGGCCGGTGCTCGAGGCCCACGTCCGCGACGTCGTGGAGCGGGGACGCACCGCTCCCGCCCACGTGGTCAACCTCGGCCACGGGGTGCCTCCGCACACCGATCCCACGGTGCTGACCAAGATCGTCGAGCTGGTCCACTCACTGTCCGCCTGAGGCCGCCGATCGGGTGAGCACCCGTCCCCCGTCACCCGATCCAGCCCAGAGAGGCCTGTCATGAACCAGCGCAGAGGACTCAGCGACGACGCCGCGAGCCGCGTCGACGCCGTCGTCGTGGGAGGCGGGATCGCCGGACTGGTCGCGGCGCACATGCTCGTCGAGGGCGGGGCGCTGCCGGTCGTCCTGGAGGCCCGCGCGCGCTGCGGCGGCTACCTCGCGGGCGGCACGCTCACCGCTGGCGGCGCGACGGTCCGGGTGGACGTGGGCGCGGAGTCCTTCGCCGCGCGCAGCAGCGCGACCCGCTCGCTCGTGGAGATGCTCGGGCTCGAGACGGCGCCGCCCGCCGCCCTGTCCGCCTGGGGCTACACCCCGGCCCGGCGCCGCGCACAGGCCTTCCCGCTGCCCGCCACCGGGGTGCTGGGCATCCCCGGCTTCCCCTGGGCGGCGGACACCCGCCGGGCGATCGGCGTCGGCGGGGCGGTGCGCGCGAGCCTGGACTCGGTGCTGCCGGCTGACCGGGTGGACACCTCGAGCCTTGCCGCGCTGGTCCGCTCCCGCCTCGGGTCGCGGGTGCTCGACCGTCTTGTCACGCCCGTGGCCGGCGGGGTGCACTCCAGCGACCCCGCGCTGCTCGACGTCGCCGCCGTGGCTCCCGGGCTGCTCGAGGCCTACCAGCGCACGGGGTCCCTCACCGGCGCGGTGCGGGCCCTGCGGGCCCAGGCCCCTGCGGGCTCGGCGGTGCGTGGTGTGGTGGGCGGGATGAACCAGCTGGTCACCGCCCTGGAGCGGTCGATCGAGGCGAGCGGCGCGGAGATCCGCCGCTCCACCTCGGCGCTCACCCTGCGCCGCGACGGGGACGAGTGGCTGGTGCGGACCGGCCCCGGGCAGATGCTGCGGACCTCGCGCGTGGTGCTGGCGGCCCCGGCCCGCGCGACGCTGGGCCTGCTCGCCGACCTCGTCGACGTCGAGGGCGCGGAGCCCTCCCGCGGGACGGACATCCGCCTGGTGACCCTGCTCGTGCGGTCGGCGGCCCTCGACGCGGCGCCGCGCGGGACGGGGATCCTCGTGGCGCCCGGGACGTCCGTGGCGGCCAAGGCGTCCACCCATGCCTCGGCCAAGTGGCCGTGGCTGCGGCGCCAGCTCGACGAGACGGTCGGCACGGACGTGCACGTGCTGCGGTTCAGCTACGGACGCGGCGGCACCGACACCGCCCACGCCACCGCAGCCGACGACGCGCTGGTCGCCCAGGCCGTCGCCGACCTCGACCAGCTCTACGGCATCACCGACGCCGAGGTGCTGTCCTCGCTGGTCACAGCCTGGGACGACGCCCTGGCTCCGCCGACCCCGGCCTCTCGCACGCGGACCGCCCGTCTGCTCGAGGACGTCGACGGGCTCGCTCCCCGTGGCCTCCCCGGGCTCACCGTGACGGGGGCGTGGGTGGCCGGTACAGGGCTGGCTGCCGTGGTGCCGCACGCTCAGAATTCTGCACGTCTGCTGAATGGACGCTGAATGTCGCGTCGACGCGGCGGCGACTGTGACGTCGAAGAGACATTCTGTCAGAATTGTTGAGCGCGGGTAAATGCCGACCGCCGGGCCTGCTGTTATTCCATTCTGACGTCATGTCAGAACACATTCTAGGACCCGGAATTTCGACTCCCGCGGGGAAGGAGCGCAGACTGGGGCAGTGACCTCACCTCTGCGTATCGGTACCCGCGCCAGCACCCTTGCCCTCACCCAGACCGGCCTCGTGGCCGACGAGCTCCGCCGGCTCACCGGGCGTGAGGTCGAGATCGTGCGGATCAAGACCGACGGCGACGTGCTCACCGGCTCGCTGTCCCAGAT
Organism: Sanguibacter suarezii NBRC 16159; assembly: GCF_001552735.1. GTDB lineage: Bacteria > Actinomycetota > Actinomycetes > Actinomycetales > Cellulomonadaceae > Sanguibacter > Sanguibacter suarezii. Next base: position 41,300 of record NZ_BCRT01000002.1, read on the forward strand.
GGGCGGCACCGGCGTGTTCGTCACCGCGCTGCGCGACGCCCTGCTCGACGGCCGCTGCGACGTGGCCGTGCACTCCCTCAAGGACCTCCCGACGGCGCCCTTCGCCGGCCTGACCTACGTCACGCCCGTGCGCGAGGACCCGCGCGACGCCCTGTGCTCGCGCGAGCAGCTGCGCCTGGCCGACCTCCCGACCGGGGCGAGCGTGGGCACCGGCTCACCGCGCCGCGCGGCCCAGCTGCTGCTGGCCCGCCCCGACCTGACCGTGGTGGACATCCGAGGCAACGTCGACACCCGGCTCGGGCGCGTGGACGCCTCCGGCCCGGGCGACCTGGACGCCGTCGTGCTCGCCGCCGCCGGGCTCAACCGGCTCGGCCGCAGCTCGGTGATCACCGAGCTCATCGACCTCGACACCATGGCTCCAGCCCCCGGTCAGGGATCCCTGGCCGTGGAGTGCCGCACCGAGGACCTGACCGAGGACGTCTCCCTCGCCGAGGCCTTCGCCGCCCTGGACGACGCCGGGACGCACCTCGCCGTCACGGCCGAGCGCGCTCTGCTCGCCCGCCTGGAGGCCGGCTGCGCCGCACCGGTGGGCACCTACGCCAACGTCAGCGACGGCGTGCTGTCCCTGCGCGCCGTCGTCGCACGCCCGGACGGGTCCGAGCACCTGCGCCACGGCGGCACGGTCGAGGTGACCGACACCGACCTCGCCGGCGCCAGCGCGCTCGGGGAGTCCGTGGCGGACCACTTCCTCGCCCTCGGCGCAGCAGACTTCATCTGAGCACCTCGCTGACCCGCGGCCGGTCTAGAAGTAGATCACTCGCATCATGACGGCCGCCGCGACCAGGGCGAGGGCGCCGAGGGCCTTGACGATGAGCAAGCCCTCCCGGCGCCGGTCACGACGACGCTCGGCGTCGGCCTGCCGGGTCGTGTCGTCGGCGTGCCCTGCCTGCGGCTGGCGACTCACGAGGCTCTCACCCGGCCCGTCTTCTCGGTCTTGTCCCACACCTGCGCGGCGCCGCGGTACTCCTTGATGTAAGCATCGAAGGTGATCGCGCACAGGATCGGCCCGTAGCCCACGAGGTAGACCAGCGGCGGCGCGAGCCAGCGGCCCACCCGGGTCGGCTCGATCCGCTTGATGAGCCAGGCGCCCAGCATGGACACCGAGATCCACAGGTAGGCGAAGAGCGTCCAGCCGACCGTGTCGAAGGGGTCCCAGCCGACGAGGTGGGTCAGCGGGCGCTCGATGAGCCCGGGCAGGAAGGCCGTGGTCATGACGAGCAAGGAGATCGCGCCGGGGAAGAACAGCGCCTCCCGCCAGGCCCGGCGTCCGGTGCTGCCGTCGATCATCACCGTCAGCGCCGTGATGTAGACGTACGTCCCGCCCGCGAGGAACCATGTCGCCTCGAAGACCAGCCGCGCCAGGGCGCTGTCCAGCAGGAACAGGCCCACCAGCCCCACCGACGTCAGCACCATGGTCACCGGGAGCAACAGGATCGCGAACCAGAACAGGCCGAAGCTGAAGGCGCCGAGGTTGTGGCCGCGCCGCGGCCGGAACCACAGGTTCTTGAACTCCTTGGTGATCTGGACGTTCCCGCGAGACCAGCGCAGACGCTGCTTCCACAGCGCCGCGACGGTGCCCGGCTCCTCCGCGAGCACGATCGCGTGCGGCTCGAAGACCACCTTGCGCCCGGCGAGCTGGGTGCGGAAGGTCGTGAAGGTGTCCTCGGCCAGGGAGGTCATGTCGATCTCGCCGCCGATGGCCTCGAGGTTCTCCCGCGAGTGCAGCTGCGCACCACCGGCCAGGCACGCCACCGCGCCGAGCACGTTCTGCGAGCGGCGCGCCGCGGCCTGAGCCGCGATGTACTCGTAGCCGATGAACCTCGTGAGGTAGTTCGGGTCCGCGCTGCCTTCCTTGATGTACGCGGTGACCGCCCCCACCTCGGGGTCGGCGAGGTGGCGCGTGAGCAGGCGCATCGAGTCCGGCTGGTAGATCACGTCGGCGTCCATGATGAGCAGCGCCTGCATCCAGTCGTCGGCGAGGATCTCGCGGATGCCGTGGTTGAGGGTGTGCGACTTGCCCTGTCCACCCACCTCGCGGCGCAGGTGCACCACGCGCCCCGGGTACTCCAGCTCCTTGGCCCGGGCGACGTCGGGGGTGTCGTCGGTGCTCGCGTCGTCGACGAGGTAGACCCGCAGCGACTGCGGCGGGTACTCCAGGCGCATGAGGCGGTCGATCGACGCGGCGATGACCGCGCCCTCGTTCCACGCCGGGATGACCACCGCGACCCGCGGGAAGTAGCCCGCCGTGCGGCCGTAGTGGTTGCGCACGCCGTGGAAGGGGATGACGAGGAACTGGAAGGCACCGGCCGCCACCGGGATCGCGCCGGTGGCGACGAAGGCCAGGCACAGCCAGGTGGCGACGGACTCCAGCACCTCCATCAGCGGTCCTGCGCAGCCTGCAGGATGCCCGGGACCCGGGAGTACACCCCGACGTCGGCGCTGTCGTGGCTGTCGGTGCTCACCACGAGGTGCGCACCGGCGTCGGCCAGTGCGCGCACGGCGCGCGGGGACGGGCACGCCCACTTCTCGTTGACCTCGATGAGCGTCCCGGTGCCCACCGCGGCGGAGGCGATCGCGGCGAGGTGCTCGTCGGTGACGGCGTCCTCGGTGAGCCCGATCTTCGGCAGGATCGAGAACAGGTGCGCGAGCTGGCCGCGGTCCACCCGGCTCATGGCCGCGACGGTCGCACCCACGAGGGTGTCGACGGCGTCGCGGGCGCGCTCGGGCGTGGTGAGGGACTCGCGGACCACCCGCGGGCTCAGCGGGCCGTCCGGCCCGGGGAACTGGTGGTCGGCGATGAGCACGCGCCCCAGCCCGGGGTGCGTGGCCAGCCCGGGCGGCAGGTCGAGGGCGCCGGAGGCGTCGAGGATCTTCGCCTCGACGCCGGTCTCCACGCTCAACCCGTCGGGGACCGTCAGCCCGGCCACGGCCTCGAGCATCTGCGGCACCCAGGTGGTGCTCACCCGGACGTGGTCGACGAGCCGCAGCACCGCGACCCCGCGGGCCGACGCCGCGGCGACGTTCTCCGCGAGGGTGCTGACCGCGTCGTCGGAGAAGCTGGAGTGGACGTGGTGGTCCTGGGCGAGCGAGATCACGGCAGCGCCGGGGCGGCCGACGCGGCGGAGGTCACGGCGAGCACCTCGGCGGGGTCGAGGAAGACGTCCTCGAGGAAGCGCACGTTGGCCAGCTCACGGAACTCCAGGCGCTCGGGGACCGGGCGGCCGAGCACGATGTCCAGGCACAGCCGGGGCATGTCCACCCCGCTGGCGATGGTCAGCGGCATCGCGCCGGGGAAGCGCGGGTTGACCTCGAGCAGCGCCGGCGTGCCGTCCGCCCTGCGGCGCAGCTGCACGTTCGCGACCGTCGTCAGGCCGATCGCCGCGGCCACCCGGGTCGCGGTCTCTTCGAGGCCGGCGTCCTTGACGGTCCGGCCGGCCACCGTCACCCCGGAGTCGACCCGCAGCCGCGAGCGCGGCACGGCGGCCAGCACCGTCCCGGACAGGTCCGCGATGACGTCGACCGAGTACTCCTCCCCCGGGAGGTTCTCCTGGACGATGGTCTGCTCGTCGGTCCCCAGCGCGCGCAGGGCGGCCTCGTCCTCGACCAGGTGGACCCCCCGCGAGCCGCTGCCCGAGCGGGGCTTGACGATCACCGGGTAGTCCCAGTCGTAGGAGGCGCCGAGCAGCTCGGTGCGCGGCACGACGTCGCCCAGACCGGCGCAGACCTGAGCGAGGCGGTACTTGTCGAGGGTGTTCTCCAGCGTGGTCAGCGACGGGCTGGCGACGGTGACCCCGAGGGCGGTGAACTCGGCGAGGCGTCGCGCGATCGGGACGAGCTCGACGTCGACGGTGGGGAAGAGCACGTCGATGCCCTGCCGCTCGCACAGCGCGAGCAGGTGGTCGACGAAGTCGGGGGCCAGGCCCGGGCGGACCAGGTGGCGCTGGTCGGCGGGGACGAGGTAGAGGGCGCTCGCCCACACGTCCATGTCCGCCGCGTGCACTCGCGCGTCGGTCGCTGCGAGGGAACGCACGATGGCGACCCCGGCAGGGCCACCTACTCCTGTGACCAGCACGTCAGTCATCCAGCACGCTTCCTTCTGCTTCGTTCGAGGGGTGGATCGAGGGGGCGCTCAAGTCGTTGCTCAAGTCGTTGCTCAAGGGGTTGAGCGAGGCGATGGTGGGGAGCACGGGGGCCAGGGCGCCGGGGGCGGCGTGCCCCAGGGAGTGCTCGCCGTGCCCACGCGCCTGCAGGCCGCGGTCGGCCTGGTGGGCGGCGCTGAGCCGCACCCCGGTGGCGTCGCGGACCACCTCGAGGGGCTCGGCGTACGTGCCCCCTCCGTAGCGCGACCAGTACCGCGCGGTCGCCAGGACGAAGTCCGGCTCGAGGTAGTCACGGATGGATGCCTGCGAGGCGAAGGACCGCAGCAGGGCCAGCTTGGTGTCGGTGAACCCGTCGATGGAGACGAACCGGTTGGGGCGGAAGTCAACCGTGGCGGAGGGGCTCTGGTAGCACGCGAACATCGGGACCCGGCGGGTGGCCACCGAAGCGGCACGGTGCACCGCGACGTGGTCCTGGTGCCGGTCGTTGCTGGAGTGGGTGTAGACGATCGTGGGCTGCACCTCGGCGACGACCTGCTCGATGATCCCGACCGTGGGGTCCGACGAGGAGATGCGCGTGTCCTCCAGGTCGTTGAGGAACAGGCGCGCGCCGATGAGCTCGGCGGCGGCCAGCGACTCGTCCTGACGGCTGCCCGCCGCCCCGCCGCGAGCACC
>NZ_BCRT01000003.1 GCF_001552735.1 Sanguibacter suarezii NBRC 16159
GCCCCGCCGCGAGCACCGCGGCTCATGGTGAGGATGACGATCTGGTCCCCGGCGGCCTGGTGCGCGGCCAGGGTCCCGCCCACGCCGATCTCCACGTCGTCCGGGTGCGCACCGATGGCCAGCACGACGTTGCTCGGACGAGCGGAGACGCGGGCCTGCTCGACGAGGCGGGTCACCACCTCGACCAGCTGCGGCTTGCGGATCGGCTTGAACAGGAACTCGTCGGCCTGCAGCCGCAGCGCGTTCACCGCGTAGTCGAGGGTCGCATGGGCGGTCATGACGATGATCGGAAGATCGGGGCGGGTCGCCTTGACCCGCTGGGTGAGCTCAAGACCGGACATCCCCGGGAGCTCGATGTCCGTCAGCAGCAGGTCGAAGGTCGTCGACGCCAGCAGGGCCAGCGCGGCCTGCGGGTTGGACACGACGCTGGGGTCCATGCCGCTGCGTTCCAGGACGGTCCGCATGTAGCTCGCGGCGTCGTCGTCGTCCTCGACGACGAGGATCCTGTAGCGGCTGTCCATCGAGTCGCTCCTTGGTGTCGGGTGTCGTCGAAGGCACTATCGACCACCTGGACACTAACGTGAGCGTCCGGACAGGTCGAGCCGGTGCCCCTGTGACGAGCCCCTCCCCGGGGCCCTCCGGGCATCCTCTCCTCCACCCGCCCGACTTCCCACCTCCCCGCCCGCCCGACTGCCCTCCTGCCCTGCCCGCCTGCCCCCGGGCCCTCCGTCCTCCGGGCTCCCTTCCTCCCCCGGGCCGT
>NZ_BCRT01000004.1 GCF_001552735.1 Sanguibacter suarezii NBRC 16159
GGGCGGCGGGCGGCGGGCTGGGGTGGGCGGCGGGCGGCGGGCGGGGGTGGGGGTGGGGGGAGCGGCGTGCTTCTGGTGGGCGGGGATCGGGGGGACACTGGGTCGGTGACCTCCACCCCTCCCGGCGCGCTGGCCGGGCTGCACGTCCTCATCCCTCGGGCCCCCGGGCGCGGCGCAGGCCTCGCCCGTCTCATCGAGGCCGCGGGCGGCGTGCCCGTCGTGGCGCCGCTCATCTCCCGCCAGGCGATCGACGACGCCGAGCGCGCGGCCCTCGACGACGCGGTGGCCGGGCTGCGCGACGGCGCCTTCGCCTGGGTCGCTGTGACCAGCGTCAACGCAGTCGACGAGCTGGTCGCGTCCGCCGAACGCGTCGAGACGAGCCCCACCTCGCGCCCCGCCTCGCCCCCCGCAGCACCGTCGCGCCCCACAGAGCCCGACGCCGCCGACGCCGGCACCTCTCCCCTAGGCCGCCTCGCCACCGCGGCCCGGTGGGCCGTGGTCGGTCCGGCGACCGCCCGAGCCCTCGCAGCCCACGGGATCACCGCCGACCTCGTCGCCCCGCAGAACTCCGCGACCGGCATGCTCGCCGTCTGGCCCGCCGCGACCGCCGCCGCCAAGCCGGGCCCCCGAGCCGCCACGCCCACCTCCGCGACCTCGTCTGACGCCCCCCGCGTCGTCCTCCCCCGCGTCCTCCTCCCCCTCGGCGACCTCGCCCGCCCGACCCTCGAGCGCGGCCTGACGGCCCTCGGCTACACCCCGGTCCGGGTCACCGCCTACCGCACCGTGTCCCACCCCGCCCCGGCCGACGTCGTGACCCGGTGGCGAGCGGGAGGCTTCGACGCCGTCGTGCTCACCTCCGGCAGCGTCGCCCGGGAGGTCGACGCCCAGCTGGGCTCCCGTCCAGGCGTCCTGGCTGTGGCGATCGGTGAGCCGACCCGCGAGGCGGCGCTCGCCGTCGGGCAGCCGGTCGCGGCAGTGGCCGACGCCGCGACCGACGACGCGCTCTTCGCGGCGCTGCTCGCCGCGGTCGCCGCTGGAACGGGTCGCGCCCACCCAGTCGCCCGGCCCGCCGCGAGCGGCGGCCCAGCACCGGCCCCAGCGGCCCTTTTGGACCCCAGGGACGACGCCGCGATAATCGAGGAGCGGGCACACCCCGCCACCCGCACACCGGGCGCCCCTCACACACCGGAGGAACCATGACCCGCCCACGCCGTCTGCGCGCCACTCCCGCGCTGCGCGCCCTCGTCTCCGAGACCCGCCTGCACCCGCGTGACCTCGTGCTCCCGCTGTTCATCAAGGAGGGCGCGACCGAGCCCGTCGAGATCTCCTCGATGCCCGGCGTGGTCCACCACACCGAGGCCTCGCTCGCCGAGGCGGTCCGTGAGGCAGCCGAGGCTGGGATCGGCGGCGTGATGCTCTTCGGCGTGCCGCTCGTCCGCGACGCCATCGGCTCCGGCGCGGACGACCCGGACGGGATCCTCAACGTCGGCATCCGCATCGCCACCGAGGCGGCGGCCGGGCGGCTCGTCGTCATGGCTGACCTGTGCCTCGACGAGTTCACCGACCACGGCCACTGCGGCGTGCTCGACTCTCACGGCGGCGTCGACAACGACGCCACGCTGGACCGCTACGTCTCCATGGCCATCGCCCAGGCGAGCGCGGGCGCGACCGTCCTCGGCCTGTCCGGGATGATGGACGGCCAGGTCGCGGCCGTGCGCGAGGGCCTCGATGCCTCGACCGCGAACGACGGTGCCGGCTTCACCGACACCGCGATCCTGGCCTACTCCGCCAAGTACGCCTCCGCCTTCTACGGCCCCTTCCGCGAGGCCGTCGAGTCGACCCTGGAGGGCGACCGCCGCACGTACCAGATGGACCCGGCGAACCGCCGCGAGGGTGGCCGCGAGACCGACCTCGACCTGCTCGAGGGCGCCGACATCGTCATGGTCAAGCCCGCCATGAGCTACCTCGACGTGCTGTCCGACGTCGCCGCTCAGTCCGACGTCCCCGTCGCCGCCTACCAGGTGTCCGGTGAGTACGCGATGATCGAGGCCGCCGCCGCGAACGGCTGGATCAACCGTCGCGCCGCGATCGAAGAGTCGGTGCTGGGCATCAAGCGCGCCGGCGCGGACATCATCCTCACCTACTGGGCCACCGAGCTCGCCGGCTGGCTCCGCTAGCCCTCCCGCGTCCCCACCCCCCGCTGATTGGACCTCACATGCACGACGACGCAGCGAACCACCTCGCTTTCGAGCGCGCCCAGGGCGTGCTGCCCGGCGGTGTGAACTCCCCGGTCCGGGCCTACCGCTCGGTCGGCGGCGACCCGCGGTTCATCGCGTCGGCGTCGGGGCCCTACATCCGCGACGTGGCCGGCAACGAGTACGTCGACCTCGTGTGCTCGTGGGGTCCGGCGCTGCTCGGTCACGCCCACCCCGCCGTCGTGGCCGCCGTCCAGGAGGCCGCCGCGCGCGGGCTGTCCTTCGGTGCGCCGACCCTCGGTGAGGTCGAGCTGGCCGAGGAGATCCGCCGTCGTGTCCCTGCGGCCGAGCGCGTGCGCCTGGTCTCGACCGGGACCGAGGCGACCATGACCGCGGTGCGCCTGGCGCGCGGGGTCACCGGTCGGCCGCTCATCGTGAAGTTCGCCGGGTGCTACCACGGCCATGTCGACTCCCTGCTGGCAGAGGCCGGCTCGGGCGTGGCCACCCAGGCACTGCCCGGCTCCGCCGGGGTGACCGAGGCGACCGCGGCCGAGACGCTCGTGCTGCCCTACAACGACCTGGCCGCCGTCGAGGAGGCCTTCGCCGAGCGCGGGTCGCAGATCGCCGCGGTCATCACCGAGGCGGCGCCGGCGAACATGGGGATCGTGCCGCCGGCCCCCGGCTTCAACGAAGGGCTGCGCCGGATCACCGCCGCGCACGGTGCGCTGCTCATCCTCGACGAGGTGCTCACCGGCTTCCGGGTGAGCGCGAGCGGCTGGTGGGGGTACGAGACCTCCACGCTGGGCGCGACCTACACCCCGGACCTGTTCACCTTCGGCAAGGTCGTGGGCGGTGGGATGCCGGTCGCTGCGATCGGCGGGCCGGCCGTGCTGCTCGACCAGCTGGCCCCGCTCGGACCCGTCTACCAGGCCGGCACCCTGTCCGGGAACCCGGTCGCCGTCGCTGCCGGCCTGGCGACCCTGCAGGCGGCCGACGCGAGCGTGTACTCCCGGGTGGACACCGTGTCCACCATCATCGGCTCGGCCGTCTCCCAGGCGCTGAGCGCCGAGGGCGTGGCCCACCGCGTGCAGTACTCGGGCAACCTCTTCTCGGTGATGTTCGGTGAGGTCGCCGAGGCCGCGGGCGTGCACTCCTACGCCCAGGTGCAGGCCTCGGACACCTTCCGCTACCCGCCGTTCTTCCACGCCATGCTCGACGCCGGGGTCTCCCTGCCGCCGTCGGTCTACGAGGCGTGGTTCGTCTCGGCCGCCCATGACGACACGGCCGTGAGCAAGATCCTCGAGGCGCTGCCCGCCGCAGCCAAGGCGGCCGCAGCGGCGACGCGCTGACCAGGGGGATCTGACCGGGGGGTCTCGCTCCGCCGCGCTGAATCAGCGAGCCGTCAGCGTTCCGTCAGCGCTCCCGCTGGCTCCTTGAGCTCGACGATGATCGCGTGCGTCGGCGTCTGGCCGATGTTCTCCCCGGTGTGCTCCTGCGCTGACATCCAGCGCACCTCGCCGGTGCTCAGCCCCACCTCGATCGGGTGGTCGTCGGTGGAGATCCGCCGGGTGAAGTCGCTCAGCGCGCACAGCACGGCGTCGGGGTGGTGGTGCGGCTGGGTCTGGTCGCCGGGGACGTCGCGGTACTCGAGCACCCGGACTCGGTCGTTCTCGAAGAGCACGTGGTAGAGGTCGGGATTCGTCGTGGTCGGGTCGCGGTCCATGGTCACCTCGCAGTCGGGGCCTGGGCGCCAGGTCCTCTCATCAGCATGGCACCTCACCACCGCACCGGCGCTCCTGGTAGGACACCGGTGCGGGTGACCTGCGGGTGAGAAGGTGGCTAGAGGTCGAAGGTGGCCGCGCGCTTGCCCAGGCTGCGGACCTGCAGCCCGAGGGCGACCAGCAGGACCCCGGTGATCAGCGCGAAGATGCCCACGAGCCAGATGATCGTCGTCAGCCCGGCGCTCGGCTGGGCGATGACCAGCACGCCGAAGACGAAGGACAGCAGCCCGACGAAGACTCCCCATCCCCATCCGCTGCCCGGGATCGCACGCAGCATGAAGCTCACCACGAACTGGACGATGCCCACGAGGATCGCCCAGATCGCGACGAGGTAGATGAGCACCGTGGTGGTCTTGTCCGGCCAGGCCAGCACCACGAAGCCGAAGATCAGCGTGATCACGCCCATGGCGATGCGCAGCCCGGCGCCGCCGTAGTGCCGGTGGCGGACCCCGTCGATGATCTCGACGACACCGTCGGCCACCGCGAAGACGGCGATGATCACCGCGAGCGCGATCGCCGTGGCGATCGGTGCGACGAGGGCGATGATGCCGAAGAGGATCGCGATCACACCGCGGATGACCGGCCAGTACCAGACCTGCTTGGCGAGGGAGGAGAAGGACGGGAAGAGAGTCTCGGTCATGAGGTGCTCCTGTGCCTGGTCAGGGTGCCGCCGGGTTGTTCCCCTCGATCTTGGCGCGGCTGCCCTCATTCCGCCCGGCGAGCGTTCTCACTGGTCACGGCGATCGCGTGACCGCTCCCGCTGTTTTGCGGCGTTGCTGCCCGCCCAGCGGAAGATCACCAGCATGACGGCGAACCACAGCACCAGGCGCACCACGGGGTTCGCCCCGGGCACCAGGACGCGGAGCAGGACGCTCACCAGGAGCGAGAGCAGCAAGGAGATGGCCACGGAGGTGCCGGGGCTCACGCGGGTGCCGTCGTCGGACAGTCCGAGGTATGCCCTGATCGTGTTCACGGGTCGAACGCTACGCTCGGACGAGGAGGACCTCCAAGGGGAGGGCCGAGGTCCTAGGTGCCGGAATACCCGCCGGGGGTATCGTGTTCTCTAGACAGGCAACAACACCTGGAGGTTCGCCATGGCCGGATACACCGGAAGCAAAGAGGACTACCTCAAGCGCCTGCGGCGCGTCGAAGGACAGGTCCGCGGCATCGCCAGGATGGTCGACGAGGACACGTACTGCATCGACGTGCTCACCCAGATCTCAGCGGTGACCAAGGCGCTGCAGGCCGTGAGCATCGGCCTCGTGGAGGATCACCTGGGCCACTGCGTCGTGCACGCCGCCCAGTCCTCCGACGAAGAAGGGCAGGCGAAGGTGCGTGAGGCTGCTGACGCGATCGCCCGCCTCGTCCGCAGCTGACCTGTCCGCAGCCCATCAGCACCACCCATCCAGAAGGAGAATCTCATGCCCGTCGTGACCACCCTTGGTGTCCCCGGAATGACCTGCGGCCACTGCGTCTCGTCCGTGACCAACGAGCTGGAGACCGTCGACGGCGTCGAGCGCGTGAGCGTCGAGCTGCACGCGGAGGGCGTCTCCGACGTCACGGTGCTCTCTCACTCCCCGCTCGACGAGGCCGCGCTGCGCGCAGCCATCTCCGAGGCGGGCTACGAGGTCGCGTCCGTCGAGGTCATGGAGAACGCGGTCGCTGAGCAGGCCCGCGACCTGAGCGAGCAGCGCGAGGAGTTCGAGGCGGAGCACCCCGCGCCCTGAGGCTGCCCACAGAGCCCCGGTCGACCTCGTCGCCCGGGGCTCTGTGCATTCCGTCCGGGACTGACGTCCCGGTCGTGGAATACCCAGGGGGGGTATGGTGGTTGGTATGAGGTACGCGCTTGATACTCGCCTCCGCGCATCTAGGGAGCAGTGATGACAGACCACATGACAGCACCGGCAGCGCCAGCGGTGCCGACCGAGATCGACCTCGCCGTCGAAGGGATGACGTGCGCCTCGTGCGTTGCCCGCGTCGAGAAGCGGCTCAACCAGCTCCCCGGCGTCGAGGCGACCGTCAACCTGCCGCTGGAGTCCGCTCACGTGGTGGCGAGCGGGGACGTCGACGACGCCGCGCTCGTGGCCGCGGTGAAGAAGGCCGGCTACGACGCCCGCGTCACGGCTCGACGCGCACCGAAGGAACCCCACTCCACCGACCACGCCGCCATGGGCCACAGCGACACCGAGATGGCTCTCTCCGGCCACTCGATGGCTGAGGGCCACACGATGGTCGAGGGCGAGGACACCTCCGCGCCCACCCCGGACCGCGGCACCGACCTGCGACGTCGCCTCGTCGTCGCCGCCGTGCTCGCGGTGCCCGTCGTCGCCCTGTCGATGATCCCCGCGCTGCAGTTCGACGGCTGGCAGTGGGTCGTGGCCGCGCTGTCCATGCCCGTGGTGACCTGGGCCGCCTGGCCCTTCCACCGCGCAGCCTTCCGGGCGGGCCGGCACGGCGCCTCGACCATGGACACCCTCGTCTCGGTCGGCGTGATCGCCGCGACCGCCTGGTCGCTGTGGGCGCTGCTCTTCGGCGGAGCTGGCGAGATCGGCATGCAGATGACGCCCTCGCTGTTCCCCGGCGCGGAGCACGACGCCTCCGCCGCCCCCGAGCTCTACTTCGAGGTGGCCGCGGTGGTGACCACCTTCCTGCTGGCCGGCCGCTACTCCGAGCACCGGTCCCGGCGTCGCGCGGGTGACGCGCTGCGGTCGCTGCTCGCCCTCGGGGCCAAGGACGCGACCCTCGTGGTGACCGAGGGCGGGCGGCGCACCCTCAAGCGTGTGCCCATCGACTCCCTCACCACCGGTGACCTCTTCGCGGTCAAGCCCGGTGAGAAGGTCGCCACCGACGGCGTGGTCGTGGAGGGCACGAGCGCGATCGACGCCTCGCTGCTCACCGGCGAGTCCATGCCGGTCGACGTCGGTCCGGGCGACCCCGTGACCGGCGCCACCGTCAACACCTCCGGCCACCTCGTGGTCAAGGCCACGCGCGTCGGGGAGGAGACCACCCTGGCCCAGATCGGCCGGCTGGTCTCGGCCGCCCAGACCGGCAAGGCCCCCGTCCAGCGACTGGCCGACCGCATCTCCGCGGTCTTCGTGCCGATCGTCTTCGTCATCGCCATCGCCACCTTCGCGGCGTGGATGGTGTGGGGACCCTCCGCCCAGGCAGCCTTCACCGCGGCCGTCGCGGTGCTCATCATCGCCTGCCCCTGTGCCCTCGGACTGGCTACCCCGACCGCCCTGCTCGTGGGCACCGGCCGCGGCGCCCAGCTCGGCATCCTCATCAAGGGCCCGGAGATCCTCGAGTCCACCCGGCGCGTGGACACGATCGTCCTCGACAAGACCGGCACGGTGACCCAGGGCCGGATGGCCGTGGAGTCCGTCGTCGGGCACGCCGAGACGCTGCGCCTGGCCGGCGCGGTCGAGGCGCTCAGCGAGCACCCGATCGCCCAGGCCATCGCGACGGCGGCGCACACCGCGCACGCCGTCGACGCCGACGATGCTGACGGCGCCAACCCAGCTGAGACCGCGAGCCACGGGGCGGACGGCGTGCTCGTCGGCTCCGACCAGGTGCTGGAGTTCTCCAGCGCTCCTGGTGGCGGGGTCGCCGGCGTGGTGCGGACCGCCCACTCCGGGGTGGACATGTCCGCCCGGGTGCTCGTCGGGCGGCCTGGCTGGCTCGCCGAGCAGGGCATCCCGTTCACGGCCGACGACGCAGCCACCGAGCTCGTCGAGGCCTTCGACGCCGCCGAGTCCTCCGGGGCGACCGCCGTCGTGGCCGCGTGGAACGGCGTCGCCCAGGGCGTGATCGTGCTGCGGGACCCGGTCAAGGAGACCTCCGCCGAGGCGATCAGCGAGCTTGTCGCCCTCGGCCTGCGGCCGATGCTGCTCACCGGTGACAACCCGGGCGCTGCCCGGGTGGCTGCGCGGTCCGTCGGCATCGACGAGGCCGACGTCATCGCTCAGGTCCTCCCGGACGAGAAGGCGCAGATCGTCGAGCGCCTGCGGTCCGAGGGGCGCGTGGTGGCCATGGTCGGCGACGGCGTCAACGACGCGGCCGCCCTGGCCGGTGCGGACCTCGGCCTGGCGATGGGCACCGGGACCGACGTGGCCATCGAGGCCAGCGACATCACGCTGGTCCGCGGCGACCTGCGCAGCGCGGCCACCGCGATCCGGTTGTCCCGGCGCACGCTGACCGTCATCAAGCAGAACCTGTTCTGGGCCTTCGCCTACAACGTCGCAGCCATCCCGCTGGCCGCGCTCGGCCTGCTCAACCCGATGATCGCCGGGGCTGCCATGGCCGCGAGCTCGGTGATCGTCGTCGGGAACTCGCTGCGGCTGCGCAAGGCAGCCTGACCCCGAGAGCGACCAGCTCGACGCGCCCGACGCCCGCCCTAGGAAGTGCGACCTCCGCCCTGTTCCCCACCAGGAACAGGGCGGAGGTCGTACCCGCGGAGTGGGCGCCTCTGTCCACGCCGCAGCTCGGTCCACGAAGCGGCCGACCCCAGACCCTTGACGTGAGCAGCCCTTCTCCTTACTGTCTACATCGTTGAACTACAACGATGTAGACAGCGGTCGACGATGACCGCGCGAGAGAACGGAACATGCATGAGACAGCGTCTCCGGCGGCAGGCCGCCGCCCTCCTCACCGTCGCAGGCCTCGCGCTCAGCGCCGCTGTGGTCCCCAGCGCCGTGGCAGCAGCACCCGCAGGGGCCGCGTCGCCAGCCGCGCCGGCCCCTACCGCAACGGCCCCCGCACCGAGCGATCCCACGGGCGGCAAGACCGTCGTCGGCCAGACCTCGCCGATCCACGACCCCGCCCTCGTCATCGACGACGACGGCACCTGGTACGTGTTCTCGACCGGGCGCATCAACCGCGAGAACGGCGGCACGATCCAGATCGCGACCTCGACCGACGACGGCACCACCTGGACCTACTCCGGGACCGTCTGGGACACGATCCCCACCTGGATCGACGACCACTACGCCGGCGGCGCTCTCCCGGAGAACCTGTGGGCGCCCGAGGTCTACGTGCACGACGGGACCTACTACCTCTACTACTCCGCCTCCCAGTTCGGGGGCAACAACTCCATCACCGCACTCGCCACCAACACCACCCTCGACCCGGCGGACCCGGACTACGAGTGGGTCGACCAGGGCCTGGTCATCTCCTCCCCGGTCACCGGGCTGCCCGACGGCAAGGACTTCAACGCGATCGACGCCGGGATCGTCGAGGACGACGCGGGCAACCCGTACATGGCGATCGGGTCGTTCTGGTACGGGATCTTCCTCGTCCCGCTCGAGTGGCCCACAGGCAAGCCGGTCGCCGACTGGCAGTCGAAGACCGTGCACATCGCCGACCGCTTCATGGCTGGCAACCCGATCGAAGCGCCCTACATCACCCAGCGCGACGGCTTCTACTACCTCTTCGTCTCCTTCGGCGCCTGCTGCCAGGGGGCCAGCTCGACGTACCAGGTGGCAGTCGGCCGCTCGACCTCCGTCGAGGGCCCCTACCTCGACCGGGACGGGCGTGACATGTTCGGCGGCGGCGGGACGATCCTCCTCGACAAGCACGGGGCGATCGTCGGCCCGGGCGGGCAGTCCGTCGCCGGTGACTACCTGGCCTTCCACTACTACGACGCGTCGAACGCGGCTGTCCCGTACTTCCCCACGCTCGGCATCCAGAAGCTCGCCTGGGTCGACGGATGGCCGGTGACCGACCAGAGCGTCGAGCTGCCCTCGGTGACGACCGACCTTGCCGGCGCGAGCGCCGCCGCCGGGTCCACGGCAGCCTTCACACTGACCGCGACCGGCTCACCCGCCCCCGTCGCCGAGTGGGAGACCTCCTCCGACGCCGGCCTCACCTGGACCGCGGTCACCCCGCAGCCGACGACGACGCCGTCCGTCACCAGGGCGGTCGGCGACAGCGCGACGTCGACGCTCACCCTCGCCGCCGTCACCCCTGCGCAGGACGGCTTGCGCGTCCGCGCCCGTGTGTCGAACGCTCACGGCTCGACGACCAGCACAGTGGCGACCCTGACCGTCACGGCGATCGACCCCGGTCCCGGCGAACCGGTTGAGCCCGGCGACGGCGAGACCACAGCCCCTGGCACCGGCGAGACCACCGACCCCGGCGCCCAGACGCCGCCGCCCGTCACCCTCCCGGGCGCGGGCACGGACGCCAGCACCCCGGCAGGAACCGGGTCGCCGTCAGCCGCAGCGACCACTCCGCCGACCGGTCGAGAAGGACCCGCCGTCGCCAGCGCGTCCACGCTCGCTCGGACCGGCAGCGACGGGTCACGGATCCTGCAGGTTGCCCTCGCGCTCATGCTGATCGGCGGCACGGTGCTCACCGTCGTCCGCCGCCGCACCAGCACCTCCCCCACGCCGGCCGCCCAGGCTGACCCGAGCTAGCGAGCCACGCCAGGGGCTGGGCTATCTGAATCGGCGGCCCTCGTCGCGGCGGTAGGCGACGACGGCGAGGGCTGCCAGCAGAGCCGTCCAGGCCAGCAGGACCGGCCAGGCCAGGGCGTAGACCGGCTCACCGGTGAGCGCGCCCACGAGGAGGTCACGTCCGGCACGGGTGGGCGTGGCCTGCGAGATGACCGCGAGCCAGTCGGGGAAGAACATCGGCGGCATGAAGAGCCCGTCCGCGAAGGCCAGCGGGAAGAGGATCACCTGGACCACCGGGAGCGCCGCCTTGGCCGAGAGCGAGTACCCGATCGCCATGCCCAGCAGGACGAAGGGCACCGAGACGACGAGCAGCACGACTATCCCGGTCAGGAGCTGCCGGCCGGTGACCGTGGCGTCGGTGAAGAGCCAGCCGATGAGGACGAGCGGCACCACGCCGAACAGGGAGAAGATCGCCCCGTTGAGCACCCGGGCGACCATCCGCGGCGTCGGTCCGGCCGGGAGGGAGCGGACGAAGGGGTCGAAGGGCAGCCCCCGGTCCTCGGCCACGCCCAGACCGTAGGTGAACAGGCTCGCTGAGCAGATGGCGAAGAGCCCGAGCGAGGCCACGGCCATCGTCGCCATGACAGGGTCGCCGGCCACCTCCTCCTGCGGCACGACGAAGAAGAACATCGCCAGCGCAGGGAAGAGCAGGTTCCCCAGCACCGCGATGGGTACGCGCACCGTCTCGAGGAACTGGTACTTCAGGTGCAGCCAGGTCAGGCTCACGGCCGACGGGGTGACTGTGCTGGTCATCGTGCACCGTCCTGATTCACTCGGTGGGACGGGGACGGGGCCGGGTCCGCGGCGGGCGGGTCGGCCGGAGCGGACCGTCGGTGCAGGTCCGCGGCAGGGTGGGTGACCATCTGCTCGAAGGCCTCCTCGAGGGTCGCCCCGCGGACCTCGAGGCCGTGGAAGACCAGGCCTGAGGTGACGATCTCGCGGACGAGCGCGTCGGCGTCGGGCGTGTAGAGCTCGTAGCGGTCGCCCTCCTGGGAGGCGCGCACGACGCCAGTCAGACGGGCGGGCACGGCGTCGGGCGCCGGGAGGCCGGTGGTGTGCAGGACGACGCGTCGCAGACCGACCCGCTCCAGGATCTGCTCCATCGTGTCGTCGGCCCGCACCACCCCCTCGTCGATGACGACGACGCGGTGCGCGAGCGCCTGCACCTCCTCGAGGTAGTGGCTGGTCAGCAGCACGGTCCCGCCCGAGGCGTGGTACTCGCGGATCGCCGCCCACAGCGTCTGCCGGCCAGCGACGTCGAGCCCGGTGGTCGGCTCGTCCAGCAGGATGATGCTCGGTCTGCCCACGAGGGACAGCGCGACCGCGAGACGGCGCCGTTGCCCTCCTGAGAGCCCGCCGGTCTGGCGTCCGGCGAGGTCCGCGAGGCCGAACTGCTCGAGCAGAACCGGCGTGCGGACCGGGTCCGGGTAATGGCCTGCGACGAAGTCGACCACCTCACGGACCTTGAGGGTCGCGGGCAGGCCGGTCTCCTGCGGCGTCAGGCCGAGGGTGGCACGGGCGGAGGCGAGCCGCGGGTCCTGCCCGCACAGCCGCACGACGCCGCTGTCGGGCTTGCGCTGGCCGGAGACGAGCGAGAGCAGCGTGGACTTGCCCGCGCCGTTGGGCCCGAGCAGTCCCACGAGCTCGCCCGGGGCGATGTCGAGGGACACGTCGTCCAGGGCGACGACGTCGTTGAAGCGACGGGTGACCCCGCGCACCGCGACCACCGGCTCGTCGGTGACGGTCATGAGGACCCTCCTCCCAGGAGCGCGGTCAGGGTCGCCGCGTAGGTCTCGAAGGCGAGGCGTCCACGGGGGGTGAGCTCGATGGACGTCGTCGGCCGTCGTCCCTCGTGGGCCTTGGTGACGAGGACGTAGTCGGCGTCCTCGAGCTTGCGCAGGTGGGTGGAGAGGTTGCCCGCGGTCATGTCGAGCAGGCTCTGCAGCCGGGGGAAGGTGATGCGGTCCCCGACCGGGAGCGCTGCGAGCGTCGCCACGACGCGCAGCCGGGACTGGGCGTGGATGATCGGGTCGAGGTCGAGGTCGCTCACCCCCGCGACCTCGCCGTGCGGGTCGTGCGGGTCGTGCGGACCAGGTGGTCCCCTAGCGCACCGAGAAGGAAGCCGCCGCCCCCGAGCACCGCCATGACGAGGAAGGCGCCGGGCAGGCCTGCGTACAGCGCGACGACGGCCACGAGAATGATCCAGATGCCGAGGATGTACTGACGGGTGTCCTGCCAGAACGTGCCGCCGGCGAGGTACATGATGCCCACGACCAGGCAGGCGAGCGAGTTCGACATGAGGCTGACGATCTCATCGCTGGCACCCAGGTTCACGAGACCGCCGATGATGGTCCCCATGCCGGCGAAGGCGATGAACCAGCTCCAGCCGTACATCGCCCCGGTCCGCGCGGACACCCCCCGGACGCCGGAACCGACCCGGATGCTGTAGACGATGGTGACGGCCACGGCCGTCCAGATGAGCGCGGCGAAGACGATGTAGGCCCAGGTCGCCGGGAGCAGCAGCCCGCCGGGACCGGACGAGCCGCCGGGCAGGTGCCCTTCGGCCGTGAGGTAGAGGGCGAGGTAGCCCACGAGCCACGCCACGCCCCACACACCGAAGAGGACGCGCCCATCCACCTGGGTCGCGCGGACCTTGTCAGTCTGGGCGGCGATGATGCGCAGGCTCTCGGCCGGGTCGAGCGGGGCGTCGTCCCCCACGTCGAGCTGCGAGCTGTGCGGTGCGTCGTCGTGGGTCATCGGGTCTCCGTCGGTTGGGTTTGCGGCGCAAACTACTTTGCCATTCTTGCACGGGAGCGCTCCGCTGGCAATGCCCCGTCCGCCTCGCCGCGTTGCGGGCGCCCGGGCCACCTCCCGCTTCTCCGGGCGCACAGGCGGGCGGGCTAGGGTGGAGCCGTGTCTTCCACTACCTTCTCCCTGGTTCCTTCGCGCCGCGGGCGCCTCGCCCCCGCTGCACTGCTCGCCTCGCTGGTCATGGCCCTGCTCGCCGGCTTCACGATGCTCTCCGCGACGCCGGCCGCCGCGCACGACGCCATCATCTCCAGCGACCCGGCCGACGGCACAGAGCTGACCTCCAGCCCCGCTCAGATCACGCTGACCTTCAACAACGACCTGTCCACCCTCGGTGGGCAGATCCAGGTGGCCGACGCCGCAGGCGCCACGGTCGCCTCCGGTGAGCCCGCGGTCACCGGCCCGACGGCGACGCTCCCCCTCCCCGAGCCGCTCGCCAACGGCTCCTACTCCGTCACCTGGCGGGCGGTGTCCTCCGACAGCCACCCGATCGAAGGCAGCTTCGCCTTCACCGTCGCCGACCCCGCCGCCGAGGTGACCCCGGAGCCGACCGTCGAGGCCACCGAGCCCGCCTCCGCGACCGAGGCGCCGGCTGAGGAGACGCCCACCCCGATCAGCGCGACGCAGGAGGCCGACGACGCCGACTCCGACTCCGGGCTGCCGTGGACCGGGATCATCATCGGCGCGTTCATCGGCCTCGGCGTCGGGATCGTCCTCACCGTCCTGAGCAAGCGTCGCGCTCGCAAGGACTGACAGTCCTGCTATAACCAGTACATGACGGACGCCGCACCCTCCGACGCGCACGGCGGCTCGGCGCCGCTCCTCCGGTCCACACCTCACCCTGAGCTGACCCGGTACGAGCGGCGCCGAATCGGCGTGGAGATCTGGATCCTGCTGGGCCTGAGCCTGGGGCAGTCCGGGGTGTACGCGGTGGTCAACATCATCGCCCGGATGACCGCGGGGACGCCCCTGCGTGACCAGTCCGCCTCGATCAACGCCAGCCAGTCCGCCCGGCCGCTGCTCGACCTCACCTACCAGCTGCTCTCGATCACCTTCACCCTCATGCCGGTCGCTCTGGCGCTGTACCTGCTCTCCGCGCGCGGCAAGGGCACCCTCGCACGCATCGGGCTGAACTTCGCCCGGCCGGTGCGAGACATGGGCTGGGGCCTGGCGCTGGCCGCCGTCATCGGCATCCCTGGCCTGGGCCTCTACGCCGCCGGGAGGGCGATCGGCGTCACCGTCGAGGTCCAGGCCGCGTCGCTCGACACCCACTGGTGGACCATCCCGGTCCTCATCCTGGCGGCAGTGAAGAACGGCCTCCTCGAGGAGGTCATCGTCGTGGCCTACCTCACCGAGCGGCTCGAGGACCTGCGCTGGGGCGCGGTGAAGATCATCGTGACCAGCGCCCTGCTGCGCGGGTCGTACCACCTGTACCAGGGCTACGGGCCCTTCTTCGGCAACGTGATCATGGGCGTGCTCTTCGCCTGGTTCTACCAGTCACGGTGGGGCCGACGCCGCGTCATGCCGCTGGTCATCGCCCACACCCTCATCGATGTGGTCGCCTTCGTCGGCTACGCCCTCATGCCCGACTCCTGGCGCAGCGCGCTCGGTTTCAGCTGAGCGACGCAGCCTCGGCCACCCGCACCTCTGGCGCGCCCCAGATCTCCGAACCCCGCGATGGCCAGCGCCTAGAGGATGCTCGCGAGAGAGCCGAGGGCCTGGACAGGGTCGTCCCCGACCGGTTGCAGGACGACGCAGTCGGCGCCCGCAGCGCGCATCCGGGCGAGCGAGGCCCTGGCGTCGTCCCTCGTCCCGCTGACGGTGAGGGCGTCGACCCACGCGTCGGGCAGTGCCGCGACGAAGTCCGCCCGGGTGGCGGAGCGAGCCCGCAGCGCGACGATCTCGTCAGCGAAGGGCAACGGCCGCAGGTGGGCCTCCCAGCCGGGCTCAGCGATCCACTCGAGCCCCGCACGGACGGCTCGTCGGGCTACCTGGGGGTCCGCGTCGACAGCTGCTGCGTTGTAGACGACGACGCGGTGGTCGGCGGCCCCGATCTGCTGGCGGGCCTGTGCGATGTACTCGGGTGCGGAGGGCTCGGCGAGCACGGTGCCGTCGGCGACGCGTCCGGCGAGCGCGAGGGAGCGTGGTCCGCGGACCCCGGCGAGGATCGGTGGCGCGGTCCTGGGCCCTCCCTCGAGCTGCACGGCGTCCAGGTGCACGTACCGTCCGTCGACGCTCACCTCGTCGCCGGACAGCAGAGCGCGCAGCGCGGTGACATGCTCCTCGAAGGAGGTGAGGATGCTCTCCGGCCAGGCGCCCGCGCTCTGCATCCAGGCAGGCATGCCGTGCCCGATCCCGAGGTGGAGGCGGTCACCGAAGAGGTCGACGAGCGTCGCGGCCTCCATCGCCGTGAAGGCGACGTTGCGGGCCGAGGCCGGGAGGATCCCGACCCCCACCCGGATGCGTGAGGTGACCGCGAGCACCGCGGCCGCCTGCGCTATCCCGCCGCGGAAGCCGAGGTCTTCGACGACCCAGAGCTCGTCGAACCCTGCGTCGTCTGCTGCCCGGGCGAAGTCGAGGATCTGGTGGGCCGGGAGGTCCCGGGGGAGCATGATGCCGATCTCAGGGAGCGTGCTGTCCGGGGTTGCATCGTCACGAGTCATGGCTGCCAGCGTACCTATGCGGTCCCTACGACAGGGCGGTTGGCACGCTGGTGACGCTGCTCTCCGACTCCGACCGCGCCCGCGGCCGGGCAGCCGACGTGAGCAGCGAGGCGAGGGCCACGACGACGAGGACGACGACCATCGCCCCGCGGAGCCCGTAGTGCTCTCCGAGGAAGCCGAGCAGGGGCGGGCCGACGAGGAAGGCGACGTATCCGGCCGTCGCGACGGCGGCGACCGAAGAGGTCGGGTCGTCGCTGTCCCCCGCAGCGGAGAGCGTCACGGGGAACCCGAGAGCAGCACCGAGGCCCCAGAGGATGACGGCGCAGCCTGCGACGACCACGTTGTCCGCGAAGACGACGAGTGCGATGCCGGCGGCGGAGACGAGGGCACTGACGCGCAGGACGGCGACGTTGCCGTAGCGGGCGAGCAGCGGCTCGCCCGAGAACCGGCCGATGGTCATGGCGGCGGCGAAGCCGGTGAAGATGACTGATCCGAGGGTCTCGGACATGCCGTGGCCGTCGACCATGAGGAGCGGCAGCCAGTCGCTCGCTGAGCCCTCGGCCAGGGCGAGGGCAAGGACGATCAGCCCGAGCATGAGGATGCGGCTCTGCTTCCAGACGGAGAGCTGCTCACGCCAGGTGGACGAGGCCGCGGTCCCCTTGCGGGCGAGCCCTGTCGTCGCCGGGACCGTCGGCACGGCCCAGAGAGCGGCGGCGGCACCTGCCGCAGCGATCCCGGTGAGGTGCCAGACGACGGGGAAGTCGGCGGCGGTCAGACCGATGCCGACGCTGGCGCCGACCACGGTGCCGAGGCTGTAGCAGCCGTGCAGCATCGGCAGGACCGACCGGCCCGAGGAGTTCTCGATGTCGGCACCCTCGATGTTGATCGCGATCTCAGACATTCCCACGCCACCGCCGACGAGGGCGAGTCCGACGAAGACGCCCGCTGTGAGTCCGAGGCTCGACGCGATGCCCACGAGGGCGAGCCCCACGACGAGGCTGGCGCCCCCGATCGCGATGGTCCGGCGGGCCCCGTGCGCCCTGACGACGGAGGCGGACGACAGGACACCTGTCATAGAGCCGACCGAGAGCCCGAAGAGCACGAGGCCCATCTGCCCCGTCGAGGCGTCGAGCAGGTCGCGCACGGCGGGTGTGCGGACGACCCAGGAGGCCATCGAGACGCCGACGACGAGCATGAACACGAAGATGGCAGTCCGTCGACGGCGGAGCTCGGGGCTGAACGGCGGCCGGGCGCCGACGGAGGTGTGGTTCATGCGTACGAGCGTACTGTCGGGGTCCCCCAGGCTCGTCCGCCTACTTCGTGGTCTCTTCGGGGCCCGTCCCGTCGCCATTCGTGACGTCACCCTCGTCCGCCTCCTCGAAGGCAGGCGGCGGCCCGGGCGCGGCCACCATCCCCGGGGTGTCCGGGAAGCCCAGCCCGGCGAGCTCGTCGTCGCTCACCCGGTCCTGAGGATCGATCTGGGCGCCGTCGATGGCACGGGCATCCGGGGCCGCGAGCGCGGCGTCGGGCCGCTCACCCTCGAGGGCCCGGGCGTCGTGGGCTGCCGTGCGCGCGGCCTTGCGGTCCACGGCGCCAGCCACGACCAGGCTCTCCCCGCCCAGCGCCCGGTCGATCTCTTGCGCCACCCAGCGCATCGAGAACACCGACACCACGTGCACGGCGCCCATCACAAAGGCGTACAGCCCGAAGACCACGATCACCAGGTCAAGGACGCTCGTGGCGGACTGCACCTTGGTGAGCAGCATGAGGCCGAACAGGGTCGAGATGATCCCTGTGATCAGCAACCAGGACCAGCCCAGGTCCCGGTTGCGCACGAGCGTGACCCCGCCCACGATCGACACGATCCCCAGCACCAGCGCCCACACGAGCAACAGGTAGAACAGCACCAGCGGCGTGGGCTCTGGCCACAGGAAGATCGCGATGGAGAACACCACGTCGACCGCGCTCTGGACGAGCCACCACCGCCACCCGACCTGATCCCGGTTCACCAGCCCTTGGGCGGCCGCGAGGGCCGCATCGACCAGCAGGAACACGGCGAACAGCACGATGAGGTTGGTCAGGGTGGTCAGCGGCTCCACGAGCAGCAGCAGGCCGAGGGCGAGCAGGGCCAGCCCGCGCAGCAACGGCATCTGCCACATCGGCCGTGACAGCTTCAGCGTCGAGCCGCTGTCCCCCGGGGTCCCGCTCGTGCTCTGTGTCATGTGGTCAGCCTAGGGTCGGCCCTGGGCAGGCGCCCGGCCAGCGGTTACGCACATGTGACCAACTCACCTCGCCCTCCCCTGCGTCCCTGCCGGTCCCGGCTCTAGAATCGCAGTCATGTCACACGTCCCCCGCACCACCGCCGCGGTGCACGACGTCGGCTCCCATCACATCCCGAAATCGGGGTCGCCCACCATGTCCTCCGGCACGGACGAGACGCAGACCGAGGCGGACCTGCCTCCTGAGGTGCTCGTCATCGACACCCCCGAGGACCGGGTGCGCCAGCCGAGCGACCTGCTCGCCCTGCTGCTCGCGCTGCTGGGCGCGACCCTCGTGCTGGTCCTCGCGGTGTACGCGCACGGCACCACCGAGGGCGTGCAGTCCGACGTCCAGAGCTTCTCCTCCATCCTGGCCCGGGTGCTGTTCATCCCGGTCGCCGTGCTCGAGGGCCTGGTCACCCTCGTGGTCCCGGTCGCCGTCCTCACCGAGATCGCGCTGCGCCGCCTGGGCCGTCAGGTGGTCGAGTGCATCGCAGCGCTCGTCCTCGGCCTCGCCCTGGCCGCGCTGGCCACATGGATGATCGTCAACTGGGGCTCGGAGAACCTCGTCGACGGCATGTCCGTGCCCATCCGCGGCGTCCTGACGTTGACCATCCCCGGCTACGTCGCCGGCATCACCGGCCTGCTCACCGCCTCGGGCCCGCGGACGCGGCGCCGCACGGTCGCCTACTCCTGGAACCTGCTGTGGCTGTCCCTGGGCGTGGTCCTCATCACCGGTCAGGTGTCACTGCCCGGGGTCCTGTTCACGCTGCTGCTCGGCCGGGCCTCCGGGCTGGCCGTCCGCTACGTCTCCGGGGTGCGCAGCGAGCGCGCCTACGGTGACGACCTCGTCGCCGGTGTCCGGCGCGCAGGCTTCCACCCCACCGCGCTGGTCCGGGTGCGCGACGTCGCGGACGAGGCCGAGCAGGCCGCCGTCACCGAAGAGCTCGTCGCGCACGACCTCGCCGCCGACTCCGACCTCGCCGCCGATCTCGCCGCGGAGCCGTCGACGCTGGCGATCGCCCGGGTCTCCGACAACCGGGTCTACGCCCTCTCCCAGGTCGACGGACCGCGCCTGGACGTCGTCGTGCTCGACGGCGACCGTCAGGTGATCGGCATCCTCACCCGGATGTGGCGCTCGCTGCGCATGCGCGGGATCGACGGACGCACCGCTGTCTCCCTGCGCGCCGTCGCCGAGCGCGCCGCCCTGCTCGCCTACGCCGCCCAGGCCGCCGGGGTGCGCACACCGACCCTGGAGGGCATCGCCGAGGCGGACGACTCCATGCTGCTCATCCAGCAGCACGCGGTGGGCACCCGCCCGCTGAGCGACGTACCCACCGAGCAGCTCACCGACGCCGTGCTGCACGATGCGTGGCTCCAGCTGGAGATCGCCCACGCAGCCGGCCTGGCCCACCGCTCGCTCACCTCGGACGTGCTGCTCGTGGGCACCGGCGAGGACGGGCAGCCGGAGGTGTGGCTGACCGGCTGGGAGACCGGCGACGTCGCGTCGTCGTCCCTCGCCCAGCGGGTGGACCTCACGCAGATGATCGCGCTGCTGGCGCTGCGGGTCGGCGCCGAGCGCGCCGTCGCCTCGGCCCTGACGGTGCACTCGACCGAGGAGGTCGCCGCGATCGGTCCGCTGCTCCAGGTGGTCGCGCTGCCGGCCAGCACCCGCGAGCAGGTCCGCGCGCAGAAGGGGGTCATCACCGACCTGCGCAAGGCCCTGGTGGCCCAGCTGCCCGAGGTCGACGTCGCACCAGTGAGCCTCATCCGCTTCGGCGCCCGCACCATCATCACCCTGGCGCTCACCATCGTCGCGGTGTCCGTGGTGGTCACCACGATCAACTTCGACGAGATCAAGGAGGCGGTGAGCAACGCCCAGCCGTGGTGGGTCGCGGTCTCCTTCGCGCTCGGGCTGCTCACCTGGTTCGGCGCCGCGGTCACCTTCGTCGCCTTCTCCCCGGTCAAGCTGTCGGTGCTGCGGGCGACCCTGGTCCAGGCCGCGTCCTCCTTCGTGGCGCTGGCCGCACCGGCCGGGATCGGTCCGGCCGCGCTCAACCTGCGTATGCTCACCCGCCGGGGGGTCACCACCTCCCTCGCCGTAGCCACCGTGGCCCTAGTCCAGGCGTCGCAGTTCATCGTGACGGTCCTGCTGCTCGTCCTGCTGTCGGTGGTGACCGGAGACGGCGGCGTGCTGCGCAGCCTGCCCTCGGCCACGGTGCTCGTCGCGGTGATCATCATCGGCGCCGTCGTGGCGGCGGCGTTCCTGGTGCCGCAGGTGCGCCGCTGGGTGCGAGCCAAGACGGAACCCATGTACAAGCAGATCTGGCCGCGCCTGTCAGAGATCTTGGGTGAGCCGCGCCGGATCCTCATCGGGTTGGCCGGGAACGTCGTGATGACCATGGGCTACGTCTTCGCCTTCGACGCCGCGCTGGCGGCCTTCGGGCAGAACGTCTCCCTCATCGACGTCGCGGTGGTGTTCCTCCTCGGGAACACCGCCGGTGCGCTCGTGCCGACCCCGGGTGGTCTCGGTGCGATCGAGGTCGCGCTGATCACCGGTCTGACGGTGACCGCCGGGGTCGCGGGCCCCATCGCGACCTCGGCCGTGATCCTCTTCCGTGTGGTGACCTTCTGGTGCCGCATCCCGCTGGGCTGGCTAGCGATGCGGTTCCTGCAGAGCCGAGGCGACCTCTAGCTCCGCCTCGCTCGGCGGCCCCACCTGCGGTTTGCTCGGCTGCTCGACGGCTGGAGCGGCGAGCGTGCCGTGACCGCCGACCGCGGCCGCCGCGATCGCCGTGGTGATCGGGATGGCGAGCACCAGGCCGATCGAGCCGACGAGCGTGCGCACGACCTCCTCGGCGATCTCACCCGAGGTGAGCGTCTCCCCCAGGCCCATGTCGATCAGGCTCACCATGAGCAGCATCGGCAGGGCCGCTCCCAGGTAGGCGAAGGCGATCGTGTAGACGGTCGAGGCGATGTGGTCACGGCCGATCCGCATGCTGCGGGTGAACAGCTCGTAACGGCTCATCTCCGGGCTGACCGCACGCAGCTCCCACACCGCGGACGCCTGGGTGATGGTCACGTCGTTGAGCACCCCGAGCCCGGCCAGCACGATCCCGCACAGGATGACCCCCCGGATGTTCACCTCAGGGGCGTAGGCCGGCAGCATGAGGGAGTACTCGTCGGCCAGCCCCAGGATGTTGGCGGCGTCGACCGCCCACCCCGCCAGCAGCGCGGTGATCACCAGCCCCAGGAGGGTGCCCAGCAGCGCCGTGGAGGTCCGGGCGTTGAAGCCGTGGGCGAGGTAGAGCACCACGAACATCACGGTGGTGGAGGTGAGCAGCGCCACGGCGATCGCGTTGGTCCCCACGAGCAGCGCGGGCAGCGTGAAGAGCACCACGACCCCGAAGGAGATGACCAGCCCGGCCAGGGCCGCCAGTCCGCGCCAGCGCGCGACGGCGAGCACGACGACGGCGTAGGCGATCGCCAGGATCGAGATGGGCACGTCCCGCACGAAGTCCATGAACACGTACTCGCTGCCCGAGGCGGCCGCCTGCGGGATGTGCAAGATCTTCATCGTGTCACCCGTCCCGACGCCGGTCTCCATGTACTCCGGGGGCATGTGGACGGTGATGAGCTCGTCGGTGTCGTCGAGGAGGACGGGGACGAGGTTGGTGTCCTCGATGGGCCCCACGACCGTCCCGTAGACCTTGCCCGCGGTGTCTGCGGTGGTGTCGATGCTGCCGCGGGCCGGGGCGTCGTGCGGCCAGAACAGGACGAGGCCCACGACCGTGGCGAGCAGGGCCGGGACGAGCAGCGCGGCCAGGACCAGACGGACCCGGTTCGAGGAGCGCGGCGCCGGGCCGTGAGAGTGGGAGTGGGAGTGGGAGTGAGCGTGTCCGTGGGTGTCGCCGTGGGAGCGGCTTGCCTGGTCAGGACGACGGGAAGGACGGCGGGCGGGTCGTCGGGTGGGCGGTGGCCCTGCTCGGTGTGCACTCACCCGGCGATCTTGCCAGACGTCGCCGTCGGACCCGGAGACGACGAAGGCCCGGCCAGGAGCAGCTGCTCCCGGACCGGGCCTTCGGGGTGCTGAGCTCCGCCGGGGCGGAGGTCAGCGGTACATCACTTGGCGGAGACAGCCTTCTTCAGGAGGCTTCCAGCCGAGATCTTCACGCCGAAGCCAGCGGGGATCTGGATCTCCTCGCCGGTGCGGGGGTTGCGGCCGGTACGAGCGGCACGCTCGACGCGCTCGACGGAGAGCAGCCCGGTGACCTTGACGGCCTCGCCGTTGCTGAGCGACTCGATGAGAACTTCCTGCAGGGCAGAGAGCGCAGAGTCAGCGTCCGTCTTGGTCAGACCGGACTTGCTGGCGATCGCCGAGACGAGGTCAGTGCGGTTGAGCGACATGCGGATCCCTTCTTCGGTCTGGGCCGGGCAGCGGTCGCTGACCAGCACCAGACGTACTTTGCCAGTCATGTGACCGGTCTTCGTGGACAACACTAGGGAATCATCGAGCCTCCGGGCGCCATTTCAGCCGTTTCGGTTTCTCTCAACGCTGAAAATCGTGAATTTTCGTCGTTCTGAGGGCTTCGCGAGCCCTCTGGAGCGAAAAAACTGGGCCGCTGGCCGTCGGTGGCGCCTCCCGAGGCGGCTCTCGCATGCACCGTGACCGCGGTCGGGGACACTTGTCTCATGCCTGACTCACCGGAGGAGCTCGACTCTCTCTTCCACAGCCTCGACGCCCTCGGCCGGTTCCCCGGGACCGAAGGGCCCGAGCTGTCCGCCGTCGACGGGGTGGACCGCCTGCTGCTCGCCGAGGCCTATGCGGACCTGCGCAGCGACCCGGCCACCGACGGCGGCGGCGCCGGCCGCGTCGTCGTGCTCGACGACGCCTTCGGGGCGCTCACCCTGGGTGCGGTGGCCTGCGCCACCGGGGCGAGCGACCCGGCCCGCGTCGTCGTCCACCAGGACTGGGTGACGGCCGAGCGTGCCCTCGACGTCAACGCCGAACGGCTCGGCCTCACCGACGCCTTCACCCGCCACGACGCGCTGCGCGGCCTGGACAGCGAGCTGCTGGGACGGGCCAAGGTGGTGCTGCTGCGGCTGCCCAAGAGCCTGGACACCCTTACCGAGCAGGTCGAGGCGATCGCCCGGCACGCCCCGGCCGACGTCACCGTCTACGCGGGCGGGCGGGTCAAGCACATGACCCGTGGGATGAACGACGTGATCGCCCGCTCCTTCGGCGACGTCCGCGCGAGCCTGGGCCGGTTCAAGTCCCGGGCACTGATCGCCCGCTCTCCGCTGCCGTCCGCGCGCACCCAGGAGCCGACCTTCCCGCGCCGAGCCCACCTGGGTGAGATCGGGCTGGACGTGGTCTCCCACGGCGGCGTGTTCGCCGGCACCCGCCTGGACATCGGCACGCGGTACCTGCTCACCTTCCTCGACGAGATGGCACCCGACGCCGCCCAGGCGATCGACGTCGGCTGCGGGTCGGGGATCCTCGCGGTCAGCCTGGCTCAGGCCCGCCCCGGCCTGCAGGTCCTGGCCAGCGACCAGTCGGCTGCGGCGATCACCTCGACGGCGGCCACCGCGCAGGCCAACGGCGTGGCGGCGGCGGTCACCACGCTGCGCGACGACGCGCTGTCTACCCTCCCCGCCGACTGCGCCGACCTCGTGGTCTGCAACCCGCCCTTCCACTCCGGGACGGCCCTGCACACCGACGCCGCGCACCGGATGTTCGCCGCCGCCGCGCGGGTGCTGCGCCCCGGCGGGGAGCTGTGGACGGTCTACAACTCCCACCTGCTCTACAAGCGCGACCTGAGCCGAGTCGTCGGGCCGACGACGATGGCCGGGCAGAACCCGAAGTTCACCGTGACGCGGACGGTCCGCCGGGACTGAGCCGGCGCAGGTCCGCGTCGCGGCTTCGTGCGTGCCCTGTGCGCGTCAGGCGACCGGCGTGCCGTAGCGCCGTCGGAACTTCTCGACGCGACCAGCGGTGTCGACCACCCGGGCGCTGCCGGTGTAGAAGGGGTGGCTCGCGCTGGAGACCTCGACGTCGACGACCGGGTAGGTGGCGCCGTCCTCCCAGGTGATGGTCGCGGTGGGCGTGGCCGTCGATCGGGTGAGGAAGGCGTAGCCCGCTGAGGCGTCCCGGAAGACGACGGGGTGGTACTCGGGGTGGATTCCCTGCTTCATGGTGTCCTCCTGGACTGTCGTGGACGTCGGGATGTCGTGGATGTCGTGGCCGTCAGCGCTCCTCGCGGAAGTCGACGTGGGCCCGGACGACCGGGTCGTACTTGGTCAGCACCAGCCTGTCGGGGCTGCTGCGGCGGTTCTTCGTGGTGACGTAGGTGAATCCCGTCCCCGCGGTCGAGCGGAGCTTGATGACGGGACGCAGGTCGACGTGCTTTGCCATGGTGGCCTCCTTGGTCGAGGTGACTACTATACGTATTGATAATCATTATCGTCAAGGGGTGTCGTCCATGCACCGTCTTCTGAGCGCCCACCCGATCTGACGCGAACTCCCAGTGAGACGACGACGGCGTGGCCCGCGCCTCCCATCGGGAGGAGCGCGGACCACGCCGTCAGGGTGTCTGCAGGTCAGACCTGAGCAGGCTGCCGCTCGGCGGCCTCGTCGACCTCAGCAGCGGGCGCCGGGGTCTCGTCGTCGGCGAAGAGGTCCTCCGCGCTCGCCGAGGCGTACTTCTCCACGTCGAGGATCCCTTCTCGCTTGGCCACGATCACCGGGACCAGCGCCTGACCAGCGACGTTGACCGCGGTGCGGCCCATGTCGAGGATCGGGTCGATGGCCAGCAGCAGGCCCACGCCGGCCAGCGGCAGGCCGAGGGTGGACAGGGTCAGGGTGAGCATGACGATCGCCCCGGTGAGCCCAGCGGTCGCGGCGGAGCCGATGACCGAGACGAAGGCGATGAGCAGGTAGTCCGTCAGGGACAGGTCGATGTTGAAGATCTGGGCGATGAAGATCGCCGAGACGGCCGGGTAGATCGAGGCGCAGCCGTCCATCTTGGTGGTCGCGCCGAGCGGGACGGCGAAGGAGGCGTACTCGCTGGGCACACCGAGGTTGCGCTCGGTGACACGCTGGGTGACCGGCAGCGTCCCGATCGAGGACCGGGAGACGAAGGCCAGCTGGATCGCCGGCCAGGCACCGCGGAAGAAGCTGGTGATCTTCAGACCGTTGGTGCGCAGCAGCACCGGGTAGAGGACGAACAGCACGAGGGCGAGACCGATGTAGATGGCCGCGGCGAAGGTGCCCAGCGGGGCCAGCAGGTCCCAGCCGTAGGCGGCGATGGCGTAGCCGATGAGGCCGAGGGTACCCAGCGGTGCCAGGCGGATGATCCACCACAGGACCTTCTGGATGATCTCCAGCGCGGACCGGTTGAAGGCGAGGAAGGGGTCCGCCTTGGACCCGACCTTGAGCGCCGCGATCCCCACGACGAGGGCCATGACCACGATCTGCAGCACGTTGAAGGAGATCGTGGTGGACGCGGTGATCGCACCGGCGTCACCGGTCTCCGTCGAGGTCCGGGCCGCCGCACCGAGGAAGTTCGCCGGCAGGATCGAGTCGAGGAAGTCGAGCCAGCTGCCCGTGCGACCCGCCTCGTAGCCGTCCGAGGTGTCGAGGGTGGTGTTCTCCCCCGGGCGCAGGACCAGGCCCAGCCCGATGCCGATGACCACCGAGACGAGCGCGGTGATGGCGAACCACTGCAGGGTCTTCCAGGCCAGCCGGGCACCGTTGGCCACGTTGCGCAGGTTGGCGATCGAGGCGACGATCGCGGTGAAGACGAGCGGCGGGACGATCGTGCGCAGCAGCAGGACGAAGGACGACCCGATGGTGTCCAGCGTCGTGGTCAGCCAGTTGTCACCGCCGGACGGGCTGCCGTCGTCGACGGGACCGATGGTCAGCGCCGCCCAGCCGAGCAGCACACCCAGGACGAGCGCCCCGATGATCTGCACGCTGAAGGACGGCATGCGCAGGCGACGGGTCTTGGCCGGCGCAGGAGTGGGCCGCGCGGAGGCGGCGGTGCCTGTCGCGAGCGAGTCAGGTGGAGTGGGCACAGTGAGGCCTTTCACAAGGATGCGGCAGCCGACCAGACCTGCGATGCAGGTGGCAGAACAGACGGGTGCACGCGGGCGTGCCGTGCGGCGGAGAGCCGCACGATCAGGGAGAGGCCCAGACGAGGGACGTCATGGGCGGAGAGGCGCCGCGCGGGGCGTGCCAGCGTCTGCTCAGACCCGGGTGTCGCGTGGGTCAGGAGTCAGGCGGGGCGGTGCCTGCGCGCAGGTGCGCCTGTGCGGGACAGGTCCTGCTCGAGGCAGGTCTGCGGGGGGCGGGGCGTCACGCGGTGACGCCGGCCTGGGTCAGCAACAGGTACGACAACAACCGGTGAGCTCCGTCATCGAGCTCGCGTGACCAAGGTCAGCGGCGCGGTGAACGGTGTTGCTCCACCCGTATGTCACAGTCTGTTCTCCTGAGATGTCGCGCGGCGAGTCCGCGTCGGTCCACTGTAGTACGAGCATTAACATGCTGGGGAACAGACGTATTCCCCGGACGTACCCAGCTGTGCTCCTGACCGACAGGTGATCCATGCCCGACCCCGCGTCTTCGCTCGGCCCCGGCCGAGCAGGACCCGCGATCCCAGGAGCTCCCGCGCCCTACCTGATCCGCCCCGAGGTCCACCGGATGCTCGACGCCGGCCACCGGATGACAGTCCTGCGCGCACCCACCGGATTTGGCAAGACGGCAGCCGTGACGACCTGGCTCCACGGCTGCGACGCCGGACCCTGCGGGCCGGCTCCCGGCGGCCGCGCCGTCGCCTGGCACGCCCTGAGCGCCCCGCCGACCTCCTCGGCGACCTTCTGGGGCGAGCTGGCCGCGGACCTCTCCCCCACGATCGGCGACGCGGCCGATGCCGCAGACATCGCCGACCACGCCGCCTACGCGCAGGTCCGGGGCCTCGTCGCCCACCTCACCGCACCCCTGCTGCTCATCGTCGACGGGTTGGAGGCCGAGGTCAGCACCCCGACCAGCGACCCGTCCCCGGTCGGCGACATCACCACCGAGCTCGTCGACCTCCTCCAGCTCAGCCCGCACCTCGACGTGCTGCTCGTCTGCCGGCCCTACGGCCCGCTCGCGATGGACGCGATCTTCGGTCCCGGTGCCCAGATCCTCGACTCGGCGGCCTTCACCCTCTCCGCAGCCGACACCCTGGACCTGGCCGAGGCGTCCGGGATCGCGCTCACCCTCGCCCAGGCCCACCACCTGCAGACCAAGCTGTGGGGGTGGCCCGCGCTGACCTGCGCCGTGCTGACCACCCTCGCCGGCTCCGGGTCCGGCTACGACGAGGCCACCTGGGAGTCCGCCGGTGACTTCCTGTCCTCCCTCGACCCGCAGGGCACCGACCCGGAGGTGGCCCACTTCCTGCGGCAGGTTTGCCTCCTCGACCCGCTCACCGGAGACCTCGCCAACCGCCTGACCGGGTCCGCCTATGCCAGCCGTGCCCTGGCGGACCTCGAGCGCGCCGGGATCACCCGGTCTCACCTGCACGACGGCGAGCGGCGCTACACGCTGCTCCCCGCCGTCGTCCGCGCGATCCGGACGCGCCCGGCCGCCGCCGCCGAGCACGCCCCGGCCCACCGCCACGCCGCGAAGATGTTCCGCTCGATGCCCGAGCACGCCGTGCGCCACGCCGTCCTCGCCCAGGACTGGGACCTCGTCATCTCCATCGCGGAGGCGGCGGTCGTCCCGCTCATCCTGGACCACCCGCGCGCGCTGTTCCGGGCGCTCGCCCAGGTCCCGGCCGCGCGGCTCAGCGACAGCCCCGGGCTGTTCGAGCTGCACGCCGTGCTCGCCCGCTTCGACAACGACATGCTCGCTCCACCGACCCGCCTCCCCCCGCCCGGCGCCCGGCTGGGCCCGGCGGACCTGCACCGCGCCCTCACCGTGGCGACAGCGCAGGTCATCGCCCTGCGGGCCTGCCATCAGGACATGGCCGCGTGCGAGCTGGTCGACCGGTGCGCCGAGGGGCTGCTGCGCCCGGACGCCGCACCACCGGGGACGGCCGCACCGCTCTTCCTGCTGCACGCCGGGATCGCGCGGTGCCTGGTCGGTGCGGTGTCCGCGGCGATCACGGACTTCGAGCGGTGCTTCGAGCTCAGCCGGGCGGCGGGGCTGGACTCCGTGACCCGGGCGGCGGCGGAGTACAGCGCGCTCGCCCGGTCGTTGAAGGGCGACATCGCGGGAGCCCGTGCGGCGCTCAAGCGCTCTCGGGACTACTCCCACGCCCTCGTGGCGCTGCAGTTCGTCGACACCCGGCTCGACCAGCTCGTCGGCGCCCTCCTCGCGCTGGACCAGCTCGACCTGCAGACCGCGCGGCTGCTGCTGCCGCCCACGGACGAGACGCACCGGCGCGGCGTGCCGCCGGCGTGGTTCGTCGAGGCGTACGTGCGGGCGCACATCGGGCTGCTCACCGGGGACCTCTTCTCGGCCACCACGGGGCTGGGCCGGGTGCTGCGGGACCGGCGGACCAGCCTGCGGCTCGGCACGCTGTCCTCCCAGTTGCTCACCGCCACCGCGGCGACCATCAACGTGTGGGGAGGCAACACCACCCGGGCCAAGAACATCCTCGACAGCATCCCCCGCAACCCGCTGATCAACGCGGTGCACGCCGACGTCGTCCTCCAGATGGGTGACGTGCAGGGCGCCCTGGCGATCACCGACGCCTCGCTGGCCGCAGACACCGTGCCGGACCGCCTGCGCATCGAGACGCTCATCACCCGGAGCGTGGCACGCGCCCGCCAGGGCGACCACGTCGGTTCCGAGACGGACCTGTGCCTGGCGATCGAGCTGGCCGACCCCCTGCTGCTGCGTCCCTTCCTGGTCGTGCCGCGCGGCCTGCTCGCCGACTTCGCCGAGCGGCTGCCGCCGGTGGCGGCGCTGCTGTGGCGGCTGGAGGCGAGCGGCATCACCCTGACGCCGGTCGAGCACCAGGTGCTGGTGGTGCTCACCGGCCCCGAGCAGGACCTGCTGCGCGCCCTGGACGCCGGCGCCTCGATCGACACCATCGCCACCCGCCGGGGCATCACCATCACCCAGGCGCTGACCGTGGTGGGTGACCTCTTCGCCTCCCTCGGCGTGCACGACCGCCTCGGCGCGATCGCCGCCGGCTACATGCTCGGCTACCTCGGCACGCCCAGCACGTGACCTGACGCCAGCCCGGCCGGCTCCTCGCCGAGCGGTCAGGCGAGCAGCGTTGCGCCCATGCGGGTGACCGCCTCGTCGAGGATGCCGCGGCTCGTCGCGAGGTTGACCCGGAGGAACCCCTGACCGCCCTCTCCGAAGGGAAGCCCCGAGGTGAAGGCCACCTTTCCGCGCTCGAGGAACACCCGGGCCGGGTCGTCTCCCAGCGCGCTGCCGTCGGCCGTGCGCACCG
This sequence comes from Sanguibacter suarezii NBRC 16159, assembly GCF_001552735.1. Taxonomy (GTDB): domain Bacteria; phylum Actinomycetota; class Actinomycetes; order Actinomycetales; family Cellulomonadaceae; genus Sanguibacter; species Sanguibacter suarezii. The sequence continues at coordinate 29,608 of NZ_BCRT01000004.1, forward strand.
CCCGGCAGTCCACCCACGCCAGGTACGTCGCCTGCGCGGGGTGCACCACGGCGTCGGGCACGCGCTCGGCGAGCCGGGCGGTGAAGTGGGCGCGGGTGACGTCGACGCCGGCGACGACCTCGTCGAGCCAGCCGCGGGCATGGGTGAGCGCGGCCGCGTGGGCGATCGCCGCCAGGTGGCTCGCGCCGTGGTCGGCGATCTCGGCGATGGCGGCGACGTCGGGCGCCGCCTCGGGACCGCCGATCGCCAGCGCGGCCTTGAGGCCGGCGAGGTTCCAGGCCTTGGACGCGGAGATGACGCTGATCGCGTTCTCCGCCCCCGGCACCGTGACGATCGGGGTGAACACCGGCCGGCCGAGCTCGCGCGCGGCGGCCGGAGAGGTGATCGGGGCGTGGATCTCGTCCGCGACGATCCGCACCCCGTGGCGCCGGGCCAGCTCGGCGAGAGCGGCGAGCTCGTCCGGGGTGTGCGCCGTGCCCGTCGGGTTGTGCGGGTTGCACAGCAGGAAGACCGTGGCCCCCACGAAGGCCTCGTCGAGGGCGGCGAGGTCGAGGCGGTTGTCAGCGGTGAGCGGCGCGGCGCGCACCACGCGGTCGGTGTCCCGGACGAAGTCGTAGAACGGCGGGTACACCGGGGTGTTCACCACGACCGTGTCCCCCGGCGCGGTGAGGACCTTGAGCACGTCGGTGACGGCGATCATCACGTCCGTGAGCATGCGGGCGCGGCCCGGGTCCAGCTCCCAGCCCCAGCGGTCCGCGGCGAAGCCTGCGAAGGCCTCGGCGTACCCGCGCCCTCCCGGATAGCCGGTGTCACCACGGCGCAGCGCGTCGGTGACCGCGGCGATGACCGGCTCGGACTGGGGCACGTCCATCTCCGCGACCCACAGCGGCAGCACGTCCGGGGCGTAGTAGCGCCACTTCTCGCTCGTGCGGGTGCGCAGCTCGTCGAGGGAGAGCGTGTCGAAGATGGTCGCGGCGGACTCCGGTGCGTTCACTCTTCGACGGTACCGTCTCGCCACCGCTCCACCTCGGCGAGCAGCACCTGACGGCGGTCGTCGGTCAGGAACGAGGACCGCACGGAGTTGGTGGCCAGCCGGGCGAGGTCGTCCGCGGTCAACCCCAGCGAAGCCACGAGCGCACGCAGGTTGTCGTCGACGTACCCGCCGAAGTAGGCGGGATCGTCGGAGCTGATGGTGACGTTGAGGCCTGCGTCGAGCATCTGCGGCAGCGGGTGCTCGGCCAGGGTGTCCACGGCCCGCAGCCGGACGTTGGACAACGGGCAGATGGTCATCGGGACCTGGTCCCGGACCAGGCGGGCGACCAGCGCGTCGTCCTCCATGCACCGGATCCCGTGATCGATGCGGTCGACGTGCAGCAGGTCGAGCGCCTCCCAGGCGTAGCTCGGCGGGCCTTCCTCGCAGGCGTGCGCGACGCACCGCAGGCCCGCGGCCCGAGCGCGGGCGAAGAGCGCCACAAAGCCCGACGGCGGGTTGCCCACCTCCGCGGAGTCGAGGCCGATGCCGATGATCGGCGCGTCCATGCTCAGCAGGTCGTCGAGGACCTGCAGGGCCTCTTCCTGCGGGCGGTCCCGCAGGAAGGCGGCGATGAGCGAGGTGCTCACGCCGTAGTCCGCCTCGGAGGTGCGCAGCACCGAGGCGATGCCGTCGATGCAGGTGGCCAGCGGGATCCCGCGGGCCAGGTGGGCCTGGGGGTCGACCATGATCTCGGCGTGACGGACCCCGGCGGCGGCGGCTCGGGCGAGGTACGCCCGGGTCATGTCCGCGAAGTCCTCCGCGGTCTGGAGCACCGCCATGTTGGCGTAGTACAGGTCGAGGAAGGACTGCAGGTCAGCGAAGGTGTAGCGCTCGAGCAGCTCGGCGGGGCTCGCGTAGGGCAGGTCGATGCCGTTGCGGGCAGCGAGCCGGAAGACGAGGTCAGGCTCGAGGGTGCCCTCGATGTGCAGGTGCAGCTCGGCGGTCGGCGGCAGGAGGACAGGGGTGGTCACAGAGCGGTCCTGGGGGCGCAGACGATGAGGTGCGTGGTATTCATGGGGCCCAAATTTACGCGATCGGGCGCAGAGTGAGTCCATGGACGCGATCACCATCACCGGGCTGACCAAGTCGTTCGGAGGCACGCGTGCCCTCGACGACCTCGACCTCACCGTCGCCACCGGCGAGGTCCACGGCTTCCTCGGCCCCAACGGCTCCGGCAAGTCCACCACCATCCGGGTGCTGCTGGGGCTGCTCAGCGCGGATGCCGGCACTGTGAGGCTGCTCGGCGGGGACCCCTGGCGCGAGGCGACGACGCTGCACCGGCGCCTCGCCTACGTCCCCGGCGACGTCACCCTGTGGCCGTTGTTGTCCGGCGGGGAGGTGATCGACCTCATGGGACGTCTGCGCGGGGGGCTGGACCAGCGGCGTCGGGCTGACCTCATCGAGCGCTTCGAGCTCGACCCGACCAAGCGGGGTCGTAGCTACTCCAAGGGCAACAAGCAGAAGGTGGCGCTCGTGGCGGCCTTCGCCTCCGACGTCGAGCTGCTCATCCTCGACGAGCCCAGCTCGGGCCTGGACCCCCTCATGGAAGCGGTGTTCCAGCAGGTGGTGGCCGAGGAGAAGGACCGCGGGCGCACGGTCCTGCTGTCCAGCCACATCCTGTCCGAGGTCGAGGCGCTGTGCGACCGGGTGTCCATCGTGCGCGCCGGGCACGTGGTCGACTCCGGCTCGCTCACCGAGCTGCGGCACCTGACCCGGACCTCGCTCACCGCAGTGGTGGCCGCCGTCCCGCCCGGCCTCGGCCAGCACGCCGGCGTCCACGACCTCGCGGTGACCCAGCGGACCGGCGGCCCCGCCACGCTCCGCCTCGACGTGGAGGCCTCCTGGCTGGGCGCAGTGCTCACCGTGCTGGCCGGCTCCGGTCTGCAGTCCTTGACCAGCCAGCCGCCCACCCTGGAGGAGCTGTTCCTGCGCCACTACCAGGCGCACCCGTGACCGCCTCCGCCCGCGCCGCCGCCCGTCCTCGCGCCCTTGCCGGGACGGGCACGCTGCTGCGCCTCGCCCTCGGCCGGGACCGGCTGCGGTTCGCCGGCTGGATCGCGGGGGTGGTGCTGCTCGCGGCCTCGAGCTACCTCGCCTACGACACCGTCTTCCCCGACCCCGCCACCACCGCCGAGCTCACCGCCTCCTTCAGCTCCAACACCGCCTTCACCCTGTTGCTCGGTGAGGTCCACGACCTGGGCACGCCGGGGGCCTTCACCACGTGGCGCTCGCTGGGGCTCTCGAGCGTCGCCGTCTCGCTCATGGCGATCTTCACCGTGGTGCGTCACACCCGCGCCGAGGAGGACTCCGGCCGCGCCGAGCTCGTCGCCTCCGCGGTCGTAGGCCGCCACGCGGCGCTGACCGCGGCGACCCTGCTGGCGGCCTCCGCCTGCCTGGCCGCGACCGTGGCCGTCACCCTCTCCCTCCTCGCCGCCAGCCTGCCCGACGGCGCCCCTGACCTGGGCGGGGCCCTCGCCCTGGGCGCGGCGATCGGGGCCACCGGCCTCGTCTTCACCGGCGTCGCGGCGGTGACCGCCCAGCTCGGGTCCTTCTCCCGCACCGCGAACGCGCTGGCCGGGGCGCTGCTCGCGGTGACCTACGTGCTGCGCGGGTGGGGGGCGGCGACCTCCGGCGCGGAGTGGGTGGTGTGGCTCTCACCCTTCGGCTGGGGCGAGCAGGTGCTGCCCTACCTGGAGAACCGGTGGGTGGTCCTTGCGCTGCCGCTGGCCGCGACCGGCGTCGCGCTGGTGGTGGCGCACCTGGTGCTGGCCCGCCGCGACCTGGGCTTCGGTCTCCTCGGTGCGCGGCCGGGGCCGGCGACGGCGGCCCCGCGGCTGGCAAGCGTGTGGGCGCTGTCATGGCGGTTGGGCCGGGTGTCCGTCGCCGGGTGGACGGCCGCCTTCGTGCTGCTCGGGGCCCTGTACGGGTCGGTGACGGCGTCCATCGGGGACATCTTCCGGGACAACCCGGCGCTGGAGCAGATTCTCCAGGAGACCGGGAGCAGCGGCGCCGCCGAGGACCTCACGCTCGTCTTCCTCGGCTCCGTCCCCACGATCCTGGCGCTGGTGGCGACCGTGCACGGGGTGCAGCGCGTGCTGCACGGGCGCACCGAGGAGCTGGAGGGACGCGCCGAGCCGTTGCTGGCGACCTCGACCTCACGCACCGCCTGGCTGGCCAGCCACGGGGTGGCTGGGCTCGTCTCGGCGACCCTGGTCTACGCCGCCGGGATGGTGGCCTTCGCCCTGGTCACGGTGGCGACCACGGACCCGGGCACGGTCACGGTCGCGCGCCTGCTGGTGGCCGGCCTGGTCCAGGTCCCGGCCGTCTGGGTCGTGGTGGGGGTGGCCGTCGTGCTGCTGGGCGCCGCACCGCGGTTCCTGCCGGTGGCCTGGGTGGTGGTCGCGGTGACCTTCGTCCTGACGATCTTCGGCCCCGCCCTCGGCCTGCCCGACGCCGCGCTGGACCTCTCCCCCTTCACCCACGTCCCGGAGTACCTCACCGAGGGCCTGCGAGCGGTGCCGTTGGTGGTCCTGACGGTGGTGGCCGCGGCGCTGCTGGCGACCGGCTTCGTCGGCGTGCGGCGTCGTGACCTGGAACAGCACTGAGGCTGCGGCCCGGCTCCACCGGTGCTGCCGGGAAGATACTGTGGCCCCCGTGATGACGGCAGGATCAACGACAGACCAGCGCACGGACGGGCGGCGACGCGGCTCGACCGGGACGCGGGCACGGAGCAGCGCGCCCCCGCGCGGCCCGCAGATCAACCGCGCCGTCACGCTCAACCAGCTCCTCTTCGGCTCAGCGGTCCTGGCGCTGGTCATCTCCCTGCAGTGGTTCAGCCCGGAGCGTCTCACCTCCCCGGTGGTCTTCGTCGGGGTGGTGCTGGCCTTCGTGGCCTCCGGCGTCTCGCTGCTCGTGCCGTGGAACCGCCTGGACAAGCGGTGGATCGCGCTGCTGCCGATCGCGGACATGCTCGTCATCTTCTTCCTGCGCCTGGGCGTGCCGGAGGTCGGCCTCGGGGTGCTGTGGGCGCTCCCGGTCATCTGGCTCGCGACGTACTTCGGCCTGCCGGGGACCATCTCCTCGATCGTGCTGCTCCTGGCCGGCAGCTGGGGCGTGCTCCTGCTGCGGGCCGAGCCGATCGACCTGCCCTCCATGACGCTGCTCGTCCTGCTGCCGCTGGCCCTGACCTTCGTCGCGGCCTCGACGTACCTCAGCGCCCGGCGTGACAAGGCCCAGCGCGTGCTCATGCGCAAGCAGTCCGCCCTGCTCGCGGACGCGCTGCGCTCAGCGAACCAGCACGAGCGCCTGCTCGTGGAGGTGCTCAACACGGTGACCTTCGGCGTCGCGCGCTTCGACCGGGACGGCCAGATCACCCTCATCAACCGCGCCCACAAGGCGATGCACCTGCGGTCGGGCGGCACCGCCGACCATCCGGTGATGGACGTCGTCTACCAGAGCGACCGGGTGACCCCCTTCCGGGAGGCGGACCGTCCCTTCGCCCGCGCCCAGCGCGGTCAGTCCTTCGACGGGGTGCTCATCTGGACCGGGGAGCCTGACGAGGAGCGTCACGCCTACCTCGTCACGGCCCGGCGCCTCTACGACGGCGACGGCGCCTTCGACGGCACGATCCTCGTCTCCGGCGAGGTCACCTCCGAGCTCAAGGCCATCGCTGCCCGCGACGACCTCATCTCCTCGGTCTCCCACGAGCTGCGGACGCCTCTGACCTCGATCCTGGGGTACCTCGACCTCGTCATCGAGCGGGACGACCTGCCCGACGACGCACGCGCCTGGCTGGGCATCGTCGAGCGCAACAGCACCCGTCTCCTCGACCTGGTCTCGGAGATCCTCACCTCGTCCTCCCACGCGTCCAAGCCGCTGGAGATCTCTCCCGTCCCGATGGACATGGGTGAGGTGGTGCTGCAGTCGGCGGAGTCGCTGCTGCCCCGCGCGGCCGAGCGGTCGATCACGGTGGACACCTCGGCCGTGGAGAACAGCCTCGCCGTCGCCGACCCGTTCCGGATGCGGCAGGTGGTGGACAACATCCTGTCCAACGCCATCAAGTACAACCAGGAGCAGGGCAGCGTCATGGTGACCCTGAGGCGCGACGGTGACCGGCTGCTGCTCGTCGTGGCGGACTCGGGCATCGGCATCTCCGCCGACGAGGTCCCCCAGCTCTTCGACAACTTCTTCCGGTCGCACGCTGTGCGGAACACCGGTGTGCACGGCAGCGGGCTCGGTATGGGCATCGCGCGCGAGATCGTCCGCAAGCACGGTGGAGAGCTGAGCGTGGAGAGCACGCTCGGTGAGGGCACGACGGTGACGATCGACATCCCGACGAAAGCAGGCGTATGACGCTCGACCAGCAGACTCTCTCCATCATCACCGGCCTCGTGGTGCTCACCGCGGGGACGATCTTCGTCCTGGAGACCCTCGTCAACCGGGACAGCACCACGAGCCGATTGTGGTCCCTTGCCTACCTCGCGGGGATCCTCACCGCCGTGTCCTACGCGCTGTGGGCCACGATGCCGGACGCCTGGTGGACCGTCGCCGTCGGCAACGGTGCCTTCGTGATCAGCGCCGGGGCGATCTGGAGCGGCTGCCGGTCCTTCAACAATCGGCGCAGCATGCTGTGGGTGGTGATCCTGGTCGGGGTGCTGGTGTCTGGCACGGTCGTCGTCGAGGGCACTGGCGGCGGAGACTGGGCGGGCGCACCCGCCTGGCTGCTCGGGGTGGGTGTCTTCTCGGCCCTCGGGGCCATCGAGACCTTCAGCCGCTCGATGGGCTCCGACGCCAACGCTCGCGGCCTCTCGATCGTGCTCATCATCGAGAGCGCACTGTTCCTGACACGCTTCGTGGTGCTGGCGGTGTGGGGGTCGGAGCACATCGCCTTCGACACGTACCTGGGGACCGCGACGACGTCGATCGCGACGATCGTCCTCATGATCGTCGCGGCCGTGACCATGTCCGTCATGCGCGCTGACGCGGCTTCGCCCGTGCGGGCGGGCGCCGGCACACGGCTGTTCTCCCGTCGAGGTCTTCTCGGCCACGACTCCTTCGACCAGGTGCTCACCGACCGCCTCGCCCGCTCGGCCGAGCACGAGGACCCGGTGGCCCTCCTGCACGTGCTGATCGACGACGTCGACGAGATCGCCGTCGCCTTCGGCCGCTCCGCCGCCGACCACGTCCTGGGCGAGTTTGTGGCGACCGTCCGGTCCGAGGTCCCCACGACCGCCATCATCGGCGAGGCAGGAGCCGGGCGCATGGAGATCGCGGTCTCTGGCATGCCGCCCGGTGAGGACGTCGCCCTGGCGACCGCGCTGCGCCGGGCGGTGCTCACCATCGACATGGCCGACGTCCCCGGGATCAGGCTCACCACGAGCATCGGCACGGCAGCCACGCACCGCAGCGGGTACAGCACCTCCGCGCTGACCCGGGCGGCGCGTGTCGCCTGCGAGGAGGCGGTGACCCAGGGCGGCAACCGGGTGGTCAGCGCCGCGATCTCGGGTGACGTGACCGGGGCGGGCGCGCTGGCGGCGTCGGGCACGGGCCCGCGCGTCTGAGGCTAGTGGTCGGCGACCGTGACCTCGGCGGGCTCTCGCCCCCGGAGCGCGTTCGCGATCCGCGCCCGCAGCTCGCGGGGGCGGAAGGGCTTGGTGAGGTACTCGTCGGCGCCGGCCTCCAGGCCGCGGCGCGCGTCGGAGTCCTGCGAGGCGGCGCTGATGATCACCAGGTGCGTCGGGCTGAACTCTCGGATGCGGCGGGCGGTCTCCAGCCCGTCGATCCCCGGCATGGAGACGTCCAAGGTCGTCAGGACGGGGGCGTTGTCGCGGACCGCCTCGATGCCGTCGAGGCCGTTGTTCGTGGCGACCACGCGCAGGCCCGCCTCGCTGAGCACCGACACCAGGAGCTGGCGGATGTCGTCGTCGTCTTCGATGATCACCGCTGCGCGGCGTTCGGTCGACTCCATCTTCACCTCTCCGCCCTCAGAACCCGTGCGGCTCCTCGACCTCGACCGGCAGGATCCGCGACGAGCACCTCGCCGCGGACGTCACGGCTGGTCTCGCGACCATACCTGCGGTTCACAGCGGGGTCGAATGCTCGGTGCGGTGATCAGGACGAATCGCCTGTGGGGCTCGACACGCCCTAGTCGTGCACCCCGTGCTCGTGCCGGCTGTGCGAGGGCGGTTCGATCTGGAAGGTGGAGTGCTCGATGTTCACCTCGAAGTGCCCGGCGACGCAGGCCTGGAGCGCGTCGAGGATGCGGGGCACGTGACCGTCGTGGAAGCACTCCTCGTCCACGACGATGTGCGCGGTGAGCACCGGCAGGTTCGAGGCGATCTGGGTGGCGTGGAGGTCGTGCACGCCGCGGACCAGGTCCACGCCGAGCAGGTGCTCGCGGACGTCGTCCAGGTCGAGGCCGCGCGGGGTGGACTCGAGCAGCACCTCGAGGGTCTCGCGCAGCAGTCGCAGCGTGCGCGGCACGATGAGCGCGCCGACGAACAGCGCCGCGATCGCGTCTGCCCCGGCCCAGCCGGTCGTCGCGATGACGATCGCGGCGACGATCACCGCGACCGAGCCGAGCGCGTCGTTGGCCACCTCGAGGAAGGCGGCGCGCAGGTTCATGTTGTCCGAGCGGCTCGAGGCGAGGACGGCGAGGGAGACGATGTTCCCCACGAGCCCGATCACCCCGAACACCAGCAGCTCGGTCGAGGGCAGGTCCGGGGGCGCAGCGAGGCGCTGGACGGCTTCGACGATGACGTAGACGCCGACCGAGAGCAGGATGGCCGACTGCGCCAGGGCGGCGATGACCTCGGCGCGCTGGAAGCCCCACGTCCGCTTGGCGGTCGGCGGGCGCATCGTGAGGTTGGTGGCCAGCAGCGCCAGGGCGAGCCCGCCGGCATCGGTGAGCATGTGCGCGGCGTCGACGAGCAGGGCGAGGCTGCCGGTCCAGATCGCCCCGACCACCTCGACGACGAGGATGGTCGTGGTGATGGAGAAGGCGATGGCCAGCTGGCGGCGGTGGCCGCGTGCCGTCGCGTCGCCGTGGCTGTGGCTGTGGCTGTGGCTGTGCCCCACGTCAGGCCTCGTCGACGGTGTGGTGGTGCAGCCGGGGCGCCCCGTCGAGGGCGTGCTCGGCCTGGTAGATCGCGTCGGTGACGAGCTGGCGGATGTGGTCGCTGGCGAGGCGGTAGAACACCCGTGTGCCGTCCTGGCGGGTGGTCACCATCCGCGCCAGGCGCAGCTTGGCCAGGTGCTGGGACACCGCGGACGGCGACTTCCCTACGAGGCGCGCGAGGTCGTTGACCGGCAGCTCACCGTCGCGCAGGGCGAGGATGATCCGCAGCCGCGTGGCGTCGGCGAACATGGAGAACACCTCGACGGCGAGCTCGACGAGGTCGTCCTCGTGACCGGCTCGGTCGTCGAGTCGAATGTTCATATCTGCATCCATACGCAGATTCTCGCACAGTGTGGTGGGAGCGCGCGAGAGGGAACGCCGGTCAGCGCGGCCGCTGGGGGCCGCATGCAGGATCAGACGGCCGGGCGGGCGACCAGGTCGTGCGCGGCGACGATCTCCGCGTCGTCGGCGTCGACGACGTCGGTCTGGTCCAGCGCCGTGAGCAGGTCGCGCAGCGCCTGGCGCTGGCTCTCGTCCTCGACGGGCACGTCGTCCAGGTCCACCGTGGACAACCAGAAGTGCAGCACGAGCGCATCAGCCCGCCACAGCGGGAGATTGATGACGGGAAACCGGGTGTCCATGCCAGTCAGCATCCACCCCAGAACGGGGCAATGCCAACTAGAACGGGCGCTGCTGGCGACAAACACACATGGTCCTCACAGGTACTCCCCCGTCACGCCCGGGTGGATGGTGTCGATGGGTCGTGCGGACCGCCCGGTCCCGACCTACCACCAGAGAGGACCTCACATGGAGATCACCACCTCGTCAGCCGTCACGACGGCGCAGGCAACCTACGACAAAGACGTCAAGGCCTTGGCCCAGCACCAGCGAGAGAAGGCGAGCGAAGCCGTCCTCGCCGCCGACCGCGCCACCATCCAGGCCGACCAGCTCGCCCTCGCGGCCGCCAAGGTCGCCGCAGCCGGCTCGCTGGACGTCACCGTCTGACCGGCGGGCGGGTCAGCGCGGGAGGTTGGTGAGGAAGGACTTGAGCAGGGGACCAGCGGTCGTGGACCCGTAGTCGCCGGTCTCGACGAAGACGGCGACGGCGAGGTCGTCCTGGATCGCGATGACCCAGGCGTGGTTGGTGGACCCGTCGCCGTACTGGGCGGTGCCGGTCTTGACCGCCGTGTCACCTCCGGGCACGCCCTGGATGAACGTCCCGCCGCCGTCGGTCACCACGGCGCGCATCATCGCCTTCAGCGCCGCCGCCTCCTCGGCGGTCAACGCCGTCTCCGGCGCGTCCGGGAGGTCGGAGTCCGGGGCGTCGCCCGGCTGGGCGAGCAGCGTGGGGCGGACGGTGGTGCCGGCCGCGACCGACGCCGCGACACCGGCCATGGCCAGCGGAGACGCCTGGATCTTGCCCTGGCCGATCATCGAGGCGGCGTGCTCGGTGCCGGCGGCGTCGGCGGGGACGGAGCCGGTGAACACGCCAGGGCCCGCCTGCTGGGCCAGGCCCAGCCCGAGGGACTGGGCGGCCGAGACCAGGTCAGCCTGGGAGACGTCACCGGCCGCGTTGATGATCGCGGTGTTGCACGAGTTCGCGATGACGTCGCGCAGCGTGATCGAGCCAAGACGGTTCGCGGGGTAGTCCGGGTAGTTGGTGAAGGACCGGCCGTCCACCACGGTCGTGGGCGAGCAGTCCATCATCGTCTCGGGCGTGGCTCCGCTGCGCAGCAGCGCGAGCGCGGTGACCACCTTGAAGGTCGAGCCCGGGGCGTACATCCCGGTGGTCGCCGTGGACAGCCCGTTGCTCGCAGGTGAGTTGGCCGAGGCGAGCACGGCGCCGGTGGACGGGCGGATCGCCACGAGGGCGGCCGGCACGGTCTGATCGGCCAGAGTGGTCTCTGCCAGCATCTGGACCTGAGGGTCCAGGGTCAGGCGCAGCGGTTCGCCGGGCACAGGATCCACCCGGAAGGCGTCGCGCAGCGTGGCGCCGTCCGCACCGACGATCTCCACAGCCAGGCCAGGGGTGCCCCGCAGCTGGCCGTCGTACTGACGCTGCAGCCCGGAGAGCCCCACCTCGTCGCCCGCCACGATCGCGCCGTCAGAGGACTCGACGAGCTCCGCGGTCGCCTCCCCAGCCCGGCCGAGGATCTCGCTGGCGAACTGACGGGTCGGTGCCAGCGGCAGGGAGTCGTCCAGGAGGAGGGCTCCGGGGGATGCGGTGATCGCCGTCCAGTCGTAGGCGCCCTCTGCGCGCAGGGTGACAGCCTCGACGAAGGCCTTCTCCCCCGCGCCAGCGACCTTGGCGGCGTAGGTCTCCGCGTCGATCCCTGTCGCTGTGGCGAGCGCGCGGGCTGCGCCGTCCCACTCCGTTGCGGGCAGGCGGGTCTTGTCCAGCCCCACCCGCTTGACCGGCCGCTCGGTCACCAGGACGACGTCCCCGGCCCCGAGGACGTCCGCCCGCGGCGCGGCGGTCCGGCTGGTCTGCAGCCGCTCCCCCATCGCCAGGTCAGGCACGAGCAGGTCCGGTGACCAGGTGACGTGCCAGACGTCCTCGACGAGGGTCATCGGCGCGGTCGTGGAGTAGCTCCACGGCGTGCCGCCCACCACCCAGTCGTAGTCGAGAGTGGCGGTGGCGGTCTCGCCGTCCTCAGCGAGGACGACGTCGCCCACTGCCACGGTGCGGGTCGCGTCCGCGAGGGGCTCCAGGACGGTGTCGCGGTGGGTGGTCGCGTCGGTCGCGCTGGCCCCGTCGAAGACCACGGAGCTGAGGTCCCCGCCGGCCATCCCCGTGGCCAGGGCCGTCGCGGCGGCCTCGGGGTCGGGTGCCTGCGAGCCACAGGCCGCCAGGCCTCCGGTGACCAGGGCGAGCACGACGGCGAGCGCGCCGGATCGTCGGGTCAGGACGCGGCGTCGGGCAGGCATGGCTGCGGGGGACGGGACGGACGCGCACGCGGCGGGATGCATGGCACCAAGAGAACGCGGATTCGACCGGGATGTCCAGCCTGACCTGCGGTGTGGCCGGGGAGATTGCGTGAATACGCGGGTGGGGGCTTGAGGATGATTCGGTCCGCATGCCCTAGGTTGGCCGCATGAGGATTCGTTGGGGGTGGGCGGCGGCGGCGATCACCGCGCTCGTCGCCACCCTGCTGGTCGCCCTGACCCGCAGCGGGAGCTGCGCGTCGAGGGTAGCCGGCGTGATCGACGACAGCTGCCAGTCGCAGCCGGTCGGTGGGTGTCCCACCATGGTCGTCCTCGTGGTCGCCGGGGTGGTGCTCAGCGTCGTCTGCGCGCGGCTGGCCGTGCGCCACAGGTGAGGGATCCGGCGCGGTCGACGGGGCACGACCAGTCAGCGCCCTGGCAGACTGGATCTATGACCTCCACCCGGCCCAGCGTCCTGTTCGTCTGCGTCAAGAACGGCGGCAAGTCCCAGATGGCCGCGGGCCTCATGCGCGCCGCGGTGGGTGATCGCGTCGAGGTGCACTCGGCGGGGACGGTGCCCGGCGGCTCGCTCAACGCCCAGTCCGTGGAGTCCCTGCTGGAGGTCGGCGTGGACATCCGCGACGAGCACCCTCAGCCGATCGACCCCGACCTGCTCTCCCGGGTCGACGTCGTGGTGACGCTGGGCCGTGAGGCCAGCGTCGAGCACGTCCCGGGCCCGCGCTTCGAGAGGTGGGACACCGACGAGCCCTCCGCCCGCGGGATCGAGGGCATGGAGCGGATGCGCCTCGTCCGCGACGACATCGCCCGACACGTCGACGCGCTGGTCACGACCATGACGGGCACACCGTCCGCCTAGCCGGTTCGCCGTACACCTCCCGCTATGGTCGGCCCATGGCAGAGACGGCAGACCTTCCTGATCCCGTTCGGACTGAGGCGTTCCTCGATGCGGTCACCGAGTTCCTCGGGGTGATCACCACGCACGAGCACCGCAAGCGCACGCGAGCCATCCCGACGTTGGCCACCGCGCTCACGGAGCATCTCGGCGTGGACGCGCGCCAGCTCTCGGTGCTCAGCGAGACGGTGAGCACGTTCCGCGCCGTCGACGCCGACGTCGCCGTGGAGGTCGTGGTCTCGCGGGCGGGCGGCGGGCGCCTGGTCGGCATCGGTGGCGGCGAGCACCGCCACCACGCGTCGCTCTCGGAGCTGATCGAGTCCTCGGCCATGATCGGCCACCACCCCATCGGTGCCGTGGACTACGAGTCCAGCTCGGTGGGTCCTGACACCGAGCGACGTGTGGTCGCCTTCGGCCTGCACCTCTTCCACCACAGCGGAGTCCCTGTCGCACTGCTGGAACGTGCGCCCCGCGCGAGCGCCGGGATGGACGGGCGGCTGGAGGTGGTCTCGACGGATGACGAGGTCACCGCAGCGGTTCTGGCGGAGATCCGCGCGACGATGCTCAGTCACAGCGTGCTGCGCGGTCAGGTCATCAGCTTCTCGGTGAGCCCCTACACGGCGTCGAGCGGTGGGGTCACCTTCTTGCGTCGCACATCCATCCCTGCTGAGGACGTGGTGCTCCCTGACGGCGCTCTCGAGCGCGTCGAGCGTCAGGTGCTCGGCGTGGCCAAGCACCGCGAGCGTCTCCTCGCAGCCGGCCAGCACCTCAAGCGCGGCGTGCTGCTCTACGGCCCGCCCGGGACAGGGAAGTCTCACACCGTGCAGCATCTGCTCGGCGCGGCACCGGAGGTGACGGCCATCGTCCTGGCCGGCCACGCCCTGTCGCTCGTCCGCCTCGCGACCGAGACGGCGCACGCGATGCAGCCGGCGATCGTCGTGCTCGAGGACTGTGACCTCATCGCCGAGGACCGGTCCTTCCACGACGGACCGCAGCCGTTGCTCTTCGAGGTGCTCGATGCGATGGACGGCCTGGGGCGTGACGCCGACGTCGCCTTCGTCCTCACCACCAACCGCGCCGATCTGCTCGAACGAGCACTCGCCCAGCGTCCCGGCCGTGTCGACCTCGCCGTGGAGATCCCCCTGCCCGACGCCCAGGCCCGACGCCGGCTCTTCCGGCTCTACGCAGCCGACCTGCCGTTCTCTGCCCGGGCTCTCAAGGACGCCGCGGACCGCACAGCCGGGGTCACCGCCTCCTTCGTCAAGGAGGTCATCCGCCGCGCCGTCCTGCTCGCCGCGGAGGCCGCTCGCGAGGTGGACGACGCAGCCCTTGAAGAGGCCGTCGCCGAGCTCGACGGCGACACGCAGCGGATCACCCGGTCCCTGCTCGGGACAGATGCAGGCACCTCGCCTCTACGCTGACCTCATGACTTTTCCCGACTTCGCCCTGCGCACCCTGGCCGGCACCGACGCCGCGCTGTCTGACTTCGTCGGCAAGGCACTGCTCGTCGTCAACACCGCCTCCCGGTGCGGTTTCACCCCCCAGCTCGCTGGTCTGGAGACGCTGTACACGACATACCGCGAGCGCGGCCTGGTCGTCCTGGGCTTCCCGTCGAACCAGTTCGCCGGCCAGGAGCCGGGTACGGTCGACAAGATCGCGGAGTTCTGCGAGCGCACCTACGGCGTGACCTTCCCACTCTTCGACAAGACGGACGTCAACGGTCCCTCCCAGCACCCGCTGTTCGCCCGCCTCACCCAGGCGCCCGACGCCGAGGGCACGGCCGGGGACGTCACCTGGAACTTCGAGAAGTTCCTCATCACCCCTGACGGTCAGGTGAGCCGCTTCCGCTCTGGGGTCGCCCCGGACGACCCCGCCCTCGTCGCGGCCATCGAGGCGGCCCTGCCCGACGCCGCCCGCCCCCCGCGCATCGGCGTGCGCTTCGAGCCGGACTGGGCGCCCGAGGAGCTCCCGGCCTTCGCCCGCTGGGCCGAGGAGACCGGCTTCGACGAGATCTGGTTCAGCGAGGACCTGCCGTGGGCTGGCGGCATCGCGATGGTCGCCACGGCGCTGGCCTGCACCGAGACCATCTCGGTGGGCATCGGTCTGCTGCCGGCGGTGACCCGCAACGTCGCGACGACGGCCATGGAGATCGCCGCGCTGGCTCGGATCGCCCCGGGCCGTCTGATCGTCGCCCTCGGTCACGGGATCCCGTCGTGGATGGATCAGATCGGTGCGGGCACCCCGCGCCGGTTCACGGCGCTGGAGGAGACCACGACGGCGCTGCGGGCGCTGCTCGCCGGGGACACTGTCACGGTGGACGGCTTCCACGTCCACCTCGACGGCATCCGTCTCGGCTTCCCGCCGGCGCAGGTGCCGCCGATCCTGCTCGGCACCACCGGTCCCACCGGGCTGGCCATCACCGGTCGCAGCTCGGACGGCGTGGTGCTCCCCGAGATCGCCCCGCCCGCTGCCGTGCGCTGGGCCCGGGAGGAGATGGCCGCGAGCGGCCCCGCCGCCACGACGGTGCTGTTCGCCATGACGAGCCTGGGCGACGACCGCGACAAGGCCCTGGCCCCGCTGCGAGCCCGGATGCAGCGCCTCGTCGACTTCCGGGTCTTCGACCGGCTCACGGAGATCGCCGGCGTGGGGGCCGACGGCAGCGGAGAGCTGACCGACGCCATCCTGCAGTCCATCACCGTCGGTGGGACCCCGGCCGACGGCGCCCGCGCGATCCAGGACTGGGCCGCCGCGGGGACGGATACCGTCGTCCTGGTCGCGGGGGCCGACGACCCTATGGAGAGCTACCGGCGCTTCGCCGCTGACGTGTTCCCGCTCATCGGGCGCACCTCCCGGTAACCACGACCGCCGCTGCCACCGCGCCGGTCAGGCGTGGTGGCAGCGGCGGTCGCTGCGACTGGCTCTCGGCCTGAGGCTGAGGTCAGGCGCCGACGAGCGTCGGGTAGTCGGTGTAACCCTGCGGGCCCGCGCCGTAGAAGGTCGTGGCGTCGGGGGTGTTCTCCGGAGCCTCCTGCGCCCACCGCTCGGCCAGGTCGGGGTTGGCGATGACCATGCGGCCCACCGCGACGGCGTCGGCGTGGGCGTTCTCCAGGACTGCGACCGCCTCGGCGCGGGTGGTCACCGCGCTGAACCCGGAGTTGACGATGAGGCCGCCGTCGAAGCGTGCGCGCAGGTCCTGGACCAGCTCGCCCGCCGGCTCGGCGTGCAGGACGGACAGGTAGGCCAGGCCCAGCCCGCCGATCCCGTCGAGCAGGGCGGCGTAGGTGGCGCGGACGTCGTCGGCGTCCTTCTCGCAGGCGTCCTGGATGTTGTGCTCCGGGGACAGGCGGATGCCGGTGCGCCCGGCACCGATCGCCTCGCTGATCGCCTGGGTGACCTCGATGACGTAGCGCGCGCGGTTCTCGGGGCTGCCGCCGTAGGAGTCGTCACGGACGTTCGCGCCCGGGGACAGGAACTCGTGGAGCAGGTAGCCGTTGGCTCCGTGGATCTCGACGCCGTCGAAGCCGGCGCGGATGGCGTTGCGAGCTCCGGCGACCAGGGCGTCCTTGGTCGAGGCGAGCTCGTCGAGGGTCAGGGCGTGCGGGACCGGGTAGGCCACCTTGCCCTGGGCGGTGTGCGCCTGGCCGTCGATGGCGACGGCGCTGGGGGCCACGATGCGCTCGGTCCCGGTGATGAAGGGGTGGCTGACGCGCCCGCCGTGCATGAGCTGCAGGACGATGACGCCGCCTGCGGCGTGCACGGAGTCGGTGACGACCTTCCACCCTGCGACCTGCTCCTCGGTCTCGATGCCGGGCTGGCCGGGGAATGCCTTGGACTCCTGGAGCGGGTACGTGCCCTCGGTGACGATCATGCCCAGGCTGGCGCGCTGGGTGTAGTACTCCACGAGGAGGTCGCCGGGGATGCCGTCGTCGCCGGAGCGCATGCGGGTCAGCGGTGCCATGGTGAGGCGGTTGGCGAGGCGCAGGTCGCCGAGGGACAGCGGGGAGAACAGGTCCACGAGGGAGCCTTTCGATCGAGAATGGGCGTGCTCGGGCTAACCCTCGGGTGCGGTGACGGTATTCCCGACCGGGCCGCGCTCCGCTCTCAGCGCAGGAAAGTCCGGGCCACGACGAGGTCGAAGGCGCGGTCCGGGAGGATCTTGCGAGCAGCCAGGATCGTCGCCGCCCCCTTACCAGCGGCGTACCGGGCCCGCGGCCGTCGCGCCGTCGCCGCCCGCCGGATCACCTGCGCGACGACGCCGGGCCGGGTCCCGGTGCGCGGGTCGTCGGCGGCGGTCAGCGTCCGCGCCACCGAGCGCGCCTGTCCCTCGTACGCCGTGCCGGCCGAGGAGGCGAGCATGCTCTCGCGCGCGAGGGCGTTCCACTCGGTGAGGATGGGCCCGGGCTCGACGATCACGACGCGGACCCCGAATTCCGCGAGCTCGACCCGCAAGCAGTCGCTGAGCCCCTCGACGGCGAACTTCGTCGCGTGGTACCAGGCGCCGAGCGGTTCGTAGATCTTGCCGCCGATGGAGGAGATGTTGATGATCCGTCCCTGGTGGCGCTCGCGCATGCCCGGGGTGACGAGCTGGACGAGGCGGGCCAGACCGAAGACGTTGACCTCGAACTGCCGCCGAGCCTCGGCGAGCGGCACGTCCTCGACCGCGCCGAAGGACCCGTAGCCCGCGTTGTTGACGAGCAGGTCGATGCGCCCGGCCTCGCTCAGCACCCGCTCCACGCCCGCGGTGATGGTCGCGTCGTCGGTCAGGTCCATCGCGAAGGTGCGGATGCCGCGGGAGGTGAGGTCCGCCATCCGCTCGGTGCGCCGAGCGACCGCGTAGACGGTGTAGCCGGCGTCGCGCAGGGCCAGCGCGGTCTCCGCGCCGATGCCCGACGACGCACCGGTGACCAGGGCGACCATGCCAGCATGAGAAGTCATGGAGCCAGTGTGCCCGCAGGTGCGGCGTCGGGCTGGGTGGGGCGCTCAGTTGTAGAGCATCCCGCCGTCGACGAGCAGGACCTGGCCGGTGACATAGTCGGAGTCCGGGCCGGTGAGGAAGGACACGACCTTGGCGACGTCCTCCGGCGTCTCGATCCGCCCCAGGGCGATCGACTCGACGTTCTCCTTGAGGTTCTGCCCGATCGGCTTGCCGTTGACCTTGCTCAGCTCGGCGTCGATCAGGTCCCACATGCTCGTCCCCACGATGCCGGGACCATAGGCGTTGACCGTGATGCCTCGAGGCGCGAGCTCCTGCGCGGCAGTCTGCACGAGCCCGCGGACCGCGAACTTGGTGCTCGAGTAGGCACCGAGGATCGGGAAGCCCTGGATCGCGGCGATCGACGCCGCCGAGACGATCTTGCCGGGGTGCCCGAGCTGGTCGAACTTGGCGGCAGCCGCCTGGATCCCCCAGACGACCGAGTGCACGTTGACCCGGTAGATCGTCTCCAGATCCTCCTCCGTGATCTCGAGGAAAGGTCTCACCTGAGCGATGCCGGCGTTGTTGACCATGACGTCGAAGCCGCCGAGGGAGTCGACCGCCTGGTCGACCGCAGCGAAGACGTCGTCGCGCCTCGACACGTCCCCTGCGACGAAGATCGCTTTGCGGCCGAGGTCGTGAATCTCCTGGACGACCTCCAGCCCCTTGTCCTCCTGGGTGGCGAGGTCCACGACCGTGACGTCGAACCCGTCCTGAGCCAAGCGCAGCGCGATCCCTCGTCCGATCCCCTGGCTGGCGCCGGTGACCAGAGCAACTCTTCCTTCACCTGACATCTTCGACTCCTTGCATGGGAGGTCGACGCCCAGGTCCTGAGCGCGAGATGCCTTAGCGCTGCACAGTGCAGCTCGCCGCAGGCGCGTACGGCACCTTCATCCATCGTGACAGCCATGCCCGACGCCGCAAGGCGGCATCGTGGAGCCACGCGAGGGCGCTACCGAGCGTAGCGGTCGAAGGCCTCGCGGAGCTCGTCTCCCGCCAGACCCACTCCGAGCAGCAACGCCAACAGCAGCCGCGCCTTGACCGGTGAGAGCATCCGAGCCGGGATGAGCCCGCGGCCCAGCAGGTCGATCTCCCCGCCCGGGTACCCGTAGGTGGCGGTCGGCGCCGGGCCGATGCCGATCCGGCTGCACAGCACCACCGGCAGCTCCGCGGCCACCCGCTCCACCTGCGCGACGGCGTCGGCTGCCACGTGCCCGCCACCCACCCCGGCGAGCACCACGCCGTCGTACCCGGCGCCGGCCAGGCCGGAGAGCAGCGAGAGGTCGTCGGAGATCCCCGCGCTGACCAGGGCGATCCGCGCCGACGCGTGCGCTGGGGCGGCGAGCATGGGCCGCGGACGGGGGCTGAGCTCGAGGTGCGCGCGCGCCTCGCTGATCAGGCCGACAGGCCCGAGCGGGTCGGAGCTGAAGGCGTCCACGTGGAAGGTGCTCGCCTTGCGCACCCAGCGCGCGGCGTGCACCACGTCGGCGAACTGGACGAGTACGCCCAGGCCCCGGGCGTCCGGGCTCGCGGCGACGAGCACCGCGGCGACGAGGTTGGCCGGACCGTCCGGGCCCGCGCTCGCGCGGTTGCGCATCGCACCGGTGACCACGACCGGCCGCCGCGCGGCGGCGCCGAGCACGTCGAGGACGAAGGCCGTCTCCTCGATGGTGTCGGTCCCCTGGGAGACGACCACGGCGTCGACGTCGGGCGGCAGGGCCGCGATGAAGGCGGTGAGCTCGAGGAGGTCGGCCAGGGCGATCGATGCCGAGGGCAGCAGCCGGAACTCGTGGGCGACCAGGTCCACCTCGGGGACCCAGGCCTGGATCTCCTGGCGCAGCAGGTCGGCGCCGGTCACCGGCACCACACCGGGGCCGGCGGCGGTGGACTCCGAGCTGATCGTCCCACCGAGGGTGATGAGGGCGATGGTGGTCATGAGAGGGTCCTCTCCTCAAGCTTCCCGGGCAGATGCATCTGGCCTGCGGGAAGCCCCATGACCAAAGACTCATCATAAGCAGGCCGCTGCGCCCGATCTACATCGATGTCCCCCGGCCCACGGGCTCCCGCCCGCCCGCCGTACCCATCGGAGATCTCATGCGCGCCCGCTCCCTGTTGTCCTTCATCAAGAACCAGAACATCCGGCCCAAGATCTTGGCCACCGTCACCATCGCCGCGCTCGTGGCGGTGATCGTCGGGACGCTGGGGGTCACGTCCCTGGCGACGGCGACCTATACGACGCGGACGCTGTATCAGGTCAACCTGCTGGGCACGGCGTACGCCGCCGACATGGAGATCGCCGTGGACAACATGAGGCTCACCGTCCGCGACGCGCTCATCGCCGCCGACCCCGCCGAGACCCGGGCGGAGCTGGCGACCCTCGACGAGATCGAGGCGACCTTCGACGAGGCCACCGCGAACTACGGGGCGATCGCGCTGGACGACACCCGGGCGAAGGCTCTGGAGGAGCTGCACCTGACCATCGACGACTACCTCGCCCTCCAGCGCGGGGCGCTGGCCTCTCACGCGATCGCCAACAACATCGAGTCGTGGTCCACGGTGAACGCCGACCAGGGTGAGCCGCTGACCACGCGCATGAGCGAGCTCATCGCCATCATCAAGGACGCCGAGACCGCCAGCGGCCAGGACGCCGTGGACGCCTCCGAGAACGCCTTCCAGGACCAGCGCAAGCTGTCCATCGCCATCCTCGTCGTCGGTGCGCTCGCACCGCTGTCCCTCGGCTGGTACGTGGCGAGCGGCGTGTCACGGCGCACCGCGCAGGTCGAGACCGTCATCGAGCACATGGCCGAGGGCGACCTGACCCACTCGACGGGCCTGACCACGCAGGACGAGATCGGGCGCATGGGGGCGGCGCTGGACCGCGCCCTGATGCAGTTCCGCTCGGTCATGACCACGGTGGCCCGGTCCTCCCACGCCGTCGCTGCGGCGTCGGAGGAGCTCTCAGCCACCACCAACCAGATCTCTGCCGGCGCGGAGGAGACCGCCGCCCAGGCCGGGGTGGTCTCCGCCGCCGCCATGCAGGTCTCCACGAACGTGCAGACCGTGGCCGTCGGCGCGGACGAGATCGGCTCCTCGATCCGGGAGATCTCCAGCTCGGCGACCGAGGCGGCGGGCGTCGCGGCCTCCGCCGTCGGCGCAGCCGAGGAGGCCACCGAGACCGTGGCCAAGCTGGGCACGTCGAGCCAGGAGATCGGCAACGTGGTCAAGGTCATCACCTCGATCGCCGAGCAGACCAACCTCCTCGCCCTCAACGCCACCATCGAGGCGGCCCGGGCGGGCGAGGCCGGCAAGGGCTTCGCGGTCGTGGCCTCCGAGGTCAAGGAGCTCGCCCAGGAGACCGCCCGGTCGACGGAGAGCATCGCGCGGCTGGTCGAGGCCATCCAGTCAGACACCGCCGGCGCGGTCGGCTCGATCGGTCAGATCTCCCGCGTCATCGCGGTGATCAACAACCACCAGCTCACCATCGCCTCGGCGGTCGAGGAGCAGACGGCCACCACGAACGAGATGTCCCGCAACGTCACCGAGGCGGCCACCGGCGCAGGGCAGATCGCGGAGAACATCACCGGCGTCTCCGACGCCGCCCGCTCCACGACGGAGGCGCTGACCCAGGCGAGCTCCGCGATCAGCGACCTCTCCCAGATGGCGGCCGACCTGCGCACGGCGGTGGGCACCTTCACCTACTGATCGCAGGACGGGCTCGTGGCCGGGGACGTGCGCCCCGGCCGTGGGCCGCTCCCCTGCGGATCCCCTGCGGCATGTCCGGCTGGTCCCATCCGTCCCAGAACATTTGAAACATCAAACGTTTGCCGTAGAATAGAGCCCATGAGCGCCGACCCCGCCCCCCTGGACGCCCCGCGCTGGCTGAGTGCCGACGAGAACGAGACCTGGCTGCAGTTCTCCGAGATCATGATCCGCATGCCGTCCGCGCTCGACGCCCAGCTCCAGCGCGACGCAGGCCTGAGCTTCTACGAGTACATGGTGCTGGCCATGCTGTCCGAGCAGTCCGACCGGACCCTGGGCATGGGCCAGCTGGCCAAGCTCACCAGCGGCTCCCTCTCGCGGCTCTCCCACGTGGTCAAGCGCCTGGAGAAGCAGGGGTTCGTCACCCGCGAACCGAGCCCGCACGACCGCCGCCACACCAACGCGATCCTCACCGACACCGGCCTGGCCAAGATCGTCGAGGCCGCCCCCGGTCACGTCGCCAACGTCCGGCGCCTTGTCTTCGACGCCCTCGACCCCGACCAGTCCGCCCACCTGCGTGAGGCGTGCTCGGTCATCAAGACGCAGATCGACCCGAGCGGCGAGTGCGACATCTCCGCCAACGCCCCCCGCGGCTGACGCTCGCGCCTCCGACGACACAGGCCCACGACGCAGCAGAGCCCGCCCCGGCATCCGGGGCGGGCTCTGCGCGTCGTCAGCGCGTGAGCGCTGTCGTCATCAGTCCTTGAAGGCGTCCTTGGCCTTCTCGCCGGCCTGCTTGAGATCAGCCTTGCTCTGATCGACCTTGCCCTCGGCCTCGAGCCGCTCGTTCCCGGTCGCGCGTCCAGCGGCCTCCTTGGCCGTGCCCTTCGCGTCCTCGGCGGCGTTCTTGATCTTGTCTCCGATGCCCATGGATCCTCCTAGTGCTCGGTTGGCGGTGCCGCACGGTCGTCGCGCGGTTCCATTCGACCGTACGTCGACCCCGACGCACCCGCATCCGGAACGTCAGCCCCGCCCCTCCCGGCACCAACGCCCAGACCTGGGAAGACACCCCCGGAGACCGCCCTCGTCACCGGCTGGAGGAGGGTTCCCCACCGGCGGCGGGCGCCGAGTCACGGACCACCAGGCGGGTGGGCAGGATGATCGGGCTCGGGCTCTCGCCCTCCATGAGGCGCAGCAGCATGGTCGCCATCTCGTGACCCAGGGAACGGATCGGCTGGCTGATCGTCGTCAGCGCCGGTGAGGTCTGCTGGGCGATGCTGAGATCGTCGAAACCGACGACCGCCACGTCCTCGGGCACGGACCTCCCGTGGGCCTGCAGGGCACGGATCGCACCGGCCGCCATGTTGTCCGAGCCGACGAACACGGCGTCGAGGTCAGGGTGAGCGGACAGCAGCGCGGTCATCGCCTGGACGCCACCGGCGTGCGTGAAGTCCGCGTGGGCTACCCGGTCCACGCTCAGGCCCGCGACCGCCATGGCGTCGGTGAAACCGCGGTGCCGCGCGACGGCGGCCTCCTGGTCCATCGGTCCGGTGATGGCCGCGATGCGCCGACGCCCGGATGCCAGCAGGTGCTCGGTCCCCTGACGCGCGCCGCCTCGGTTGTCGACGTCGACATACCAGCGCGGCTCACCGGTCATCGGGCGACCGCAGTGGACCACGGGCAGGCCCGTGGTCTCCGCGACGCGGTTCAGCGGGTCGTCCCCCCGCAAGGCCATGAGCATCACCCCGTCCGAGCGACGAGACCGCAGCAGCCGCTCCAACCGGGCCCGGCTGGCGGGCGAGGAGGCGAGCATCAGCGTCAGGTCCAGCTCCGAGCGCTCCAGGGCGGTGGCCACCCCGACCATGACCTGGGAGAAGAAGGGATCACCGAAGAAGTCCGGGTCCTCGTTCACGACGGCCAGGACCACCGACCCGGCCTTGCTGGTCGCCAGCGCGCGCGCCGTCGCGTTCGGGACGTAACCCAGCTCCCGGGCGGCCCGCTCGACAGCCTCGCGCTTGGCGGGGCTGACGTGGCGGGTGTTGTTCATCGCCCGCGACGCCGCGGAGCGCGAGACGCCGGCTCGGCGCGCCACCTCGTCGAGAGTCGGACGGGCATGGGGATCGTCCGGGGCCGGCCGGGGTGCGCTCTCGGGGGCACGCTCTGGACCGTCCGTGGGGTCTTGCATGGCTGGAAGCCTACCGCCCCTCCTCCTCCACCAGCCGTGGGGGACATCGGAGGAGGAGCGGCAGGCACGCCGCACCGTGGAGCGGGCTACTCCGGCCTGGAGCGACGGGTCAGGTGGGTGACGGCGCTGCCCGCGGCGAGCAGCAGCGCGCTGGCCAGCACGATCCAGCGCACCTCCCCGCCGGTGGTGGGCAGCCTGCCCGGTCCCGCGGTGACCACCGGCGGGGACTGTGCGGGGGTCGAGGGCAGCGGCGCTGGGGCGCTCGGCTCAGGGGTCACGACCTGCGCCGGGCGCGGGGTGACTGTGAGAGCCGCCGGGTCGGTGAAGTAGGCGCCGAACTCGTTGGCGAACACCGCCCGGTACGCACGGCCGTCGTCACCCGAGCGGGCTGCGAAGGACAGCGTCGGTGACGTCGCCCCGGCGAGGTCCGCCCAGACGCCGTCCACGCGCTGCTGCCAGCGCACCACCGGGGCGGAGTCGCCCGTCGCCTCGGCGACAAAGCTGACCGTCGCGCCGTCGACGGCCGTGGCGTCGTCGGGGTGGGCGAGGACCTGGACCACCCGGCCCGCTCCCGACCGGTCCCCGTCGCCCTGGTCTGCGACGAAGGACGCGACCCAGGAGAGAGCGGAGTTCCAGTTCACGGTGATCTCGTTCGTCGACCACGACTGGATGTCGTCGACGTAGCAGAGCTGGGGAGCGCACATGGCGTCCGCGCTGTACCGCATCTTGATGACGTCGTCCCAGGTGCCGGCGTTGGAGTTGGGGCCACCGGAGACGGACCCGCGGGGTGGGTTCGGCAGCGAGGGCTCCAGGGAGTTGGCGAACCACCGGCTGTGCTGGTTCTTGGAGTACACGTGGCCGTAGCCGGTGATGTAGGAGTTGTTCAGGGCGTTGCGGCCGAGCAGGTAGTCCATGGCCTCCAGCACGCCGTCGGCGAACCGCTGGTCGCTGGTCAGGTCGAAGGCCGTGCCGATGACCACCTGGTTGTTGAGGATCGCACTGTTGGAGCCCCAGTCGTAGATCCCGTCGGCGCCGGGGTAGGCGGTGCCGAAAGGCTGGGACTGCTGCCAGCCGAGGTACCGCTCAGCCGCTGCGATCACGGACTGGCGGATCTGGTCACGTCCGGGGATGTCGGACTCGACCGTCGCCAGGTTCATCCGCCCCAGCGCCGCCGTCTCGAACCAGTTGAAGCCACCGGCCGTCCAGATGTCGGCGGTGTTGTACTCGCTCGCGAGCACGTGGTCCTCGAACTCCTGCGCACCGGTGGTCAGGAAGAGCTCGGCCGCCGCCCAGTAGAACTCGTCACCGACCGAGTCGTCGTTGTACGGGCCGCTGCCCGGGCTCGGGTCGGCGTTGGGCGCCGGCGTGTACAGGTCCGGCGTGGCGACGGCCGCGTCCCAGGCGACCTGGCCCGCAGTGAGCAGGTCTGCCGCGAACTCCGGGTCGTACTCGGCCCACAGCCGTGCGCCCTGGGCCGCGACGGCGGCGAAGTTCAAGGTCGCCGCCGTGGAGGGGCGGTGCAGGTAGCGTTCCTGCGTGCTGTCGGAGGGCAGCAGCGGGAGGCCGGTCCAGTCGGCGTCAGCCACCTTGTGGTGGACCATGCCCGCGTACATGTCTGCGTCAGCGGGGACCTGCATGGCCATCATCCACTCGAGCTCCCAGCGGGCTTCGTCCAGCGGGTCGGGGACGCCGTTGGCGCTCTCGTCGAGCGGGATGTTCAGGCTGCCGTCGCCGAGGTCCGCACCGGCCCCGGTGGGGCTGTAGAGGGTCCGCTCGTAGGTGCTGAGGATCTGTGCCACCGCGATGCCGCCGTTGACCACGTACTTCCCGTGGTCTCCAGCGTCGTACCAGCCGCCGCTGACGTCGGCGGTGTAGTTGCAGGTCCAGTCCCCGTACATCCAGTACTCGCCCTCGGTGGCCGGGGTGAGGCACGCGACGTCCACGTCGCCCTGGTTGGGGCCGTCGCCGGGACGGCTGACGTGGCCCGCGGGGCGGGTGAACTCGTGGGCGTCCGGCTGGCCGACCATGACCGACCCGTCGATCGCGATGCCGCTGCGCACGGGGTAGAAGTAGTTGAGCGCGTCGTGGCGCAGCTGCTGGTAGATGTCGGCGTCGATGGTGAAGGTGTAGCTCGTCTCGCCGTCGGCGACGAGGGTGTAGGTGCCGCGCGCGGTGACGGCGCTGAAGTCGATCGTGTGGACGTTCACGCCGGCGGTCGGGTCGACCCCGGCCGGCGTCGTCTGCCCGGAGGTCACCGGCGTGCCGGCGGCGTCCTGGAGCTCCCAGCCGATCGGCTCGGTCTTCTCGGTGACGAGGGTTGCGCGCTTGGGACCCTGGGGGAGGTAGCCGACCTGGTTCACCCGGACCCGGGGACCGGTCTCGGGGACGTAGGGACCGGCCGACGTCCCGCTCCGCAGGGACACGTCGTCGAGGCAGAACGTCCAGGCCTCGGTCGCGCCGCCCACCTGGAAGCCCAGGTCACCGCTCGGCGGGGTCTCTCCGGGTGTCTGCGGGAAGCCCGCAGAGGCGGTGAAGGTGTACGAGTACGCCGTCATCGTGGAGGTGAGCGGCGGATTCTGCTCGAACAGCACCCCGTAGGGGGGGTCGTCGTCACCCAGGACCAGGCGGATCGGCCGGTCGGTCGAGGCGCTGGCGCGGAAGGAGACCGTGTAGGTGGTGCCCGGCTCGAGGACGACGCCGCCGTAGCCGATGATCTGGTCCCAGCGGTTGGTGGTGCCGGGCTCGAGAGCCGTGCACAGGACGCCATCGGTCACCGACGCCGTGACCCCGGGGCCCGTCGCGTACAAGGGCGCGATCGTGCCGTCCTCGAAGTCACCGCCCACCACCTGCTCCGGGGTGGGCGACGGCGGCGTGGTGGGAGGCGTCGTGGGAGGCGTGGTGGGTGGTGTGGTGGGCGGCGTGGTGGTGCTGGTGACCGCGACGTTGTCGAAGCAGAAGGTGTACGGCGCCGCCTGGGCGCCCAGCTGGAAGGAGATGGTCCCGGTGTCCGTCGTCGTCCACGACTCCTCCAGTGGGGAGGCCGGGTCCTGCGCCTTGGTGGGCCACTGTGCCGGCGAGAAGGTGAAGCTCACGCGCTGCGGCGTCGACGTGCCGTCCAGCGTGACGGTGTGCCCGAAGGCTGCGGGGTACCCCGCACCGCCCTGCATCGGGATGCTGACCGGGCTGTCCGCGTGGGCGTCGAAGGACACCGAGTAGGTGGCGTCGCGGTCGTAGGTGACGTCGTCGAGCTGGGCCGCGATCTCCCACGGGACGCTGCCCCCTTGAGCCACGACGCAGAACTCCCCGTCGGTGGCGGAGGTGCTGACGGTGCCGGCGTTCGCGTACGCGAACCAGCCGTGCGTGTCGCCGCCGGTGAAGTCGTGCACTGAGGTGAGGGGTGCCGCTGCCGCGACGGGAACCACTGCGACGGCGAGCAGGAGGGCTGATGCCGCCGCTCCCGCCACTGGGCCGGTGCGCGCACGGAGCGCCTGACGAAGGGAAACCACGATGTCTCCAGACATTTCATGGGAGCGCTACCACGCGTGAGGGGACGGCGCTCGCCGCTCGATGAGGTGCTCCGTAGTAAACACTAGTCTGCACGACTGGACAAGGGCTGGAAGCGCTTCCAGTTCTGGGTGCGACGATCGGTCGCCTCCCGAGCCCGAGCTACCGGGCCAGGAGCAGAGCAGCGCGCAGGGGGACGCTCAGCGCGAGTCGGCGACGAGCTCGATGATCCGCGTGATGACGAGCTGGTCGGCGTGGGGCCGGACCGAACCGATGAGCGCGTGCAGGTAGAGCCCGTCCCCCACGAGCTGGACGAGCCGGGCCAGCGTCGGGTCAGGGATCTCCCGGGCGATCACGGCGTACCAGAACTCGAAGGTGTCAGCGAGCGCCTGCTCCACGTCCACCTCCTGGACACCGACCAGGCGCAGCGCCGCCAGGACGGACCGGGTACCGGGGTCGTCGGGGACGGTGGAGACGTCGAGGTAGGCGGCGATCGGACCCTGCGGAGCCGTGCGGGTGCGCTCGGCATCCTCCTGCGCGTGGGAGCGCAGCCGGGCGAGGAAGCCCTCGTAGAGCGCTTCCTTGGAGCCGAAGTGATAGAGCAGCCCGCCCTTGGAGACGCCGGCGCGGGCGGCGACCGCCTCGAGGGTGGCCGCCGACGACCCACCCTCCAGGAGCAGCGCCTCCAGCGCGTCCAGGATGAGGTCACGGGTGGCCGGGGGGCGGGTGGACGAACGCCTGGTGGTGGAAGACACAGCCTCATCCTAGGTCAACAGTACCGTCCAGCCGGTACAGTAGTCCGCGGCCCAACTCACGAAGGAGGCGAAGCCATGCCCGACACCCAGTCCCCCACCACCGCGCCGCGCCCTGCCCACAGCGCCGCGACCAGCACTGCGGAGCACACCCCCGCACGCGCCGGGAAGCGCGCGTGGCTCGCTCTCGCAGTACTCATGCTGCCGGTGCTCCTGGTCAGCATCGACAACACGGTGCTGTCCTTCGCCATCCCTCAGCTCAGCCTCGCGCTCTCCCCGAGCGCCACCCAGCTGCTGTGGATCGTCGACATCTACCCGCTCATGCTCGCCGGCCTGCTCGTCACCATGGGCACCCTCGGCGACCGCGTCGGACGCCGTCGCCTGCTGCTCCTGGGCGCCGCCGGATTCGGCGTGGTCAGCGTGTACGCCGCCTTCGCCGCAGACGCCTCCCACCTCATCGCTGCCCGCGCCCTGCTCGGCTTCTTCGGCGCGATGCTCATGCCCTCCACCCTGTCGCTGCTGCGCAACCTCTTCATCGACGACAACCAGCGCCGCCTGGCGATCGCCGTCTGGGCGTCTGGGTTCTCCGCCGGGGCGGCCCTCGGCCCGATCGTCGGCGGCTGGCTGCTCGAACACTTCTGGTGGGGCTCGGTGTTCCTGCTCAACGTCCCGGTGCTGGTCGCCCTGCTCGTGGCCGCACCGTTCCTCATCCCCGAGTCCCGCAACCCCCTCGCCGCCCGGCTGGACCCGCTCAGCGTCGTGCTGTCCATCTCGACGATGCTGCCCTTCGTCTTCGGCATCAAGACCGTCTCCACCCACGGAGCCACCCCGCTCGCCCTGGCCTCGCTGGCCACCGGCGTGGTCCTGGGGATCGTCTTCGTCCGCCGCCAGATCGGGCGCTCCGACCCGCTGCTCGACATCCGCCTCTTCCGCAGCCGGGTGTTCTCGGCGTCGGTCACGGCGAACTTCATGGCCGTCTTCGCCTTCTCTGGCCTGGTCTTCTTCGTCTCCCAGTACCTCCAGCTCGTCCTGGGGCTCTCGCCCATGACCGCCGGCTGGTACCTGCTGCCCGGCGCGGTGGCCTCGGTCGTCATGGGCCTGGCCGCGGTCGCCCTGGCCAAGATGGCCCCGATGTGGGTCCTCGTCCCGGCCGGTCTGCTGCTGGCCGCCGGGGGCTACGCCGTGGGCACCACCATCACCGGGTCCTCCTCGGTCGGCGTCATCGTGGCGCTCTTCGTGCTGGTCGGGAGCGGGGCGGGGCTCGCCGAGACGCTCACCAACGACGCCATCCTCGCCTCGGTGCCGCCCGAGCGCGCCGGTGCGGCGTCGGGCATCTCCGAGACTGCCTACGAGCTCGGCGCCTCCCTCGGCGTCGCGGTGCTCGGCAGCGTCCTCGCGGTGTTCTACCGCACCCACCTGGAGCTGCCTGCCGGGCTCGACGCCGCCACGACCGACGCCGCCTCCCAGACCCTGGGCGGGGCGGTGCACGTGGCTGAGAGCCTCCCCTCCGGCGTCGCCGGTCCCCTCGTCGACGCCGCGCGCGACGCCTTCTCCCAGGGTGTCGTGGCGACGTCGGGCATCGGGTTGGCGCTCATGGTCGCCGCGGCGCTCGGCGTCGGGCTGGCCCTGCGCTCCGGCTCGCGCCGGGCGACGGCCACCGTCCCCGCGCCTGAGCGCTGAGGACGGTGCGCCCTCCCCGCGACGGGGAGGGCGCACCGATCTACGCTGGCCATGCGACGACGCTGGTGTCGACGCCGCTCCCCCGGCCAGACGCCGGCCCGGCTCCGGTGAGCGCAGCCCGACGGAGAGACCGCCATGCCCACTCGTGAGTCCGCGCCCCTGGGTGCTCCCTGCTGGATCGACCTGGCCACCTCCGACCCGTCCCGGGCGACCGCCTTCTACGGCGAGATCTTCGGCTGGGACGCCGTCGACGCCGGCCCCGGTTACGGCGGGTACATCACGTGCTTCCGCGGTGGCCTGCCGGTCGCGGGGATGATGCAGAACGCGGCCGGGTCCGGCCACCGCGACGCGTGGACCACCTACCTGGCCACCCCCGACGCCGCAGCCACCACCACCGCGGCGCTGGCCGCCGGCGCGCAGGTCCGCGTCGACCCGATGCAGGTCGGCACGCAGGGCACGATGGCCGTCCTCACCGACCCCTCCGGCGCGGAGATCGGCGCGTGGCAGGCCGTTGAGCACACCGGGTACCGGGTCCTGGAGGAGCACGGCGCCCCCGTGTGGCACGAGCTGCACACCACGAGCTACACCGAGGCGGTCGCCTTCTACCGCCGGGTCTTCAACTGGGACACCCAGGTCATGGGCGACTCCGACGACTTCCGCTACTCCGTGCTGCTCGTCGACGGCGTCCAGCGCGCGGGCATCATGGACGGCTC
This sequence comes from Sanguibacter suarezii NBRC 16159, assembly GCF_001552735.1. Classification (GTDB taxonomy): domain Bacteria; phylum Actinomycetota; class Actinomycetes; order Actinomycetales; family Cellulomonadaceae; genus Sanguibacter; species Sanguibacter suarezii. The sequence continues at coordinate 60,100 of NZ_BCRT01000004.1, forward strand.
GGCCTGGCTGCTGCCCAGCGGCGCCCCCTCCGCCTGGCAGGTCTACTTCGGTGCCGAGGACGTCGCAGCCACGCTCGAGCAGGTCACCTCGCTCGGCGGGAGCGTGGTGCAAGAGCTCGAGGAGACGCCCTACGGGCAGCTGGCCACGGCGGCGGACCCCACCGGCGCCAAGTTCAAGCTCAAGTCCCTGCCGTCCTGACCTTCTCCTCCCCGCTCCCGACCCTCTCCCCCACCAGGCCCCTCGGGCTGCGCCGCCGCCCTCAGGGACCGACGATGGAGACCAGAGCGGAACAGGCACGAGACCAGGGAGCACCGTGAACGCAACGAGCGACCAGACCTTCGACGTCGTCGTCATCGGCGCCGGTGCGGTGGGTGAGAACGCCGCCGACCGTGCCGGGCGCACCGGGCTGAGCGTCGCGATCGTGGAGGAGGCGCTGGTCGGCGGCGAGTGCTCCTACTGGGCGTGCATGCCCTCGAAGGCGCTGCTGCGCCCAGGGGCCGTGCTGGCTGCGGCGCGCGGCGTCCCCGGGGTCGCGGAGATGGTCGCCGGGACCCTGGAACCCGAGCCCGTCCTCGCCCGGCGTGACAGCTTCACCTCGCACTGGCACGACGACAGCCAGGTGAGCTGGCTCGAGAGCGCCGGGATCACGCTGGTCCGCGGCCGCGCCCGCTTCACCGGACCGCGGACCATGTCCGTGACGACCGACCCGGACGGCGCCTGCACCACGCTCACCGCCCGGCACGCGGTCATCCTGGCCACCGGCAGCACACCGGTCATCCCCTCCGTCCCCGGCCTGGACGCCAGCGAGGTGTGGACCAGCCGCGAGGCGACCTCCGTCGCCGCGGTGCCCCCGTCCCTGGCGATCATCGGCGGCGGGGTGGTCGCGGTCGAGATGGCGACCGCCTTCACCGACCTCGGCAGCCGCGTCACCGTCGTAGCCCGGGGGGACCGGCTGCTCACCGGGGCCGAGCCCTTCGCCGGGGAGGCGGTCGCCGCGTCCCTCACCGACCTCGGCGTCGACGTCCGCCTGGGCACCGAGGTGACCCGCGCGAGCGACGACGCGCCACCGGCGTCGGACGGCTCGGCGAACACCACCCGCCTGCACCTGAGCGACGGCTCGACCCTCGACGTCGCACGGGTCCTGGTCGCGACCGGCCGCCGTCCCGCCACCACCGGGGTGGGCCTGGACCACGTGGGGCTGGACCCGCGGGTGCCGCTCGCGGTCGACGACGCGATGGAGGTGCTCGTCGAGCCCGGCGGAGCCGGGACCGGGTGGCTCTTCGCCGTCGGGGACGTGGCCGGGCGGGTCGCCACGACGCACCAGGGCAAGTACGAGGGACGGGTGGCCGGCGACGTCGTCGCCGCGCGCTTCGGCCCGACGCCGGCCGAGGGGCCTGGGCCCGTGGGCACCGACGCCCGCGCGCGCGAGCAGGCCGCCGGACCGTGGAGCAGGTTCCGGGCGACCGCCGACCACGGCGCCGTCCCGCAGGTGGTCTTCACCCGACCCGAGGTCTCCAGCGTCGGGCTGACCGCGCAACAGGCGCGCGACGCCGGCCTCGACGTCCGCACGGTCCGCTACGACATGGCCTCGGTCGCCGGGGCCTCCCTGCTGTCCGACGACTACGCCGGGACCGCCCAGCTCGTCGTCACCACGGACACCCGACTCGTCGTGGGCGCCACCTTCGTCGGGCCGGAGGCCGCGGAGCTGCTCCACGCAGCCACGATCGCCGTCGTCGGCGAGGTGCCCCTGGAGCGGCTCTGGCACGCCGTCCCCGCCTACCCGACCGTCTCCGAGGTGTGGTTGCGCCTCCTCGAAGAAGCGGGCCTCTAGACCCGGCGTGCTGCCGGTCCACCGGGCCGGACGTCCCGCCACGGTCCCACCAAGAACGGTACAATCGCGGATTGAAGCGGAATCCGATGCCACCCGGACGCAGCGCGTTCATACCCGTTGCCCGGGGGCGCCACTCACCATGTGAAGAAGTGAGAGCCCGATGACCGACAGCGTGTCCCTGACGCCCCCCAGCGCCTCCCTCGTGCTCCAGGCCCCAGCCCCGGTCGCCGCAGTGCAGCCGACCCAGGTCGAAGGGATGCTGCCGGTCGAGGACGCCCGCAAGCAAGAGCTCACCGCGACCGCCACCGCGTATGCGGCCGAGCTCGCGACCATGACTCCCAACAGCCCCGAGCTGCAGGCCAAGATCACCGAGATCACCAACCTCGGTCGCACCGAGATCTCCGCGGCGGCCAACGCCTCCAACCGGATGCTCGAGCGTCCGGCCTCCGCGCTGGCCGCGGCCAAGGGCAACGGCGACGGCGGAGACGCCCAGGCGCGGGTCGCCAAGACCCTCACCGACCTGCGGTTCCAGGTCGAGGAGCTCACGCCCAACCGGGCTGACCTCACCGGCGCCCGCAAGATCCTCGGCTTCATCCCCGGCGGGTCCAAGATCGCCCGGTACTTCGAGAAGTACAAGTCCGCACAGTCCCAGCTCGACTCGATCACCCGCGCCCTGGAGGCCGGCCAGGACGAGCTGCGCAAGGACAACGCGAGCATCGAGCAGGAGAAGGTGAACCTGTGGAACACCATGGGGACCCTCTCGGAGTACGCGATCCTGCTCTCCAACCTCGACCGCGCCGTCGAGGCCAAGATCACCGAGGTCGAGGCCACCTCGCCGGAGAAGGCCACGGCCATGCGCTCCGACGTGCTCTTCGCCGTCCGCCAGCGCCACGAGGACATCCTCACCCAGCTGGCCGTCTCCGCCCAGGGCTACCTCGCGATGGACATGGTCCGGGCCAACAACGTCGAGCTCATCAAGGGAGTGGACCGGGCTCGCACCACGACCCTCTCCGCGCTGCGCACCGCGGTGATCGTCGCTCAGGCGCTGACCAACCAGCGGCTCGTGCTGGACCAGATCACCGCGCTGAACAAGACCACGAGCGACCTCATCGCCTCCAACGCCGAGATGCTCAAGACGCAGTCGGCTGACATCCACCGTCAGGCCGCCGCCTCGACGATCGAGGTCGAGAAGCTCGAGAAGGCCTTCCAGGACGTCTTCGCCACGATGGACGCGATCGACACCTTCCGCGCCGAGGCCGCCACGTCCATGGCCACGACGATCACCTCCTTGCAGGGCCAGATCGAGCGGGCCCAGCCCTACCTCGAGCGGGCGCAGTCCCGCAACGAGATCACGCCCTGACCCAGCGGGCACCGGGCACCACTGACCGCACCGCGCACGCGACTGACGAGGAGGGGAGACCATGAGCTGGCTCTTCGGACGCTTCAAGGCGCCCGCAGCCCCGGTCCCCCCACCCTCGCCGCCCGCCCCGGAGCGGTCCTTCCACGAGGACATGACCGAGCGGGTCCGCGCGCTCGTGGCATCGACCCGTCGCAGCGGCGGGCAGCTGCCCGTCCAGGCCTCGATCCAGCTCTTCGCCATGCTCGACCACCTGACCGAGCTGCTCGATCACACCGTGGTGGCCCCGCCCACGGTGGAGGAGCAGATCGCGATCGAGTTCATGCTCAAGGACTACATCCCCTCCACGGTCAACGCCTACCTCGCCTCACGGGCCGCGCCCGAGGTCAAGGACGCTCAGCTCGTGGCGCAGCTCCAGCTGCTCCTGGACCGGGCGCACGCGATGGCCGAGGCGGTCTACGCTCACGACAGCGCACAGCTTGAGATCAACGGCCGTTTTCTCCGCGAGAAGTTTGGGTGAGCGAAGCACACATGTCTCCAGTCACACTCGTCCGAGGTGCGAACGCCTCGGTCACCAACCTCCTCCCGGCGGTCTCCCAGGTCACTGTCGGCTTCTCCTGGACCGTGGTCCAGAGCAACGGACCGGCCACCGAGGTGGTCGCCTGCGCCATCGTCTGCGGCCAGGACGGCAAGGCCGTCTCTGGTGAGCACGTGGTCTTCTTCAACCAGATGCTCAGCCCGGACGAGGAGGTCGTCTACGAGCCGGACGGCTCGCTGCCGGGAGGTGACCAGGAGCAGATCGACGTGTCCCTGGCGAAGATCCCGTCCAACGTCATGAGCATCGCCTTCGTCCTCTACGTCAACCCGGACCTGCGCAACCCGGGAACCTTCGACGGCGTGCGCGACGCCGTGGTGCGCGTCCTGGACCGCAGCGGAGCCGAGGCGCTGCGCTACGAGATCGAGACCAAGGATCTCGGGCCCACCAGCGCTGTCGTGGCCGCCGAGCTGTACCGCCGCGGCAACGAGTGGAAGTTCCGTGCCGTGGGGCAGGGCTACGCCGGCGGCGTGCGCGACGTCGCGAAGTACTTCGGGTTCACCTTGTGAGCCACGGCCTGTCCCCCACCCCGGACGGGCGCGGCACGGTCGTCGACGGTTTCTTGCGGCGCCGCCCCCCGCGCCGTCCGGCGTCCACCAGCGTCCCGGCGTCCACGCCGCTGAGCCTGACCCCGACCGCGGCCGCCACCGAGCGCGCCTCGCGGGACGCGGCAGCCGCCTACGGGGTCGCCCGGGTCCAGACCGCCGGTCACCTGGACGCCGCGCACCCGATGCTCGCGCTGACCCGGCTGCAGTCCGCCGTCGGTTCCCTGCGGGTGGTCATCGACGGTGACCCCACCGGGTGCGACGTCCTGTGGGAGCTGGACGACCTGCGCCGCGGGTCCCTGGACCGGGTGCCGCTCGACGCGGGCCGGCGCCCGCTGGTCTCCCCGGACAAGGAGCCCGGCTTCGTGCTGGGGCTGCGCCACGCCAGGTCGTTGCGACGGGTGGTCTTCTGGTTCCCGGCCGCTGACACCGTCTCGGTGGTCCTCGTGGACGACACGGTCATCCGCTGCGACGCGGAGATGACCGCGCTGGCGATCTACCAGCTCGGGGGCGAGCTGTTCCTGCGCTACGACGCCGAGCCGTACGCCCACCTCGACGAGGTGCGCGCGGCGTACGGCTTCTGAGCGCGGTCAGCCGGCGAGCGCCGGGTCGCTCGAGAGCACCATGCCCAGGGTGATCGCGCCCTGCGAGAGCGCCTGCTTGGTGAGGTTCCCGCCGGCGTCCAGGGAGACGAAGCTGGCGATGTCCAGCCCGTAGGTGTCTTCCAGCCCGATCTGGCAGAACGGCCGCTCCGGGCACTCGGGCGGTCCGCCCAGGATGATCCCGCCGCAGGCCTCGGCCAGCTCGGAGATGGTGGCGACGTCGTGCTCCTCGGCGAAGCCGGACGTGACGGCGTAGGCGTTCTGGTCCTGCGCGTCAGCCGGTGTGGCGAAGGTCAGCCCGACGCCCTCCCCGAGGGTGGTGAGCTCGCCGAGGGTCGCATCGAGGTCGCTCGAGGCGACCGGTGTGGCGCCGTCGCCGTTGACGGACGTGTTGAGGAACTCGGTGAGCGTACTGACGTACTCCGGGACGACGGTCAGCGCGCCGGACTCCAGGTCGGTCAGGTAGAGCTCGCGGTTGCCGATGTCCTGGACGGTCACCGAGTAACCCGCGGAGGTCAGGACGGTCGCGTAGAGGTTGGCCAGCACCTGGCCCTCGTCGAAGTTCGGTGCTCCCACGACCACCGAGCGCCCCTCGCCCACCGCCTCCGGGGAGTCCAGCCCCTGAGCCGCCACGAAGTCCGCTGCGGCCTGCGCCGGGGCCTGACGGTCGACGCTGACGGCCTTGTTGAGCTCGATCAGCGCCGGGGTGTCGAGGACGGCGGAGACCGTGTCGAGCACCGCGACGAGGTCGGGGTCTGCGGCTGCGGCCTCGGCGTTGAGGGCGGGGATGACGTTGTCCGGGTTCTGCAGGTTCTGGTCGTCGACCAGGGCCACGAAGGAGTCCCCTGGGACGGCTTCGCAGGTCTCCAGGGCGCCGGCGGCGCTGCTGCTGGTGCTGGTCGCGGAGGTCGAGGCGCCGCCCGACGACCCGGGCGACCCGCAGGCTGCCACGAGCAGGAGGACTCCCGACGCGAGTGCCACCCGGGAGCGGGTGGAGGTCCGTAGCTGCATGTGTGCTCCTCGGGGTCAGTCGGTTCGGCGGCGGCCTGGCAGACCAGCGACAACTAAGCACACTACGTCGGGGCGCCGACATCTGCAGCGCCGGGGACTGCTCCGCCTAGACGCGCTGCAGCGCGCGCACGGGTGCTGGGGTCGCCAGCCGCTGGACGACCGCCAGGAGCGCCTCGACCACGAGGCAGAGCGCGGCCACGAGCACGCCCCCGGCGAGCACCTGCCCGTAGCGCTGGGTGCCGAAGCCCTGGACGATGATGACCCCCAGGCCGCCGCCACCCACCAGGGCGGCCAGCGGGATCGTCGCGATGACCTGGACGGTCGCGGTCCGCAGCCCCGCGGCGATGAGCGGCAGCGCGAGCGGCAGCGTCACCTGGCCCAGCACCCGCCCCCCGGACAGACCCATCCCGCGAGCGGCGTCACGGACCCCGGCGTCCACCCCGTGCACACCGGCGTAGGTGTTCGCCAGGATCACCGGCAGCGCGAAGATCGCCGCCGCCAGGACCGTGGGCCGGTTGCCGAACCCGATGGCAGTCGAGGCGAAGATCGTCAGGAGGGCCAGCGTCGGCAGGGCGCGGCTGACGTTGGTCAGCACCACCGTGACCCGCGCCGCCCGGTCGGCCCCCGGGACGTGGCCGAGCACCACGCCGACCGGGAGCGCCACGACCGCCGCGAGCAGGACCGCCAGGACCGTCATGACCAGGTGCTCGATGGTGAGGTCGGTGATCCCGCCCGGCCCGGTCCAGTTGAGGGGGTCGTTGAGCCAGGTGATCGCTGCCTGGATCTCGTTCACGGCGCACCCGCCGATCGGGCCCACGGCGTCAGGACCCTGCCCAGCAGGTACAGCAGCAGGTCGATGACCAGGGCGAGGGCCAGGCACAGCAGCGTCGCGGTCATGATCTGGGCGCGGTACCCGCTGGCGAAGCCCCGGAACATCAGCTGCCCCAGCCCGCCGTAGCCGATGACCACCCCGACCGTGACAAGAGCCACCGTGCTCACGGCGGCCAGGCGCAGCCCGGTCATGACGCTCGGCAGGGCGTTGGGCAGCTCGACGCGGAACAGCAACCGCCACCGCCCGTACCCGAGGCCACGGGCGGCGTCGCGCACGGAGGGGTCCACCGTGGACAGCCCGACGAGGGTGTTGCGCACGAGCAGCAGCAGCGCGTAGAGCACCAGCCCGAGCAGCACGGTCGCCCGGCGGTCGCGCAGGAAGGGATACACCACAGCGAAGAGCGCCAGCGACGGGATCGTGTAGAGCACACCGGTGGCACCCAGGATCGGTCCGGACAGGCGCGGCCACGCGTGCGCGAGGGCGGCGAGCGGGATGGCGACGACGACGGCGATCAGGACCGCCTGGAGGGTGAGCCCCGCGTGCTGACCGAGGTAGCTGAGGATCTCCGGCGCGTTGTTCTGCACGTATGACCAGGAGAGCCAGGGATTGGCGGCGGCCTCGGGATTCATCTGTGCGAGAGTACCCCTGCGCACCTGGCATCGCTCGACAGTAGGGTCGACCCATGACTTCTGCCGAACCCCTCATCCGCTTCGAGGGCGTGAGCAAGACCTTCCCGAGCGGCGCGACGGCGGTGGGGAACCTCGATCTCGACGTGCTGCCCCACGAGCTGCTGGCACTGGTCGGCCCTTCCGGCTGCGGGAAGTCCACGACCCTGCGGATGGTCAACCGTCTCGTCGAACCGACCTCTGGCCGGGTGCTGCTGGAGGGCGAGGACGTGGCGACCAGCGACCCGGTCCGGCTGCGCCGGCGTATCGGCTACGTCATCCAGGACGTCGGCCTGTTCCCTCACCGCACCGTGGCTCAGAACGTCGCGACGGTGCCCGGGCTGCTCGGCTGGGACCGGACGCGCACCCGCCAGCGCGTCTCTGAGCTGCTCGAGGTGGTGGGCCTGGACCCGGACGTGCACGGGCGCCGTTACCCCCATGAGCTCTCCGGCGGCGAGCGTCAGCGCGTGGGCGTGGCCCGCGCTCTGGCGGTCGACCCGCCGGTGCTGCTCATGGACGAGCCCTTCGGCGCGGTGGACCCCGAGGGCCGGCGGCGCCTGCAGGTGGAGTTCCGACGGATCCAGCAGGACCTGGGCACCACCGTCATGTTCGTCACCCATGACATCGACGAGGCGGTGCGGCTCGGTGACCGCGTCGTGGTGCTCGGTCGCGGCGGCGTCGTCCAGCAGATCGACGACCCGGTGACCCTGCTGACCAGGCCGGCCAGCGCCGCGGTGGAGCAGTTCATCGGCGCCGGGCGCAGCGTCAGGCTGCTCGGCCTGGGCCGGGTGAGCGCGGCCGACCTCGTGGCGTCGACCGACCTCGGCGCACGGACTGAACGCTCGGTGCCGCTCGGCGCGACCTACGACGAGGCCTTCGCCGCCCTCGCCACCTCCGGGATGGATGCCATCACGGTGACCGACGACGGCCGCCCGGTGGGCGGCCTGCGCGCCGCGGATCTGGTCGCCGCGCTGCGCCGGTTGGCGGAGTCGGCTCCCGCGCAGGAGCCGGAGGTCGCGCCACAGACCCCGGGCTCCCCCGGTCACCAGCCCTCCCTGGCGGACGGCTGACCGCGACGCGGGTCAGCCGGCGTCTTCCTCGCGCAGCCGTGGCTCGGTGCGGCGCGCCGGGTCGTGCCCGGCCTTGTCCGCGTAGAACGCCCGGATGACGTCCATGTCCGCGTGCACGTCTCCGGTCGGGGTGAAGGTGGGCCCCAGGCCCGCGGTCATGGTGGTGCGGTCCACGAAGCCCAGGGTGAGGGGCAGGCCGGTGTCCATGGCGATCCGGTAGAAGCCGGACTTCCAGTAGGTGCCCGCGCTGCGGGTGCCCTCGGGGGTGACCACGAGGTAGAACCGCTCCCCGGCGCGGACCCGTGAGGTGAGGTCCTCCACCAGGCCCTGCGGCGCCGAACGGTCCACCGGGATGCCACCCAGTGCGCGCATGAGCCAGCCGAAGGGTGGCGTGAACAGTGTCTTCTTGCCCAGGTACTTCACCGAGATCCCCGCCTCGGCGGAGATCGCGAGCATGTGCACAAAGTCCCAGTTGGAGGTGTGCGGGGCCGCGACGAGGATGCCCGCGCCGTCGCGCGGGAGCGGCTCGGAGACCACCGTCCACCGGCTCAGTCGCCAGTACACCCGGGCAATGCGTTGGCGGAGCAGCACGTCAGTGGTCATGCCTCGATTATCGCCGCACGGCAGGTCACTGCTGGACCGGGCGGGAGGTCGAGGCGTAGTTGGTGCGCGCCTGGGTGTAGGCGGAGTCGGCCGCCTCGATGCGACCGACCTCGGCGTAGATGTCAGCGAGGGCGACGAGGCAGTCGGCGACCTGGCGGGGCAGCTCCAGCTCGGAGTACAGGTCCCGGGCGGCGCCGTAGGCGGACTCCGCCTCGGCGAGGCGGCCGGTCTCGCGGTAGACCAGCGCCAGTCCCACGGCGCAGTCGGCGACGCGCTGACGCACGTCGTGCGCCTCGTAGTACTCGATCGCGGACATGTAGGCCTCTTCGGCCAGGGTGTAGCGCTCCGACGTCGCATAGATGCCGCCGAGGCTCACCGTCGCGCTGGCCACCTCGCGCTGCAGGTTCTGCGCGCGGTAGAAGTCGCGGGCCCGGGAGTAGGCCACCTCCGCCTCGGCGAGCTGGGAAGTGCCCCACAGCACCAGGCCGAGGTTCATCTGGCAGTCGGCGACCTGACGGTGCAGGTTGTGCGCCCGGTAGTACTCCAGGGCAGCGGTGTAGGCAGCCTGGGCCTCCTCTCCGCGCTCGGCGTCCCAGAAGAGGTCACCGAGGTTGACGGCGCAGGTCGCTGCCTCGTGGTGAAGGTCGTGGGCGGCGAAGTAGGCCCGCGCCTGGGTGAAGGCGGCCTCGGCCTCGTCGAAGCGCCGGGTGGACTGGAAGACGTTGCCCAGGTTCGCGGTGCAGTTCGCCACGAGCCGGTGCATCCCGTGGGCGGAGTAGTAGGCGAGAGCCCGGGTGTATGCGGCCTCAGCCTCGTCGAAGCGGTGGACCGCGCGGTAGACCAGACCGAGCTTGACGGTGCAGTCGATCACCCGGTCCTCGAGGCCCATCTCGGCGAACTCCTGGCAGGCCAGCGACCAGTCATGTTCCGCCTGGCGGTGGTCCCCGTCAGCAAAGGCCACGATGGCACGCTGGAACAATTCATCGGCAGCGCGTCGTCGCGCGACAGGTGCGGGTGTCCGGTCCATGGCGACGACTGTACGGTAACGATGCGGTGGTTGTTCGCACGTTCTGGGTGATTCCATCATGGGCGCGTCAGAACCCACCGGTACACCCAATTGGTTGACCGTCCCATACCGCCACAGGCCCCCCGGGTCCGGCGGGACCGACGCTTCACGAGAGCGGACGATGGCACATTCACCCGGTCCCACCAGCGGCTTCTCCGCTCCCGGACCGCAGGCTCTGCCCGCGGTGACCACGGCCTTGCGCGCTGCGGGGTGCGTCTTCGCCGAGGACGAGGCCCGGCTCCTGGTGGAGGCTGCGCGGTCTGCCCGCGACCTGGACCGCCTGGTCGCCGCGCGCAGCGCGGGCATCCCGCTGGAGCACCTCCTCGGCTGGGCGGAGTTCTGCGGGCGGCGGGTCGTCGTCGCGCCGGGTGTGTTCGTCCCGCGCCGTCGCACCGAGCTGCTGGTCCGCGAGGCGGCCCGGCGGGCACGCCCGGGCGACGTGGTCGTGGACCTGTGCTGCGGCAGCGGCGCGGTGGGCGTCGCGGTCGCGGCCGCCGTGGCCGGGGTCCGCCTGCACCTGAGCGACGTCGACGCCGCGGCGGTGGCCTGCGCCAGCGAGAACGCCGGGCCTACCGCTCGTGTGCACCACGGCGACCTGTACGACGCCCTCCCGTCCGCACTGCGCGGCGCGGTGGCGGTCCTGGCAGTGAACGCGCCGTACGTGCCCACCGACGCCATCGCGCTCATGCCCCTCGAGGCCCGCACGCACGAGCCGCGCATCGCGCTGGACGGCGGCCCGGACGGGCTGGACGTGCAACGCCGGGTCGTCGCGTCCGCCCGGCGCTGGCTGGTTCCTGGTGGTCACCTGCTCATCGAGACCAGCCGGGAGCAGGCAGAGCAGACCCGCACCCTGATGACCGTCGCCGGGTTGGCGGCCCAGGTCGTGCGGTCGGCCGCCCTCGACGCGACGGTCGTCGTCGGGCACCTGGAGTGAGCGCACCGCGCCCACGCGGCTCAGGCGGTCGCGGTCTCCGGCGGCAGCAGCAGGTCCCGCGACCCGCGGGCCGCGGTGTAGCGCAGCGCCCGGGTGACGGCGTCGGCCGCGGCGCGGGCCGACTCGACGAGGGTCAGCCCGGAGGCGAGACCGGCGGTGAGGGCACCGTTGAACATGTCGCCGGTCCCGTTGGGGGCGTCGTCCTCCTTGACCGAGACGAGCCGGGTCACCGAGTCCGCCTCGAAGACGAGCGTCTCGATGGTGCCGGCAGCTGAGTCGGGCAGGACGCAGCCGGTGACCACGACGCCGTGCTGACGGTCCCCCAGCAGCGCGTCCGCGACGGCGCGCAGCCCCTCCAGGGTCGAGGTGTCTGCACCGGGGACACGGTCCTGGCCCAGGATCCCGGCCTCGAACTGGTTGGGGGTCAGGACGTGCGCGCGGGCGACCAGCTCGCGGCGCAGCACGTCGACCACGCCGGGGGCGACGAAGACGCCGGAGCCGGTGTCCCCCATGACGGGGTCGCACACGTAGGTGATGTCCGGGTGTGCCGCGAGCGCCCGGTCGACGAAGGCGGCGACCGCCTGACCGGTCTGCTCGGAGCCCAGGTACCCGCTGACGATGCACACGGTGTCCGCCAGGACGCCGTGGTCCTCGATGCCGTGCAGCAGCTCGGCCACGAGCTCGGGGTCGGTCGCCCGGCCGCGGAAACGGCCGTGACCAGGGTGGTTGGAGAACAAGACCGTCGGCACGGCGGCCACGGTGAACCCGGCGGCGCGCATCTGCGGCACGGCCGCCGCGTTGCCCACGTGCCCGGCGATCACCTGGCTCTGGATCGAGACGATCGTGCTGCTCACCTGCTGCGCTCCTGGGGTTGCTCGGTCGGCGTGCTCGCCACGGTCGAGCCTACGGTCTCTGCCCGTCCCGTCAGGACGCTCCCGGCCCCCAGGACCCGCGGCTAGCCGGCGAAGAAGGCTGCGACGGCGCGCTCGAGGGCGACGAGGTCCCCGGTGTGGGCGAGCTCGCGCGCGGAGTGCATGGACAGCAGCGGCACGCCGACGTCGACCGTGCGGATCCCCAGCCGGGTCGCGGTGAGCGGACCGATGGTCGACCCGCACGGCACCGTGTTGTTGGAGACGAACTCCTGGTACTCCACGCCGGCCGCGGCGCAGGTCCGCGCCCACAGCGCGGCCCCGTGGGCGTCGGTCGCGTAGCGCTGGTTCGCGTTGATCTTGAGCAGCGGCCCTCCCCCGGCGACGGGCTGGTTGGCGCCGTCGTGCTTCTCCGGGTAGTTGGGGTGCACGCTGTGCCCGGCGTCCGCGGACAGGCACCAGGAGCTGGCATAGGCCTGCAGCCGCTGCGAGGTGCTGGCCCCGAGGGTCGCACCGATCCGGGTGAGGACGTCGTCGAGCAGCGGACCGCTGGCCCCGGACCGGGTCTCGGAGCCGAGCTCCTCGTGGTCGAAGGCCGCCAGCACGCTGATGTGCTCCGTGTCTGCGGCGGAGCCGCTCGAGGCGACCTCGATCAGCGCCGTCACGCCGGCGAAGACCGAGGTGAGGTTGTCCATCCGGCCCGCCGCGAAGAGCTCGCCGTCGATCCCGAAGCGGGTGGGCGCGGCGGTGTCCGCGGTGATCACGTCGTAGCCGGCGACCTCCTCCCCGCGCAGCCCCGCGAGCGCAGCCAGGTGCCCGACGACGTCCGCCTGGGACCGGTCCCCGACTCCGAAGACGGGCGTGGTGTGGCGTTGGCGGTCGAGGGTGAGGCCGGCGTTGGCGTCCCGGTCGAGGTGGATGGCCAGCTGCGGGATCCGCAGGAACGGCCCCGTGCGCACGAGGTGCTCGCGTCCGTCCAGGGTCACCAGGCGCCCGGCGAGCTCGAGCTCACGGTCTAGCCAGGAGTTGAGCAGCGGACCGCCGTAGACCTCGACGCCGGCCTGCAGCCAGCCGTGCGCGCCGATCGTGGGGCGCGGCTTGAGCTTGAAGCCCGGGGAGTCGGTGTGGGCACCGAGGACGCGGAAGGGCGTCGTCGGGCCGGCGGCGGTGGGTTGCACCCAGGCGACGATCGCGCCGTCGCGCAGGAGGTAGCGCCGTCCGGCGGTCGAGGCCCACTCTGCGGCCTCGTCCAGGCGGCTGAAGCCGGCCTCCTCGAGGAGCTCCGCCGCGGCCGCGGCCGCGTGGTAGGAGGACGGGCTGTCGGTGATGAAGCGGGCGAAGTCGTCGATGTACTGGGATGCAGGCGCCATACGACCATCCAATCACGGGCTGATCAGCTCCCGGCCCCGGCCCGGGCGACGGGCGGGTGACCCGCGGCTAGGGTCAGAGCAGACGTCCCGCTCTCACCGGTCGCGCACAGCGGCCGCCAGCCACATCTCGTCCCCGGAGGAGCGCGATGAGCACGAGGTTCTTCGAGGTCACCACCGAGGCCTTCGAGGTCGTGGGAGTCGCCGTGATGGTCATCGGCTTCCTCGTGAGCCTCGTCCTCGCAGCGCGGCGGTGGGCGCGGACCGGGGACGGCGCGCTGGCCTTCACCACGCTGCGCACGATGTTCGGCGGTGTGATCCTGCTCGGGCTGGAGGTGCTGGTCGCTGCCGACCTGGTTCGCACGATCACCTCGACGCCGTCCCTGAACGAGGCGCTGATCCTCGCGCTCATCGTGCTCATCCGCACGGTGCTGAGCTTCTCCCTGCAGATCGAGATGGACGGGGTCGCTCCGTGGCGGCGGGCGCTGGTCACCGGGCCGGAGGTCCTGGCGTCGGCGGCACGCCGGTCGGGTGGCCCCGGGGCGGACTCAGGGCCGGGTGCGGGGGCGCAAACCCCGGTATAGCGTAGGAAAACGGCTCCCTCACGAGTCTTTCCGGCACGCGGCCCACGGGAGCCCCCATGTCCGACGACGTCACCCCCTTCATCGCCGAAGCGCTCCGGGAGGCCGCCACCCGCCTCCCCACGGACACCCGGGATGAGGAGGCGGCCGGCCGCGGCCTCCTCGCTGAGCTCGCCGACCCGGTGATCGCCGGTCCGGACGGGTCCCCGGCGTGGGACGCCGCCGGATACGCCTTCCTCGACGAGGAGAACCCCGGGACGGTCCACCCGAGCCTGTGGCGCCAGAGCCGGCTCACGGCCCGGTCCGGTCTCTTCGAGGTGGTCCCCGGCATCTACCAGGTGCGCGGGCTGGACCTGTCGAACGTCACCTTCGTCGAGGGCGACCGCGGTGTGATCGTCATCGACCCGCTCATCACCGTGGAGACCGCCGCGGCAGCCCTGGCGCTGTTCCGTAGCGTGCGCGGTGACCGGCCGGTCACCGCCGTCATCTACTCCCACTCCCACATCGATCACTTCGGTGGCGTCAAGGGCGTGACCACGCAGGCCGCGGTCGACTCCGGGGACTGCCCGGTCTTCGCCCCGCCGGGATTCCTCGAGCACGCGATCTCCGAGAACGTCTATGCCGGGACCGCGATGGGCCGCCGCGCCGGGTACATGTACGGGGCCGCGCTGCCCAAGGGACCGGCCGGGCAGGTCGGGGCGGGGCTGGGCCAGACGACGAGCATCGGCACCCCCTCGCTCATCCAGCCGACCCGGACGATCACTGCCACCGGCCAGCGCGAGGTGGTCGACGGCATCCCGATCGTCTTCCAGCTCACGCCGGGCACCGAGGCGCCGAGCGAGATGAACTTCTTCTTCCCCGACCACGCCGCGCTGTGCATGGCCGAGAACGCCACGCACACCCTGCACAACACCCTGACGCTGCGCGGCGCGCTGGTCCGCGACCCGCACGTGTGGGCGCAGTACCTCACGGAGTCGATCAGTCTCTTCGCCCACCAGGCCGACGTCCTCTTCGCCTCCCACCACTGGCCCACGTGGGGACGGACCGAGCTGGTGGAGTTCCTCTCCCAGCAGCGCGACCTCTACGCCTACCTCCACGACCAGACCCTGCGGATGCTCAACCAGGGCATGACCGGCAGGGAGATCGCCGAGGCCATGGTGCTGCCACCCGCGTTGGAGGAGGTGTGGCACACGCACGGCTACTACGGGAGCGTCAGCCACAACGTCAAGGCGATCTACCAGATGTACATGGGCTGGTTCGACGGCAACCCCGCGCACCTGTGGGAGCACCCCCCGGTCGAGGAGGCCAGGCGCTACGTGGACTTCATGGGCGGTGCCGACGCGACGGTCGGCAAGGCACAGGCCTCCTTCGACGCCGGTGACCTGCGCTGGGTGGTGACGGTGCTCAACCACGTCCTGTTCGCCGAGCCTGACCACGCAGGCGCCCGTGAGCTGCAGGCCCGGGCGTTCACCCAGCTCGGGTACGGCAGCGAGAACGGCACGTGGCGCAACTTCTTCCTCTCCGGCGCGGCCGAGCTGCGCGAGGGCAGCTTCGGCACCCCGACCCAGCCGGGCTCCCCTGACCTCCTCGCGGCCCTGTCCATCGAGCAGGCGCTGGACTCCCTCGCCATCCGGGTGGACGGGCCGCAGGCCTGGGGCCTGCGCATCGCGGTGGACTGGGTGGTCGACGGCGTGCGTCACGCCGCGCGCCTGACCAACGGCGTCCTCGTCCACCAGGTGATCGACGACGAGGGGTCCGGTGTGGCGGCCGGTCCGGCCAACGTGACGCTCACCTCGACCAAGGGCGTCTTCCTCGAGTGCCTGATCATCCCCGAGCGGTTCGAGGACCGGGTGGACTCCGGTGAGCTGACGGTCGACGGGGACGGCGGGGTGTGGCTCACGCTGCTCAGCCTGCTTGACTCCCCAGACCCGGACTTCCAGATCGTGCTGCCCTAGGACTGCTAGCGTGGGGCGGCCGTGAACGTTCACACCCCCCCGGTGCCTCGCGCCGTGCCTCGATGCTGGGCGGTGGCGCGAGCGGGCGGCACCCTGGTGTTCGTCGCGATGGGACTGGCCCTGGCCGTCCCCACGGTGGCCGGGACCATCGCCGGCTTCGGTCTGGCAGGGCTCGGCGTGGCCACTCTCATCCCGGCCACGATGCACAGCGCCGACGAGATCCCCGGCCTGGCGCCGGGCACCGGGCTGACCATCGTCGGGTGGCTGCTGCGCGTGGGCTTCCTCGTCGCACCGCCGCTGGTCGGGGCCATCGCGGACGTCACCAGCCTGCGGGTGGGGCTGCTCATCGTGCCGGTCGCCGGTGTGCTGGTGATCGCCTGCGCCCGGGTCCTGCCCACGCGTCAGCGCACGGGCGCCGTGTCCGTGCCCGCCTGACCTGGGACGTCAGGCGAGCACGACCGCCGTCCCGTACGCGACGATCTCCTGGTACCCGTTGCCCACCTCGTCGCTGTCGTAGCGCATGGCCAGGATGGCGTTCGCGCCCATCGCCGACGCGGCGTCGACCATGCGGGAGACGGCTTCGTCGCGGCTCTGCTGCAGCTGCTTGGTCAGCCCCTTGAGCTCACCGCCGACGATCGACTTGAGCCCTGCACCGAGCTGGGCGCCGACATTGCGCGAGCGGACCGTCAGGCCGGTCACCTCGCCGATGACCTGCTGGACCGTGCGTCCTGGGACGTCGTTCATTGTTGAGACGAGCACCGGATTCCTTCTCTCACGAGCGCCCACCCAGTGCGGACGGTGATCTTCACCCTAGAACCGTCGGTGGGTCGTCACCACAGGTGGCAGGCATGCCCCGTGCCGGCTGATCAGGTCCGGACGTCCCAGCCAACGGCGTCCGCGAGTGCCTACGGTAGGGACGTGAAGATGGAACGGGTGGGACCAGGCGACGTCGATGCGCTTCGGCGGTTCCTGCGGGCGGCCGACCTCACGGTCAGCGGGCTGGATCTCAGCACCGTGGACCTGTGGGTCACCCGCGACGAGCACGGAGCCATCATCGCCAGCACGGGCTACGAGTTGAGCAACGACACCCATCACGCGCTGCTACGCAGCGTGGCCGTGTCCCCCGCGCACCGGTCCTTGGGCCTCGGGACGCGTCTGGCGCGGTTCACCCTCCGCCAGGCGGCCGACGACGGCGCGCAGTCGGCGTGGTTGTTCTCCCGTCGCTCCGGCCCGTTCTGGCAGCGCCTCGGCTTCGCCGCAGCGAGCCGCGACGAGCTGGCCCAGACCCTCGCGAGCACCCACCAGGTCCAGCTGTTCACCCAGACCGGCCAGCTGCAGGTGGAGCAGGCGTGGCACAGGCCGCTCGGCGTATGAGCCCACCGGCTGGTGCGCCGTGCCCGGCTGCGCACCGCACGGTCACAGCGGCAGCGGCCGGTTCTCCACGATGGTCTTCATGACGAGGGTCGAGCTGAGCCGCTGGACCCCTGGGAGGGTCGCAAGACGGTCGTCGTAGAGCGTCTGGAAGGCCGGCAGGTCTCGGGTGGTCACGCGCAGCAGGAAGTCGGGGTCGCCGAAGAGGCGCTGCGCCTCCAGGACCTGCGGGACGAGGGCGACCTCACGCTCGAAGGCGTCGAGGGTGTCCCGGTCAGAGGCTCGCATGGTGACGAACACCAAGGCGTCGAAGGTGAGCCCCAGGGCTGTGGCATCGAGGTAGGCGCGGTAGCCGAGGATCGCCCCGGACCGCTCCAGCGCACGCAGCCGCCGGTGGCAGGGCGCCACGCTCAGCCCCACCCGAGAGGCGAGCTCGGTGACCGTGAGACGGCCGTCCTGCTGCACCTGCGCAAGAATCTCTCTGTCAACGTCGTCCATGCTCGCAATCTTTGCTCACGAGGCCCGTTGTGGGCAAGAACGTGGAAGCACTTTTGGGCTGATCCCGCCTACTGTCGACCCCGGCTCGAGAACGCCTCGCGCCTCGTCGTCACAGGAGGTGCGGGCATGGCCGCCGCGAGCATCACGGGGTTCTGGGCGGTGTCTGTGCTGCTGTCCCTGACCCCCGGGGCGGACTGGGCCTACGCGATCTCCGCCGGGCTGCGTCACCGCACTGTCGTCCCCGCCGTGGCCGGGATGGTCGGCGGTCACGCGCTGCACGTGGTGATCGTGGCAGCCGGGGTCGCCGCGCTCGTCGCCCGGTTCCCCATGGCGCTGACCGTCCTCACCCTCGTCGGCGCTGCGTACCTCGTCTGGCTGGGTGTCCTCACCCTGCTGCGACCGGGGCTCCCGCAGGCGGGAGAAGAGCTCCCCACCGAGTCCTGGGCCCGCCGACTGCTCACCGGGACCGGGGTCAGCGGCCTCAACCCCAAGGTGTTCCTGCTCATCCTCGTGCTGCTCCCCCAGTTCACCGACTCCACCTCGCACTGGCCGCTGGGGATCCAGATCCTCACGCTCGGGGCAGTGCACCTGGCCACCTGCACGGTGGTCTACCTCGCCGTGGGCACCGGCGCCCGGAGAGTGCTGCGCACCCGCCCCACTGCCGCGAAGCTCGTGACCCGGGCGTCCGGGGTGGCCATGACGGTCATCGGCGTCACGCTCGTCGTGCAGCAGCTGACCGGCCAGATCTAGCCCGCGAGGGCGGCGCGAGCGGCATACGCTGGAACTCATGGGCTCACCGCTCATGACGGTCGTCGCTCTGCCGCGCAGACATGGAGGTTGCCATGCTGGTCTACTCGATGGGTGTCTCGGTGGACGGGTTCATCAACGACCGCGAGGGCGGGTTCGCGTGGACCGCCCCGGACGAGGAACAGTTCCTGCTCCACAACGCCCTGGTGGGCGCCCTCGGCACGTACCTGTGCGGTCGTCGGCTGTACGAGACGATGCTCCCCTGGGAGACGGATCCGTCGATGCGCTCGAACGAGATCCAGACTGCCTTCGCTGACATCTGGTGCGCGCTCCCCAAGGTCGTCTTCAGCCGCACGCTGACCAGCGTCGAGGGCAACGCCCGGCTCGCCACCGGGTCGGTCGAGCAGGAGGTGGCGGCCGCGCTCGATGCGACCAGCAAAGACGTCTCGATCGGTGGTGCCACCCTGGCCGCGCAGGCGATCGAGCTCGGCCTCGTCGACGAGCTGCAGATGTTCCGCAACCCGGTGATCGTCGGCGGGGGCACGCCGCACCTGCCCCCGGTCACCGACGACGTCCCTCTCGTCCTCCGCGAGACGACGACCTTCGGCTCGGGGATCGTCTACGAGCGCTACCGCCGCGCGACCGGCGAGCCCGCGCAGCCCTGACGCCCTCCGCGCCGATCATCGGCGGGTTGGCACCTCATCACGCTCGCGCGAGGTCGAGGGTGTACGACTGCACCGGGCGCCCGAGCAGCGTGTGCGGGAACACCTCCCCCCACGGCACCCACCCCTGGCTCTCGTAGAGCCGGACGGCTCGGTGGTTGTCGACGAGGACGTGCAGCACCGCGCGCACCTGGCCCCGACTGGCAAGATCGTCCGTCATCGCCGCCAGGAGCCGGCCGCCCAGCCCATCGCCCTGGGCGCTCGGTGAGACGGCGAGCAGCCCCACCACCGCGGCGTCCACCGGATCCGTCGCGATGCCGCTGCCGGGCGCCGTCGCGACGGCGAAGCCGGTGAGCACTCCCTGCAGGCTTGTCGCGACGACCCATGACTCAGGGCGGTCGAGCTTGGGCCGCGCACGCTCGGCGACCCCGGAGACAGCCTGGCCGTCGCGGACGGTGCACGCCCGGACCCATAACGCCAGGCAGGCGCCGATGTCGGCGACTGTGCCCGGTCGTATGAGGTGGCCTGGGGAACGGGGGTCAGTCATGACGACCAGTGTCGCCGGGACCAGCCCGGACGGCTCGACGAACCGCCGGGAGAGACGCACGTCCAGCCGTGTGCCTATGATGTGTAGGCAATAACCTCATGCCTATAGTTTGGAGTGCAGATGGCAGCGCGAGCAGGTCTCACCCCCGAGTCGCTGACCCTCTCCGCGGCCCAGCTCGCCGACGAGGTCGGCTTCGAGCAGGTCACCGTGTCCGAGGTGGCCCGTCGCGTCGGGGTGAAGCCCGCCAGCCTCTACTCCCACCTGCGTGGATCAGATGATCTACGCGGCCGCGTGAGCGTGCTCGCCCTCACCGAGCTGGGCGACCGGCTGTCGATCGCCCTCGCCGGGCGCTCGGGCCGCGATGCGCTCGACGCGCTCGTAGCGGTCATGCGCTCCTACGCCCAGGACCACCCCGGGCGGTGGCACGCCACGCAGGTCCGCATCACCACCCCCGCGGCCGGCCCCGCCGGGGCCAAGGTCTCGGCGCTCATGGTGGGCATCATGGTCGGCTATGGTCTGCCCGCCCAGGAGCAGACGCACGCGGTACGCCTGGTCGGATCCACCGTCAACGGCTTCATCCGGTTGCAGGCCAACGGCAGCTTCGACCACTCCGACCCCAACCCCGAGACGTCGTGGGCCCGGATGACCCAGGCCCTGGACACCGCCCTGCGGAACTGGCCCGCGAGCGCACCGGATGACGCCACCACAGCCCACGCCTGACCACCCAGCACGGCCAGCACCCCAGCACGCCCAGAGAGAGCACTTCCCCCATGACTGACACCCTCCACACCATCCCGCTCACCAGCGACCTGGTCCGCGGCGCGATCGAGCTCGAGCACACTCCCCGGGGCGTCCAGCCGCACCGGCTCCCCGCCTGGGCCCGGCACCAGCTGCCCGACCCGCAGCTGCTCATGGCCGAGGCCCAACCGTCCGGCGTCCGGCTGGTCCTGCGGACCACGGCGACCGTCGTCGAGCTCGAGACCCGCCCGACGCGCATCGCCTACGTCGGCGCCCCCGCCCGGCCCCGCGGCGTGTACGAGCTGCTCGTCGACGGCGTCCCGACCGCCGCCGGCGTGGTCGACGGCGGTGACGTCCTGTCCATCGACATGACCACCGGGGAGCGGACGATGCTCGCCGGTGAACCCGGCGTCGTGACCTTCAGCGGCCTGCCCGCGCGGGACAAGACGGTCGAGCTGTGGTTGCCGCACAACGAGCTCACCGAGCTCGTCGCCCTGCGCGCCGACGCCGCCGTCTGGCCGGCGCCCTCCGGGGACCGGCGCGTGTGGCTGCACCACGGCAGCTCGATCAGCCACGGGTCCAACGCCCTCACCCCGACCGGCACCTGGCCCGCCATCGCCGCCCGCACCGCAGGCGTCGAGCTGGTCAACCTCGGCTTCGGGGGCAGCGCCCTGCTCGACCCGCTCACCGCACGCACCCTGCGTGACACCCCGGCCGACGTCATCAGCGTGAAGATGGGCATCAACCTCGTCAACCTCGACGGCATGCGCCTGCGCGTCTTCACCGCAGCGATGCACGGCTTCCTCGACACCATCCGTGACGGCCACCCGCACACCCCGCTGCTGCTCGCCTCCCCCATCCTGTGCCCCATCCACGAGGACACCCCCGGCCCCGGCATGCCCGACCCAGCCACCCTCGGGACCGACACCGTCCGGTTCATGGCGACCGGGAACCCGGCCGACGTCGCCTACGGCAAGCTCACCCTGTCCGTGATCCGCGAGGAGATGGCCCGGCTGGTCGCCGCCCGTCAGAGGGAAGACCCGGCGCTGCACTACCTCGACGGCCGCGTCCTCTACGGGGAGGCCGATGCCGCAGCGCACCCCCTGCCGGACGCTCTGCACCCGGACGCCGCGAGCCACGAGATCATCGGCGAGCGCTTCGCACAGGTGGCCTTCGGTCCCCGCGGCCCGCTCGCCTGACCAAGACCAGTCCTCACACCGGGTCGGCGTCACGCAGGAGGCGTCACCGCTGGTGGGATCGCCGGGTTTCGGCAGAATGGAAGCAACGGAGCGGACCAGCTGAGGGGCTTGCCATGTCTGGTGGGGAGACGGACACCAACCCGGCGACCACGGCCAGGGTAGGACCGGACCGGCGCACGATCTGGTCCGGCTTCCTCTTCGGCTGCGGCATCGCGGCGTCGATGATCGACCTGTTCATCTTTCACCTGGGCCTGCAGTGGCATCACTTCTATGACCGGTCCACTCCTGAGGTGGCACTGACCACCGACGGCTTCTTCCATGCCTTCGGTTGGTTCATCACCATCTGGGGACTGTTCCTGCTCGCTGACATCCGTCGACGGGGCGCAGTGGTGTGGAGCCGCTGGACCGGTGCGGTGATCGTCGGGGTGGGGTTCTTCCAGCTCTTCGACGGGATCGTCGACCACAAGATCTTGCGCATCCACCAGATCCGCTACGACGTCGACCTGCTGCCCTACGACGCGATCTGGATCGGCTCGGCCCTCGTGATCCTGCTCATCGGGCTGGTCATCCTGTGGCGCACCCGCCCGGCCCCTGTCTCACCCTGAGTGTCCGGGCATGGGCGAGCACGATCACTCTGACATGGGCGGCGCCGGTCACGGCTCCTTCGCGTGGGTGACCTTCGAGTCCGTCGTCGTCCTGGCGCTCCTCGGCGCTGCGATCGGGTACGCCCTCGCCCTCTGGGCGTCTCGGGGTCGCAGGCCCTGGCCGGTGAGCCGCACGGTCATGTGGTACCTGGGCCTCGGATGTGTCGGAGCCGCGTTGGTCGGCCCCTTGGCCACGGCCGCGCACACCAGCTTCACCGCCCACATGGTCGGGCACCTGCTGTTGGGCATGGTCGGACCGTTGCTGCTGGTCCTGGCTGCGCCGGTCACCGTTGCCCTGCGCGCACTGCCGGCGCCTGCGGCCCGGTCACTGACCCGGTTCCTGCGCACCCCGGTGGTGCGCGTCCTCACCCATCCGGTGGTCGCGGCGGGCCTCAACATCGGCGGTCTGTGGGTGCTCTACACCACCGATCTCTACCTCCGGATGCACTCCTCCACCCTGATCTACGCGCTCGTCCACGCCCACATCTTCCTGGCCGGCTATCTCTTCACCGTCTCGATCGTGGGGGTCGACCCAGCCCCCCACCGGGCCTCCATGCGGATGCGGTCTGCGGTGCTGATCGTGTTCGTCGCGGTGCACTCGATCCTCGCCAAGCGGCTCTACGCCCACCCCCCTGCCGGGACCACGATCGCCGACGGTGAGGTGGGTGCGCAGGTGATGTACTACGGCGGAGACGTGGTCGACGTCATCATGATCGTCCTGCTGTTCGCCGGTCACTACGCCGCCACCCGGCCGCGCGCGGCGGCCTTGGCAGGACATGCCTAGTCCGCTGGCGAGGCAGGTGCGACCGGCGCCTCCCGCTCGCGCCACAGCCCCCGGAGGGTCATCGTGAGGATGACCATCCTCACGCCTGCGCGACCGGCCGTGAGCGACCGAAGGAGATCTCGATGACCGCATGGACGGACGACGAGCTGCGCAGGGTCGGGCGGGCGGAAGAGCTCCAGGTCTCCACCCTGCGCCGAGACGGCACACTGCGCCCACCGGTGACCATCTGGGTCGTGCGGGTCGGCGACGAGATCTACATCAGGTCCGCCTACGGCCGAGGCAACGGCTGGTTCCGCCGTGCGCTGGCCTACCCCCGCGGTCACATCCGAGCCGGTGGCGTCGAGAAGGACGTGACCTTCGTGGAGCCCGCGAGCGACGTCCACACGGCGATCGACCAGGCGTACCACGCGAAGTACGACCGCTACGGGCCGGCGATCGTGGGCACCGTGACGGGCCCCAACGGCGCGTCAGCGACGTTCCGCATCGACCCGCGCGAGGCGTGACTACGCCTGCATGTCCACGAAGCGCGAGTAGTGACCCTGGAACGCCACGGTGATCGTGTCCGTCGGACCGTTACGGTGCTTGGCCACGATGAGGTCAGCCTCCCCGGCGCGCGGGGACTCCTTCTCGTAGGCGTCCTCGCGGTGCAGCAGGATGACGATGTCGGCGTCCTGCTCGATGGAGCCGGACTCACGCAGGTCGCTCATCGCGGGGCGCTTGTCGGTGCGCTGCTCGGCGCCACGGTTGAGCTGGGAGATGGCGATCAGCGGGACCTCGAGCTCCTTGGCGAGGAGCTTGAGCGCACGGGAGAACTCCGAGACCTCCTGCTGACGGGACTCCACGCGCTTGCCGGACGTCATGAGCTGGAGGTAGTCGATGACCACGAGCTTGAGGTCGTGCTTCTGCTTCAGCCGGCGGCACTTGGCCCGGATCTCCATGAGGGACATGTTCGGGGAGTCGTCGATGAACAGCGGCGCCTCGGAGATCTTGCCCATGGTCCCGGCGAGCTTCTGCCAGTCCTCCTCGCCCATCGACCCGTTGCGCATCTTCTGCAGGTGGATGCGCGCCTCGGCGGAGAGCAGACGCATCGTGATCTCGTTGCGGCTCATCTCGAGGGAGAAGACCACCGAGGTCAGGCCGTGCTTGATGGAGGCGGACCGGGCGATGTCGATCCCGAGGGTCGACTTACCGATGGCCGGGCGCGCCGCCAGGACGATCATCTGTCCCGGGTGCAGCCCGTTGGTGAGGCGGTCCAGGTCGGCGAAGCCGGTCGGCACGCCGACCATGCCCTCCCCGCGGTGCCCGGCGGCCTCGATCTCGTCGACCGCTCCCCCGATGACGTCGCCGAGGACGTGGTAGTCCTCGCTCGTGCGAGTCTCGGTGACCGCGTACACCTCGGCCTGGGCGTTGTTGACGAGGTCGTCGACGTCGCCGCCGTCGGTCGCGTAGCCGAGCTGGACGATGCGGGTGCCAGCCTGGACGAGGCGGCGCAGCACGGCACGCTCGCGGACGATGCGGGCGTAGTACCCGGCGTTGGCGGCCGTGGGCACCATCGAGATGAGCTCGTGGATGTAGGGGGCGCCGCCGATGCGGCTCATCTCCCCGCGCTTGGTCAGCTCGGCGACGACGGTGATCGCGTCGGCGGGCTCGCCGCGACCGTAGAGGTCGATGATGACGTCGTAGACGGCCTCGTGGGCGGGCCGGTAGAAGTCGGTGCCCTTGATCTGCTCGATGACGTCCGCGATGGCGTCCTTGGAGATGAGCATGCCGCCCAGGACGCTCTGCTCTGCGGCGATGTCCTGGGGCGGGGTCCGGTCGAATCCTGGTCCTGAGGAGCCAGATCCGCCTGACCTGAAGTCGGGCTCGATTTCCGCGATCGACATGTGTTCCGTCCCTACGTAGTGCTTGGGCTCAGATCTACACCTCGCCACCGACAATCGGTCGACAACTGCTGGTCGCCTCCTGCACGCTAGCCTGCTAACCACACGGGTTCAAGCCACGCAAGATCCGTTATCCACAGGCTTCTCCACAACCCTGGGGACAAGTCCGCGACACGCCTCCCCACAGTCATCCACAATGTGGATAAGCATGTGGACAACTGGGGATAACGGTGGGGCGCCAAGCAATTTCAGTCCCGCAGGGGCCAGATTCCGCCAGAGTTCCTGTGGACGGATAGATTTCTTCCACGCCCATCCACCCCTCGGAACCGAAATGGATCACTCCTTGGACGACCGCTCCACCCGGCGCTCCACAGACCGCCAGATCCTCGCCCTGGCCGTCCCCGCCCTCGGCGCCCTCGTCGCCGAGCCCATCTTCGTCCTCGTGGACTCCGCCGTCGTGGGGCACCTGGGGACCGCTGAGCTGGCGGGGCTGTCCATCGCCTCCACGCTGCTGCTCACCGTCGTCGGGCTGTGCGTCTTCCTCGCCTACGCGACCACCGCCTCCGTCGCCCGACGCGTCGGGGCAGGGCGCCGCGCACAGGCGCTGCAGGCCGGCGTCGACGGCATGTGGCTGGCTGCCGGGCTGGGCACCGTCCTCGCGGCGGCCCTGTGGCTCGCCGCGCCGTGGGCGATCTCCGCGATGGGTGCCGACGGCGCCGTCGCCGAGAACGCGGTGACCTACCTGCGCTGGTCCACACCCGGGCTGCCCGGCATGCTCGTCGTCCTCGCCTCGACCGGGGTGCTGCGCGGGCTGCAGGACACCCGCACCCCGCTGTGGGTCGCCGCCGGCGGCGCGGCGACCAACGCAGTGCTCAACATCGCGCTCGTCTACGGCGTGGGGATGGGGATCGCCGGATCTGGACTCGGCACGGCCCTGACCCAGCTCGGGATGGCGACGGTGCTGTCCGCCGTCGTCGTGCGCGGTGCGCGCCGCGCGGGGGCACGGCTGCGACCGGGGGCCGGTGGCATCTGGGCGAACGCCCGCGCGGGCGCCCCGCTGCTCGTGCGCAACCTCTCCCTGCGCCTGGCGATCCTGCTCACCGTCTTCGTGGCGACCGGCCTGGGCGCGGTCAACCTCGCCGGGTACCAGGTGGTCAACAGCATCTGGGGGCTGGCCGCCTTCGCCCTGGACGCCCTCGCCATCGCTGCCCAGGCGCTCATCGGACACCGCCTGGGGGCCGGTGAGGTCGGCCAGACGCGGGCGATCCTGCGGCGCACCCTGCAGTGGGGGGTGGCCGCGGGCGCGCTGCTGGGGCTGGTCATCGCGGCCGGTGGCTGGTGGTTCGCGCCGCTGTTCACCTCCGACCCTGACGTCCGGGTCGCGATCACCGCCGCGATGGTCGTCATCGGCGTCCTCATGCCGATCGCCGGCTGGGTCTTTGTGCTCGACGGCGTGCTCATCGGCGCCGGCGACGGCCGTTACCTCGCCTGGACCGGGATGATCACCCTCGTCGTCTACGTCCCGGTCGCCCTCGCGATCCGCGCCTGGGCTCCCGACGGACCGGCGGGCCTGGCCTGGCTGTGGGTGGCCTTCGCCGGTGTCTTCATGATGGCTCGTGCCGTGACCACCGGGCTGCGGGTGCGCACCGACGCCTGGATGGTCGTCGGGGACTGACCGGCGCAGCTGGTCCGCTCAGCCCACCGGCGCCTCCCACCGCAGCTGGAGGGGCAGTGCGTGGAAGTCTGCGTACCGCCCAGCGGCCTGCTCGACGGCCGCACGCTCACGCGTACCCATCTCGGCGAAGGGCAGCACGGTCACCGTCACCGAGCGCGCGCCGATGCTGTGCCCCCACGACCCGCGCAGCAGGCCGTCGACGACGACGTGATGGGGCAGGCGCGTCGGCACCGTCGGCGCCCGGTAGCCCGGCGGTGTGAAGTACCCGCGGGTCTCGGTGTAGCCCATGACGTACTCGTCGTAGGCCTGCAGCAGGTCCGCCCGGGGCGTCTGCGGGGGCACGCGCACCTGCTCGAACGACGCCCGCGGCATCCAGTGCACGACGCCCTCGACGTCGACCTCGACCAGGTCGTCCGGCGCGCGCTCCACGGCCAGACGCACGGCCGAACGCGCGTCGGTCAGCGTGAGCCCAGACCACAGGGCCAGGTCCCGGGCCGTGGCCGGACCACGGGCCGCCAGGTAGCGCCAGGCGAGGTCAGCCAGCGCCGTCGGCCGGTCGAGGGGCGTGTGGGCGGGTGGCACGCGGTCGTCGAAGGCGACATAGGTGCGCTGCTTGCCGCGCGAGGCGCCGCTGATGATCACCCGCTCGATCTCCGCCGTCATCACCGCGTAGGTCAGCCCCTGGCCGCTCGACGGCAGTCCCGCCTCCCCGAGCGCCGCACCGAGCTCGGCGCGCACCCGATGCTGACCCGTGGAGACGCACCCGGCGATCACCTCCACGGCGCGGGCCAGCTCCGCCCCGGTGAGGCCGATCAGGCGCAGCTGCGCCCCGTTGACCTGGTGCACCCGCGGACCGGTCAGCTCGAGCAACCAGCGCACGTCGGTGGGCAGGACATAGTGCCAGGTGGGACGCAGCACGTGGGTGCGCAGGACGCGCCCGGCGTCGATCTCAGCAGCGAGGGTCGCGGCCGTCGGCGCACCTTGGATGCGTTGGGAGATCGCCCACTGCGAGGGCACGTACTCCTGCGCTTGCATCGCCAGGAAGTGCCCGACGACGGCGGCCGGCTCGAGCGCGGCCGGCGCCCACACGAGCTGGGAGTGCAGGCGGCGCGTCAGCACCTCACGTCGGTCCATCGGGTCAGCGTAGCGATCCCTAGAACGACGCAGGGCCCGGTCCCCTCCGAGGAGAGGACCGGGCCCTGCGGCCGAGCTGGATCAGGAACTGATCAGGCTGCGACGACGTTCACAGCGATCTTCGCCGACACCTCAGGGTGCAGGCGAACCGACACGGAGAACTCTCCGGTCGACTTGATCGGCTGGGCGATCTCGATCTTGCGCTTGTCGACCGTGACGCCACCGAGCTCGGCGACCGCAGCAGCGATCTCCGCCGTGGTGACGGCACCGAAGAGACGTCCGCCGTTGCCGGACTTCGCCTTCACGGTGACGGCCTTCGACTGCAGCGAGTCGCGCGTGGCCTTGGCCTCGTCGAGCGTTGCAATCTCACGTGCCTTGCGAGCCTTGCGGATCGCGGTCACCTGAGACTCCGCGCCCTTGGACCACGGGGTGGCCAGGCTGCGGGGGATCAGGTAGTTACGGGCGTACCCGTCCTTGACGTCGACGACGTCGCCAGGTTCACCGAGACCGGTGACCTCGTGGGTGAGAATCAGCTTTGCCATGTGAGTCAGTCCCTTCTCAGCGTGCAGATGACGAGTAGGGAAGGAGAGCCATCTCGCGGGCGTTCTTCACGGCCTTCGCGATCTGACGCTGCTCCTGGACGGACACACCGGTCACTCGGCGAGCGCGGATCTTCCCGCGGTCGGAGATGAACTTGCGCAGAAGAGCGGTGTCCTTGTAGTCCACCGTCTCGATCTTTGCTGACTTCAGCGGGTTTGACTTCTTCTTGGGCTTGCGCACAACGGGCTTTGCCATTGCGAGACTCCTTCACAGGGTGCTGTCCCGGGCTGCCGCGCACGGCCGACCGGGAAGCGAAATATCTACGGGGTGGGGACTAGAACGGCGGTTCGTCCGCGAAGGAACTTCCGCCGCCTGCGGACGCCGGTCCCGCGGTTGCCCACGGGTCGTCGGCCTTGGCCCCAGAGCTTGCGCCGAAACCGCCGCCGCCTCCGGTACCGCCCGAGCGCTGGGCCCGGGTGACCTTGGCGGATGCGTACTTCAGGGAAGGACCGATCTCCTCCACCTGCAGCTCGACAACAGTGCGCTTCTCGCCCTCACGGGTGTCGTACGAACGCTGCACCAGCCGGCCCTGAGCGATGACACGCATCCCCTTGGTCAGGGACTCGGCCACGTTCTCGGCAGCTTCACGCCAGATCGAGCAGCGCATGAACAGCGTGTCGCCGTCCTTCCACTCGTTGGTCTGGCGGTCGAACGTCCGCGGCGTGTTGGCCACGGTGAAGTTCGCGACGGCGGCACCTGACGGGGTGAAGCGGAGCTCCGGGTCCCCCGTGAGGTTCCCGATCACCGTGATGACAGTGTCACCAGCCATTGCATCTCTCCTTGTTCGAGCGGTTCGTACTAGGTCGTGAGGGGGCGATCAGCGAGCGCTGGATCTCAGGCGTCTGCAGCCTTGGCCTTGGCGTCTGCACGCTGGACCTTGGCTGCTGCACGCTCGTTCTTGACGTCTACGCGCATGACCTTGGTGCGAAGGACGACCTCGTTGAGGCCGAGCTGACGGTCCAGCTCCTTGGCGGTCGCAGGCGTAGCAGTGAAGTTCACCACCGCGTAGATGCCCTCGGACTTCTTCTGGATCTCGAACGCGAGGCGACGACGGCCCCAGATGTCGACCTTGTCAACAGAACCACCCTCGGTCGAGACGACCGTGAGGTACTTGTCCAGCGACGGGGCGACGGTGCGCTCTTCAACCTCAGGGTCGAGGATGATCATCAATTCGTACTGACGCATGTGTAACCCACCTCCTACGGACTCAGCGGTCACGGTCTTTCCGTGACAGGAGGGTTGTGCGTGTATCAGCTGCGTGCCGTCCCGGCCGATAGGCGGCCGGAGGTGAGCACACAACAGTGTCCAAGAGTACCCGCCGAGGCGGGTCCCTGGAAACCCTCTGCGGGCGACCCCGATCAGCGGGCCGCACCCGCCCCCTGGCCGGTCGAGCCCTGCCCGTTCGCCTGGCCGTTCGACTGATCCGGCTTGGGCGCCGTCGGCGTGGTCGGAGTCGGAGCAGGCGTGGTCGGCGTCGGTGCCGGTGTGGTCGGCGCAGGAGCCGGCGTGGTGGGGGCGGGCGTCGGCTCCGGCGTCGGGATGGTCGCCGGGTCAGGCCCGTTGGAGACCACCACCGTCACAGTCGACCCGGCCGCGACCGCCGACCCAGGCCCTGGCGAGACGCTCACCACGGTGCCCTTGGGCTTGGAGTCGTAGCGCGTGGTCACCGACGGGTTGAGGCCGGCGGCGACAAGGGCGCCGCGCACCTCGGCCTCGCTGCGCCCGGCCAGTCCGGCCGGCACGGTGACAGTGGCCTCTTCCGGCTCCTCGGTCGCCTCCTCGGTCGGCTCCTCGGTGGGCTCCGGCGTGACGGTCGGCGTCGGGGTCGGCGTCGGGGTCGCCTTGGCGCGAGAGGGGAACTGGAGCACGTCCTTGCCCTCGAGCACCGTCCCCATGTACTCGGTCCACACGTCCGCCGGGGCGGTGGCGCCGGTGATCCCGGTGCGCACGTACTTCCCGAAGGGCGTGATGGACTCCTGCTCCTGGTTGGGGCCGGACTGGTACATGGCCACGGCGGTGACGTACTTCGGGGTGTAGCCCACGAACCACGCCGACTTGTTGTCGTTCGAGGTACCCGTCTTGCCGGCGACCGGGACGCCGAGAGACTTCACGGTCTTGCCCGAGCCGTTCTCGACGACCTTCGTCAGCGCGTAGGTGACCTCCGCGGTGTTCTCAGGGGTGAAGACCTGCTCGCTGCTCAGAGCGGGGGTGTACCGGACCTCGGCCCCCTCGGTGACCTCGTCGACGATGTGCGGCGTGCGGGTCTGCCCGTTGGTGGCGAAGGTCGTGTACGCCGCCGCCATGTCGACCGGGTGCACCGTGGCGGTGCCCAGCACGTTGGACGGCACCGCAGTGAGGTCGGGAGTGTCAGCCGGGATGCCCGCCCGGGTGGCGACGTCGACCGTCGCCTCGGGACCGACTTCCTCGTTGAGCTCGACGTACGCGGTGTTGATCGACTGCTCGGTGGCCTTCTCGAGGGTGACTCGGCCGAAGTCCGTGCTGCCGAAGTTGTTGACCTGGTAGTCGCCGAAGGACTTGGGGCTGTTGCCGTCGAAGGTGTCCTTGAGGGTCTTGCCCGCCTCCAGGCCGGCCATGAGCGTGAAGGGCTTGAAGGTCGACCCGGCCTGGGCCGCGCCCTGGGTGGCGGAGTTGAACTGCTTCTCGATGTAGTCCTTGCCGCCGTAGACAGCGAGGTAGCCGCCACTGTCCGCGTCGATCGTGACCACCGAGGTGGAGAGGTTGGCCGGGGTGTCCTCAGGCATCGCCTCGACGGCGGCCACGGCCGCGTCCTGGACCCCCTTGTCGATCGTGGTGACGATCCGCAGACCACCGCTGTTGAGCTCAGCGGTGGTGATGCCGGCCTTTGCCTCGAGCTCGGCCTTAACCATCTCGACGAGGTAGCCGGTCTGCCCCGCCAGAGAGTTCGTCTGGCCGTAGTCGATGGTCTCCGGGAAGACCTGCGCGTCGCGCTCTTCCTGGGTGATGAACCCTCCCAGCACCATGCCGTCCAGGACGTAGTTCCAGCGCGACTCCGCCTTCTCCGCGTTGACCCGCGGGTCCCAGTTGGTGGGAGAGGGGATGACACCGGCGATCAGCGCTGCCTGAGAGAGGGAGAGCTCAGAGGCGGAGATGCCGAAGTACTTCTGCGCAGCCGTCTCGATCCCGTAGGCACCGCGGCCGAAGTAGATCGTGTTGAGGTAGTTGGAGAGGATCTGGTCCTTGCTCTGCTGGCTGTCGATCTTGACGGCCATGAGCACTTCCTTGAACTTGCCGACGTAGTCGGTCGTCGTCCCTTCGGTGTAGAAGCGCTCGGCGTACTGCTGGGTGATCGAGGACCCACCGGTCTTCTTGCCACCGGTGAAGAGCGCCTTGACGTTCCCGACAGCCGCGCGGCCGAGGCCCTTGACGTCGATGCCGGAGTTCTCGTAGAAGGTGCGGTCCTCCGCGGCCACGGCCGCGTGCTTGACCACCTCGGGGATCTCGTCGGCGGAGATGAGGATCCGGTCCTGGGAGGCGAAGGTCGCCAGCTCGGTCGTCCCGTCGGAGTAGTAGACGGTCGACCTCTGGGGCGGCGCCGGCATGTCGTTCGGGTCCGGCACGCTGATGCTCACGTAGGCGGCGATGACCACGCCGCAGGCGAGCGCACCCAGGGTGAGCACGGAGCCGACGACGAAGCGCCAGGACGGGACCCAGCGGCGGACCGGGCCTTTACCGGCCCGGGGGTAGTTGAAGCCGCGACGCCGACCGTTCTTGGCCGTGCTGCGTGGCGCCGCAGCGGCACCATTCTTCGCCGCAGGGCGCGTCGATCGACTGTTCGTGCTCGCCACGTTGGACCTTCCGACAGGAGACAAGAGATGCGGACCTGCTGATCGTGCCCAGCTGGTCCAGACGGGTGGCCTCCGGCGTGCGGGCACGGCGGAGGAACTCTTCCCACCGAAACTGTAGGGGTTCGATCCCTTGTACCCCATACCCCAGGCCTGTCGTCAACCAACTCTCTGCCACGCCTGCCCACCAGACACGCCGGACCTTCACAACTTCTCGGGCCCTGCTTGCTTGCACCTGAGTCTGGATGTGCCTAACCTGTCGATGTATCGGTTCGATACATCGACAGCGTGCTCAAGAGTCACGAAGGACAGAGGAGGTGCCATGCGCAGCAAGTCGACAGTCTTGGAGACGGCGGTGCTCGGCCTCCTCAACGACTCGCCGCTGCACGGCTATGAGCTGCGCAAGCGCCTCAACCTCGGGCTGGGAGCGTTCCGCGCACTGTCCTACGGGTCGCTGTACCCGTGCCTGAAGTCGCTCGCGCTCCAAGGCCTCATCGTCGGAGCCGAGTCGACCGAGGCTCCCCCGCACGCCCTCTCGGGCAAGCGGGCCCGGATCGTCTACACGCTCACGGCCGAGGGCAAGGAGCACCTGCAGTCCGTCCTCGCGTCGTCGGGCCCCGCGGCCTGGGAGGACGACAGCTTCGACGTCCGGTTCGCCTTCTTCGGTCAGACGGACGCCGAGACCCGCATCCGGATCCTCGAAGGACGCCGCAGCCGGCTCAACGAACGTCTCGAGACCGTGCGCGACTCCTCCGCGCGGACCCGGGAACGCCTCGACGAGTACACCCTGGAGCTCCAGCGACATGGCCTCGAGCAGGTCGAACGTGAAGTTCGATGGCTCGACGGCCTCATCAACACCGAGCGCGACCGTCGTCGTGCCCGGACACCGGGGGAAACCCCGGGCGCCAGCCTGACGGCGGACGCACAACCTGAACGAAGCAATCCCCACTCAGTCGACGGCGAAGGTCGCGACACACACAGCAAGGAGCTCGGATGACTGCCATCCGCGTCGCCATCGTAGGCGTCGGCAACTGCGCTACGTCCCTCATCCAGGGCGTCGAGTTCTACCGGAACGCCGACAAGAACGAGACCGTCCCCGGCCTCATGCACGTCCAGTTCGGTGAGTACCACATCTCCGACCTGCAGTTCGTCGCTGCCTTCGACGTGGACGCGAAGAAGGTCGGCTTCGACCTCGCCGACGCCACGCAGGCGTCGGAGAACAACACCATCAAGATCGCCGACGTCCCGCCGACCGGCGTGACCGTGCTGCGTGGCCCGACCCTCGATGGTCTGGGCAAGTACTACCGCGAGACGATCGAGGAGTCCGACGCCGAGGCTGTGGACGTCGTCCAGACCCTCAAGGACAACGCGGTCGACGTCCTCGTCTGCTACCTCCCCGTCGGCTCGGAGAAGGCTGCGAAGTTCTACGCGCAGGCCGCCATCGACGCCAACGTCGCCTTCGTCAACGCTCTCCCCGTCTTCATCGCCTCGGACCCCGTCTGGGCCAAGAAGTTCCAGGACGCTGGCGTCCCGATCGTCGGTGACGACATCAAGTCCCAGGTCGGCGCGACCATCACGCACCGCGTGCTCGCTCGTCTCTTCGAGGACCGCGGCGTCATCCTGGACCGCACGTACCAGCTGAACGTCGGCGGCAACATGGACTTCAAGAACATGCTCGAGCGTGAGCGTCTTGAGTCCAAGAAGGTCTCCAAGACCCAGGCCGTCACGTCCAACCTGTCTGGCCCCCTCGGTGGCAAGAAGGAAGACCGCAACGTCCACATCGGTCCGTCGGACTACGTGGCGTGGCTCGACGACCGCAAGTGGGCCTACGTCCGCCTCGAGGGTCGTGCCTTCGGTGAGGTTCCCCTCAACCTCGAGTACAAGCTCGAGGTCTGGGACTCCCCCAACTCCGCTGGCATCATCATCGACGCCGTGCGCGCCGCGAAGATCGCCAAGGACCGTGGCGTCGGTGGACCGATCCTGTCCGCGTCGACGTACTTCATGAAGTCCCCGCCGGTCCAGATGGAAGACACCCAGGGCCGCATCGAGCTCGAGGCCTTCATCGCCGGCACCAACGAGCGCTGATCCTCAGCGCCGCGTAGCAAGCGGAGGATCGGCGCGACCACCTGGTGGAACGTTGATCTGAGGCACTGCACCGCATGTCACAGCAGGGCCCCGACCACCCGGTCGGGGCCCTGCTGCGCTCTGGACCGTCCCGCCCGGCGACCCGTAGGATTTCCGCCATGATCACTGCAGACCTTGACCCCTTCGAGCTGGTCGAGACCACCCCCGGCAGCTGGTCCCTCGTCCTGCGTGAGCTCGACCTCACCGTCCACACCGAGGTCTTCGAGGCCGCCGGCGCCGAGGGCAACGGCTACGACTGGGCCTCGATCGCCCTCGCCCTCGTCGAGCGCGACGCCGAGCACCTGGTGGGCCGGTTCGGCACCGACCCGGAGGCCGAGGCCTTTGTCGCCTACGGCGCCGACCCGACCGTGCTGACCGAGCTCGGGGAGCTGCTGCTCGAGGTCTACAACGACGCTGACCTGCTGGCGGACCTCGCGACGATCGCCGAGTGGGAGTGATCACGGCCTCCACGGCGGCACCGGGAACCCCCGTACCCTGAGACGGTGACCGCCCTGGCCGACCTCCGTCTTCTGCTCCGCCTGCGTGACTTCCGTCGGTTGTTCACCGTCCGGATGGTGAGCCAGGCTGGTGACGGGATGTTCCAGGTCGGGCTTGCCAGCCTGTTCTTCTTCTCTCCCCAGAGCCAGGGCACCGCGGCCTCGATCGCGGTGGCCTTCACGGTGCTGCTGGCGCCGTTCACCATCGTGGGTCCGTGGGCCGGTGTGCTGCTCGACCGTTGGCAGCGGCGCCAAGTGCTGGTCGTGGTGAACCTGCTCCGGGTGGCGCTCACCCTCGTGGTCGCCGGGACCGTCCTGGTGTGGGGCATCACTCCCGCCGTCTACGTCCTGGCTCTGCTCCTGCTGTCCCTGAACCGCTTCCTGCTCGCGGCGCTGTCAGCCTCGTTGCCGCAGGTGGTCGACGGGCCACAGCTGCTCACCGCGAACGCGCTCGTGCCGACGCTGGGGGCAGCGTCGGCCGGGATCGGCGGCCTCGTCGGGCTGCTGCTGAGCCTCGCTGTCCCCGAGGGGACCGGGCGCGACGCCGCCTCCCTGGGCACGGCTGCTGTCTTCTTCCTCGGCGCGAGCGGCGTCGCGGCCCGCTTCCCGCGGACCCGGCTCGGTCCGGTGGACGTGCCGGCTCGCGGCGCGGCGACGCTGCGGTCTGACCTGGCGCACCTCGGCCGCGGCCTGGCGCACGGCGCCGGTTACCTCCTCCGCCGCCAGACCCCGGCGCAGGCCCTGGGGGTCATGGCTGTGCACCGCTTCCTCTACGGGATGACCTTCGTGGCCAGCATCCTCATCTCGCGCAACCTGCTCTCGGACGGGTCTGACACCGGCCTGGGGGTCTTCGCCACGGTGCTGGCGGCGACGGCCGTGGGCTTCGGCGCGGCCATCGTGCTCACGCCCGTCGTCGCCGCGCGGCTGGGCACGCGTGGGTGGATCGTCGTCTGCCTGGTCCTGGCATCGGCGAGCCAGCTCGTCCTGGCCGTGACACTGACCTACGTCTCGATGCTCGTCTGCGCGGTGACGCTGGGGCTGGCCGCGCAGGGCGCCAAGATCGCCGTGGACACGATCGTCCAGCGCGACACCCTGGACCTGTTCCGCGGGCGCGCCTTCGCCTTCTACGACGTCCTGTACAACTGCGCCTTCATCGGCGCCGCCGCGGTCGCCGCGGTGACCCTGCCCGACGTCGGGTACTCGCGGCCGATGTTCGTCGTGCTCGCGGTGGCCTACGCGATCACCGCTGTGGTGTTCGGGCGCTGGGGTGCCCGGGTGGCCCGCCCGGTGGTGCTGGGCTGAGCTGGCCTCACCCCGCGGGTGGGACGGTGGCCGGGTGCCAGCCGTCCTCGTCGCGGATCGAGCGGGTGATCCGTCGGCTGATCTCGCGCAGCTGCCGGGCCTGGGCCTTGGTCAAGGGATCGAGGACGAGCCGGTGGACCGTGGCCACGTGCCCGGGAGTGGCCTCCCCCACCTTGCGCAGCCCCGCCTCGGTGAGGGTGGCCCGGGTATAACGCCCGTCGGTGGGGTCGGTGGTGCGCTCCAGCCATCCCTTGGCCTCCAACCGCGACGCCGCTCGAGACAGCCGGGACAGCGAGCTGTTGGCGTAGCTCGCCAGGACGCTCATGCGGAGGGTGTGCTCGGGAGCCTCGGCGAGCGCATAGAGGACGCCGTACTCGAAGTATGTGACCTCCGCGTCGCGCTGCAGCTGGGTGTCCAGGGCTGCGGGCAGCCACTCCAGCACGGTGGCCAGCGCGGCCCAGGTCTCGAGGTCGTCGCCGGTCAGGGCTTCAGGAACGGTGCTGTCAGGCATAGCACCACAGTACGTGCCCAGGGACCGCCGTGACACCGAAGTCACTTGCTCAGTCAAGTGAATACGCGTAGGTTTCACTTGACTGAGCAAGTGATAACCGGCGCCGGCGACGCGCCGCAGACCGATGGGAACGGCGACGACGATGGATCTGCACCTCGCAGGAAAGACGGCATTCGTGAGCGGGTCGACGCAAGGGATCGGCTACGCGATCGCCAAGGAGCTCCTCACGGAAGGGGTCTCGGTCACCATCAACGGACGCGACGCCGTCCGGGTCGAGGAGGCGGTGGGCAGCCTGGCGACGGCAGTTCCCGGCGCAGTGGTGTCCGGCATCGCCGCGGACTTCGGCGACGTCGAGCAGGTAGCCCGGCTGGTGGAGTCCTTGAGCGAGGTCGACATCCTCGTCAACAACGTCGGCCTCTTCGAGATCAAGGCCTTCGCCGAGATCTCGGACGAGGAGTGGGAGCACTACGTCC
Source organism: Sanguibacter suarezii NBRC 16159 (assembly GCF_001552735.1). Lineage (GTDB taxonomy): Bacteria > Actinomycetota > Actinomycetes > Actinomycetales > Cellulomonadaceae > Sanguibacter > Sanguibacter suarezii. The sequence goes on from NZ_BCRT01000004.1 coordinate 97,194, forward strand.
AGGTCAACCTCATGAGCAGCGTGCGACTCTCGCGGCACGCCCTGAGCCGCATGATCGCCACGGGATGGGGGCGGATCATCTTCATCGGCAGCGAGTCCGGCGTGAACGTCCCGGCCGACATGGTCCACTACGGCGTGACCAAGGCGGCGACCCTCGCTCTGAGCAACGGCCTCTCCAAGCTGACGGGCGGCACGGAGGTCACCGTGAACACGATCCTCGGCGGACCCACCTACTCCGACGGCGTCTCGCAGACTGTCGCCCAGATCGCCCAGGCTCAAGGAATCCCGGTGGATGCCCTCCGGGACGCGATCATCGCGGAGAACCAGACCTCGCTCCTCCAGCGATTCATCGACCCGGCGGAGATCGCTCACCTCGCGACCTACCTGGCCAGCCCACTCTCCTCCGCGACGAACGGGGCAGCCCTGCGTGCCGACGGTGGAGTCCTCACCGCGATGCTCTGAGGAGCGGGGTCCGCCGCCCCGAGGTGCACGGCGTGCGCCTCGGGGTCTGTTCCACGTGAAACGTCGCCCGCGCCTAGCGGGCGGTCCCTAGGACTGCCTCGTGCCCCACCACGCGAGCAGCTCGTCGCGCGCGACCTCCGGGGGCAGCGGCCCCCGGTCCAGACGCAGCTCCATGAGGAACCGGTAGGCCTCCCCCACGGCCGGCCCGGGCGCGATGCCCAGGATCTCCATGATCTGCGCCCCGTCGAGGTCAGGGCGGATGGAGGCCAGCTCCTCCTCCCCCCGCAGCTTCTCGATGCGCGCCTCGAGGTCGTCATAGGCCGCAGACAACCGCTGCGCCTTGCGCTTGTTGCGCGTGGTGCAGTCCGCTCGGGTCAACCGGTGCAAGCGCTCGAGCAGCGGACCGGCGTCGGTCACGTAGCGGCGCACCGCCGAGTCCGTCCACGCCCCCTCCCCGTAGCCGTGGAAGCGCAGGTGCAGCTCCACGAGGCGAGTGACGGCCGCCACCGTCTCCTTGTCGTAGCGCAGGGCCTTGAGCCGCTTGCTCGCGAGCTTCGCCCCCACGATCTCGTGGTGGTGGAAGCTCACCGTCCCGCCCACCTCGAACTTGCGCGTGGCTGGCTTGCCCACGTCGTGCAGCAGCGCCGCCAGCCGCAGGACGAGGTCTGGCCCGGGCACCGGGCCGTCAGGACCGGTCTCCAGGTCGATGGCCTGGTCCAGGACGGTCAAGGAGTGCTCATAGACGTCCTTGTGCCGGTGGTGCTCGTCGACGGCGAGCTTCATCCCCGGCAGCTCCGGCAGCACGTAGTCAGCCAGGCCGGAGTCCACGAGCACGCCCAGCCCGAGCCGCGGCGACGGGGCGAGCAGCAGCTTGCTCAGCTCGTCACGGACCCGCTCGGCCGAGACGATGGTGATGCGCTCGGCCATGTCGATGATCGCCTGACGGGCCGACTCCTCCACCGTGAAGCCCAGCTGGGCCGCGAACCGCGCCGCACGCATCATCCGCAGCGGGTCGTCGTCGAAGGACCGCACCGCGGCGATCGGGGTGCGCAGCACCTGGGAGGCCAGGTCGACGAGCCCGTCGTGCGGGTCGACGAAGGTGAGGTCCGGCAGGCGCACGGCCATCGCGTTGACGGTGAAGTCCCGCCGGGACAGGTCACCGTCGAGGGTGTCACCGAAGGCCACGACCGGCTTGCGGGAGGCCGGGTCGTACTCGTCCGTGCGGTAGGTGGTGACTTCCACCACGATCTCAGGCACGGCCCCCTTGGTGAACCGCTTCGCACCGATGGTGCCGAACTCCTTGCCGATGTCCCAGTGCGCATCTCCCCACCGGGCCAAGATCGCCTGGGTCTGGTCGGGGCTGGCCGAGGTGGCGAAGTCCAGGTCCGCGCTGGAGCGGCCCAGGAAGGCGTCACGCACCGGCCCGCCGACGAGCGCCAGCTCGTGGCCGGCTGCCGCAAACAGCTCACCGAGCTCGATGGCCTCCGGTGGCATGTGGGCCAGGACGGTCGTCGCCCGACGCCGCAGCAGCGCGACTTGCGCGGACAGCACAGCGTCAGGATCGTGGCCCTGGCGCGGATTCTCAGGGTTTACAGCACTCGTCGACGTAGGCACAACATCAAAGCCTGCCAGATAAAGATAAAGTGGCCGACATGTCCAGCGCAGCGCACTCTCCGGGCCGCTCTCCGGTCCCTGCGCCGCCGGGCGGGCACCCGCTGCGGATCGATCCGCAGGCCGCTCACCCGACGGTCGGGTCGACCGCGCCCACACACCATGGATCCTCGGATCTGCCCATCGTCGAAGAGACGTCTGCGGGCGGCCTGGTGGTCAAGACCTTCGACGGCGTCTTCCACGCCGCTGTCATCGCCCGCCGCAACCGCGCCGGGCGCCTGGAGTGGTGCCTGCCGAAGGGCCACCTCGAAGGAGCGGAGACCGCCGAGGAGGCGGCCGTCCGCGAGATCGCCGAGGAGACCGGCATCTCGGGGTCCGTCCAGCGCCGCCTCGGGGTGATCGACTACTGGTTCACCGGGGACGACCGCCGCGTCCACAAGGTGGTGCACCACTTCCTGCTGGAAGCCGTCGGCGGCTTCCTCACCGTCGAGGGCGACCCTGACTCCGAGGCCGAGGACGTCGCCTGGGTGGCCTTCGGCGACCTCTCAGCCACCTTGAGCTACCCCAACGAACGCCGTCTCGCTGCCGCCGCCCTCGAGCTGCTCAACGAAGCCCGCGGCACCGACCGGAACCCGCACTCCTCACGATGACCTCACCCGCTCGACCGATTCGCCCCACAGCAGCCCGCCTCGCGGGTGTGCTCGCGATCCTGACCCTCGTGTGGGTGCTCACCGGCCTGGCGGCGACGCCTGGCTGGGCCGCCACCACTCCCACGCCGGACTCCACCACGTCGTCCACGACGAGCCCGGTGAGCGTCCGGCTGATCAGCCTCAGCCCCGAGGTGACCCGCCCCGGCGACACCCTCACCGTCGTCGCCCAGCTGGAGAACACCGGGACGCAGGACATCACCTCCCCGGTCGCCAAGCTCGCCGTCGCCAAGTACCGCTACTCCACGCGGGCTGCCTTCTCCTCCTGGGAGGCACTGCCGACCAGCGCACCGCTCGGCACGACCGTGCAGTCCGTCCCGCTGCCAGACATCCTCGCGGCCGGCGCGACCACCAGCGTGACCTTCACCATCGAGGCCGACTCCCTCGGGCTGCTCACCGGTCAGGTCGGCTGGGGCCCACGCGGGATGAGCGTGTCGGTGACCGGCGAAGGCACCGACTACCCCACCACCACGGCGCTCGGCGTGCTGCGCACCTACCTCGTGTGGTTCCCGGTCGCCGACGAGGAGGTCACCCCGGTCGACGTCAGCGTGCTCGTGCCGGTCGTCGGTCCCGCCTTCGACCCGCTCGACCCCGAGACGTCCGCCGCATCGCTGGCGGAGGACACCGACAAGAACGGCCGGTTGTCCGCAGTGGTCTCGGCCACCGAAGGCTTCCCGGCTGTGTCCTGGGCGATCGACCCCGCCCTCGTGGGACCGACCACCGGCGGCGTCGACGAGCCGGCCACCTCACCGGCCGCCACCGCCTGGGCCAGGCACACCCTCGCCACCGCCAACGGGCGCGAGGTGTTCGCCCTGCCCGCCTTCGACCAGGACTGGAGCGCCTACGCCGCAGCGGGCCTCGCCCCGCCAGAGCGCGCTGCCCTTCCCGCCGGGCTGAGCACCTGGCGCACCGACCTCAGCTGGCCGGCCCAGGCCGCGCCGTCGACGTCGGTGCTGCGCCAGGCCGCAGCCCAGGACGCGCCGATCGTGGTCGCCGCACCCGGGTCCCTCGCCCCGGACCCCGAGATCAGCTACACCCCCACCGGCCTGACCACCGTGGCCACCTCGACCGGCGCCGTCACCGCCCTCCTGCCCGACGCCGAGCTCAGCTCCCAGCTGAGCGCCCCGTCACAGACGTCCCCCGCCGCTGCCCGTCAGCGGGTCGCCGCCGAGCTCGCGATCGTCGCCCGTGAGCGCCCGGCCGAGGAACGCGCGATCCTGCTCACCGCTCCGCGCTCGTGGACGCCGACGCCCGAGGTCGCCCGCGCCCAGCTCGAGGGGATCGACTCCATCCCGTGGGCCCGCCTCATGCCGGTCTCCACCCTGGTCGACACCCCCGTCCCCGACCTGCCCCGCACCTCCCCCGCGACGACGGCGGCCAGCGCTGGCGAGCTCACCCAGGACGACCTGGTCGCCCTGGCCGAGACCCGCACGGGCGTGCAGCTCTTCGCCCAGGTGGTCCCCGACCCCACCGTGCTGACCGCACCGGTCGACGCCGCCACCCTGGCCGCCACGTCGGTCGCCTGGCGCACGGACCCGGCCGGGCGCAACGCGGCCATCGACCGGCTGACCGCCGCAGCCGACGCCACGACCAGCGCCCTGTCGATCGTCAGCCAGAGCGACTTCACGCTCATCAGCGCCGGGTCCAGCCTGCCCATCAAGGTTCACAACGCCCTCGACCAGGAAGCCAGCGTCACCGTCGCACTCAGCCCCGACGACCCGCGCCTGGTCGCCGAGGAACCCGTCACGGTCGTGGTGCCGGCAGGGTCTGATGCCACCGCCAGGGTGCCCGTGCGCGCCGTCGGCCGCGGTAACGTCACCGTGACGGTGCAGATCCTCAGCCCGGACGGCACGGTCATCGCCAGCCCCGCCTCGATCGGGGTCAAAGTTCGGGCAGACTGGGAGAACCTCGGGACCGCGGTGATCGCCGGGGTGCTCGTGCTGCTGCTCGGTGGAGGGATCTGGCGCACCATCCACCGTGGGCGCTCGGACCGCCGGGCCTCGGCGGCCGTCGTCGAGCAGCTCGAGCAGCTGGAGCACCTCGAGCAGGGAGACGTCCTCCCTGCTGACCTCCTCACCACGACCGCAGCGCCCGACGACACCGTCACCCCGAACACCCCTGAGACCACGAACGATGGAGCACCACGTGAGCAGCACCGCGAGCACTAGCACGTCGGTGGGCCGCAGCTCCCTGATCATGGCCTCCGGGACCGCGGTCTCACGCGGGCTCGGGCTGGTTCGCAACTTCCTGCTGGTGGCGGTCGTCGGGGCGACAGGCCCGATCGCAGACGCCTTCGACATCGCCAACAAGGTGCCCAACATCCTCTTCGCGATCATCGCGGGCGGGATGCTCAACGCGGTGATCGTGCCCCAGGTGGTCCGGGCCTACCGCTCACCCAACGCCCAGGAGTACCTGGACAAGCTCCTCACCCTGACAGGGACCCTGCTGCTCGTCCTGACGACCATCTGCACCCTCGGAGCGAGCGTCCTCGTCGGTTTCTACTCCAGCAGCCAGTGGACCACCGCCCAGCTGGCCCTGGCCGTCTCCTTCGCCTTCTGGTGCATCCCCCAGCTGTTCTTCTACGGGGTGTACACCCTGCTCGGCCAGGTGCTCAACGCCCGGGGCCAGTTCGGGCCGTTCATGTGGGCGCCCGCCCTGAACAACGTCATCTCGATCATCGGGCTGGGCGCCTTCCTCATCATCTTCGGCGGCGCGCCGAAGGGCGGGGCGGTCGTGGAGTCGTGGACGACCGCCGAGGTCGCGATGCTCGGTGGGGTGACCACCTTCGGGGTGATCTGCCAGGCGCTCATCCTCATCGTCCCGCTGTACCGGTCCGGCTTCCGCTGGCACCTGCGCTTCGGCTTCCGCGGCGTCGGCCTGCGGTCGGTCGGCCGGGTGGGCCTGTGGACCTTCGCCGCAGTGCTGCTGGACCAGGCGGCAGTCCTGGTCAGCTCACGGATCGCCACCTCCGCCCCGATGGCCGCGTGCCTGGAGGCCTACACCCAGGCGGTGTGCGACTCCGGGGCTGATCCCCTCGTCGTCGCCGGTAACGGTGCCTACACCCAGGCCCTCATGGTCTACCTGCTCCCCCACTCCCTGGTGACGGTGTCCATCGCGACCGCCCTGTTCACCGGGATGAGCGCGGCGGCCGCCGCGGGCGACCTCGCCACCGTGCGCTCTCTCGTCTCACGCGGGCTGCGCGTCATCGCCGTCTTCACCGTCTTCGCCACGGCCTTCTTCCTCGTCGTCGCCCAGCCCGTGATGAAGGTGCTGGTCCCGACGCTGCGCCCGGCCGACGTCGTCGTCGTCGGACAGGTGCTCGCGGCGCTCGCCCTGGGGCTCGTGCCCCTCGGGGCCATGGTGCTCATGAAGTGGGTGTACTTCGCCTTCGAGGACGGCCGGACGGTCTTCCTCATCCAGATCCCCATGACCATCGTGCTCGTCGGCGGCGCCGTGACGGGCATGCTGCTGCTGCCCGGTCGCTGGTGGGTGGTGGGCGTGGCGGCGGCCATGTCCCTGTCCAACTTCGTCGGGCTGGCGCTGCGGATGGGCGGGATGATCCGCCGCCTGGACGGGCTGGACCTGGCCCGGATCGTGCGGCTGCACGTCCAGCTCGTCGCTGCTGCCGTGGTCGCCGGGCTCGTCGGGTGGGGCATCCTCACGGTGTGGGGATACGACCCCGAGGACACGTGGTGGGCCGCGTTCGGCGTCACCGCCCTGGTGGGTGTGACCATGGCCGCGATCTACGTGCTCGCCCTGCGCCTCATGCACGTCTCCGAGCTCCAGGGCCTGGTGAAGCCGCTGCTGAAGAAGGTTCGCCGTCGTCGTCGGGCGCACTGATCCGCGCAGGCTTCTGGTCAGGTCCGCCCAGGTCCGCGCGGCTCCCACGGTGGGTCTCACGGTGAGCCCCGAGGCGAGCCGCGTACGATGTTACCCGATGCCATCTGACGTCGTCAGACCATGGCAAACCTGTAAGGGGGACAGTTCGTGGACAGCCTGACACCTGGCCTGCTCGTCGTCGCTCGCTACCGGCTCGAGGAGCCGCTGGCAGCCGACCTGCTCGGGGTCCAGTCATGGGCGGCCACCGACCAGATCCTCGACCGGCCGGTCCGGGTGAGCGTGATCGAGGGCTCAGACACCGCGCTGACCCTCGACGCCGCCCGGCGCGCCGCCCTCATCTCTGACCCGCACCTGACCCGCGTCCTGGACGTCCTCCACGACGGTGGGCGGGACGTCATCGTCACCGAGCCCTACACCGGCACCACCTTGGCCGACCTCGTCGAGGCGGGCCCGCTCAGCGCGGGCGCTGCCCGCGCCATCATCGGCAGCGCCGCCAAGGCCCTGGAGGCCGCGCGCCGCCGAGGTGTGCACCACGGCGCCCTGCGCCCCTCCTCGATCCGGGTCCGCGACGGCGTCGTGCGAGTGACGGGCCTGGGCATCGACGGCACCGTGCCCCAGACGCGCACACCCTCGACGGGTGACGAGGCGTCCCGGGAAGACTCCCTCGCCCTCGTCGCGCTCCTGTACTACGCCCTGACCGGGGTCCTCCCGGCAGCCGCCTACCCCACCGCCGCCCTCGATCCCGAGGCTCCCGCCCTCGCGCACCTCGCGCCCGGCGACCCGGTCGTGCCCCCGCGAGACCTGGTCCCGGGGGTGCCCAACGACCTGGACACCCTGTGCGTGGTCACTCTCGGCCCGCACGACGACGGACCCCACACGCCCGGTGAGCTCGTCCACGAGCTCGCTCCCTGGGACGAGGAGGACATCCCTGTCTCCGCGTCCGAGCCGGTGGTGCAGGCGCCCCCGGCCATCCCTCCGGCCACCGGCGTGACCCGCCAGTCTGTGCGGGCCTTCGGGTCGGCGGCGGCTCCCTCCGCAGGGTCCACGATGCCGGGCACTCCGCCACCGGCCGGCCCGGTGCGGCGCCAGTCCACGGGCCGGATCCCTCGGGTCACCGCCGCTGGTCAGGCCGCAGGTGTGGGCCTGGGTGCGGTCGCAGCGGGCGCTGCTGGTGCCGGTGCTGGCGCCGCGAGCGCGTCCGAGGCTGCTGGCGGCTCCACGGGCGCAGGCTCCACGGGCGCTGCGGCCACGACCGTGCTGCCCGCAGGGTCGTCCGCGGCCTCGTCCACGTCTGCCGCACCCGCCGCGCAGCCGCAGTTCGGCATGTTCTCCGGTGACACGTCCTCGGCGACCACGGCCCAGCGCCCTGTGGCCGAGCCTGGCGCGCCCATGTCGACCAAGGAGCGCGCCAAGCGTTTCCACTTCAACCCGACGCCGGTGATCCTGGCGCTCATGGTGATCCTCCTCGTGGTGGGCGGGGTGCTCGCCAAGAACACTCTCTTCACCGACTACGCCCCCGTCATCGTCCAGCCGGAGGGACGCCCCGGAGCGACGCCACCCGCGGACGAGACCCCCGCGCCCGAGAACCCCGACGACCCCGCGCCGACTGTGGCGCCCCCGGCCCAGGTCTCCCCCGTCGTGCTCAGCGTCGAAGAGGTGGCCCTGCCTGGCAGCGTCGCGGACGACCACCCCGAGCTCGCTGACCGGGCGATCGACAGCGACGCCCAGACCGCCTGGTACTCCCTGACGTACAAGACCGCCAACTTCGGCGGGTTCGACCGCGGCGTCGGGCTGCTGGTGACCCTCGAGAAGCCCGCCCCCATCTCCTCGGTCTTCCTCTCGACGAACAACACCGGCGGTGCCGTGGAGATCCGCGCCGCCGGCGCGAGCGACCCGGCGGGCGGGACGCTGCTGGCCTCCGGCCCGCTGCAGCCGGAGACGTCCTTCAGCATCGACCCGGCCGTGGAGACCTCGACCATCGTCGTCTGGCTGACCGAGCTGCCTCAGGTCTCCCCCGGGGAGTTCCGGGCCAACATCTACGAGATCGCCGTCTCCTGACGGCCTCCACGCCGCACCCCGGCACGGCAGCGGATGGGAACAAGGCACCCCACCGCAGCGTTCTAGTGACAGCGCGAGCCGTCCCCGCACTCTCCCCTCCGACAGAAGGACTGACCACCCCGTGAGCGAACTGACCGCCCCCACGCACGACGTCATCATCATCGGCTCCGGCCCGGCCGGGTACACCGCTGCCGTCTACGCGGCGCGTGCTGGCCTCGCCCCGCTGGTCCTGGCTGGCTCCATCACCGCCGGTGGCGCCCTGATGAACACGACCGAGGTGGAGAACTTCCCGGGGTTCACCGACGGCATCCTGGGCCCAGAGCTCATGGAGAACATGCAGAAGCAGGCCGAGCGGTTCGGCGCGGTCATCGAGTGGGACGACGCGACCGAGGTCCAGCTGGACAGCCCGATCAAGACGATCCGCACCGGCAACGGCGAGACGTTCACCGCCCGCGCGGTCATCCTCGCCACCGGGTCTGCCTACCGTGAGCTGGGCCTGGAGGACGAGAAGCGGCTGTCCGGCCGTGGCGTCTCCTGGTGCGCCACCTGCGACGGGTTCTTCTTCCGCGACCAGCACATCGTCGTCGTCGGCGGCGGCGACTCCGCCGTCGAGGAGGCGACCTTCCTGACGCGCTTCGCCTCCAAGGTGACCCTGGTGCACCGTCGCGACTCCCTGCGCGCCTCGAAGATCATGGCTGAGCGCGCCGCCAACGACCCCAAGATCGAGTTCGCCTGGAACAGCGAGGTCGTGGGCATCAACGGAGAGAACAAGGTCGAGAGCCTGCGCCTGCGCGACACGATCACCGGCGAGGAGCGCGAGATCGACGCGACCGGCCTGTTCGTGGCGATCGGTCACGACCCGCGCACCGAGCTCGTCAAGGGCCAGGTCGAGCTGGACGACGAGGGCTACATCGCCGTCGAGGGACGCTCCACCCGCACCAACCTTCCCGGCGTCTTCGCCTGCGGCGACGCCGTCGACCACACCTACCGGCAGGCGATCACCGCTGCCGGCTCCGGCTGCGCGGCCGCCCTGGACGCTCAGCACTACCTGGCCGACCTCGTCGGCGCGCAGGACTCCCCGTCCGAGCTCGTCGAGGCCATCGAATCCCTGGAGGCACTGTGAGCACCACCGCCGCGACCGCCCCGGTCCACGTCACCGACGCGACCTTCGCCGCCGAGGTCCTCGAGTCCGACGTCCCCGTCCTCGTCGACTTCTGGGCCGAGTGGTGCGGACCGTGCCGCCAGATCGCCCCGATCCTCGACGAGATCGCCGGTGACTACGCCGGCCGGCTGAAGATCGCCAAGCTCGACACCGAGGAGAACCCGCAGACCACCGCGGCCTACGGCGTCGTCTCGATCCCGCTGCTCAACGTCTACCACCGCGGTGAGCTCGTGCGGTCCATCCTCGGCGCCCGTCCCAAGCGGGCGCTCGTGGAGGAGATCGACTCGATCCTCGCTGGTCTCGACGCGTAGGGACGGCCTTCACACTTTCCCCCGACACGTCGTGGGAGACTGAGTGCTGTGACTTCACCGACACCACCCACGCCCGGAACTCGGCTCGACCCTTGGTTCGGTGCGTACGCGCAGCGAGCGCACAACATGCGGGCCTCCGAGGTCCGCGCGCTGTTCGCGGTGGTGAACCGGCCCGAGGTCGTCTCCCTGGCCGGTGGTATGCCCTACCTCGAGGGCCTGCCGCTGGACACCATCGCGGACACCATGCAGCGGGTCATCGCGACCCAGGGCACCACAGCTCTGCAGTACGGCTCCGGCCAGGGGCACCAGGACCTGCGCGAGCAGATCCTGGACGTCATGCGGCTCGAGGGGATCGACGCCCACCCCGACGACGTCGTGGTGACGACCGGCTCGCAGCAGGCGCTCGATCTCGTCACCCGGATCTTCATCGATCCCGGTGACGTGATCGTCGCCGAGGCCCCGAGCTACGTCGGTGCGCTGGGTGTCTTCCGCTCCTACCAGGCGGACATCGTCCACGTCCCGATCGACGAGGACGGCCTCATCCCTGAGGCTCTGGACGAGACGCTCACGTCGTTGGCCGCCCAGGGCCGGCGCGTGAAGTTCCTCTACACCATCCCCAACTTCCACAACCCGGCCGGCGTCACGCTCAGCCTCGAGCGGCGTCCCCGGGTGCTGGAGATCGCCCGCCGGCACGGCGTCCTCGTGGTCGAGGACAACCCCTACGGGCTCCTCGGCTTCAGCTCCGACCCGCTGCCGGCCATGCGCAGCACCGACGACGAGGGCGTGCTGTACCTCGGTTCCTTCTCCAAGACCTTCGCCCCCGGCTTCCGGGTGGGCTGGGTGGTGGCGCCCCACGCGGTGCGCGAGAAGCTGGTCCTCGCCTCGGAGTCGGCCATCCTGTGCCCCTCCAACGCCTCGCAGCTGGCCATCTCCGCCTACCTGTCCACGAGCGACTGGAAGGGGCAGATCAAGTCCTTCCGCGAGCTGTACCGCGAGCGGCGTGACGCGATGGTCGGCGCTCTCGCCGAGCACCTCCCCGACGCCTCGTGGACCGTTCCCGACGGCGGGTTCTACACCTGGGTCAAGCTCCCCGCCGGGCTGGACTCGAAGTCCATGCTGCCGCGCGCAGTCACCGGACGGGTCGCCTACGTGCCCGGGACGGCGTTCTTCGCCGACGGCTCCGGAGCCGACCACATGCGCCTGTCGTACTGCTTCCCCACCCCGGACCGCATCCGCGAGGGTGTGCGGCGCCTTGCGGCCGTCGTCAACGCCGAGCGCGAGCTCGTCGAGATCTTCGGCACCTCCCCTGCCCCTGACGCCATGACCGACATCGAGACCCCTGGACCTGATCTCCTATGACATACAGCCCTCGCGTCGTGGTCCTGGCCGGTGGCCTCTCCCACGAGCGTGACGTCTCGCTGCGCTCTGGACGCCGCGTCGCCGAGGCCCTGCGGCTGGCTCAGGTCGAGGTGACCGTGCACGACGTCGACGCCGACCTCATGCCCATGCTCGCCGAGGTCCAGCCCGACGTCGTCTGGCCCATCCTGCACGGTGCCAGCGGGGAGGACGGCTCGATCCGCGACGTCCTGGGCCTGCTCGGTATCAACTACGTGGGCACCGGGCCCCGCGCCTCCCGCGTCGCCTGGAGCAAGCCGGTGGCCAAGTCCGTCGTCGCGCGGTCGGGGATCTCCACCCCGGACTACGTGACGCTGCCGCAGAGCCTGTTCCGTGAGCTCGGAGCTCAGGCGGTGATGAACGCCGTCGTGTCCAAGCTCGGGCTGCCGCTGGTGGTCAAGCCCTCCCGCGGCGGGTCAGCGCTGGGAGTCACCCTCGTCCAGACCCCCGCCGAGCTTCCGCACGCCATGGTCACCTGCTTCGCCTACGGCGAGGTCGCGCTGCTCGAGCGCGCGGTGACCGGGATCGAGCTGGCGACGTCGGTCATCGAGACAGCGGACGGCTGCCAGGCGCTGCCCTCGGTGGAGATCGTCACCGAGGGACCCTACGACTACGACGCACGCTACAACCCCGGGCGCACGGAGTACTTCGCCCCCGCGCGCCTGAGCGACGAGCAGGCAGCGGCCGTGGCCCAGACCGCCATCGACGCGCACAAGGCGCTGGGACTGCGACACATCTCCCGGACGGACCTCATCCTCGAGGCAGACGGCACGATCCAGTTCCTCGAGGTGAACGTCGCCCCGGGCATGACCGAGACGTCGCTCTTCCCCCAGGCCGCCCTCGCCGGTGGCCACACGCTCCCCGAGCTCTACCGCTCCATCGTGGAGACCGCCGACACCCACTGAGGGCGGCGGTCCGGGGTGGTCGGTCCGGGGTGGTCAGGCGACGCTGACCAGGCCTGCTGAGGCCCGGTAGGGCCTGCCAGGGTTGGCCGAGAGGCCACCGGAGACGAGAGAAAGGGCACCCGCGCCGTAGCGGGTGCCCTTCTCTCGTTGATCGCCTGCAGCCTGGTCTGCTGCGCTCGGCTACTTCTTGAACAGACCCGGTTCTTCCGGTGCCATGACGTTGAGGATCCTGTTGAGGTCCTCCACAGAGGCGAACTCGACGGTCACCTTGCCCTTGGTCTTGCCGAGGTCGACCTTGACGCGGGTCTCGAAGCGGTCAGAGAGGCGCGTGGCCAGCTCCTCGATCGCCTGGATCCGAGCACCGGCCCGGGGGCGCGGAGCGGCCTTCTTCTCCTCGTCCAGTCCCCCGAGCGCGACTATTTCCTCGGTCGCCCGGACGGAGAGCCCTTCTGAGACGATCCGCTGAGCCAGTCGCTCGATCTCGCTCCCGTCGGCCAGGCCGAGCAGGGCACGCGCGTGCCCGGCGGAGATGACGCCTGCGGCGACGCGGCGCTGGACGAGCGGAGGCAGCTTGAGCAGACGCAGCGTGTTGGAGATCTGCGGACGCGATCGAGAGATCCGCGTGGCGAGCTCTTCATGGGTGCAGCCGAAGTCGTCGAGGAGCTGGCGGTATGCGGCAGCCTCCTCGAGGGGGTTGAGCGCAGACCGGTGGAGGTTCTCGAGCAGGGCGTCTCGCAGGAGGTCCCCGTCCTCGGTCTCCCGGATGATCGCGGGGATGGTGGACAGGCCGGCCTGCTGGGTCGCGCGCCAGCGCCGCTCCCCCATGATGAGCTCGTAGCCCTCAGTGTCCCGGGACGGGCGCACGACGATCGGCTGAAGCACGCCGATCTCCGTGATGGACCCGACGAGCTCAGCGAGGTCGTTCTCGTCGAAGACGGTCCGCGGCTGACGAGCGTTCGGGTGGATGCTCTCCACGGGGAGCTCGGCGAAGGTGGCACCGGGCACCGGGACCAGGTCGGAGGCTGGTTCCGCTCCGGTCGCCGCGAGGTAGGTTTCACGTGAAACAGAGTCGATCCGGATGGTCCCGCGCTCACGCTGAGTGAGCGAGGGAATGCTGGTCCGCGTGCTGCCCGACTTCGACTCGGACTTCACCCGTGCCGCTGTGGCGGGGGCTGAGACACTCGCGGGTCCGTCGAGCCCGGCAATCGCTCCCCCGAGGCTGGCGGGCGCACTCCGCGCTGTCACCGCATCGCGCTCCGCGCCGCGCTCTGTCGCCCGGCCCTTCGTCGCGCCGCTTGCGGTGCTGTCCGTCGCCGAGTCGTCAGCGGTGCTGGCTGCTGCGTCTCCTGCGCCGTCCGTCTCGGGGTCCGCCGGGCCGCCCGTGGCCGGACGTGGCCGCCGGGCCGATTCCTGGATGGCGGCGCCGCTCACGACGGATGTCGCTGTGCGGTCAGGGAAGAACACGTCGACCGGACGTCCCCCTTCAGGGGATGTCGGAATGAGTGCTCCTAGTCCCCTGCCGAGCCCACGGCGCTTTTCGGTCACAGCTTGTCCTCTCGGTACCTATCATCGCGACTAGGTTCGGTGGTGACCTGACATCCAGATCAACCCTGTCACAGCACAGTCATTGTGGCACCGACGGCCACGTCGTGAAGCTAAAGCGCGGCGGCGCGTTCGGTAATCTCTCTCGCTGCCTCGCGGTAGGCGAGAGCACCAGTCGAGTTCGGCTCATAGGAGATCACGGTCTGCCCATGGCTCGGCGCCTCGGAGACGCGCACGGAGCGCGGCACCGACGTCTTGAGCGTCTCTTTGCCGAAGTGCTCTCGTACCTCCGAGGCGACCTGCTGGGCCAGGTTGGTCCGTGCGTCGTACATCGTCAGCAGGATGGTCGAGACATGCAGGTCCGGGTTGAGGTGTGCCTGGATGAGCTGGATGGTCTTGAGCAGCTGGCTCAGGCCTTCCAGTGCGTAGTACTCGCACTGGATAGGGATGAGCACCTCCCGCCCGGTGACGAAGGCGTTGAGGGTGAGCAGGCCCAGGCTCGGGGGGCAGTCGACCAGCACGTAGTCGATCTGCGGCAAACCCTGGCTCGTACGGTCGTCGAGGTAGACATCCAAGGCGCGGCGCAGTCGCGTTTCACGTGAAACCAAGGAGACGAGCTCGATCTCGGCGCCGGAGAGGTCGATCGTCGCCGGCACGCACAGGAGGTTCGGGAACTCCGGGCACCGCTGGATCGTGTCTGCCAAGGGCATGCCCTCGACCAGCACCTCGTAGACCGACGGGACACCGGACCGGTGGTCGATCCCCAAGGCGGTCGAGGCGTTCCCCTGCGGATCGTTGTCGATGACCAGCACGTTGAGGCCAGCCTGTGCGAGCGCCGCTGCCAGGTTGACGGTCGTGGTGGTCTTGCCTACGCCGCCCTTCTGGTTGGCGACGGTAATGATCCGGGTCTTCGCTGGCTTGCGGAACTGCTGGCCGTCCAGGGAGACCCGTCGCCGCGTGTCCAGCACGAGCTGCGCAGCGAGCGGCGTCGAGTCGTCCTCATCGGGGAGGCTGTCAAGGATGTCTCGCACGTGGTGGTCCCTCGTCGATGTTTCACGTGAATCAACTGCTGCACCTGCCGGAGCGCCGAGCGGCGCAGCAGCAGGAGTCCGAGGGTGTGTGTCGGGTGTCATGGACACGCGATCGTCCTCCACTCTCTCTCAGGATCGGATGGGCCGGTCCCACCGCCACCTGGGCCGAGGGCACGCATGCCACCATGAACATTACTGCGTCGCAGCCCTCTCTCCGCCCGCGAATCGCACCTGGGGATGAGGAAGTCCCGATTCACGTGAAACACGCACAGAGCTCGGTGGCACAAGCCACGGTTCGCTGCCCCGGACATCGGTTCCACGTGAAACATGCGGCATTCAGGCATGCCGCGCCCGCACTGGAGAGGGGCACAGTTCACTGGCCCATAACCATCGCACAGACGCCTTCGAGCCACTCACGTTCGCGTGCCGCAGCCAGCGATACTCGAGGGGCCTCCCCTCTCCCCTCCCCTGTTCGCTCCACCCTGCCGGGTCACGGACGCGCGGAGCAACATGCAAGGACTCACCATCTCAGCCACCCAGGCGCGACGTCGTCTCGCGCTCTTCTCCCTCTTCCTGGTCCCGGGCTTCGCCATCTCCTCCTGGGTCACCCGCACTCCCACGATCCGCGACCTTCTCGGAGCGTCGCCCTCGGAGATGGGTCTCGTTCTGCTCGGCCTGTCGGTCGGCTCCATGATCGGCATCCTGGCCTCCGGACCGGCCGTCGGCCGCTTCGGCGCCAAACCTGTCATGGTCGTCGGAACCCTCGGGGTGATCGCCAGCATGCCCACGATCGGTGCCGGCGCCGGTTCCGGGTCCGCTGCACTGACCACCATCGGGCTGTTCCTCTTCGGCCTCGGCATGGGAGGTGGAGAGATCGCGATGAACGTCGAGGGCGCCGACGTCGAGACGGCGATCGAGCGCCCGGTTCTTACCGCCCTCCACGGGTTCTTCAGCCTGGGCACCGTCATCGGCGCCTCTCTCGGGATCGTGTTCACGACGATCGAGGTGCCTGTGGTCTGGCATCTCAACGCCATCGGTGTGATCACCCTGGTCGTACTGATCATGGCGGCGAGGTGGATTCCTGCGGGGACGGGGCAGGTGGACCAGCAGGCCGTCGTCCGGCAGCACTCAACGGCGGGTGGCGCGCTCTGGAAGGACTCTCGGCTCCTGCTCATCGCCGCGATCGTGTTGGCGATGGCCTTGGCCGAGGGCACCGCCGGGGACTGGCTTCCCCTCGTGATGGTGGACGGTCACGGCTTCGGCCCGGCGGCCGGCTCAGCCGTGTACGCGGTCTTCGCAGCGTCCATGACCATCGGCCGTTTCGCTGGAGGCAGCTTCATCTCTCGCTTCGGTCGCGCCCCGGTGCTTCGGGTCAGCATCATCGCCGGGGCCGTGGGGATGGCACTGGTGATCGTCATCGACAGCCAGTGGGTCGCCGCCGCGGCGGTGGTGCTCTGGGGCCTTGGCGCCTCGCTGGGCTTCCCCGTGGCCCTGTCGGCGGCCGGAGAGTCGGGGGTCGACTCTGCCCGTCGCGTCTCCCTCGCAGCAACGGTCGGCTATGTCGCCTTCCTCGTCGGACCGCCGGTCATCGGCTTTGTCGGCGAGCACCACGGACTGCGTGCGGCCCTCGTCCTCCCGCTGATCCTCGTCGCGGCCTCGGTCTTCATCACCTCTGCTGTGCGAGAACGAGCCGTCTCCTCGATCTCCACGTAGCGGGAGGACTCGCCAGTCGGCAAAGACCCGGGACGCACACCCCGTCTCGGCACCGGACGGGCCGTCAGCCCGGGTCGATGGTGGCGCGCGAGCCCGGGCATGCGAAGGGGCGGCAGGCTCGATGCCTGCCGCCCCTCACGCGGACGGGAGGGTAGCCTCCGGCCCGGGAACGTCCGGCGACTCCCCTCCCCCGCCGGTCGGCAGATCAGACGACGAGCTGCGCTCCACGCACCGCGGACTCCACCAGGTTGTCCTTGCCCAGCGACGCCGACGCCGTGACTGCTGTGGTCCAGGCCTCGGTGGTCGCCACTGCAGCAAGGTTGGAGTGGAAGATCGCCATGAGCGTGGTGTGCACCGTCTCCGCGGAGACCGATCCCGCGGCGTTCGCGATGTTGATCGCCCCGGTCGCATCCGAGAGCACCTCGGCGGCGAGGCCGTGGGTCTCGGCCCCGGCGACGGAGGCGAGGATGCAGTTGTTGGTCATGTAGCCGACGTACGTCATCGTGTCGATGCCGTTGTCCTTCGTCCACTCCAGCAGGCTCGTGCCGGCGAACACCGTGCCGAACTGCTTGGTGATGGATGTCCAGGACGACGTGCGGCGCTGCTCGATCTCGGGGTGGAGCTCGAACTGGGTGGTGGTGGGGTCGAAGACGGGTGCGCCCTCAGCAGTGACGTGCTGGACGACGACGACGGGAATCCCGGCAGCGGTTGCGACGTCGATGGCCTCGATGATCTTGGCCAGGGAGTCAGTGCGCGGGGGGTACTGGATCTCCAGAGGCCCGTTGAAGTACTCCTGTTGGACGTCGACGAGGACAAGTGCGCGGCGAGGGTTGCTCATGAGGTCTCCTGTGTGGCGAGGTGGGCGATGGGGCGTGTGTGACGTGGCATGTGTGGCGCAGGACTGACGTGAGGACTGCGTCCACACTGCGATCCTCTCCCGCGCCGAGCGCGCGAACCATTGGCACAGATGCTGCCTTACGATGGGATCAGGCCAACGAGGAGGATCCGTGCGCATCGCCGTCTACGCCTTCGACGACATCTCGATGTTTCATCTCTCCGTCCCCCAGCTCGTCTTCGACGAGGTCACGCGGCACGGCCTCGCCGAGTGGACCACCGTGCTCTTCTCGGAGCGAGCCGGACGGGTCCGCACAGCGGAGGGCTACACGATCGCCGGCATCGACGGGCCCCAAGCCGCTCTGACCGCAGATGTCATCGTCGTCCCCTCCTGGGTGCCAGAAGGCCGCGAGCCCAGCCACGCCCTCCAACGGCTGCTCTCGCAGGCCCACGCGAGGGGCGCCACCATCGTCGGCCTGTGCCTGGGTGCCCTCGTCGTCGCCGCCGCCGGGCTGCTCGACGGGCGCCAGGCGGTCACCCACTGGCACGCCGTGGACGAGCTGGCGGCCCGGAACCCCCGAGTCGAGGTCGACGGGTCAGCGCTCTACATCGACCACGGGGACGTCCTCACCTCCGCCGGCACCGCATCGGGGCTGGACGCCTGCCTCCATCTCGTCCGCACCCGCCTCGGCGCCGAGGCTGCCAACACGGTCGCCCGATCGCTCGTGGTGGCACCTCATCGCGAGGGCGGACAGTCTCAGTACATCGAGCGGCCGATCGCGCCGCATGCTGCGGCGGACCCGATCGCGACGGCCTGCCAGTGGGCGCTCGAACACCTCGACGAGGATCTCAGCGTCGAGCGGCTGTCCTCCGTGGCGCACATGAGCCGACGCTCGTTCGTGAGGAACTTCCGAGCCTCGACCGGCTCGGCGCCAGCCACCTGGGTCCGCTCACGGCGTCTCGACGAGGCACGCCGGCTCCTGGAGGCGACCGACCTGGCCATCGATCGGATCGCCACGCTCTGCGGCTTCGGCAGCGCGGTGACGCTCCGGCAGAACTTCGCAGCCTCGTTCGCCAGCACCCCGACGAGCTACCGCCGCCGGTTCGACGCTCGAGCGGGAGCCTGATCGCTCAGGGACGTGTTCCACGTGAAACACTCGAGCGCTGTTTCACGTGAAACAGCGCCCTGGGAACGGCTGCCCCCGGTCGTCTCAGGACCTGCGGCGCGAGCGCAGCACCGTCGTCGGCTCGACGCCGGGGAGCGTCGTAGCGTCCAGGATCTCCGGTTCGCTCATGTGGAACTTGCGCAGCACCTTGCGGGCAGGTTCAATCTCGGTGGCGACACTGCGGCCCTTGAGGATGACCAGCTCACCGCCAGGGGCGAGCAGCGGCAAGGACCACCGGGCGAGCTTGTCCAACGCCGCCACGGCGCGGGAGGTGACCACGTCGGCCTCGAAGGCGCCGTGGAACTCCTCGGCCCTCCCCCGCTTGACCTCGACGTTGGTGAGCTCCAGAACGTCCACCATCTCCGAGAGCCACAGGCAGCGACGCTCCATCGGCTCGATGAGGATGACAGACGCCGACGGTCGCATCGCGGCGATGACGATTCCGGGCAGCCCTGCCCCTGAGCCGATGTCGACGATCGTCCCCACCGTGGGGAGGAACGGGACGAGCGCGGCCGAGTTGAGGATGTGCCGGTCCCAGATCTTGTCGAGCTCGCGTGGCCCGATGAGACCACGGACCTCCCCCTGGGCGGCGAGCTCGGCGGCGAACCGGGCTACCTGCGGGTAGGCGTCGCCGAAGTACGCGCGCAGTGCATCATGATCTTGTGCGTCGTCCACGACGATTCCTCCATGGGAGACGCAAGGCCCGTAGGACCTCGCACCTCGACTCGTGACAATCCGGCACCCCAGCGACAGCGGAGTTCCGGCATATGGTTCAGATCACCCGAAACTGGGCGATTGCTGCGGATCAGTCCTCGGTGGGCTCGTCGTCGGCCGCCGGGCCCACCTCGATGTAGCGCTGAGGCTCCACGCCGTGGGACTCGCTGACCAGACCCGACGCGGTGACCGCGTCGTGGACCACCTTGCGCTCGAAGGCGTTCATCGGTGACAGCGCGATCTTCTCCCCGGTCGCACGCACCTTCGCGATGGTCTCCTCGGCCAGCGCCGTGAGCTCGACCCGGCGACCGGCACGGTACCCCGCGACGTCGAGCATCAACCGGCTGCGCTCACCCGTGCGAGTCTGCACAGCCAGTCGCGTCAGCTCCTGCAGGGCGTCCAGGACCTCGCCGTGAGCGCCTACCAGGTGCCGCAGCGACCCCGGCTCGTCCGCGACGATCTCGACAGCAGCCCGACCGTGGTCGACGTCGATGTCGATGTCTCCGTCGAGATCTGCGATGTCCAGCAACTCCTCCAGGTAGTCGGCTGCGACCTCACCCTCTTCTTCGAGAAGTGAAGTCTTGCTCCGGACCTCAGGCTCCACGGCCGGTGTATCTGCAGTCACAGCTCTCTCCATTCGCGATGTGAAGCACAGTCCCGCATGCGGGGGATGGTCGCTAGCGCTTGTTGCGCTTCTTCTTCGGCGTCGACGGCTTGTTCAAGTTCACCATTCCCGGGGTCTCCCCCGCACCGTCAGCAGCACCAGCACTCGCTGCGGCTTCAGGGGTGGGCGACGCCGAGGCGCCCTTGGCGGGGCTACCCGCCGCACCGGGCGCGCCTGCCGGGCGGGGACGCTGCCGGTCCTTGCGCTTGGGCTGCTGACGCTGCCCGCGGGGCTGCTCGATGACCGCCGGCTTGTCCTCGACGATGACGATCCCCTTCTTGGCGGCCTTGCGGGCCTTGCGCTCGTTGAGGATCTTCTCTGCCTCGGACCCGGGGGCCGGCATCTTGCGGATGGTGTAGAACTGCTGACCCATGGACCACAGGTTGGTGGTGGTCCAGTAGATGAGAACACCGATCGGGAAGTTCACGCCCGAGATTCCCATGATGACGGGAAGCATGTAGAGCATGATCTTCTGCGTCTGCATCATCGGGCCCTCGAGGGCCGCCTTCGGCATGTTCTTCATCGTCAGCTGACGCTGGGTGAAGAACTGCGTCGCGGCCATCGCCACGATGAGCACACCGGCGACGACCTTGGTGTTGAGGTCCGTCGGCTGGTGCAGGAAGGTGTAGGACAGCGGTGCGCCGAAGAGGGTGGAGCTCTCTGCCGCCTGGGCGACGACCTGGTTGATCGGGCCGATCGGGTCCATGTCGCCGTTGGCGATCTTCGACAGGGAGTTGAGCACCCGGAAGAGGGCGAAGAAGATCGGCGCCTGGAGCAGCACGGGCATGCAGGAGGAGAACGGGTTGGTCCCGTGCTTCTTGTACAGAGCCATCGTCTCGCGGCTCATCGCCTCGCGGGAGGCGGGGTCCTTCTTGTTCTTGTACTTCTTCTGGATCGCCTGGAGCTCAGGCTGGATCATCTGCATCCCGCGCGAGGCACGGATCTGCTTGAAGAAGAGCGGGATCATCACGGTACGGATGATGATCACGAGGCCGACGATCGACAGGATCCACGCCACGCCAGCACCATCGGGGAGCCCGAGGAACACAAAGACCTTGTGGCACAGGTACATGATCCATGCCACGACCCACTCGATGGGGTAGAGGATCTTAAACAGGTCCATTACTGCTGCTCCCTAGCGCACAAGCGTCTTGCATGGTCCGTCGGACGAAGCCCGAAGGTAAGAGTAGTCAACGCGACGTCTACTTCTGTGCCGGTTCCGGCACGTCGTCGATGCCACCGTCGGTCCAGGGGTTGCACCGTAGCAACCGCCAGACCGCCAACCGTGTGCCCCGCAGGGCTCCGTGCTTCTCGATCGCCGTCACGGCGTAGCTCGAGCAGGACGGGTAGTACCTGCACCGGGGGCCTGACAGCGGGGAGATGTAGCGCTGGTACCAGCGCACCCCCGCGAGCAGGAACCGTGCCACCGGACCGCGCCGCCGGACGGCTGGCTCGGCGTGGGCAGAGTGGTGGTCTCCAGGAGCGCTCACGGCGACACCTGAGGACGCCGCGCCAGTGCCCGTCGCAGGCACGACCCCAGGTCGGCGTCCAGCCGCGCGTAGTCGGCGGCCGCGGCCTCCGGCAGCGCCCGCACCACGATCAGCACTCCGGCGGGGAGGTCGGGCATGCGGTCGGCGACGATCGCGCGCAACCTGCGCTTGACCCGGTTGCGAACCACGGCGTTCCCCACGGCCTTAGATACAACAAAACCGACCGATGGTGCGTCCATCTCGCTGCTCGAGGCAGCGAGATGGACGACCAGGGTCGATTTTCCTGTGCGCACACCGCCGCGCACCGCCCGGCTGAAGTCGCCGGAACGGCGCATACGATGCGCCGCGGGAAGCACTGAACTCAGGCAGAGAGCTCGGTGCGGCCCTTTTGGCGACGCGCTGCGAGGATGGCGCGACCGGCACGGGTGCGCATCCGCAGACGGAAGCCGTGGGTCTTCGCACGACGCCGGTTGTTCGGCTGGAAGGTCCGCTTGGTCACGAGGTACTCCATAAACGTTGGGGAAGCGCGTCCACGATGGACGCACGGTTCGCCACTCCATGGTCGGGGCACTGAAGGCATGCGGAAGCGACAGGACTGGCTGTAAAAAGGTACGTTGCCGAGGGACCTCAGGTCAAGCCGGCGCCATCAGCCTCGGCCCGGGTCCGCCTGCGCGCGCACGACCCCCACACAGTTGTGCACAGCTGTGGAATCTCTCGGCGGGTTGTGGACGATTGCTGCACACTCTCTGCTCCAGGACGTTTCCCGGATCCTTCCTCAGCCCATGGCATGAGTGAATCTCAGCGATATCCGGGGCCCTGAGCGCCGCCCACAGGCTGTGGAAAACTATGTGGATGACGGCCTCGCGTGGCAGACTGTCATTTCGGTTCTCCACTGCTTCTGCGCGCGTGCGAGACCGAAGTCACCACTGGATCCATCTCATCCTCTGGGCAGCGTTACACCGACCAGGAAGAACCCGTGGCCACCACAGACGACAACATCGGGACCATATGGAAGCAAGCCATCGCCGAGCTTGAAGCCAGCCCCGACATCACCCCCCGCCAGCTGGCCTTCGTCAAGCTCGCCAAGCCGCTGGGCCTCTTCGACGGCACCGTCATCATCGCCGTCGCCAACGACCACACCCGCGACTACCTCGAGACCCGCGTGCGCGCCGAGGTGGTGCAGGCCCTGTCCAACGCCCTCGGCCGCGACGCCCGGTTCGCGATCACGGTGGACCCCGAGCTCGGCTTCGACGAAGAAGCCGCCGCCTCCCCCGTCGTCGCCCAGCAGTCCCCCGAGCCGGCGGAGTACCCCTCCTACTCCGAGCCCGTGGACATCCCCGAGATCGCCCGCCGCAGGGCCGCAATGAGCGGGAACCGGTCCAGCGGGTCGTCCACCCCCGCGCCCGAGCCCGCTCGTCTCAACCCGCGCTACCTCTTCGAGACCTTCGTCATCGGCTCGTCCAACCGGTTCGCCCACGCAGCCGCAGTCGCCGTGGCCGAGGCGCCGGCCAAGGCGTACAACCCCTTGTTCATCTATGGGGACTCCGGGCTGGGCAAGACCCACCTGCTCCACGCGATCGGGCACTACGCCTACAACCTCTACCCCGGGGTGCGCGTGAAGTACGTGAACTCCGAGGAGTTCACCAACGACTTCATCAACTCCATCCGCGACGAGAAGGCCGGAGCCTTCCAGCGCCGCCACCGGGACGTCGACTTCCTCCTCATCGACGACATCCAGTTCCTGCAGGGCAAGGAACAGACGATGGAAGAGTTCTTCCACACCTTCAACACCCTGCACAACGCGAACAAGCAGGTGGTCATCACCTCCGACCTGCCGCCCAAGCAGCTCAACGGCTTCGAGGATCGCCTGCGCTCCCGCTTCGAGTGGGGCCTCATCACCGACGTGCAGCCCCCTGACCTCGAGACGCGTATCGCGATCTTGCGCAAGAAGGCCAGCGGGGAGCGCCTGGCGGCCCCCGACGACGTGCTGGAGTACATCGCGTCGAAGATCTCCTCCAACATCCGCGAGCTCGAGGGTGCACTCATCCGGGTGACCGCCTTCGCCAACCTCAACCGGCAGCAGGTCGACCTGGCCCTGGCCGAGATCGTGCTCAAGGACCTCATCACCGACGACGACGCGTCCCAGATCACCGCCGGCAGCGTCATCGCGCAGACGGCGGCGTACTTCGGCCTGACCATCGACGACCTGTGCGGTAGCTCGCGGTCACGGGTGCTGGTGACGGCGCGGCAGATTGCCATGTACCTCTGCCGTGAGCTGACCGACCTGTCGCTGCCCAAGATCGGCCAGCAGTTCGGTGGTCGTGACCACACCACGGTCATGCACGCCAACCGCAAGATCACCGAGCAGATGGCGGAACGGCGTTCCACCTTCAACCAGGTCACCGAGCTCACGAGCCGGATCAAGCAGCAGCACCGAGGCTGATGCCGTCGTCGTCCGGGGCGCCCGGAGGGTGCCCCGGACGACGACATGGGACGACTGTTCACAGCTGTGCATAGGGCTGTGGACAGCGGTGGACGACACCCAGGAAACGTGTGGACGTGAACGACGTTCACTGTGGACGACGGTCAGGGAAAAAGTTGTTATCCACAGACGCCCTAGTTCATCCACAGGTTGTGCATCCATGCGCGCACACCCAAAAATAGGTCGTGACCTGCGTAAACACACGACGTCCCCAGAATTCACAACGGCTACTACGACTACGACTCCTCTCTCTCAAGGAAATCCACACACCTTCATCACCTGTGGCGAGATGGGCGAAAATTCCGAGAAAGTCCTTCCAGGACGCTGCGCGCCCACGGCCATGGACGTCCCAGACGAGAGCCGAGGAGGCAGAGGGTGGTCAACTCGCCCAAGAAGGTCGCCATCTGTCGGAGCACTCGCGTAGTGTTCAACCACGCGCCCAGGCCCAGATGGCCGTCACGTCAGTGACAGCGGTGCCTCAGCGGCGCAGATGAACAGTGTTTATTCAGAACGTGACGGACGTCCGGGTACCGCTCGGACGGACAACAGATGTGCGACTTCCGTGCATCAAGAAGGGTGTGGGATGAAGTTCCGGGTTGAGCGTGACGTACTTGCCGACGCTGTGACTTGGACGGCCCGTACCCTCCCGACCAGGCCCCCCGCACCGGTCCTGGCTGGCGTTCGCATCGAGGCGAGCGCCGACGGGACTGTCGGCCTGTCGAGCTTTGACTACGAGGTCTCCGCGCGATCGGAGATCCCCGCCGAGGTCAGTGAACCGGGCACCATCCTTGTCTCCGGGCGGTTGCTCGCGGAGATCTCCCGGTCCCTGCCGGCCAAGCCCGTCGACGTCAGTGTCGACGGTTCCAAGGTCACCGTCGTGTGCGGCGCGAGCCGCTTCACGCTGCTCACCATGCCTGTCGAGGACTACCCGGCGCTGCCGGTCATGCCTGAGATCACCGGCACGGTGCATGGTGACGAGCTGACACACGCCGTCGCACAGGTGACCGTCGCCGCGAGCCGCGACGACACCCTCCCGCTCCTCACCGGTGTCCGGGTGGAGATCGAGGGCGAGCGCATCACCATGCTCGCCACCGACCGGTACCGCCTGGCGCTGCGCGAGATGACGTGGAAGCCGAACTCCCCGGAGATCTCGACCGTGGCGCTCGTGCGTGCCCGCACCCTCTCCGACGTCGCCAAGTCCCTCGGCGGTTCTGGTGAGGTCAACGTCGCCCTGGCCACGGGCACCGGCGTCGACATCATCGGCTTCGAGGCCGGAGGCCGTCACACGACCTCCCTGCTCATCGACGGCGACTACCCCCACGTGCGCCGGCTCTTCCCCGACGAGACGCCGATCCACGCCGTGGTCCCCACCCAGGCCCTCATCGACGCGTCCAAGCGT
The DNA here is from genome assembly GCF_001552735.1 of Sanguibacter suarezii NBRC 16159. GTDB lineage: Bacteria > Actinomycetota > Actinomycetes > Actinomycetales > Cellulomonadaceae > Sanguibacter > Sanguibacter suarezii. Next base: position 122,679 of record NZ_BCRT01000004.1, read on the forward strand.
GTCTCCCTCGTGGCCGAGCGCAACACCCCGATCCGGATGAGCTTCTCCGACGGTCAGGTTGTCCTCGACGCGGGCCAGGGCGACGACGCTCAGGCGTCTGAGGCCCTCGAGGCCGTTCTGGTGGGCGAGGACATCTCGGTGGCCTTCAACCCCCAGTTCCTCCTCGACGGCCTGGGCGCGCTCGGCACAGACTTCGTCCGGATGAGCTTCACGCACCCGAACAAGCCGGTGGAGTTCACCGGCCAGGGATCTCTGGACGGCGAGGACGACCGCAGCTACCGGTACCTCCTCGTCCCCATCCGCTTCGCCAGCTGAGGGCCGACCAGCCGGCTCGGTGAGCCGGCTCAGGCCACGAACCAGGAGGCACGTCATGCGCATAGGTCTCGTCGGACTGGGCAAGATGGGTGCCAACATGGCCACCCGCCTGCGCTCTCACGGCATCGACGTGGTCGGCTACGACCGGGACCCCGCGGTCTCGGACGTGCTCAGCCTCGCTGAGCTTGTCGCCGCGCTGCCGGCGGGTGAACGGATCGTGTGGGTCATGGTCCCAGCCGGGGGCATCACCGACGCCGTCGTCACCGATCTCGGCGCCCTGATGACCGCAGGCGACGCGGTGATCGACGGCGGCAACTCCCACTACGTCGACGACGCCCCGCGTGCAGACGCCCTGGCGGAAGCCGGCATCGGGTACCTCGACGTGGGGGTCTCCGGTGGGGTGTGGGGCCTGGAGAACGGCTACGGGCTGATGGTCGGCGGCGACGCGGACCTCGTCGCCCGCGTGATGCCCGTCTTCGATGCTCTGCGGCCGGAGGGTCCGCGCGAGGAAGGTTTCGTCCACGCGGGCGACGTCGGCGCGGGGCACTACGCGAAGATGGTCCACAACGGCATCGAGTACGGGCTGATGCAGGCCTACGCCGAGGGCTTCGAGCTGCTCGGGGCCCAGGACATCGTCACCGATGTCCCGGGCACCATGAAGGCCTGGACTCGCGGCACCGTCGTGCGGTCCTGGCTGCTGGAGCTGCTCGTCAAAGCGCTCGAGGACGACCCCGAGCTCGCGCGGATCAGCGACTGGGTCGAGGACTCCGGTGAGGGGCGGTGGACCGTGGACGCGGCCATCGACGCCGAGGTCCCGCTGCCGGTGATCTCCGCAGCCCTGTTCGCCCGCTTCGCCTCACGCCAGGGTGCGTCCCCGGCGATGAAGGCCGTGGCCGCTCTGCGTCACCAGTTCGGTGGGCACGGCGTCCGCGAGGCCGGGCCGGCCGGACCGCAGGTGCCGTGACCGCAGCCGTCACGACAGCAGCCCGCGCGACGTCAGCACCGTTCCACGTGAAACTCCCGACCCTGTCGGGACGCGCACCTCGATACTCCTGAGAGACTGATGCTCTGATGTATGTCTCCCACCTGTCCTTGCTGGACTTCCGCTCCTACGCCCAGGTCGACGTCGAGCTCGAACCGGGGATCAACACCCTCGTGGGCCCGAACGGCCAGGGCAAGACCAACCTCGTCGAGGCCATCGGCTATGTGGCGACCCTCGGCAGCCACCGGGTGGCCACCGACGCCGCGCTCATCCGCGCCGGTGCCGCTCGCGCCGTCGTGCGGTCCCGGATCGTGCGCGGCGACCGGGCCAGCGTGATCGAGCTCGAGATCACCCAGGGCAAGGCGAACCGCGCGCGCCTCAACCGGTCCCCCGTCACCCGTCCCCGCGACATCCTCGGCATCGCCCGGACAGTCCTCTTCGCCCCCGAGGACCTCGTCCTGGTCAAGGGCGACCCCGATGCCCGACGCCGCTACCTCGACGAGCTCTCCGTCCTGCTCGTCCCGAGGATGGCCGGGGTCTACTCCGACTACGACCGCGTGCTGCGCCAGCGCGGCGCGCTGCTCAAGACCGCCGGAGCGGCCCGGCGCTCGGCGGCCTCGGCCGACCTGCGGACCTTGGACGTCTGGGACGCCAAGCTCGCCGAGATCGGCGCCCAGATCATCGCGCTGCGCACCGAGCTCGTCGCAGCGCTCGCCCCGCACGTCGCCACCGCCTATGAGCAGGTCAGCTCGGGGCAAGGGCACGCTGAGATCGAGTACAAGTCCTCCCTCGCCACGGTGCTCGCCGGCGCTGACGTGGCCCGCGTGCCTGCCCGCTCGGGTGCCGCGGCGGTCGGTCCGCTCAGCGCTGGCGGCGCCGGCGGCACCGACCTCGCGGGCGGCGAGGTCGGGACCGGGGCGGGCGCCCCAGGAGAGGCCCCACGCCCCTCAGCGGCCCAGATCGAGCTGCAGCTGCTGGAGGCCATGGCAGCGGTGCGCAGCAAGGAGATCGAGCGCGGGGTGTGCCTGGTGGGACCGCACCGCGACGACGTCGTGCTCACCCTCGGCGGGCTGCCGGCGAAGGGGTACGCGAGCCACGGCGAGTCGTGGTCCTTCGCCCTCGCACTGCGCCTGGCCTCCTACCGGCTGCTGACCGACGGACCCGAGCACATACCTGGCGCGGAGTCGTTCTGGTTCGCGGAGTCGGGCCCGGACACCGAGCCGGTGCTCATCCTCGACGACGTCTTCGCCGAGCTCGATGCCCGACGCCGCACCCGGCTCGCCGAGCTGGTCGCCGGCGCCGGACAGGTCATCATCACCGCCGCCGTCCTGGACGACATCCCCGACCAGCTCGTGGGGACCCGTCTCGACGTCGCCGGAGGGACGGTGACCCGTGCCTCGTGACGCGGGCCGTGACAGGTCCCCTGACGTTCCTGGAGCCGGGTCTCGCGGTGAGCCCCGCTCGGCCGAGGAACGCCGCTCCCCCGCCCGCACGGGCCGTCGAGACGCTCCGGTGAGCGCGGAGAGCGCCGTACAGCCGGGCGAGGACGCCGCACAGACGCAGGACGCGACGACGACGCAGGACGCCGCGCAGACGGCGATCGACAACCGTCGCCGCATCGAGGACGGCACCCCGGTGAGCGAGATCATCGAGCTCAAGCCTCCGGGGGACGTCGCCCGGGAAGCCCTCAACCGTGCGCGGGCGGCTGCGAAGGCGAAGGGGCTCTACCCCGGCAAGCAGCGGCGTCGGATCCTGGCGGAGCAGCCGCGCAGCGGACCCGGCAAGGACGGGCGCGACCCCAAGCTCTTCGCCGAGACGCTCGCGGCGCTGCTGCAGCAGCGCGGGTGGGTCCAGGAGGTCTCCGTCGGCGGCGTGATCGGTCGCTGGCGCGAGGTGGTCGGCGACGACATCGCCGACCACTGCGAGCCGGAGACCTTCGCGAACAACGCTCTCGTGGTGCGTGCCTCGTCCACGGCGTGGGCCACGCAGGTCCGTCTCCTCATCCCCCAGCTCCTGGAGATCATGGAGCGGGAGGTGGGTCCGGACGTGGTCCAGGAGATCACCGTGCTGGGTCCTGCGGGCCCGGGTTTCGGGCGTGGTTTCCGGTCTGTCAAGGGTCGTGGAGCGCGCGACACCTACGGGTGATCGGTCCTGCGGGGAGCCATCGGGGCGTCCGAGAAAAATGTTGGCGGCGCACAGTGCGCGGTGCTTGGGGTCACCCTGTGGAAATCTCGCGGGAATCCCCGTGTTTTCGGTAGTTTCCGGTAGACTCACCTAGTCATTCCGATCGCTGACCGCAGTCGGAAAATGAGCAGCGTCCAGCCTCCGCCGGGAACTTCGTACCATCCCCCTGCGCTGGCGGTTCAACGCTGCAGGAGGACTAGGAGCACCACCAGCCGTGGCAGAACTCAACAACGCCGCCGATTCCGAGCCGAAGGCACCATCTCTCGGGTCGAGCGACGGAAGTTACGACGCCAGCGACATCACCGTCCTCGAAGGTCTGGAAGCCGTTCGTAAGCGCCCCGGCATGTACATCGGGTCCACCGGCGAACGGGGTCTGCACCACCTTGTCTACGAAGTTGTGGACAACTCTGTGGACGAAGCTCTCGCCGGGCACTGCGACCACATCGAGGTGACCCTCCTCGCCGACGGCGGAGTGCGCGTCGTCGACAACGGCCGAGGGATCCCCGTCGACATCCACCCGACCGAGGGACGCCCCACCGTCGAGGTGGTCATGACCATCCTGCACGCCGGTGGAAAGTTCGGCGGTGGCGGCTACGCCGTCTCCGGTGGTCTGCACGGCGTCGGCATCTCAGTGGTCAACGCCCTGTCGTCCCGGGTCGAGACTCAGGTCAAGCGCCAGGGCTACACGTGGTTCCAGTCCTTCGCCAACGGCGGCAAGCCGGTCGGGACCCTGCGTCAGGGTGAGCCGACCACGGAGACCGGGACCACCCAGACCTTCTGGGCCGACCCGACGATCTTCGAGACCACGCACTACGACTTCGAGACGCTGCGCGCCCGGTTCCAGCAGATGGCCTTCCTCAACAAGGGCCTGCAGATCACCCTCACCGACGAGCGGCCCGAGCAGTCGGGCACCGACGACGAGGTGACCGGCGAGGACGGTTCGAGCGACGAGAACGCCGCCGCCAAGCCGCGCGTGGTCGTCTACAAGTACGACAACGGCCTGCTCGACTACGTCCACCACCTCAACTCCGCCAAGCGCGTCGAGGTCGTCCACCCCGAGGTCATCGCCTTCGAGGCCGAGGACACCGAGAAGCGGATCTCGCTCGAGGTGGCCATGCAGTGGACCAACGCGTACTCCGAGTCGGTGCACACCTACGCCAACACGATCTCCACGACCGAGGGTGGCACCCACGAAGAGGGCTTCCGCGCGGCGATGACCTCCCTGGTCAACCGCTACGCACGGACCAAGGGCCTGATCAAGGAGAAGGAGGACAACCTCACCGGAGACGACATCCGCGAGGGCCTGACCGCCGTCATCTCGATCAAGCTCGGCGAGCCGCAGTTCGAGGGCCAGACGAAGACCAAGCTCGGCAACACCGAGGCCAAGACCTTCGTCCAGTCCGTGGTCAACGACCAGTTCGGGGACTGGCTCGGGTCGCACCCGAACGAGGCCAAGGACATCATCCGCAAGGCGATCCAGGCCTCCCAGGCCCGGATGGCGGCGCGCAAGGCCCGTGAGGCGACGCGCCGCAAGGGTCTTCTCGAGTCGAACTCCATGCCCGGCAAGCTGCGCGACTGCCAGTCGAACCGGCCCGAGGAGTGCGAGGTCTACATCGTCGAGGGTGACTCCGCAGGTGGGTCCGCTGTGCGTGGTCGTAACCCGCGCACCCAGGCGATCCTGCCCATCCGAGGCAAGATCCTCAACGTCGAGCGTGCCCGCCTGGACAAGGCGCTGGGCAACCAGGAGGTCCAGGCCCTCATCACGGCCTTCGGCACCGGGATCGGCGAAGACTTCGACATCGCCAAGCTCCGCTATCACAAGATCGTCCTCATGGCCGACGCCGACGTCGACGGCCAGCACATCTGCACCCTGCTGCTGACGCTGCTGTTCCGGTACATGCGCCCGCTCATCGAGCACGGCATGGTGTACCTGGCCCAGCCGCCGCTGTACCGCATCAAGTGGTCCAACTCCGAGCACGACTACGTGTACTCCGACCGCGAGCGGGACGAGTACATCGCAGCCGGCCTCGCAGCCGGCAAGCGTCTGCCCAAGGACAACGGGATCCAGCGCTACAAGGGTCTGGGCGAGATGGACTACTCCGAGCTGTGGGACACCACCATGGACCCCGACCACCGCACGCTGCTGCAGGTCACGCTGGACGACGCGGCCGCAGCCGACGAGATCTTCTCGGTGCTCATGGGTGAGGACGTGGAGTCTCGGCGCAACTTCATCCAGCGCAACGCCAAGGACGTGAGGTTCCTGGACATCTAAGGGACGGCGGGCCCGACCCGCTACCGACGACCCAGGACCATGACGGCGGACGCGCCGGAGAAGAACGAGGTTTACCGTGACTGACGACCAGATCCCTGAAGCAAACGACGCGACCGAGCTCGCCCGGGGCCCCGTGCTCTCCGGCGGCGGCGACATCATCGAGCACGGCAGGATCGAGCGGGTCGACCTGCAGCTCGAGATGCAGCGCTCCTACCTCGACTACGCGATGTCCGTCATCGTCGGGCGCGCGCTGCCCGACGTCCGCGACGGGCTCAAGCCCGTGCACCGCCGCGTGCTCTACGCCATGTACGACGGCGGCTACCGCCCCGACCGGGCCTTCTCCAAGTGCAGCCGCGTCGTCGGCGACGTCATGGGAAAGTTCCACCCGCACGGTGACACCGCGATCTACGACGCCATGGTGCGTCTGGTCCAGGACTGGTCGCTGCGCTACCCGTTGGTCGCCGGCCAGGGGAACTTCGGCTCCCCCGGCAACGACCCCGCGGCCGCCCCGCGATACACCGAGTGCCGCATGGCCCCGATCGCCATGGAGATGGTCCGGGACATCGACAAGGACACCGTCAACTTCCAGGACAACTACGACGGTCGCACGCAGGAACCGTCCGTGCTGCCCTCCCGGTTCCCGAACCTGCTGGTCAACGGCTCCTCCGGGATCGCCGTGGGCATGGCCACGAACATCCCCCCGCACAACCTGCGTGAGGTTGCTGAGGGTGTGCAGTGGTACCTGGACAACCCCGAGGCCACGCGGGAGGAGCTGCTCGAGGCACTCCTGCTGAAGATCAAGGGCCCGGACTTCCCGACCGGGGCGACCATCCTGGGTCACCGTGGCATCGAAGACGCCTACCGCACGGGCCGCGGCTCGATCACGATGCGCGCGATCGTCAACGTCGAGGAGATCCAGGGCCGGATCTGCCTCGTCGTCACCGAGCTGCCCTACCAGGTCAACCCGGACACCCTGGCGCTGAAGATCGCCGAGCTCGTCAAGGACGGGCGCATCCAGGGGATCGCCGACATCCGCGACGAGACCTCCGGGCGCACCGGCCAGCGCCTGGTCATCGTGCTCAAGCGCGACGCCGTCGCCAAGGTGGTGCTCAACAACCTCTACAAGCACACCCAGCTGCAGGACAACTTCGGGGCGAACATGCTCGCCCTCGTCGATGGTGTGCCCCGCACGCTGAGCATCGACGCCTTCGTCCGGCACTGGACCACGCACCAGCTCGAGGTCATCGTGCGTCGCACGGCCTACCTGCTGCGCGAGGCCGAGGCGAGCATCCACATCTACCGCGGCTACCTCAAGGCCCTCGACGCTCTCGACGAGGTCATCGCCCTCATCCGCCGCTCCCCCGACGCCGACGGTGCCCGGACCGGGCTGATGGAGATGCTCGAGATCGACGAGCTGCAGGCCAACGCGATCCTCAACATGCAGCTGCGCCGCCTCGCCGCGATGCAGCGCCAGGAGATCATCGACCAGCACGACAAGCTCGCGCGGGAGATCTCCGAGTACGAGGACATCCTGGCCAAGCCCCAGCGTCAGCGGGACATCGTCTCGACCGAGCTCGCCGAGCTCGTGGCCAAGTACGGCGACGAGCGTCGCACGACCATCCTGCCCTTCGCCGGCGAGGTCTCCATGGAGGACCTCATCGCCGAGGAGGAGGTCGTCGTCACGATCACCCGCGGTGGCTACGTCAAGCGCACCCGCAGCGACAACTACCGGGCGCAGAAGCGCGGCGGCAAGGGGGTGCGTGGCGCTCAGCTGCGCGAGGACGACATCGTCGACCACTTCTTCGTCACCACCACCCACCACTGGCTGCTCTTCTTCACCAACCTGGGCCGGGTCTACCGGGCCAAGGCCTATGAGCTCCCCGAGGGTGGCCGGGACGCCAAGGGTCAGCACGTGGCAAACCTGCTGGCCTTCCAGCCGGGCGAGAAGATCGCCCAGGTCCTCGACCTGCGCGACTACGACGCGGCCGAGTACCTCGTGCTCGCCACCCGTCGCGGCCTGGTGAAGAAGACCCGCCTGAGCGAGTACGACTCCAACCGCAGCGGCGGCGTCATCGCCATCAACCTGCGCGAGGACGACGAGGGCGTCTCCGACGAGCTCGTCGCGGCGCGCCTGGTGGACTCCACCGATGACCTCATCCTCGTCTCCCGCAAGGGGCAGTCGATCCGCTTCACCGCGAGCGACGAGGCGATGCGCCCGCTGGGGCGTGCGACGTCGGGCGTGACGGGCATGAAGTTCCGTGACGACGACGAGCTGCTGGCGATGGACGTGGTGCGCGAGGGCGCTGCCCTGTTCGTGGTCACCGAGGGCGGGTTCGCCAAGCGGACCAGCGTCGAGGAGTACCGCGTCCAGGGTCGCGGCGGGCTCGGCATCAAGGTGGCGAACCTCGTCGAGGCCCGCGGAGACCTCGTCGGTGCGCTCGTCACCGACGAGGACGACGAGGTGCTCGTGATCATGGAGCGCGGCAAGATCGTGCGCTCCGCCGTCAAGGAGGTCCACCTCACCGGACGCAACACCCAGGGCGTGACCTTCGCGAAGCCGGACAAGAACGACCGGATCATCGCTGTGGCGCGTAACGTGGAACGCAACCTCGGTGACGACATCGACTCCGAGGACGTCGGCGAGGCCGAGACAGAAGCGATCGACGCACCCGCTCGCGGTGAGGACCACGAGCTCACGGACGTCGCTGAGACCATCACCGAGACCCCAGCAGACTCCGAGGAGAACCAATGAGCCGTGACACCGCCGGACAGCCGGTGACCGCATCCGGTCCCGGGAAGTCGTCGGCGTCTGGCACCGGGGCGATGCCTCCGGTGCCCGGGCCCGACGCGCCGTCCACGGACGCCGCAGCGCCAGCAGCCAAGGCTGCCTCCCCGGCGACGTCCGGGAAGGCCTCTGCCGGCGCTGGAACCGGCTCCGGGGCAGCGGCTGCTGGCACCGCGAAGGTGGCGGCCGGGAAGCCCGCTCCGGGGAAGTCTTCTGGGACTGCGACCCCGGCGGCTGGTTCTGCGAAGGTACCGGCCGCTCAGGGCTCCTCGACTCAGACGCAGACCAAGGTCCAGTCGACGAAGGCGGCCTCGCCAGCGTCGGCGCCGACCACTCCCGAGGCAGCTGCCTCGGCGGCGTCGGCCTCGGCTGGGTCGCGGTCGGGCGCCGGAGACCCTGTCTCCTCCGTCCGTGAGCCCAAGGCCCGCACGACCCAGGAGAAGGCCTCTGCGCCCTCGCTGTCACAGAAGACGACGACCGGCCCGCGCCGGGTGCGTCTGGCCGTCTCCCGGCTCGACCCGTGGTCGGTCATGAAGCTGTCGTTCCTGCTGTCCATCGCGATCGGCATCATGATCGTCGTCGCGTCGGTGGTGTTCTGGATGGTTCTGGACGGTCTGCACGTCTTCACCGAGGTCAACGACATGATCGTGGCGATCCTCGGTGAGGAGACCGAGGTAAGCATCTTGCAGTTCGTCGAGCTCAAGCGGGTCGTCTCGCTATCGACGATGATCGCCATCGTGGATGTGGTTCTTCTCACAGCGCTGTCCACAATCGCAGCATTCCTCTACAACGTGGTCGCTGCGCTGGTCGGCGGAGTTCATCTCACGCTCACTGACGAGTAAGATCACACAAGCGCCAGACCACGGTCTGCGGAACTGCTGAAGCTCTCAGTTTGAGCGGGGGTCGTTTCGTGGGGTAAGGTCAAGCGCTGCACCAGCCTGAAGTCCTCGGACGCAGGGCAGGTGCATGGGCCTTTAGCTCAGGCGGTTAGAGCGCTTCGCTGATAACGAAGAGGTCGGAGGTTCAAGTCCTCCAAGGCCCACTGCCGGATCCCACTCAAGGGGGAACGTATGAAGAAGCTGTTGTTTGTACTGGTGGTTGTCGGCGCCGGATACGCGGTATGGCGCAAGCTCTCCGAGGACAACGCGGAACGCGACCTGTGGTCTGAGGTCACGGACACCTTCGAGTAGGTCAAGGTTCCGGCACGAAGCACGCTCAGGCGTGTGCGGGGCCATGGCGCAATTGGTAGCGCACCTGCTTTGCAAGCAGGGGGTTAGGGGTTCGAGTCCCCTTGGCTCCACCACGATTCTTGTTCGACCAGCACAAACGCCCTCGCCCTGAACTGGACGGGGGCGTTTGTGGTTCAGAAACCCCACAGTTAACCCACGGATATTCGTCCACGGGGTCATCCACGACCATGAACGCGCGAGTTGGCGATGTCTTGGCGTCCGTGGAGGCCGTGGATCGGCCGAGTCGGTTAAGGACCGCAGAGGCGTCCGGAGCGTCGATGGCGCGCGCGAGGTAGTACGCCTCGGTCACGGCCGTGTGACCGTGACTAAGCTGACCGCTCGCGGTCTCAACGTTCGCGAAGTCTCGGATCCACGGGGCGACGGTTGCGCGCATGGTGCGCGGTTCGTGTCTGAGGGCACTGACGCGTCGAGGACGCACTGCAGTCCAGCGGCGCCGAGACGGTCTTGCGAAGGTTCCTCGACTACTTAGATGGCCTAGCTGCCACGTCCGGTATCGAGCGGGTGGTCGCTGAGCACTTAGGAGGCCAACCAGCGCAACGCAGCCCATCATGGCTGGCGTTGCGCTCGCCGACCAGACAGCCCTACGCCCGGGCGTCCGAACCTGTCACGGGTAGCGAGCAGAGAGTGAGACAGTCCCAGAACCTTCACCCTCTGGGCGCGTCGAGCGGTAACTGGCGCGGATCTCGACGCCGTCTACCTCGCCGGTTGCTGTGCACAGGCGGGCGTTACCAGTTGGGGGAGGTGGGGGCAGCGAGCAGGAGGCTGACATCTGCAGGCCCCACCCAGTGGCGCGAAGGACAGTTGTGAAGTCTTCCAAGGTGGTGGACGCCGGGACAGTCCAGCCCACCTGCGTGCTCGGACACGGATTGTCTCCCAAGCACACAAGCCTGGCTGGCTCTGTGGCCACCACCGGTTCTGCCCAACTCGCTGGCGCCGGGAAGGCCTCCGCCGTGCGTTGGAGATGCCCCACATCAGGTAACGCGCTGCGGACCGCCACCAAGACACCTGCAAGCACGACGATCGTGACCCCAACGACGATCAGCGTCACCTTGGCAGCTCTAGAGAGCGTAGACATGTTCAGGACTTTACGGGCTCGCTTCGACCACGAACGCACCGACTCCCACGAGCGCCCCGTAACCCCGTCCCCCGGGCGCCCAGGCACACCCCAGGCGCGCCGGCGGACGGGCGGGTCAGAGAAGCTCGGCGCGCAGGGCTTCAGGTGACTTGGGCGAGAGCAGGCCCGGAGCGACGTCGAGCACGGTCTTGGCGCCGTACTGACCCTGCTGGTTCAGCCGGTGCGCGGCGCGGGCGTAGGCCACCAGCACGCTCGCGGTGAACTCGGGGTTGGAGTCCAGGGCGAGCGAGTACTCGACCACCTGGGAGGTCCCCTGGCTCGTGGTGCCGCTGCGGATCACGAAGCCGCCGTGCGGCATCGCTGAGTGGTCGCGAGCCAGCTCCTCGGCGCTGATGGCGCGCACCTGGGTGTCGTAGTCGGCGAAGTAGTTGGGCATCGTCACGATCGCCTCGGTCACCGCCTGCAGGTCTGCGCCCTCCTCGAGCACGACGAAGCACTCCCGGGTGTGCTTCTGCCGGGTGGACAGGACCGGACGTTCCCCCTTGCGCACGCTGTCGATCGCGTCCTGGGCGGGGATCGTGTACTGGACGCCTGCTGCGACCCCAGGAACCCGTCGGATGGCGTCGGAGTGGCCCTGGCTGAGCCCGCGGCCCCAGAAGGTGTACGTCTCGCCGTCGGGCAGGAGGGCCTCGCCGAAGGCGCGGTTGATCGAGAACATCCCCGGGTCCCAGCCGCAGGAGATGATAGCGGTGGTCCCGCCGGCCTGGGCGGCGGTGTCGACGGCCGCGAAGTGCTCTGGGATGCGGGCGTGGGTGTCGAAGCTGTCGACCGTGCAGAACCGGGCGGACAGGTCCGGGGTCTGCTGCGGGAGGTCTTCCTTGGAGCCGCCGCAGAGGATGAGGACGTCGATGTCGTCCCGCGGGGAGTCCAGCTCGCTCATCGCGAGCACCGGGGTGCTCGCGTCCCGGACCGCCAGCGTCGCTGGGCGTCGGGTGAAGACTGCCGCCAGCTCAAGGTCGGGGTTCTTCGTCAAGGCGGCTTCGACGCCGCGCCCGAGGTTTCCGTAGCCGACGATCCCGATCCGAACTGCCTTAGACATGAGCTCCATCCTTCGTCGAGGACGGCCACCTGATGTGGTCTCGTCCCGGCGTCAACGGTACCGCGGGCAGCCTCGTCACGACGGTCGCCGGCGGCCGGCCAGGTGCGCCCGACAGGCCCGCAGGCGGTAGAGACGAGTAACGGGGAGACGCCACGAGGGCCGCCCCCGTGATCGGGGACGGCCCTCGTCGGGTGTGTCTGGTGCTACTTCGACTGTGCGTCGCCCTTGGGGGCGTCGTCGTCGGGAGTCACTGCATCGGCGACAGCCTCGCCGGCGCCGGCAGCTGCGGTCTCGGCCGCGTCGGCTGCTTCCTCAGCGCTGTCCTCGACGGATTCTCCCGCGTCCTTGACGGTGTTGCGGGTCCGCGACGTGGCCTTCTTCGCGGTGGCCTTGGCCTCGGAGATCTTGTCGGTCACCTTCTCGGAGAGCTCCTCGACCGAACCGGCCACCTTGCCTGAGACCTCGCGGCTCTTGGCCACGGCAGCCCCAGCAGCCTCGCCGACGGCCTCGGCGGCGTCGCCCACGGCGTCCTCGACGTCGAAGACGGACCCGTCGACCTTCTCCCACGGCTCAGCCCACGGGTCGGTCGTGGGCTGCGAGCGGCGCCACAGCACGTAGGCACCACCAGCGGCCACGGCGCCCGCGGCGATCCACCAGACCTTGCCGGACTTCTTGGAGTGCTTCTCTCCAGCCTTTGCGGCCTCGGCCAGCTTGATCGGGGCGTGCTCGGAGGCGGCCGTGATCGAGTCAGCCAGGTGCGTCGCGCCGGACTGCGCCTTCTCGGTGGCGATCGTGGCGCCCTTGACTGCGGCGTCCGCGGCGCTCTGCGCTGCCTCGTTGATCGCTGTCACCAGGCGCGGCAGGATCTCGTCCACGAGCTTGTCGTGCGCGGTGCCGATGACCGGGGAAGCCTTCTCTGCTGCCTTCTCCACCCGCGGAGCCGCTGCCTTGAGGGCGTCGACCCATGCCTGCTCCAGGCGAGGGCTGGCCCACTCGACGAAGGCCTCGACCTTGGGGGTTCCCCAGTCCTTGGCCTGCAGCGCCGCATCGCGCGCCTGGACGGCGAAGACCGTTGCCGTCTCACCAGCGTGCTGGGCACCGTCCGAGAGCGCAGCAGCCACGTCTGATGCCTGGTCCTTGAGCTTCTCAGCGTCGATCGCGTCGAGCTTGCTGCCTGCGGCGCGAGCGGACTTCTTCATTCCGTCCAACATTCGAACTCCCAGCGTGTAGAGGGGGTGCACTCCCCCTACTGTGCCACCTGAGCGGCGCAATCGCACCGGAACGCTCCGCCCGGACCTCAAGTCTTCTCCCGACGCGTGATCTGCGGATACCCGTCCTCAGGCTCCGCATGAAACACTGGGTCCATGTTTGCAACCCTCCACACCACTGCTGGTGACATCCGCATCGAGCTGTTCCCCAACCACGCGCCCAAGACGGTGGAGAACTTCACCGGTCTGGCGACCGGGACGAAGACCTGGACGGACCCCAAGACGGGCGCCGAGCGCAACGACCCGTTCTACGACGGCCTGATCTTCCACCGCGTGATCCCCGGCTTCATGATCCAGGGTGGCTGCCCCCTGGGAACCGGCACCGGAGACCCCGGCTACAAGTTCAACGACGAGATCCACCCCGAGCTGCAGTTCAACAAGCCGTACCTGCTGGCCATGGCGAACGCCGGCAGCCGTCGCAACGCCATCACCGGCGAGGTCGAGGGCACCAACGGCTCACAGTTCTTCATCTCGGTGGCTCCCACGGAGTGGCTCAACGGCAAGCACACGATCTTCGGTGAGGTCGCCGACGAGGCGAGCCGTGCCGTGATCGACGCGATCGCCTCCGCTCCGACCCGCCCCGGTGACCGTCCCGTCCAGGACATCACGATCACCTCGGTCACGGTCGAAGACTGATCACCCTGACACCCAGCGACGCCTGCCCGGCCCGATGACCTCTCCAGGCTCTGTCCCCGAGATCCCGCAGGACGGACCGCCGACCTGTCCCCGCCACCCCGGCCGGGTCAGTTATGTGCGGTGCCAGCGATGCGGCCGCCCGACCTGCCCCGAGTGCGCAGTTCCGGCAGCGGTGGGGGTGCAGTGCGTGGACTGCGTCCGCGAGGCAGCCGATGCCGCGCCGGTCGTCCGGACGGCGCTGGGTGCGCCGGTGCGCGCAGGGCGACCGGTCGTCACACTGACGATCATCGCCCTGTGCGCACTGAGCTTCCTCCTCCAGCAGGTGCTGGGATGGGGTGACTGGACCAGCCGATGGGCCTTCGCCCCCGTCGTCGGGGAGGCGGAGCCGTGGCGCTTCGTCACAGGGGCGTTCCAGCACTCGACGGTGCTGCACATCGCCTTCAACCTCTACGCCCTGTGGATCGTGGGTCCCTACCTGGAGCGGATGCTGGGACGGTGGCGGTACATCGCCCTCTTCCTGCTCTCGGCGATCGGTGGGCATGTGGCGATCCTGCTGCTCGCCGACCCCATGTCGTTGTCCTGGGTGACGGCGACGGTCGGCGCCTCCGGTGCTGTCTTCGGCATGTTCGGCGCGGTGCTGCTGGTGCTGCGCCGCATGGGCCAGGAGGCCCGCGGCATGCTCGTCATCATCGGTCTGAACTTCGTCATCGGCTTCGTGGTGCCGAACATCTCGTGGGAGGGCCACCTCGGCGGACTCATCACTGGGACCGTCCTGGGGGCCGCCTACGTCTTTGCACCACCGGCTCACCGGCGCACCGTCGGGGTCGTGGCCACGGCGGGGATGGCCGTCCTCCTGGTGGGTCTCATCCTGGCGCGCTACGCGCTGGTCTGAGCCGCCCGCCTCCGAGATGGAGTTACACCACTGTAGTTATCCACACCTGTGGACAAGGTTGTGCACAAGGCTTGTGGACATGTGAACGACAAAGGCCCCGGGGCCGCTGATCTGTGTGAAGATCGGCGGTCTACCGGGGCCTTTGAGCGTCGTGGGACTACTTCCAGCGTGTGGACAGACCGAAGCCGGCGAGCAGGATGGCGAAGCCCACAGCAATGTTCCACTGGCCGATCGCCGGGATGGGCAGGCGCAGCCCGCTCGAGGTGAGATAGAACGTCACGACCCACAGGATGCCCACGATGAACAAGGTGATCATGGTCGGCACGAGCCACGGCGGGTTGCCCGTGGTCTGCTTCGCCACCTTGGGCGTGGCAACCTTGGCGGGAGTGGCCTTCTCAGGCTTCTTGGGAGACTTCGATTCAGGCACGGAGCCAGCTCCTGTCGATGGGATGACGACGTATTCTGGACTAGCGTAGTGGCAGGACCACTTCGCCCAAGACACACCACACGGTTGGATACATGGCACAACAGTCACGCACTGCGCGGCAGCCGTTGCGGGCCACTCTCTCGGTGACCTTCGTGCTCATCCTGGCCGGCCTGCTCTTCACAGCCAACGCCCGCTTGTCCGGGGGCGAGGAGAATCGCCACCCGGAGAACTTCGGCGAGCTCGTGCGCCAGGAGAGCGAGCACGGTGACGCCCTCCAGACCGAGGTCGAGGGACTCCGCGAGACGGTCGCAGACCTGACCGTCGCCCAGGACACGAGCGGCCGCGAGCTGGACCCTGAGATCGCCGCGAACTCGGGGATCGCGACCGGTCTCACCGCGGTGACGGGGACGGGCCTGCGGGTCACCCTCCAGGACGCCCCGGCGAACCGCCCCCAGCCCGAAGGGATCGTCGCTGACGACCTCGTGGTGCACCAGCAGGACCTGGAGGGCGTGATCAACGCCCTGTGGGCGGGCGGGGCAGAGGCGATGACGCTCCAGGGCCAGCGGGTGACCAGCCTGACCGCCTTCCGCTGCGTGGGCAACGTGCTGTCGCTGCACGGACGGGTCTACTCCCCGCCGTACACCGTCGAGGTCATCGGTGACCCGGCGGCGCTGGGGAAGGCCCTCGACCAGTCCCCGACCGTGGAGATCTACCGCGAGTACGTCGACGCCGTCGGGCTGGGCTACGAGGTGCGCGCGCTCGACGAGGTGACGCTGCCCGCCTACGACGGCGTGCTCACCCTTGAGCACGCACGCCTGCCCGAGGGAACGGACGTCTATTCGTGACCGGCGCCCGCCGATCGGCACCTCGCCCGAGCCTGGCCCTGAGGATCACCGGGGTGATCGGTGAGCTGATGATCACCGCAGGAGTGCTGCTCGGGCTGTTCGTCGTCTGGCAGCTGTGGTGGACCGACGTGACCGCAGGACGGATCCAGGCGCAGACCCTCGCCGACCTCGGCTGGGAGGAGCCGGCCGAGACCGTCCCTGCCGTCGACGGGCTGCCTACCGGCGACCCGCCCGTCATGGCCGAGGTACCCGTGGGAGAGGTCTTCGCCACGCTCCTGGTCCCGCGGTTCGGCGGCGACTACGAGGTGCCGATCGTCAACGGCGTGGACAAGCGGACGATCCTGGACACCGGGAACATCGGTCACTACCCCGAGACGGCGATGCCAGGGGGCCTGGGCAACTTTGCTCTGGCCGCGCACCGCACGACGTACTCCAAGCCGTTCAACCAGATCGCCGACCTGCAGCCCGGGGACCCGATCATCGTGCGGACGGCGGACACCTGGTACGTCTACGAGGCCACGGAGTCGCTCGTGGTGATGCCCAGCCAGGTCGAGGTGATCGCGCCGGTGCCGGGGCTCATGCCTGGTGAGGAGATCCCTGAGCTCACCGAGCGGTACATCACGCTGACGAGCTGCCACCCGATGTTCTCGGCGAGGGAACGGTTCATCACCCACGGGGTGTTCAAGTACTGGATGCCGGTCTCCGCCGGGAGCCCTGCGGAGCTGACCGCGTCGGAAGGTGGTCAATAATGTACGCACTGCTGTGGCGTGCTCTGCCCGGCCCGGCGTGGGTGCGCGTGATCCTCCTCGTCCTGCTCGCCGCCGCGGTCGTCCTCGTGTGCTTCGAGTGGGTGTTCCCGGCGATCGCGGACTACATGCCGTTCAACGAACAGACCGTGGGGTGAATGACGTGACGACCATCCTTGTCGTGGACAACTACGACTCCTTCGTCTACACGATTGTGGGTTATCTCAACCAGCTCGGCGCCCAGACCGTCGTCGTCCGCAACGACGCGGTCCCGCCGCTCGCTGACCGCACGGACTTCGACGGCGTCCTCGTCTCCCCAGGCCCTGGGACGCCCGCTGAGGCTGGCGCGAGCCTCCAGGTGATCCGTGACTGCGCCGAGACCGCCACGCCGATGCTCGGGGTCTGCCTGGGCCACCAGGCGCTCGGAGAGGCCTACGGCGCCACGGTGACGCACGCCCCCGAGCTCATGCACGGGAAGACGAGCCTGGTCGAGCACACCGGCCAGGGCGTCTTCGCCGGGCTGGCAGACCCTTTCACCGCGACCCGCTACCACTCCCTGGCAGTGGTGACCGCGACGGTCCCCGAGGAGCTGGAGGTCACCGCGGAGGTCGCGACCAGCCAGGGCCGCATCATCATGGGTCTGCAGCACCGCGAGCTGCCCCTGCACGGCGTGCAGTTCCACCCTGAGTCGGTGCTCACCGAGGGCGGCCACCGCCTCTTCGCCAACTGGCTGGAGATCTGCGGGTCCGACGACGCCGTCGAGCGCGCGGAAGGGCTCGCCCCGCTCGTGCGGCGGTAGCCGCCCGGAGACCGCGGCAGGACGACGAAGGGCCCCACCGGAATCCGGTGGGGCCCTTCGTCTGCTCAGCCTGGCGTCGTGCTCAGCCTGGCGTCCCGTCAGGAGGTGATGCTCGGACTGCCGCCGGGCGTGGGCGCCGACGGCGACGCCGAGGGTGACGGCGACGGCGTGGGCCGGTTCGCGGGGTCGTTCGACCCGTTGGAGACATACAGCCGGACCTCGCTGCCGACGTTGACCGGGGTCAAGGCCTGCGGGCTGATGTCTTCTACGATCCCGTCCGGTGCGGTGTTGGCACCCTCACCGTCACGGATGACCGGGACCAGACCGGAGGCGCGCAGCGCCGCCTCGGCGTCTGCCTGGGTCATGTTGATGAGGTTCGACGGGACCGGCACCGTCTCCGGGACGATCGGCACGGCGATGTAGATGGTCACCGTGGACTTCTGGTCGACGCGGCCGGGGGCGGGGTCCTGGCTGGACACAGTGCCTTCGGGCGCTTCGCTCTCCTCCTCCAGGACACGGGCGTTGAGACCGAGGTCGCTGAGCTGCTGCTGAGCGTCCGCGGAGTTGAGACCGACGAGGTCAGGGAGGATGACGAAGCCGGAGGAGATGAACAGCTTGACCGGGCTCCCGGCGTCAGCGGTCTCTCCCGCGGCCGGCTCGGTCCGCACGACGGACATCGCCGGCACGTTGGGGCTGTCTTCGGTGGTGACCCCACCGGCGACCTTGAAGCCGGCGCCCTCCAGCGTGGCGATCGCCTGCTCCTGCGTCAGCCCGCTGACGTCCGGGATGGTGCCCGAGTCCGGGCCGCTGGAGAACCACAGCGACAGCGTCTTGTCCGACTCGATCGCCTCGCCTTCCTCCGGTGTGCTGCGCACGAACAGACCCACGGGGATGTCGGTGCTCGGTTCGTTGCTCACCTTGATGAGGCTCTCGTCGAAGCCTTCGTCGACGAGCTTGGCCTTGGCCTCGTCGATGGTCAGACCGGTCAGCGACGGGACGGTGAGCGTCGTGACGTCGCTGTCCTTGTCGTCGCCGTTGCCGAGGAGCAGCATGGTCGCGATGGCCGCGACGGCCACCACAGCGATGGTGATGAGGGTCCACAGCAGGGCGCGGTGGCGGGGCTTGTCCTCCTCGTCCACGTCGTCCATGGTGGCCAGCGGGGACTGCTGCCCCGCGGCGCCCACCGGAGCCCATGCCGGGGCCACCTGGGTGGCGGGACCGTCGGTGGCAGCGTTGAAGACCTGGGTCGCGTCCTCGTCAGCCAGCGGGGCCGCGGCAGCGGCGGTGACGGCGCTGAGCGACGCGGCGGCGAGGGCGCCGCCGCGCACAGCGGCCTCGAGGTCGGCGCGGAACTCCGCGGCGCTGCCGTACCGGGCGGTGCGCTCCTTGGCGAGGGCCTTGAGCGTCACCCGGTCCAGGGTCTCGGGGATGTCAGAGGCGATGCTGCTCGGGCTGACCGGCGCCTCACGCACGTGCTGGTAGGCGACCGAGACGGGGGAGTCGCCGGTGAAGGGCGGGCGTCCGGTGAGCAGCTCGAAGAGCAGGCAGCCGGTCGAGTACAGGTCGCTGCGGGCGTCGACGCTCTCCCCGCGGGCCTGCTCGGGGGAGAGGTACTGCGCGGTCCCGATGACGGCCTGGGTCTGGGTCATCGTGGCGGCGGAGTCAGCCAGGGCACGGGCGATCCCGAAGTCCATGACCTTGATCGCGCCGGTGGGCGTGAGCATGACGTTGGCCGGCTTGATGTCGCGGTGCACGATCCCCGCGTGGTGGGAGTACTCGAGCGCGGACAGCACGCCGGAGGTGATCTCGACGGCCTCCTCGATCGGGACGGCGTTGCCGTCCCGGAGGATGTCTCGGACCGTGTGCCCCTCGACGTACTCCATGACGATGAAGGGGACGTGGGAGGTGGCGCCGCTCGGCTCGGTGAAGGTGTCCTCGCCGGTGTCGTAGACCGCGACGATGGCCGGGTGGTTCAACGCGGCAGCGGACTGCGCCTCACGGCGGAAGCGCGCCTGGAAGGACGGGTCCCGAGCCAGGTCCGAGCGCAAGATCTTGATGGCCACGGTGCGACCGAGACGGTTGTCATGACCAATGTGAACCTCGGCCATGCCACCGCGGCCGATGAGCTCACCGACCTCGTAACGGCCCGCAAGAATGCGGGGTGTCTCGTCAACCACTACGTGTCCTTAAGTGTTGTAGGTGGTGCTGGGTCCGAAGGATTCGAGCCCGTGACTTGGAAGATCATTGCATCCGCGGCAGCCACGCTGGTGAATTGTACTGAAACCGTGACCCCCGGGGCAGAAGCCGTCTGCGCCGGCCCGGCGGCTCCGTCCTCGCTGCCGCCGCTGAAGCCCTTGACGATCGTGGCGATCACGACGATGAGGACCAGCAGGGCGAGTGCGAGAGTCGGCCAACCGAGGCGGCCGATGCGCAGCCCGGTGGTCGTGGAGGTGCGCCGCGGCGGCGCCTGGGTCCGCGTCGTCGCGCTCCGCGGTGCTCTGGCGCCGTCACGGGAGCGGCTCGGCGCGCCCTGTCGGGGACGCTGCACAGCGGTCCGGGTCGCCGAGGGGCGCTGCTCGCTGTGCAGGGTGGACCGGGTCCGGTTCTCCCGCTGGCTGGCCGCACCCGAACCCGCACCGCCTGCAGAAGCACCGCCTGCAGAAGCACGGCCCGCAGCCCTGACGGAGCCCGCTCCTGGAGCGACGGCCCCGGGGGCGCGCGGTGGGATGGCGCGCAGCGCCGCCGGCGGCGTGGCGATGCTCGCCTCGTCGCGCAGGCCCGGGCCGGTCGCCGTCGGCATCTGGCGCGGCCATCCGGACTGCCCGACGCCGGGGCTCGCGGTCGCCGGGCGGCTTGCCGGGGGCGGTGGCACGGGGTGCGGGGTGGATGGAGCGGGGGAGGAGGACTCACCGGAGGCAGCACGCCCGCCCAGGCCGGCGGCTGACACCTGCTCAGCGGCGATCCGTGCGCTGGCGCGGGTGGTCGGTGCCGGTTCGTGGGCGGAGGGCAGCGCAGCTCCGGCCGCCCCTTCGACGGGGGTCTGCGGGGTGGTCCGAGCCCGGCGCGGAGCCGGGTCAGCCTGCGGGGCCTCGCCGGTCAGCGCGGCGCGGTTGCCGTGGCGCGGGGTCCGCGTGTCGTCGCTGCGTCGGCGCAGGCCGCTGCCCCACGGGTCGGCGGCGATCTCCTGGGCCAGCAGGTCGAAGTTGCGGGCCAGGATCGCCCCGCTGCGGGGTCGGTCCAGCGGGTCCTTCTCCAGCATCCGCATGATGAGGTCAGCGAACCCGGCGTGGACGGTGGCTGGCAGCGGCGGGACGGTCTCGTTCACCTGCGCGATGGCGATGTCCACCGGGGTGGCCCCGGTGAACGGCCGGTTCCCCAGGATCGACTCGTAGGCCACGATGCCGAGGGCGTAGATGTCGGAGGCACCGGTGGCAGCCTTGCCGATGGCCTGTTCGGGGGAGAGGTACTGGGCGGTGCCCATGACCATGCCGGCAGCCGTCATCGGCACCTGGTTCGCTGCCAGGGAGACACCGAAGTCGGTGATCTTCACCTCGCCGCCGCGCTCGAGCAGGATGTTGCCGGGCTTGACGTCGCGGTGCACCACGCCGGCCACATGGGCGGCGTGCAGGGCTCGAGCAGTCTGGGACAGGATCGACAGCAGACGCAGCACCGGCAGCACCGGTTCGCGTTCGAGCAGGTCAGACATAGGTTCGCCCTGCACGAGCTCCATGACGAGGTAGCCCGACCCTTGCTGCTCGCCGTAGTCGTAGAGCTGAGCGATGTTGGAGTGGGACAGGGCAGCGCTGTTGCGAGCCTCGGTCCGCAACCGGTCGAGGAAGTCCTCGTTGCCGGCGAACTCCTCCTTGAGGACCTTCACGGCCACGTCGCGGGCCAGGGACTCGTCGTGAGCGACCCAGACCTCGCCCATGCCGCCGACGGCGATCAGCCGGACCAGGCGGTACCGACCGCCCAGGGCGATCCCTGCTGCGGGCTTCACTTGTTCATCACCGCTTCCATGACTGCGCGGGCGATGGGCGCTGCGACCCGACCACCGGTAGCTTCGCTGCCGGCGTTCCCGCCGTTCTCAAGAATGACTGCGACGACCACCTCAGGGTCGTTCGCCGGGGCGAAGGACGTGAACCAGGCGTGCGGCGCGGCGTCCTTGGTGGTCTCGGCGGTCCCGGACTTCCCAGCCACCTGCACCCCGGAGATCTGCGCGGCGGTCCCGGTGCCGGACTGCACGACGCCGACCATCATGTCCCGCAGCTCGTGCGCGGTCTGGGCGTCGATCGGCGTGGACAGGGTGGACGGCTCCGCCGAGAAGGCCACCGACAGGTCCGGGGTGCGCACCTGCTTGATGAGGTACGGCGTCATGAGCTCACCGTCGTTGGCGATGGCCGCCGAGACCAGCGCCACCTGCAGCGGTGTGACGCGGACCTCCAGCTGGCCGATCGCCGAGAGAGCCGTCTGCGCGCCGTCGAGGGGCTTGCCGTCGATCTCGATGGGGAAGGAGCTCGGGGTGACGGGCATCGGGATGGACAGCTTCTCCCCGAAGCCGAAGGCGTCGGCCTGCTCGCCCAGCGCAGGCGCACCCACGTCGATGCCGAGCTGGCCGAAGGCCGTGTTGCAGGAGATGCGCAGCGCCTCGGCCAGGGTCATCGTCCCGGTCGGGGAGCAGGAGGCACCGCCGAAGTTGTTCAGCACGGCGCTGGACGAGGGCAGCGGCAGCTGGTCAGGTGCCGGGATCTGGGACTCGGTGGTGACCGTCCCGGTCTCCAGCCCCGCCGCGGCGGTGACCAGCTTGAAGGTCGACCCCGGCGGGTAGAGGCGCCCGGCGATGGTCTTGTTGACCAAGGGGTCACCGGCGGCCGCGTTGAGCTCCTGGTAGGTGGTGCGCACCTGGGCGAGGTCGTGGGAGGCCAGGGCGTTGGGGTCGTAGCTCGGGGTCGAGACCATCGCCAGGATCTCCCCGGTCTTGGGGTTGAGCGCGACGACGGCGCCGCGCTGGTCGCCCAGGGCGTCCCAGGCGGCCTGCTGGGCGGCGGGGTCGATGGTCAGCTCGACGGCCGAGCCCTGCGGGTCCTCGCCCGAGATGAGGTTCTGCAGGCGGTTCCACCACAGCGAGTTCGAGCTGCCGTTGAGGTACTCGTTGGCGTACTGCTCGATCCCGGTCCGGCCGTAGGTCACCGAGTAGAAGCCCGTCACGGCCGCGTACATCTCACCCTGGGGGTAGACCCGCTGGTAGCCGTAGGCGTCGTCGACGGGGACAGACTCGGCGACGGGTTCACCGGCCACCAGGATCGGCCCGCGGTTGGTGCCGTACTCCCGGTAGAGGGTTCGCACGTTGCGCGGGTCGGCGTTGAGGTCGGGTGCCTTGACGAACTGGATCCAGGTGCTCGAGATCATGAGGACGAGGAACATCGCGAGGGTGACCATCGCGACGCGCCGGATGGGGACGTTCACTGGTCCACCACCTTGATGACTTCGGTCTGCTGATCGGGGGAGGGGCCGTCGTCGCGGGCGGCGTGAGGGGCGGCGTCGGGTTCGACGGGCTCGCTCGGGGCGGCGGCGTGAGCGCGTGGGGCTGCGGCGGGCGTGCCCCGCAGCGGCAGCGGCGTGGGGCGGCGGGCGTTGTCGCTGATCCGCAGGAGCAGCGCGACGATGATCCAGTTGGCCAGCAGCGAAGACCCGCCGTAGGCGAGGAACGGCATCGTCAGACCGGTCACCGGGATGACCCGGGTGACCCCGCCCACGACGACGAAGCACTGCCAGGCCACGACGAAGGCCAGGCCACCGGCGAGCAGCTTGCCGAATCCGTCACGGGTGCCGATCGCGATCCGCATGCCGCGCTCGACGAGGACGAGGTACATGATGAGGATCGCGATGATCCCGGTCAGGCCGAGCTCCTCGCCCAGGGAGGCGACGATGAAGTCGGAGGAGGCGTACGGCACGAGGTCCGGTCGTCCCCCGCCCCAGCCGGTGCCCATGAGCCCGCCGTTGGCCATGCCGAACATGCCGCGCACCAGCTGGCCGGAGCCGCCGTAGGCGGCGTTGAACACCTCGGAGTCGAAGGCGTTGAGCCAGGCGTCGAACCGGCCCTGGACGTGGGTGAAGGAGGTCGCGGCGAGGGCGGCGCCGGCGGCGAAGAGCGACAGACCGATGATGACCCAGCTGATCCGCTCGGTCGCGATGTAGAGCATCGCCACGAACAGACCGAAGAACAGCAGCGAGGTCCCCAGGTCGCGTTCGAGGACGAGCACGGCGATCGAGGCGAGCCAGACGACGATGATCGGCCCGAGGTCACGCACCCGGGGCAGCTGCAGTCCCAGGACCTTGCGCCCGGCGAGGGTGAGGGTGTCCCGGTTGGTCACGAGGTACCCGGCGAAGAACACCGCGAAGGCGATCTTGGCGAACTCGGCCGGCTGGAGCGAGAACGGGCCGAGACCCACCCAGATCCGGGCACCGTTGATCTGCTTGCCCAGGGGCGGCACGAGCGGGAGGACGACGAGGACGAGACCGACGACCATGGCGGTGTAGGTGTACCGGCGCAAGGTGCGGTGGTCGCGCAGGATCCACACCACCACCGCGGCCGCGACCATGCCCAGGGCCGTCCACCCGAGCTGGCGGGTGGACAGGGCGCTGCTGCCGGTGAGGTCCTCCGCCAGGTCCAGGCGGTAGATCATGGCCAGCCCCAGGCCGTTGAGGGCGACGGCGATCGGCACGATCACCGGGTCGGCGTACGGGGCGCGCCAGCGCACGACGAAGTGCAGGCCGATCCCCAGGGCTGCCATGCCGAAGGTCAGGACGTAGAAGTTCCCCGGGACACGGCCCTCCGTGGCCAGGCCGACCAGGGCGTAGGCGCCCACGCCAAGGACCAGGGCCAGGACGAGGAGGCCGAGCTCACTGGCTCGCCCGCTGCGAACCCGGCCGGGCTCAACCGTCGCCATCAGGAGGTGCCACCAGCATCTGCGACGAGGTTCGCGACCCTGGTCTGGGCGTCGTCCAAGGACGTCGCACGGATCGTCCGGTTGAGCTGTCCGGTCACGAAGGTGTCCAGGTCGGAGGCGCTCAGGTCGGTGACGGTGACCACCGAGGACAGCTCGACGGGACCCACGCTCTGGGCGATCCCGCGGAAGATGGCGACCTGCCCGTTCTCCAGGCCCACGTAGTACTGGGTCTGGGTCCACCGGTAGGCGAAGTACCCGGCGGTGGCGATCAGGCTCACCAGGAGAAGCACGGCCACCAGAGGCCACACCCGCCGACGGCGGGGCGCGTCGTCGGTGGCGTCGCCGCTCGGGTCCGTCGTCGCCTTCGCAGCAGCCTTGGTCGCGGCACGCTCGCGCTTGCGCTCAGCCTTGTCTGCCCGACGACGCTGCCTCGGGGAGAGGGTGGGCGTCTCGGCGTCGGCGTCGGCGGGTTCGTCGACCGGTTCGGGGGCCTCGGTGAGGACCGGGGTGGTGCGAGAGGTGGGGTCGGCGAGGGCGTCGACGGTGGCGCGGGCCTCCGCCAGCAGGGCGGCCGCGCGCGCGGCGGGGCCGTCAGCGGCGACCGTGGGGTCGTCGCGGCTCATCGCGACCGACCCGACGACCTGCACACCGGAATAGGGGCCGTCGCCGTCGGGGATGTCGTCGAGGTCGAGGATGTCGGCCACGATGCACGTGATGTTGTCCGAGCCGCCGGCGCGCAGGGCCAGCTGCACCAGGCGCTCGGCGCACGCGTCCACGTCGCTGACCTCGGAGAGGGTGCGCTCGAGGGTGGGCAGGCTGACGAAGCCGCTCAGGCCGTCGGAGCAGAGCAGCCACCGGTCGCCCGGGCGCGCCTCGCGGACGGAGAGGTCGGGGTAGAGGTCGAGGTCGAAGTCACCCAGGACGCGCATGACAACAGACCGCTGCGGGTGGTGCTCGGCCTCCTCAGCGGTGATCTTGCCCGTGTCTACGAGGTGCTGGACGAAGGTGTGGTCCTTGGTCACCTGCGTCAGGACGCCCCCGCGCAGCACGTAGGCGCGTGAGTCGCCCATGTGTGCCATGGCGAGCTTGTTGCCCGAGCGCAGCACGGCGGTGACGGTGGTGCCCATGCCGCTGAGGTCGGCGTCCTCGCGCGCCCGGCGCACGAGCTCCAGGCGCGCGGTCTCGATCGCCGTCTCCAGGCGCTGCAGGATCTCACCCGACCCGAAGGCCTCGCCGTCCAGGGGGGCCAGGGAGGCGACCGCGAGCGAGGAGGCGATGTCCCCGCCGGCGTGGCCGCCCATCCCGTCCGCCACCAGCAGCAGGTGCGGGCCGGCGTAGGCGGAGTCCTGGTTGTTGGCCCGGACGAGCCCGACGTCGGAACGGGCGGCGTAGCGCAGTGCGATGGTCATGTCTATCGCTGCAGCTCGACGACGCTCTGCCCGATGCGGACCTGGACTCCGGGAGTGAGCGGGGTGGGCGTGGTCACTCGTTGCGCTCCGATGAACGTGCCGTTGGTCGACCCGAGATCCTCGAGGATCCACTGGTCGCCGGACGGGAAGATCCTGGCATGGCGGGAGGAGGAGTAGTCGTCGTCGAGCACGAGGGTGCAGCTGGGCGCACGGCCGATGAGGATGGCCGAGCTCGACAACGGGAGGGTGGTGCCGCGCAGCGGTCCCTCCGAGACGACCAGCCGGCTCGCGCGGGAGCGGGCTGGTGCCGGCGGGGCTGCCGCCGTGGGCGCGCCGCCCCTGGCGGGGCTGGCCGGGGGCGCGGCGGCTGCTACGGCGGGCTTCTCACGCACGGTGCCCTTGCGTGAGGTGATGCGGGTCCCGTACAGGTCGCGGCGCAGCACGCGCACGACGGAGTAGACGAAGACCCACAGCATCACCAGGTAGCCCAGCCGCAGCAGGGTCATCGTCAGCTCGCTCATGCCGGGGAAGTCACCAGTCCCCGTTCGCAGAGTCGTCTGCGACGCCGGTCCAGAACATGATCCTGGTCCGTCCGATGGTGAGGGAGTTGCCGTCCAGCAGGGTCGCGGCGGGAACCTGGTGGCCTTCGACGAAGAGGCCGTTGGTGGAGCCGAGGTCGGTCGCCACGACGCCGTCGGGGGTGACCCGGATCTCGAGGTGACGGCGGGAGACGCCGGGGTCGTCGACGACGATGTCCGCCTCCGCGCCGCGTCCGATGACCGTGACCGGACCGGTGAGCAGGTAGCGCTGGCCGTCGATGTCGACGAGCGGGTGGCGTGAGCTGGGGGCGGCCGAGGTGGCCGGGGCGACCGCGCCGCGCACGGTCGAGGAGTGGACCTCGAAGCGCCCGACCTCGAGGCCGTCGACCTCTTCGAAGGTCACCGTGACCGGGCCGACGAAGGCGTAGTGCTGGGTCGCCGCGTGCTGCGTGACGTTGGCCGCGAGCTCGTCGGCGAGGGTCTCCGCGCCCCATCCCTCGACCTGGGCGAAGTCGTCGACGGACAGGGAGATGGTGAACTCGTTGGGCGCGACCGTGCGGTCGCGGTCGACGGCGGCTGCGCGCTCGTCGACCTCGCGGCGCAGCGCGCTGGCCATCTCGACGGGCTTGAGCTCGCTGCGGAACACCCGGGCGAAGGTGTTGTTCACCGCGCGCTCGACGCTCTTCTCGAAACGATCAAGGACTCCCATGGCACCTCCTCCCGTCTGACCAGCGTGGTTTGTGCATTCGCGTACCGGACCTATGATTACTGCTGTCGCCTCGCAGTACGGGCTACGACTCGCGGTATCTCTGGCTTCATCGTATCGACCTCTTGGGTGCGGTGGCGCAGATGACAGAGGTCCGGTGCAGACGTGGTAGTGTTCGAGGCTGCGCGTGAGTGGCGGAATGGCAGACGCGCTGGCTTCAGGTGCCAGTGCCCGCAAGGGCGTGGGGGTTCAAGTCCCCCCTCACGCACAAGAGCCCGCTGAGCGGGTTGTTGTGTGACGACAGGCCCCGACCGAGTTTCTCGGTCGGGGCCTGTCGTGTTTTCCGCTGATCATCAGGGTTTCTGGGCGGGCCAGCGGCTGGCGCCCGGCCAGTGCCCGGCCAGTCCCGACGCCCGTCCGGTCCGCTCCCGGCGGGGGGAGCGGACCGGATGGGTAGGTTCTGTGCGGGCTCTGTGACTGCTGCGGCAGCCGGGGCGGATGTGAACACCCGCGGGATCTTGTGTGGACGCCGCAGACGGCGACCAGACCGGCCCGCAGGGCTCAGTGGGCCGTGTAGAACTCCGGCTCCGGGAGCCCGGCGTCCGCACGAACCTGGCGGGAGAGGCCCTCGATCGAGCGCAGCGCGTCGACGACGTCCGCCGCCGTCACCGGGAAGGGCATGTTCGACATCGTCTCGCCCTCAGCGGTGGCGGCCTCGGCCACCCGCTGCAGATCAGCGACGTCAGAGACCTTCAGGCCGATCTCGGTCAGGGTGTTGGGCAGGCCGACGCGCGTGGTGAAGATGATGAAGTCCCGGATCTCCTGGGTGGGCGCACCCTCCAGGACGAGCTGGGTGATCGACCCGATGTTGACCTTCTGCCCGTGGGTGAGGCCGTGGGTCTGGGGGGCCGCGGTGAGCCCGTTGTGGATCGCGTGCGCGGCGGCCAGGCCGCCGGACTCGAAGCCGAGACCGGAGAGCAGCGTGTTGGCCTCCACGAGCTTCTCCACAGCAGGTGTCACCAGGTGGTCGCGCACAGCGGAGATGGCCGGCAGGGCGTTCTCCCAGATGAGGTCCCAGGACAGGCGGGCGAGGGCCGCTGCGGTCTCGGTCTGCTGACCCCCGGCCATGGTCGTGGCGTGGGCGCGCTGGGTGGCACGGGCCTCGAGCCAGGTGGCCAGGGCGTCACCGACCCCGGCGACCAGGAAGCGGACCGGAGCGTTCGCCACGAGCTGGGTGTCCACGAGGACGAGGTCGGGGTTGCGGGGGAAGAAGCGGTACTCCTCGAAGGCGCCGTCCTCGGTGTAGATGACCGACAGGGCGGACGTCGGTGCGTCCGTCGAGGCGACGGTCGGCGTCGACACCCAGCGGATGCCGGCGAGGTAGCCCGCTGACTTGACCGCGTCGATCGCGCTGCCGCCGCCGATGCCGATGACGACGTCGGCCTTGGCCTCCTTGATCGCCTCGACCAGGCGGTCGACCTCGACCTTCGTGGCGAGCCCGCGGGACGTCTCGCGCCGCACCTCCAGCCCCGCTGATGCGAAGGACGCGGTCACCTTGTCCTTGACCAGCTCCCAGACGATGTCGTCGGCCACGACGAGCGGGGCCGAGCCGATCTCGGTGGTGAATTCTCCCAGGCGCGTGATCGCGTCCTTGCCCTGGACATAGCGTCCGGGGCTGATGACGGTACGGACGGGGACGGGCGTAGACATGAGGTCTCCTCGGGGTTGACGGGCGGTCCTTCCACAGTAGGTCCGGTGGCTCCAGCGCGCTGAGGGAGCGCCGAGAGAGCGCTGATCCCGGGCGCGTCACCGCCTGTGACAGCCCCGCTGCGACAGGTTGTGTCGCGGGTTCGACAGGTTGTGCGGAGCGGCCCGAGAGTGCCCCTGCGGTGCTGGTCTACTGGCAAGACCCGCGTGCGCCGCACCCGTCGAACGACGTCGCTCGACGCACCAGGTCGCACGCCATGCACCGACACGTCAGTAACGCCGACCGGACCGCAGACGCCGGACGGCACATGCAAAGGAGCATCCTTCGTGACCACGACAGTGGCGAAGCCGCCTCTGAGCCCCAGGTGGCTCGAGCGCCGGCCGGGCGCGGGCACCCGCGCGAGCACCGCCGTCGTCCCTCTCGGCCTCGACCTGCGCCGTCCGAACCGTGCCTGACCTGACCACCCCGTCCCGAGGAGACTCACCCATGTCTGTAGAACTCACCGCATTCGAGAAGGCATCGCTGCTCAGCGGGGCCTCCGTCTGGGAGAGCCGAGCGGTCCCGCGCGCCGGGATCCGGTCGCTCATCCTGGCTGACGGCCCGCACGGTGTCCGTCGCCAGGTGGGTTCCTCCGACCACCTGGGGATCAACGCCTCCAGCCCGGCCACCTGCTTCCCCACAGCGGTGACCATCGCCAGCACGTGGAACCCGGCCCTGGCGCAGGAGGTCGGCGAGGCCCTCGGAGCCGAGGCGGCGAACCTCGGCGTCGACGTGCTGCTCGGCCCGGGCCTGAACATCAAGCGCAGCCCGTTGTGCGGACGCAACTTCGAGTACTTCTCCGAGGACCCGTTCCTCTCCGGCGCCCTCGCCACCGGCTATGTCCGGGGCATCCAGTCCCAGGGCGTGGCTGCCTGCCCCAAGCACTTCGCCGTCAACAGCCAGGAGCACCGGCGCATGACGTCGGACTCCGTGGTCGACGAGCGGACGCTGCGGGAGATCTACCTCACCGGCTTCGAGAAGGTCGTCCGTGAGGCCGCCCCGCGGACAATCATGTCCAGCTACAACCTCGTGGACGGCGTCTACGCGAGCGAGAGCCGTCACCTGCTCCAGGACATCCTGCGCGACGAGTGGGGATTCGACGGCGCAGTCGTGACCGACTGGGGCGGCGGCAACGACCCCGTCGCCGCAGCGCTCGCCGGCGGCACGCTGGAGATGCCGTCACCCGGCTTCGACTCGGTCCGCCAGCTGCTGGCCGCGATCGAGGACGGACGGATCACCGAGAGCGACCTGGACCCCCGCGTGGCGGAGATGCTGGCGCTGGGTGAGTGGGCAGACCGCCGCGATGCACGCCCGGTGGACCTCGACGCCCACCACGCCCTGGCGCGTCGTGCCGCCGCGGCCGGTCACGTCCTGCTCCGCAACGAGGACCAGGTCCTCCCGCTCTCCCCGGGCACCCGCGTCGCCGTGATCGGCGACTTCGCGACGACCCCTCGCTACCAGGGCGCCGGGTCCTCCCTGGTCAACCCCACGCGTCTGTCCGTCCCCTCCGAGGTGCTCGCCACCTCCGGCCTCGAGGTCGTGGCCACCGCGCAGGGCTTCCAGCGCTCCGGCGCGCCAGACGACGCGCTGCGCGAGGAGGCCGTGCGCGCAGCGCAGGGCTCCGACGTCGTGCTGCTGTTCCTGGGGCTGGACGAGGTCTCGGAGTCCGAGGGACGCGACCGCACGCACCTGCGCCTGCCGGACAACCAGGTGGCGCTCCTGCAGGCCCTCGACGCCGCCGGTGCGACGGTCGTCGTCGTCCTGGCTGCCGGGTCTCCGGTCGAGATGCCGTGGCTGGGCTGCACCCAGGCGCTGCTGCACGGATTCCTCGGCGGGCAGGCCGGCGCGGAGGCCACGGTCGACGTGCTCACCGGGCAGGTCAACCCGTCAGGCCGCCTCGCCGAGACGTACCCCGTCCGGCTCGAGGACACCCCCGCCCACCGCTGGTACGGGGCGGACGACGTCCTGGAGTACCGCGAGGGGCTGTTCGTGGGCTACCGGTACTACTCCACCGCCGGGGTGCCGGTGCTGTTCCCCTTCGGATTCGGGCTCAGCTACACGACCTTCGAGTACTCCGACCTCTCCGTCACCGAAGGCGGCGCGACGTTCACCGTGCGCAACACCGGTTCCCGTACCGGGGCCGAGGTGGCCCAGGTGTACGTCGCCCGTGACAGCGAGGGTGTGCACCGCCCGGCGCGCGAGCTCAAGGGATTCGCCCGGGTCGAGCTGGCACCGGGGGCCTCGCGCACGGTCACCGTGCCGCTCGACGAGCGAGCCTTCGCCCACTACAGCACCGAGCTCGGCGGCTGGGCCGTCGAGCGTGGCACCTACTCCGTCCACGTGGGCTCCAACGTCGCCGAGACCGCGCTGCAGGCGACGCTCGAGGTCGACGGCGTCGAGCCGGTCTCCGACGCGGCCCGGCTGCCGCACTACGCCGCAGCTGACGTCACCGACGTCTCCGACGCGGAGTTCGAGGCACTGCTCGGCAAGCCGCTCACCGCTCCGGCGCAGGCCGCGCTGCTCGGCCTGAACGACCCGCTGCTCGCCATGCGCGGGGCCCGCAGCCCGCTGGCCCGCTTCGCCGCCTGGGTGCTGCGGTCCTTGGAGAAGCGCGCTGAGCGTCGCGGGAACCCTGACCTCAACCTGTTCTTCCTGCAGAACATGCCGCTGCGCGCCATCGCCAAGATGACGAACGGGTCGGTCAGCACACCGATGGTCGAGGCGATCCTCACGATCGTCAACGGCAAGCACCTGCGCGGGATCGGCGCGCTCATGGGGGCCACGGCGAAGAACATCCGGTCGACGCGCACCATGCGCCGGGCGCTCACGGCCGGCCACGACCCGCGCTGACCTGATCTGCCACTGATCTGCCACTGACCTGCGACAGCCCTCGCCGACCCTGACCACCGAGAAAGAGACCTGACATGCTGCGACGGATCGGCGAGGCCTGGAAGGGCCTTGAGCAGAGACGCCCGGGAACTGCGCAGTTCCTCATGTTCTTCGTGCTGAGCAACGGCGTGACCGCGCTGCAGCTGGCGCTCATGCCGGTGTTCAAGAGTGCCTTCGGTCACACCGCCCTGGTGAGCACCGCCTTCCAGGTCTTGCCGATCGGGGCGAACGTCGACGGGTCGCAGTTCTTCGTCTTCGACTACGCCGCTGGGGCATTGCCCCAGGGTGGAGGGGGTCTGGCGTACTTCCTCGCGGTGCAGATCACGCTGCTCATCGCGCAGGTCATCAACTTCTTCCTCCAGCGCAGGGTGACCTTCCGGTCCAACTCGAGCATCTGGCGGGCCGCTGCCTGGTACCTGCTCGCCTATATCATCATCACCTTTGCCGCAGCAGCGTTGCAGGGCCTGTACAAGGCCCCGATCTACGACCTGCTGATGACGACCTGGGGTTGGGGAGAGTTGGGCGGCACCGTCGCCGACGTCGTGACGATGATCATCAACAGCGCACTGTCCTTCTGGGTCTTCTTCCCCATCTTCAAGGTCATCTTCAAGCGTGAGCCCGAGCTGCATCTCGAGCCCGCGCCGGCCACCTCCCGAACGGCGGTCTGACACCATGACCGCGAAGCTGCTCACCGTCGTGGTGCCGAGCTACAACTCGGCAGACTACCTGCACCGCTGCCTGGACTCCCTCGTCCCAGGCCCGGCGGACACCGAGGTCGTCGTCGTGGACGACGGCTCCCGCGACGCGACCGCTCAGATCGCCCGTGGCTACGCCGAGCGGTTCCCCGGCATCGTGCGGGTGGTCTCCAAGCCCAACGGCGGTCACGGCTCGGCGATCAACGCCGGGCTGGCCGTCGCCCAGGGGCGCTACATCAAGGTCGTCGACTCCGACGACTGGGTGGACCGCGGGGCCTACGCGTCGTTGCTGGACATGCTGCGGGAGCGGGCGGAGCGCGGCGAGGACGACCTCGACGTCGTCGTGAGCAACTTCGTCTACGAGAAGGACGGCCGACGCACCAAGCGCGCGGTGCGCTACCGCGACGTGCTGCCGGTGGGGGAGGTCTTCGACTGGGACGACGTCGAGGCCTTCGGGGTGTCGCAGTACATCCTCATGCACTCCCTGGTCTACCGCACGGCTCTGCTCGTCGAGTGCGGCCTGGTGCTGCCCGAGCACACCTTCTACGTGGACAACCTCTACGCCTACGTCCCGCTCGCGGACGTGCGGACGATGTACTACCACGACGTCGATCTGTACCGGTACTACATCGGCCGGGCCGACCAGTCCGTCAACGAGAGCGTCATGATCTCGCGGCTGGACCAGCAGCTGCGGGTCAACCGGATGATGCTGACGCACCTGCAGGAGGTGCGCAGCCGCGACGACGTGTCCAAGGGGCTCGTCCGCTACCTCGTGCACTACGCCAAGATCGTCTCCGCGGTGTCCTCGGTGCTGCTCGCGCGGGCGGGGACCCCTGCTGCCCTGGAGGAGCGGGACCGCTTCTGGCGCGAGGTCCGCGAGACGGACCCGTGGCTGTACTCCCGGCTGCGCTCGCGCTCGGTCATGGGGCAGGTCGCCAACCTCCCCGGGCGGCCCGGGCGGGGTCTGTCGGTCCTGGCCTACCTCGTGGCCCAGCGAGCCGTCGGCTTCAACTAGGACCTTCGACCCGACTGTGAACGGTGTCATGACGGACGTCCGGCCGCGGCGTCGTGCGCGATCGCAGCCGCGCGAGACCCCCTTTCCGGAGGTGTTCGCGGGCTCGCTCGACAGTCTGTGCGCACAACCCGACAGGTTGTGCAGATCGAGGCGGCGGCAGGTGGGAATCGGGTTGTGATGAGGTCGCTGAGCTCCGGTGAGGGACACCACGTGTGCCACAGGTAGCGCAGGCCCGACCGGATGTGGCGACTGTGACGTCGACCAGGTCCGCAGGGCAGTCAAAGGAGACACGCGTGGACACACGCTTGTGCGACGAAAGGGAAGGTCGATGACGACTACGTCAACACGCCATCACATGAAGGCGAAGGGCATCAAGGGAGCGGCGCTCGTCACAGGGATCGCCATGCTCGCTCTGGCTGGTTGCTCCAGCTCAGCCTCCGACGAGGGAGACGCCCCCGCCGGCGGCAACGCCTTCACCACGCGGGAGGTCACGGACGGCACGACCGACTTCGTGGTCGTCACCAACCCGGGCGACGGACCGGTCCTGTCCTACGGTGCAGACAGCGGGATCGAGCTGCTCACCGAAGAGGTCGACGGACAGACGCTCGCGTTCAAGGACATGAACGCCAACGGCACGCTCGACGTGTGGGAAGACTGGCGCGAGAGCGCCCAGGACCGTGCGGCGGACCTCGCGGCGACCATGTCGGTCGAGCAGGTCGCCGGGCTCATGCTGTTCAGCTCCCACGAGCGCTCTCCTGCTGACGGCCTGACCGACGCGCAGAAGACGTACCTGTCGGAGTCTCACCTGCGCAACGTCCTCAACGCTGCAGCCAGCGACGTCGAGGCGACCGTGCCGTGGGTCAACGCCATGCAGGCCTACGTGGAGACGCTGGCCACCGAGGACACCCCGTACATCCCGGTGAACTTCAGCTCTGACCCTCGGTCCTCCGCAGGCTCAGCCGGCTACAACTCCAGCGGCGTGGACATCTCGCGCTGGCCCTCCAGCCTGGGCCTGGCCGCGACCTTCGACGCCGAGCACACCCAGACCTTCGCCGAGATGGCCTCCGCGGAGTACCGCGCCCTGGGCATCACCACGGCGCTGAGCCCGCAGATCGACCTCGCGACCGAGCCGCGCTGGCTGCGTGTCGGCGACACCTTCGGCGAGGACGCGGAGCAGAACACCGAGCTCGCGGCCGCCTACGTCGACGGCTTCCAGGGCTCTGCCGGCGAGGACGGATGGGGCGTCCAGTCCGTCAACGCCATGATCAAGCACTGGGCTGGCGACGGTCCCGGCGAAGGGGGACGCGAGTCCCACACCGAAGCCGGCAAGTACGGGGTGTACCCGGGCGGCAACTTCGACGAGCACACCCAGGCCTTCCTGGGGTCCCCGGACGCTGCCGCCATCATGACCGCCTACTCGATCGCGCTCGACGCCGACGGACAGCCGCTCCTGGGTGACCGTACCGGCACCGCGTACGACGAGGGCCGCATGGCGCTGCTGCGCGAGGAGCACGGCTACGACGGCGTCGTGGTCACCGACTGGGGCGTCATGACCGGCGCCGACGACGCCGACGCCTTCATCGCGATGGCCTGGGGCGCCGAGGAGCTCACCCCGGCCGAGCGCTACCTGCAGGTGCTCAAGACCGGGCACGACATGTTCGGTGGCGTCAACGACGCGACCTACCTGCTCGAGGCTGCTGAGCTGTGGCAGGAGAAGTTCGAGGCTGGCGAGCTGGACGAGGACGCCGAGGCGCGCTTCCAGGAGTCCGGCGCGCGCATCCTGACGATGTTCTTCAACCCCGGTCTGTACGAGAGCGCCTTCCTCGACATCGAGGAGTCGAAGGCGATCCTCGCCAGCGACGACAAGGTCGCCGCGGGCTACGAGGCCCAGCTCGACTCGGTGGTCATGCTCAAGAACGACGGTGAGACCATCACCGCGAGCGAGACCGCTGACTGGTCCGACAAGACGGTCTACATCCCGCACACCTTCAACCTCGGCCTGGCCGGCGCCTTCGGCCCCGCCACGCTCACCGAGTACCCGAGCCTGGCGATCGAGGCCGCCGAGGAGATCTTCGGCACCGTCCTGACCGACACCGTCGAGCTCGACGCGGACGGCAACGTCGTCTCCCAGACGGCCCCCGACCTGTCCGACGTGGACCTCGTCCTCGTCGGGATGGACAGCCCGGACAACGGTGGCACCTTCACCAACGCCGGCCGGGACGCCGAGACGGGCGACTTCTACCCGCTGTCGCTGCAGTACCGTCCGTACACCGCTGACGGCGAGAACGTGCGCCAGGTCTCGATCTCGGGCGACATCCTCCCCGACGGGACGCAGCAGAACCGGTCGTACTTCGGCAAGACCTCGCACATCCTCAACGAGGCTGACCTCGACGCCTTCGAGCGTGCGATCACGGCCATCGAGGCCACCGGCAAGGACATCCCGGTGATCACCGTCCTCAAGGCGGCCAACCCGGTCATCCCGACCGAGTTCGAGTCCCGCTCCGACGCGATCGTCGTCGGGTTCGGCACGAACGACAAGGCTCTCATCGAGGTCGCCCTCGGCCTGCACGAGCCCAAGGGACGCCTGCCGATCCAGTTCCCCGCCGACATGAACACCGTCGAGGCGCAGTTCGAAGACGTCGCGAAGGACGTCACGCCGTTCACCGACTCCGTCGGCAACGTCTACGACTACGGCTTCGGCCTGAACTACGCGGGACCGATCTCGAACTGATCGACGCGACCACTGGGTGGCCGGCGGCACCAGCTGCCGGCCACCCAGTCTCCGGATCGGCGGGCAGCACCACTCCCACCGACACCGGCACGCACGACCGACTGCGGGGTGGGCCCGTGGTCAGATCTCATGAAGGAGCAGACATGAAGCGCAAGAAGATGCTGACCACCGGCCTCGGCCTGCTGATCACCGTGACCGGTGTGCTCGGGCTCGCCGCGTGCGGCAGCGACGAGAGCGGTGCGGAGACCCCGTCCGGCTCCTCCTCCGAGAGCGCCTCGGTCGACGTCGACGTCGCAGACGACCTGGAGAACGCCCGGACGGCCATCGCCGACGCGCTCGCCGAGGACGACTCGTGGGGTCAGATCATGCTGGCCAGCGACGTCAAGGCGCCCACCGTGAAGTACGGCATGCTCGTCGTGCCCTACACCCCCTCCGACGCCGCCTCGCGCGTGCAGGGCACCGTCACGATCACCGACGGCGCGTACACGATCGAAGCCGACTCGGCCGCCTCCGGCCAGACGTGGCAGATCGACCAGGACGGCACGATCACCGAAGCGTCGAAGTAACAGCTCGGAACACCGTCCGGTCATGGGTCACCCCCATGATCTGATCACTGATCGCACTCGAGGAGAACTGCAGTGAACGCCAAGGCAAAGAACGCCGATCGCGAGAAGAAGCCGATGTCGAACAAGAAGTACCTGTGGATCTGGGCACCCGCTCTCGCGACGGTGACTGTGATCACCGTCGTGGCGAACGTGGGCCTCAACGTCGCCGGAGGCTGGGTCGCATCCCAGTTCGGATCCGGTACGTACGAGTTCACGAACGCGGAGGAGTCCGCCGCCTGGGACACCGAGTACTACTCGTCCGACTTCGACGACATCGACGCGGTCGACGAGGCCGCCAAGGCGCTCGTCGAGGAGATCTCCGGCGCAGGCATCGTCCTGGCCAAGAACGAGGCCGGTGCGCTGCCGCTGGCCCCCAGCTCGAGCGTGACGATGCTGGGCCGCGCGGCCGCGGACCCGGTGTTCGGCGGGTCCGGTTCCGGTTCCGTGGACACCAACTCCGCGGTCACCGCCCGTGGTGGCCTGGAGAACGCGGGCCTCGTGGTGAACGACGAGGTCTTCACCACGATCGAGGCGTTCGCTGCAGAGAACCCGCGCGGCTACATCGAGATGGACAACCCCGGCGCCTCCACCTACTACATCGGTGAGATGCCGGTCGCCGACTACCAGGCGACGTCAGCCTCCTTCGAGCAGTACTCCGACGCCGCCGTCGTCTACGTCGGCCGTCCGGGCGGTGAGGGCGGCGACCTCACGCAGGACATGACCGACTGGGACGACAACGCCGAGGCCGGTCAGCACCAGCTCGAGCTGAACAAGGACGAGCGGGACCTGATCGAGCTGGCGAAGTCCAGCTTCGAGACGGTCGTCGTCGTGGTCAACGCCTCGACGACGATCGAGATGGGTGACCTCCAGGCGGACCCCGAGATCGACGCGATCCTGCTGGCAGGGTCGCCGGGCGCGACCGGTCTCAACGCGCTCGGTCGCGTGCTGACCGGTGAGGTCAACCCCTCCGGCCGCACCGCGGACCTGTGGGCGGCTGACTTCACAGCGGACCCGACCTTCGTCAACTTCGGCGGCTACGTCTACGACAACGTCGAGGCGTCCTTCCCGGTCTCCGCCATCGAGACGGCGACCTCCAACGCGACGGTCACCTCCGAGGCACCGTTCGTCAACTACGCCGAGGGCATCTACTTCGGCTACCGCTACTACGAGACCGCAGCGGCCGAGGGCTTCATCGACTACGACGCCGCGGTGGTCTACCCCTTCGGCTACGGGCTCAGCTACACGGACTTCACCTGGGAGGTCGCGAGCACCGAGGCCGGTGACGTGGACGGCACCGTCTCGGTGACCGTGAACGTCACCAACACCGGTGACACCGCGGGCAAGGACGTCGTGGAGCTCTACTACACCGCGCCCTACACCGCCGGTGGCATCGAGAAGTCCGAGGTCGTCCTGGGCGGCTTCGCCAAGACGGACCTCATCGAGCCCGGTGCCAGCGAGAGCGTCGTGATCGACCTCGCGGTCGAGGACATGGCCTCCTACGACCACCTGGACGCCGAGGCGTACGTCCTGGAGGCCGGTGACTACACCATCTCCGTGCGCACCGACTCCCACACGGTCGCCCCGGGCACCGAGCCGATCACCTACACCGTCGACTCCGACGTCGTGTTCTCCGGTGACGACCACCGCTCCTCCGACCTCACCGAGGTCACCAACCAGTTCGACGACGTCTCGGCGCAGTTCAGCACCGAGCCCACCGAGGGCAAGGTCCTGTCGATGTCCCGCGCGGACTTCGCCGGCACCTTCCCGACGGCCCCGACCCCGGACCTGTTCGTCGCGGACGAGGCTGTCATCGAGGGCTTCGCCGCCTGGGACTACGACGCACAGGCCGAGGCCTTCGAGGGCGAGAAGCCGGCGACGGGCGAGCGCTCCGAGCTCGCGCTGATCGACCTGCGCGGACTGCCCAAGGACGACCCCCAGTGGGAGGACCTGCTCGACTCCATCTCGGTCGACGACATGACCGGCATGCTCCTCAACGGCGCCTACCAGACGGCCGCGATCGGTTCGATCGCCAAGCCGCAGACCGTCGAGCCTGACGGACCGGCTGGCCTGTCCTCGTTCATCAACTCCTCGATCAACGGTGTGGCCTACCCCTCGCAGGTCCTCATCGCCCAGACCTGGGACGTGGACCTGGGCACCGCCATGGGCACGATGATCGGCAACGAGGTGCTGCAGAAGGACCTCAACGGCTGGTACGCCCCCGCGGTCAACCTGCACCGCTCGCCCTTCGGCGGCCGGAACTTCGAGTACTACTCCGAGGACCCCTTCCTCTCCGGCGCCATGGCCACCGCGGTGTCCAACGGTGCGGCGGACAAGGGTGTCTACACGATGCTCAAGCACTTCGCGCTCAACGAGCAGGAGACGAACCGCGTCAACAACGGCATCGCCACCTGGGCCACCGAGCAGACGATCCGTGAGGTCTACCTCAAGCCCTTCGAGATGGTCGTCAAGGACACCTCGATGGACGTCCGGTACATCTCTGACGAGGACGGCACGATCTCGGAGACGACGATCGGCGCCGGCGGCATCATGAGCTCCTTCAACCGGATCGGTGCGGTCTGGGCCGGCGGCTCCGAGGCGCTCATGACGACCGTGCTCCGTGATGAGTGGGGCTTCGAGGGCTTCGCCATCTCGGACTTCAACCTCTACCCGTACATGAACCCGAACCAGAGCATCAGCGCTGGTACGGACCTCACGCTGACCTTCCAGCCGTCGAAGTCCTTCGGGGACACGTCGTCGGCCAAGGCCGTGACGGACATCCGCAACGCGACCCACAACATCCTGTTCACGGTCGCGAACTCCAACGCGATGAACGGGATCGCGCCGGGGGCCACGGTCTCGTACACGCCGCCCACCTGGGTGTACATCCAGATCGGCGCCACCGTGGTGATCGGCCTGCTCGTGCTGGCAGGCGGGCTCATGGTGACGCGTCGCGTGCTGCGTCACCGCAAGGACGAGGCCGACGTCTCCGCACCGGCTCTGGCCGGGGCCGGGGCCGGGGCTGGTCGCCCGGGCGACGAGTCCTGACCAGCAGCGTCTAGCTCCCCGTCGGGCAGGAGGTGGTCCCCACCACCTGCCCGGCGGGGAGTTCTGCATTCCCCCGCTCCGCTCCTTACAACGATGGAATCGCATCTAGAGTGGGGGCATGCTCCCAGGTCCAGTCCTCGACCGCGCCCCGACGCGGCAGGCCCGACGGGCACGGCTGGCCGTCTCCGTCCTCTTCGCGCTCAACGGCTTCGTCTACGCCAACCTGCTGCCTCGCTATCCCGAGCTCATGGCGAGCCTGGGGCTGACCAAGGCCGGCCTGGGCACCGCGATCGCCGGTGCTCCGCTCGGCGCGCTGGTGGGCGGGCTCGTCGCCGGGCAGGCGGTCGCCCGGTGGGGATCACGCCGGGTC
Organism: Sanguibacter suarezii NBRC 16159; assembly: GCF_001552735.1. Lineage (GTDB taxonomy): Bacteria > Actinomycetota > Actinomycetes > Actinomycetales > Cellulomonadaceae > Sanguibacter > Sanguibacter suarezii. The sequence goes on from NZ_BCRT01000004.1 coordinate 162,952, forward strand.
GCGCTCACCGGGGCGGTCGCCATGGCGCTGGTCTTCGCCGGCGTGGGCTTCGCCGGCTCGTGGGCCGTCCTCGTCGCGCTCATGGTCGGCACCGGGATCTTCGACGCCCTCGTGGACGTGGGGGACAACGCCCACGGGCTGCGGGTCCAGCGGATCTATGGCCGCTCCATCATCAACGCCCTGCACGGGGTGTGGTGCGTGGGTGCGGTGGCCGGTGGGCTCACGGGGTCCCTCGCGGCCGCGGTGGCCCTGCCGCTGACCGTCCATCTGCCGCTGGTCGCCGCGGGGGTGCTGGTCACCGTCGTGCTCGTGGCTCCCCTCATGCTCCCCGGACTGGACCGCAGCGAGACCGAGGCCCCGGAGCTGGTCGGCGCCGCGCTCACCGGTGGTGCGCCCGGCCCGCGGCGACGCCCACGGGTCCTCGGGCGCCTCGTCGGGCTCGGTGCGATCGCGACGATCGGCGCCATGGTCGAGGATCTGGGCAACTCGTGGGGTGCGGTCTACCTCGTCGACGAGCTCGGTGCGCCCACGGCCCTGGCCGGCAGCGCGTTCCTGGCGATGATGAGCGCGCTGCTGGTCGGCCGCTTCGTCGCCGACCGGGCGGTCGACCGGTTCGGCCCCCGCTCCGTGGTCGCCGCCGGATCGGTCCTGGTGGTCGTGGGGATCGGTGCGACGATGGCCTGGCCCACCCTGACGATGACCTACGTGGGCTTCGCCCTTGCAGGCCTCGGGGCCGCCGTGATGATCCCGCTGGCGACGACGACGGCGGACGAGATCCCCGGGCTCGCCCCGGGCACCGGCGTCGCCTTCGTCAGCTGGTTCATGCGGTTCGGCTGCTTCGCCGGTCCGCCCGTCATCGGCCTCATCGCCGACGGCGCAGGGTTGCGCCTGGCCTTCGGGGTGGGCGTGGCAGCCGGTGCGCTGGGGATCGTCCTCGCGCCGCTGCTCGCGGCACGGCGCACGGCGGCAGGTGCACCCTCCGCCGGCTGACAGACAGGTTGTGCGCGTCAGCGCGCAGGTTGTGCGCACGGGGCCGTCGGGCGGCGGCTGGTCGGGTCGAATAGGGCATCGACCACCGACTTCGACGGAGAGGTGCCCGGCTCGGCGCAGCCATGCTCTCTCCTTCGCCCGCGGCCAGGTCGACCGAGCGCACACCCTGCCGACGGTCCTCGTGCCGACGGCGCTGACAAGGAGATCCAGATGTTCCGTCGCATCCGCGATGCGTGGGCGAGCTTCGCCGAACGCCGACCGGGGACCGCCCAGTTCCTCGTGTTCTTCATGCTGAGCAACGGCATCACCGTGCTGCAGCTGGCCCTCATGCCGTTCTTTCGGTGGATCTTCAGCCACACCTCGCTCGTCGAGACGACCTTCCAGGTGCTGCAGATCGGCTCGAACGTCGACGGCTCGCCGTTCTACATCTTCAACTACGCCGCAGGTGCGCTGCCGGCCGGCGGCGGCGGGCTCGCGTACTTCCTCGCGGTCCAGATCACGCTGGCGATCGCGCAGATCATCAACTTCTTCGCCCAGCGGAACGTGACCTTCAAGTCCAACACGAACATCTGGCGGGCCGCTGCCTGGTACGTGCTGGCCTACATCATCATCACCTTCGTGGCAGCGGCGTTGCAGGGCTTCTACAAGGCGCCCATCTACGAGCTCCTCATCGACACCTGGGGCCTGGGCGGCACCGGGGAGACCATCGCCGACGTCGTCACGATGATCATCAACAGCGCCCTGTCCTTCTGGGTCTTCTTCCCGATCTTCAAGATCATCTTCAAGCGGGAGCCTGAGGTCGCAGGCGCCGAGGTGGTCACGGCGAAGTGAGCCGCCCCGCAGGTCCGGTCAGCCGGCCTGCGCACAGGTGAGCAGGAGAGGGACCGGCGCCGAGGCGCCGGTCCCTCTCGAATATGCTGGGCACGTCAAGGAGAGTGGTGTGGAGATGGAGACCGACCTCGTGGTCGTCGGGTCGGGCTTCTTCGGCCTGACCGTCGCGGAGCGGGTGGCGCAGCGTGGCCGCAAGGTCCTGGTCATCGACCGGCGCAACCACATCGGCGGCAACGCCTACTCCGAGGAGGAGCCGGAGACGGGCATCGAGGTGCACCGCTACGGCGCCCACCTGTTCCACACCTCCAACGAGCGGGTCTGGGACTACGTCAACCACTTCACGTCGTTCACGAGCTACGTGCACCGGGTGTACACCACCCACCGCGGTGAGGTCTTCCCGATGCCGATCAACCTCGGCACGATCAACCAGTTCTTCCGCTCGGCGCTGGGGCCCCAGGCTGCCCGCGACCTGTTGCGCGAGCAGGCCGGCGAGCTGGGTGGCAAGACTCCGGAGAACCTCGACGAGCAGGGCATCTCCCTCATCGGCCGGCCCTTGTACGAGGCGTTCGTCCGCAACTACACGGCCAAGCAGTGGCAGACCGACCCCACGGACCTGCCGGCCAGCATCATCTCCCGGCTCCCGGTGCGCTACACCTACGACAACCGCTACTTCAACGACACCTACGAGGGTCTGCCCACCGGCGGGTACACCCGGTGGATCGAGCGGATGGCCGACCACCCCAACATCGAGGTCCGCCTGGGCACCGACTTCTTCGACACCAGCCAGCCGGTCAACAAGGCCGATGTGGTGGGCAACGTCCCCGTCGTCTACACCGGCCCGGTGGACCGGTACTTCGACCACGTGGAAGGCAAGCTGTCCTGGCGCACGCTGGACTTCGAGCAGGAGGTCCTGAGCGTCGGCGACTACCAGGGCACCCCGGTGATGAACTACCCCGACGCAGACGTGCCGTACACCCGCATCCACGAGTTCCGTCACTTCCACCCCGAGCGGGACTACCCCACGGACAAGACCGTCATCATGCGCGAGTTCTCCCGCTCCGCAGGCGCCGCAGACGAGCCGTACTACCCGGTCAACACCGCGGCGGACCGCGTGCGCTTGCGCGCCTACCGCGACCTCGCGGCGGGGGAGAAGGACGTGCTGTTCGGTGGCCGACTGGGCACCTACCAGTACCTCGACATGCACATGGCCATCGGCTCGGCGCTGTCCATGGTCGACAACGACCTAGCGCGCGTGCTGAGCCTCTGACCGACCAGCCGTAGCCGCAGCCGGTCCGGAGCCCGTCGGGCCAGCCGGGACGGGGATGAGCACGCTGAGGACGAACCAGTTGTCCTGGGCCTGGACGGTGAGGGAGCCGCCGTGCTCCTGGGCCACCTGCCGCATGCTCACCAGCCCGTAGCCGTGGTGCAGCGTGTCGCCCTTGGTGGTGCGGGGGAGGCGGTCGGTGAACTCCAGGGTGCCCTCGAAGTAGTTCTCGAAGCGCATGACCGCGAAGGAGTCCTTGGCGTACACGGCGACCTGGATGAGGCGCCGCTCGTCGTCGGGCAGGGTCAGCACGCTCTCGATGGCGTTGTCCAGGGCGTTGCCGACCAGCGCGGCCAGCGACATCGGGTCCATGAAACCCAGGCTCGTGCCGTCGGCCACGCAGGTCAGCGTGATGCCGCGGGAGGCGCACTCGGCGCTCTTGGTCGTCAGGATCGTGTCCAGGACGGTGTTCCCGGTGTCCAGCTGGTGGCCGTACCCGGTGATGGACTCCTCGAGCTCGGCGAGGTAGGCGGCCTTCGCCTCGGGGTCGCGCTCGGTGCGGATCGCGGTGATGTAGTGCTTGAGGTCGTGATACTTGCGGTTGACCACGTCGATGTTCTGCTTGGACGCCAGGTACTGGGAGTGCTGGGTGGCCAGCAGCCGGGACATGGCCTCGACCTCCCGCGCGCGCTGCAGCTCCAGGCGCTGCCCGTGCTGGGCGTAGAGCGCCACGAAGCCGGAGAGGTCCACGAGGGTGCGGATGTAGAAGATCTCCAGGCCCTGCTGCCCGCTGAACGGGGTGTTGGCGTCCACGAAGCTCATGTTGGACATGAAGAAGGTCACGGCAGCGATCGCCAGGGCGATGACGGCGTCGCGCGACCCGGCCTCCCAGGTCCGCTCGCTCGCGGTGCGCCGGCGTTCCAGCAGGTAGGCGAGGCCGAAGGCGAGCCCGTAGACCACCGCCAGGAGCAGAGCCTTGCGCACCGGGTGGGAGCCGGCGTCGCGCGCGGCGCCGAAGTAGAACTCGAACTGCCAGTGCAAGGAGGCCATGAGCTCGGCGAGCACGAAGGCGCGGGCCGTGACGTAGAGGGTGCCTCGCGGCGTCGAGGTGGTGCACACGAAGAGCAGGGCGAACATGACCGCCACCGCGAGCAGCATCCCGAAGGTCCACAGCTCGATCGGCAGCTCACCGGCGAAGGTCTGGACCCCGAAGAGGGCGACCAGGCCGATCCCGAGGACGGTCACGAGCATCGGGCGGCTCAGCCGCTTGGGCATGAGCAGGATGTAGACGAGGCACGCTGACCACTCGGCGAGTGCCGTGTAGGCCCGGGGGATGTCCGGGATCAGCTCGGGGGTCATGGCAGGCGGCCACCGACGTGGTTGGTCAACGCGTCCAGGAAGGCCCGACGCCGGGGGCGGCTCACCAGGAGCTCGTCCCCACCGAGCATGGTGCAGCTGTTCTGGCTGATGCCCGTCACGTACTTGAGGTTGACGAGGTAGCAGTTGTTGCTGCGGTAGAAGTCCTTGCCGGCGAGCTCGGACTCCAGGGCCTTGAGCGTGCCGTTGAGGGCGTAGGTGCGGTCCACGGCGTGCACCACGATGCGGTGCTTGATGCTCTCCACGTAGACGATGTTGGCGAGGTTGACCCGGGCCATCCCCCCGGAGACCGGGAGCATCACGGCGTCGTTGTCCGCCCGGCGCACGCGGGCGATGCTGCGCCGCAGCTCCTGGGCGAAGGCGAAGTACGGCACCGGCTTGACGAGGTAGCTCAGGGCGTCGACCTCGTAGCCGCGGATCGCGTACTGGGCCATGTTCGTGATGAAGACGAGGACGACGTCGGCGTCGAGCAGGCGGATCTTGCGGGCCGTCTCCAGCCCGTCGAGGACGGCCATCTGGACGTCGAGGAAGATGATGTCGAACTCGGGGCGGTAGTCCGCGGTGATCTCGCTGCCGTCGCTGAAGGTGGTGACCGAGAAGGTGACACCGTGCTCAGCCTCGTAGCGCCCGAGGTAGTCGGTGATGAGGTCCTGGCTGATCTTCTCGTCGTCGACGACGCCGATCCGGATCATCACTCACTCCTGTCACCTCATCGTCACCGGGCGCGTACCGGCACTGCAGGATACCAAGGGGGCGCCGCCAGATAACGCAGGCGGCGCCCCCGTGGCCGGGCGACCGGTGGTCAGCCGAGCAGCTCGGCTGCCATCAGCCGCAGGGTGGCCTCACGGGTGGTAGCGGTGCGCGGGTCCGTGCCGGCGTGGGCCGATCCGACGGGGGAGAGCATGACCTCGTCGGTGCCCACGAGCTCGGCGAGGGCACGCACCTGGCGAGCGGCGACGTCGGGCGTGCCGATGGCCCAGGTGGAGCGGATCTGCTGGGCGAGCCCGGCGTGCTCGGGGGCGATGCCGGCAGCCTCGGCGTCCTCGATGAGCTCGACGGGGCCCATCTCGCCACCGGTGCGCAGACGGATCATGGACCGGATGTAGGGCAGCGCCTGGCGCTCGGCGTCCTCGGCCGTCTCGGCGACGACGGCGTTGATGATCGCGAAGGTCCGCGGCTCCGGGTAGGCCTCGGACGGGCGGTAGGACGAGCGGTAGGCCGCCATCGCCTCGGCCGTGCCCTGCCCGGCGAAGTGGTGGGCGAAGACGTAGGGCAGGCCCAGGGCCGCGGCGAGCTGGGCGGAGTACATGGAGGAGCCGAGGAGCCAGACGTCCGGGACGCTCGTGGCGCGCGGCGTCGCTGACAGCGGGTAGGTGCGTCCGCGCAGGTCGAGCAGGACGCCGCCGGGGGACATGAGGTCGATCGTGTCCCGCACGTCGTCGGGGAAGGTGTCCACGGAGTCGGTGCCGCGGGCAGCGCCGGAACGCAGCATGTGGCTGGTGACGGGGTCAGACCCAGGGGCCCGTCCGATCCCGAGGTCGATGCGGCCCGGGAAGGCCGCCTCGAGCAGGGCGAACTGCTCGGCGACGACGAGCGGGGCGTGGTTGGGCAGCATGACGCCACCGGACCCGATGCTGATCTGCTGCGTCGCGGAGGCCAGCAGGGCGATGAGCACGGCGGGGTTGGTCGAGGCCACGGCCGGCATGTTGTGGTGCTCGGCCACCCAGTACCGCCGGAAGCCGAGCTCGTCGGCGGTCTGTGCCAGGCGGGTGCTGGCGGCCAGGGCGTCAGAGGTCGTCTGGTCGGTCCTGACGGGGATGAGGTCGAGGACCGAGAGTGCGGCGACGGGGGTGGTGGGCGCGGACGGGTCAGGGAGTGCTGAGAGGGTCGAGGTCACTCACACTGCAACTGGGGCGTGGTGCGCGCTATTCCGTGCGAGCGGGGCGACCGCGTCCTCCTGGGCGAGGAACTCCTCGGCCTGGCGTGCGGACAGGCGGTCCTGCTCGGCGCCGTCGAAGACGGCGACCGGGATGGTGTCCGTGGCGCCGAGCAGGAGGGCGGGCTCGACGACGGCAGCGGCCACGAGGCGCGCCCGCTGGTTGAGGAGGGTCATCAGGGCCCAGACGCCGATGGCCACCCAGATGACGTTCACCACAGCCGAGGGCCAGGCGCCGTAGGTCGAGGCGCTGACGGCGAGCAGCCCGGCACCGACGATGTTCAGCCCCTGGAAGAGCAGCGAGTCCGGTGTGATCCGCTTGGCCGTGACCATCCCGTACGCAAAGACGGTGGACAGGGCACCAGTCCACCCGGCGAGGGTGACTGCGAGCTCAGCGGCGGTGGACATAGCTGTCTCCTGAAAAAGGGTGGGGTGAACGAGAAAAACGAGCCGAGCCACCGGCGTCGCCCCCTCGAGGTACCTCAATGGTGGGGCCAAAAGTCGTTTAGCACAATCGAATCAAACTCCAAACCCCATGTAGCATCGCTACATGGTTCTTGACGCGAAAAGGCTTGGTGTTCTCCTTGCCGTCCACCGGGCCGGCGGGGTCGTCGCCGCGGCCGATCTGCTGCACCTCACGCCGTCGGCGATCTCTCAGCAGATCGCCAAGCTCGAGGCCGAGGAGGGCGTCGAGGTCCTCCACCGCGGACCGCGCGGAGTGACGCTGACCGCCGTCGGGATCATGCTCGCCGAGGCTGCCGAGCGCATCGAGTCCGAGCTCGTGGAGGCCCGCAAGCAGATCGCCACGATCGGCCCGGACGTCAGCGGGCGCGTGGCGATCGGCGCCTTCCAGACGATCACCCGTTCTGTCGTGGCGCCCATGCTCGCCGACCTGGCCGTGACGGCGCCGGGAATCGAGATCACCGTCCACGAGGTGGAGACCGAGGAGGCGAACCGCGGCCTGCGCAGCGGGGAGTACGACGTCGCGATCGTCGAGCACGACTCCTCCGCCGAGCGCCCGGTGCCGCGCGGCTTCCGCGAGGTGCCGCTGCTCGACGAGCCGTGGCGGGTGGCCGTCCCCTCGTCCATGGCCGTGCCCACCAGCCTGCAGGACCTCACGGACGTCACGTGGATCGGCGCGGAGAAGTCGACGGCGGCCGCCCGCGCGCTGACCCGCGTCGTCGACCTCGCCCGCCCGAACCGGCCGACCCTGCACAGCTACTACTCCTACGAGGTGGCCATCGCCCTCGTGGCAGCCGGCCAGGGCGTCGCGCTGCTGCCCGCCCTCGCCCTGGAGGGCGCCGACCTCACCGCGGTCGACGTCGTGCCGATCGCCGGGCTGGGCATGCGCCACATCGCCGCCCGCCACCGCGGCAACCGCCACGAGCCGACGCCGGCCGTGCGAGCGGTCATCGACGCCCTCGTGGCCCAGGTGGTCACCCTCGACCTCGGGTACCTCGGCTGAGCCGTCCCCGCTGACCCCGGGCGGTGGCCGTTCACCGGGCGAAACCTGGCGAAACCTTCTCCCGAGGCGCGAGACGGGTATGGCCACCTTGCGGACACCATGGGACCTTTGACCTATGAGCCCGCAGATGCCAGCAATGCCCCTCACCGCCGTGGTGAGCGACGCGCGACGCTGCCTGCGCGCCCGGTGCTGTCCGGCCTGATCCCGCTCCACCGGATCTGCTCGCCTAGATCTGGATCTGCACGCCGACCTGCCGCCCCGCGCCCTCACCCGGCGCCCTCGTCGCCGGTCGCCTGCGACGACCGCGCACCCGTGCTGCTCCAGCACTGACAGCGCACGACGCCCCCCGCCCTGGGCATCACCCCCGGCCCCGCTCTCACCCCTCACCGCGACCGTGCAGTCGCGGCACTCAAGGACACCCCTATGACCACTGTGCGGGCCCCGCGCGCCCCAAGACCCGTCATCCTCACCGACTCCGCCGACCTCACCGACCCCCTGGAGCTGCTCACCGACGTCCTCGTCATCGGTGGGGGACCAGCCGCGACGTGGTCGGCGATCGCAGCCGCAGAGGCCGGTGCCTCCGTGGTGCTCGTCGACAAGGGGCACTGCGGCTCGAGCGGGGTCGCGGCGACGTCGGGCGTCGGGCACTGGCTCGTCGCCCCGGAGGTCGCCCGCCGTGACGAGGAGATCGGTCGGCGCGAGCGCGCCGGCGCCTTCCTCACCGACCGCACCTGGACCGACGCGACCCTCGACGTCGCCTGGGACCGTACCGCGGAGCTGCCCGGCTGGGGCTGGGAACGTCGCGGGGTCCGCGGTGCCAACCGCCTCTTCGGCACCGGTCCCGCCGACCGCGCCTTCAACGGCCCCGCCCCGGACTACCTGCGCTTCCTGCGCGGCAAGGTCAAGAAGTCTGGCGTCGTCGTCCTCGACCACAGCCCTGCCCTCGAGCTCCTCGTCGACGCCGCCGGCGTCGTCTCCGGCGCTCGCGGCTACCAGCGTCAGGTGGGCCGGGCGTGGGCGGTCGGCGCCGGCGCCGTCGTGCTGGCCACCGGCGGGACCACGTGGAAGAGCCACTCCCTGGGCGGGGATGTCAACACCGGTGACGGGCACCTCATGGGTGCGGAGGTCGGGGCGCACCTGTCGAGCATGGAGTTCTCCAACTTCTACGGCATGGTCCCCTTCGGCACGAGCATGGACAAGAACGGGTTCTTCGTCCACGCCTCCTACTGGGACCACACCGGCGCCCCGATCGAGTACGCCGACCTGCACGTGAGCCGCGCCGAGCTGCTCTCCGCCTCGACCCAGGGCACCATCACCGCCCAGTTCACGCAGTTCACCCCGGACCTGTGGCCGCAGCTGCGCGCCGCCATGCCCAACTTCTTCATGGTCACCGACAAGCTCGGGGTGAACCCCTTCACCGAGCGCTTCCCCATCGACTGGGTGAACGAGGGCACCGTGCGCGGCACCGGCGGCCTGCACGTCCTGGATCGCAGCGGCACCGTGGGGGTCCCGGGGCTGTACGCCGCCGGTGACGTCGCAGCGCGGGACCGGATCGTCGGCGCCGCGACCGGCGCCGGGGGACCGAACCTCTCGTGGGCCATCGCCTCGGGCACGTGGTCGGGCACCTCGGCCGCGCGCTTCGCCCGCGGCGCCGGCACAGCCGGGCACCGCCACGGCCTGACGCCGGCCGCGCTCACCCGCACCGGCACCATCGGCCTGCACCGCGCCGGCCCGGGCACCGACGAGCGCGCCTGGCGGTCCGTGGTCGCCGCGACCCAGGCCGAGCTGCTGCCCATCACGAAGTCCGCCTTCCGCAGCGCGGCCAGCCTGACCAGCACCCTCACCGTGCTCGACCGCGCGTGGGCGGCCGCCCCGGAGACCCTGACCGGGCGCGGCGCCACCGAGATCCGCACCCGGGAGGCCGCCGGCATGCTCGCGATGGGCCGGTGGGCCAGCCGGGCGGCGCTCGCGCGGACCGAGAGCCGCGGGATGCACACCCGCACCGACCACCCCGACCAGGACCCCCACCAGACGCACCGCCTGCTCACCGGCGGCCTGGACGAGGTGTGGGTCGCCGTCGACCCAGAGCTGCCGGTCACCGGACCGCAGCCCGTCCCCGCACTGACCGGAGCCACCTCGTGATCGAGATCCTGGACGTCGACCGCTGCACCGAGTGCGACATCTGCGTGCGCATCTGCCCCACGAACGTCTTCGACGCCGTCGAGGGCGGGGTGCCGGTCATCGCCCGCCACTCCGACTGCCAGACCTGCTTCCAGTGCGAGGCGTACTGCCCGGCGGACGCGATCTTCGTGGCTCCGTCACGGATCCCGCTGCGGCCCGGCTCCCCGATGGCCGACGGCGACGCGTTGCGCGCCGCCGGTCAGCTCGGCCTCTACCGGGACCGGGTGGGCTGGCGCACGACGCCCGGCGCCGCCGCAGTCACCGCCGCAGCCGAGCCGGGTGCCGGTGTCGCCGCCGACCAGCCCAGCGCTTCACCGACCGTCTCGTCCACCCCACCCACCCCACCCACAGCACCCCTGCCGTCCTCGTCCGTCGACTACCACCGCCTGGTGGAGACCCTGCACAGGAGCACACCATGAATCGCACACCCGTCCGTCCCTCTGCGCTTCGCCGCCTCACCGTCGCGCTCGCGGTGACCAGCCTCGTCGCCGCCCTCGCCGCGTGCTCCTCCTCTGACGCGACGGAGGCCACCGGCCCGGCCACGACCTCCGACGCTGCCCTGACCCCGCTGGTCACCGGCGGACCGTGGAACGGCGCGGCAGGCAAGGACCCGGTGCTCACCGGACCCTTCGGCTACGCCGTCGCGACGGGGATCGCGGACCCGATCCTCGCCGAGCACGGCTTCGTCTACGACGCCTTCGTCGGCTTCAACAACGGCCCGCCCGTCGTGCAGGCGCTGCAGACCGGTGACATCCACCTCGGCTTCATCGGCGACACCCCCGCCACGCAGGCCAAGGGCTCTGGCCTCGACGTGCCCGCGCTCGTGGTGGCCAAGCCGAGCTCGGACATCTGGTTCCTCACCAAGACCGGCGGGGTGGCCACCATCGAGGAGCTCGCCGGCAAGAAGGTCGGGCTGCAGTTCGGGTCGAACTTCGACAAGTACGGTCGCGCGGTCCTGGCCCGGCACGGCGTCGCGGACTCCGTGGAGTACGTCAACCTGCTCTTCGCCGACGCGCTCCCCGCGCTGCAGCGCGGGGACATCGACGCCGTCCCGGTGCCCGCCACGACCGCGGGGATCTGGCGCGCGGTCAACGACTTCCCGGTGCTGTCCAAGGCCAGCGAGGACGACCCTGACCTGCTCGCCACCTCCGTCGTGCTGACCTCCCGCGCCACCCTCGAGGCCAACGACGAGCTCGCCGCCGCGGTGTGGGCGGTCACCGAGGCGGGCAGCGCCAAGATCCTCCAGGACACCGACGCCTACGCCCAGTGGCTCTCGGACGCGACCGGGTCCCCGGTCGACATCATCAACGACGCCGAGCTGTGGTCTTACGGCACTGAGGCGATCGACCCCGACGGCCTGGCGACGATCGGCACCACCCTCGACTTCCTCGTCGAGCAGGGCACCGTCCCCGAGGCCTTCGACGTCGCCGGCTGGGTCGTCCAGTGACCGCGCTGACCACGGCGTCGACCACGGCGGGGCTGGTCACGCCCGCCGTGCGGCGGGTGTCTCATCAGGCGCCGTGGATCTCGGCCGCGCTGCGGGCGGGGGTTCCGCTCGCGCTCTTCGCGGCGTGGTGGTTCGGCTCGTCGAGCGGGGCCATCGACCCCAAGGTCTTCCCGTCCCCGCAGTCGGTGTGGACCGCCTTCCAGACCCTGTCAGCCAACGGGGTGCTGTGGGACAACGCCTCGGTGTCCCTGTCCCGGGTGGCCGTCGGCTTCGCCATCGGCGGGTCGCTCGGCCTCAGCCTGGGGATCCTGGCCGGGCTGTTCCGCCTGGGCGACCAGCTGCTCGACCCGACCCTGCAGATGCTGCGCACCATCCCGTTCCTGGCCATCGCACCGCTGCTGATCCTGTGGTTCGGCATCGGTGAGCTGCCCAAGATCGTCATCATCGCCGCGGCCGCGCTGTTCCCGCTCTACCTCAACGCCCACTCCGGGGTGCGCAACGTCGACAAGAAGATCCTCGAGGCGGCCGGCACCTTCGGGCTGCGCGGGCTCGGCCTCGTACGTCACGTCATCCTGCCCGAGGCCATCCCGTCGATCCTCGTGGGCCTGCGGGTGTCCCTGTCGGTGTCGTTGCTCGCGCTCATCGTCGCCGAGCAGTCCAACGCACCGCGCGGCCTGGGCTTCCTCATGACCTCCGCGCAGCAGTACTTCCAGACCGACATCCTCGTGCTCTGCATCATCATCTACGCGGTCTGGGGCCTCGGCGTCGACCTCCTCGTGCGCCTCCTCGAGCGCGCGCTCCTGCCCTACAAGCACTCCAGGAAGCGATCATGACCACCTCCGCACAGGTCCAGCCGACCCCGGCCCCGGCCCAGGCACGACCGGCCGGCGCCCTCGCCGTCCACGTCGACGCCGTGACCAAGTCCTTCGGCGACCGGACCATCCTCGACGGCTTCACCCTCGACATCGCCCCGGGGGAGTTCGTCGCCCTGCTCGGGGCGAGCGGCAGCGGGAAGACGACCTTCCTGCGGATCCTCGCCGGGCTGGAGCCGACCGACTCCGGGACCGTGCTGACCCCGCGCCGACGCACCGTCGTCTACCAGGAGCCGCGGCTCATCGCTGCCAAGCGGGTGGGTGCCAACGTCACCCTCGGCCAGCGGCGCACCCGTAGCGTCCGCGACGCCGCCTCCGCCGCGTTGACCGAGGTGGGCCTGGGCGGTCGCGAGCGCGCCTGGCCGACGACGCTCTCCGGCGGGGAGGCGCAGCGCGTCGCCCTGGCCCGGGCGCTGGTCCGCGAGCCCGAGCTGCTGCTCCTGGACGAGCCCTTCGCCGCGCTGGACGCGCTCACCCGCATCAAGATGCAGGCTCTCGTGGCGGACCTGCGGGCCACCCACGGCCCTGCGGTGCTGCTGGTGACCCACGACGTCGACGAGGCGATCCTGCTCGCGGACCGCATCGTCGTGCTGCAGGAGGGCAAGGTCGGGGTCGAGCACGTGGTGCCCTTCGCCAAGCCGCGCCGGCGCGGGGTGCCGGGCTTCGGGGACCTGCGCCGTCAGCTGCTGCTCGAGCTCGGCGTGGAGGAGGCGATCGGCGTCGCGGGGTAGGCGTGGAAAAGCCCGTGGGCTGGTGAACGGCACCGGCCGCGGCGGACGAATTCGCGGCTCCCACGGGCTTCGGAAGCGTCCCTCGCCTGACGGCGACTAGCGGGACGCCACCTCATGTGTCCTAGGAGAAATCATGTTCTGGACCACCTCCTTTCGTGTGTTCCAGCGACGCTACGCCTGAGCCGGGCGAGGCTCAAGGGTTTTTCTCCGACGAGTTCCCCGGGCCTGGGCCGGTCCGCCCGCAGATGCCCGATGGGCGCTGCGTCTCAGGCATCATGGAAGCCATGACGCTGCACATCATGACCGTCTGCACGGGCAACATCTGCCGCTCGCCCATGGCCGAGGTCGTCCTGCGGGAACGCCTCGACGCCGCGGGGCTGGGTGATCGGGTCGTCGTCGACTCCACGGGGATCAGCTCCGAGGAGCAGGGCAACCCGATGGACCGCCGGGCCCGCCAGGTGCTCCTCGCCGCCGGGTACTCCGACCCCGCGCTCACCGAGCACCGTGCTCGCCGGGTGCGTCCGGCGGACCTCGGCGAACGGGACCTCGTCCTGCCGATGACCGCCGTCCACGCCGCCGAGCTGCGCCGCCTCGCCCTGCGTCACGGCCTGCCCGACGCCGTCGCCGACATCATCATGTTCCGCACCTTCGACCCGGCCGCCCCGCGCACCCAGGACTCCTCCCAGGAGCGCCTGCTCGACGTGGAAGACCCCTGGTACGGGGACATCAGCGACTTCGAGGTCTGCCTGAGCCAGGTCGAGGCCGCCGCGGACGGCATCGTGGAGTGGGCCCGGGTGCGCCTGGGCGACGTGCTGGAAGGCGCCTGAGACGCACCGACGGCCGAGGCGCTGCCGGGAGGCCGCTCAGTCGACGGCGTCGTCAGTGGGTCGTCAGTCGAAGGCGTAGCCGGTGACGAGCTGGTCGAAGGTCGTCACCAGGGATTCCCCGGCGACCGAGTGCGCGGCTGCGTAGGTGTAGGACTCCTGGGTCATGAGATCGGTGTAGTCCAGCGACCACACCGTCTCGCCCGTGCCCAGGTGCAGTGCCTCGATGCCGAAGGACGTGTCGGCGAGCAGGGCGTCGCCGGTCCGGGACAGGAGCAGGGCACTGCGGGTCCCGCTCGTCCAGCGCGGCTCCCCGGTGAGGGCGTCGACCGCGGCGATCGTGACGGACTCCTCCCACCACGTCTGGTGCAGCACGAGGTCGTCGACGGCCGTGTAGCTCGTCCACAGCGCCTCGGGATCAGGCGTGGCCGACCACAGCTCGACGCCCGTGCGCGAGTCGTAGGCGGCGTCACCGACGCCGGCGAAGGCCTCCATCACGTCGCTGGACCCCAGTCGCGCCCATGCGTTCCCGGCGGCGGTGAACGGCGCCGCACCCGAGGGAGTGACGGTCACCGTGACGGTCTCGTCCACCTCAGCGGTGGGCTCCGGCGCATTCTCGTCCACCTCGGTGACGGACTCCAGCAGGGTCCCGCCCGGCCACGGGGCGCTGGTCTGCTTGCTCGCCGCGGACAGGCTCTCCCCCTGGCCGGTGGCCAGGTCCACGATCATGGTTGCCCCCGAGACGTAGGACCACGCCGTGCCCTCGTCCACGAGGAACCCGCCGTAGTACTCGGTGGCCGGTACGTATCCGTTCTCCGACGACGTCTGCCAGCGGGCGTCAAGGTCGTCCGGGGTGCCGCGCGTCATGTGCAGCGCGCCGGTGAGGAGCGCGCTCCCCGCCAGGACGAGGTCTCCGTTGATCTCGGTGACCGTCACCGGCTTGAAGGTGACGCTGTCGCGCCCTTGGACGGTGCCGGTGCTGGTCTCGAAGGTCGCCACGTCCCAGGTCTCGGAGTCGAGGAGGTCCGTGCCGGTCACGCACACGGTTGAGGCTCCGGTGCCCACGACGTGACAGTCGACGGACACCGACCCGGCGAGATCGGTGCGCCACGACACTGCTCCGCTGTCCCGGTCCAGGCCGACCACAGCGGCTGCTGAGCCGGCCTCGACCGTCACGACCACCGTGTCCTGGCTGTTGGGCCGGTCGAGCGGGTCACCGGCGGCGAGCGCGACGAGGGTCATCGGGTCACCGGACATGAGGTCGGGGGCGCTGACCTGCCACACCTGGGTCGGCTCCGTGGTGTAGTCGACCGTGGGGCCCGCCGGGGCTGTGGGGTCGACCGGCTCGGGGGAGGACGGTGGCTCCTGCGTCAGGGCGGGGCTCGGGTCGGGGGTGGACGCCGCCACGGGGTTCTCCGCCTCGCCGCCCCAGTAGGCGTCGGCTCCCAGCGCGATCGCCGTCACCGCTGCGACGCCACCCAGGGCGACCGCGGCCACCAGCCCGGTCCGCTGCCACGGCGGGCGGGGGGTGGCAGAGGCAGGGGGAGACGGCTCTGTGGAGTCGTGAGGTGCTGAGGACATCCCCCCATACTCCTGTGACCAGCGAAGAAACGCCTGATGACACGCTGCTCCGCCGCGCACGAGGGAGCCAGGGCTGGAAGACTGCTGCACCATGAGCACCTCGTCACACACCCAGTCATCGAGCAGGCCGCACTGGGCAGGGCGTTGGGAGTCGCGCTTCGACCGTGGTCTTGCTCGCTCCTTGCGCCGCCGTGGATGGGCGCCGCGGGTCGAGCCCTACACCGGGTACGGCCTGGCCGCGGCAGCCGCGGAAGGGACCAGCGACGGGACCGGCGACGGGACCGGCGACGGAGCCGAGGGCTGGGTCCGCGTGCTGGCACGCGTGATGCTCGCCCCGGTCGGCCCGACCGACCCCACCCGCCAGCGCGGCCGCCACGAGCCGGCCGACCCCTCCGCGCTGCCCGAGGACTCCGCCCCGCAGCCACGGCGGCGCCGTGACCGCACCCGCACGCCAGACCCGCTGCTGGCGGTGCGCGGCTGGCGCAGCTTCGTCACCGCGCAGCTCCCGGGTGCGCGGGTCACGGTGGTCGTCGGCGACGTCGTGCACGAGGTGCTGACCGACCGTGGCGGCTACGTCGACGTGACCCTCCCTGCGCACCTGGACGCCGGCTGGCACGACGTGCAGGTCATCCCCGAGGGGGGCCCGGCCGTGGCGGCACCGGTCCGGGTCATGTCCACGCAGCCGTGCACCGGACTCGTGAGCGACATCGACGACACCGTCATGGTGACGATGCTGCCGCGTCCCCTGACCGCGATCTGGAACCTGCTCGTGCTGCACGAGGACGCCCGCCGCCCGGTCCCGGGGATGTCTCGGCTCTACGCCGACCTCGGTGCGCTCGGGACGTCGATGCCGGTGGTCTACCTGTCCACCAACGCCTGGAACGTGGCCCCCGCGATCCGCCGGTTCCTCGCCCACCACCGCTTCCCGGCCGGCCCGCTGCTCCTGACCGACTGGGGACCGACGAACACCGGATGGTTCCGCAGCGGCCCCGAGCACAAGCACCGCGTCCTGGAACGTCTGGCGAGGGAGCTCCCGCACGTGCGCTGGGTCCTGGTGGGCGACGACGGTCAGCACGACCCGCAGATCTACCGCGCCTTCGCCCGAGCGCACCCGGAGGAGGTGCGCGCCGTCGTCATCCGGGAGCTCTCACCCGGTCAGCACGTCTTCGCCCACGGTGCGCCCGCACCCACCGACGCCGCCCGGTCCGACGGCGGGACCGTGTCCGGCACGGATGTCCCTGAGGTCCGTGGCCCCGATGGCGAGGCGCTCGCCCGCCAGCTGCGCGCCGCCGGCGTGATCCCCGCACGGTCCACCCACCGCCCCGCTCACTGAGGCGACCGCACGGTGCCCCGGGGTCCGGGCGAGCAGCCGACATCCCGCACTCGGCGGAGGGCGTAGGAGAGGGCAGCCGACATCCCGCACTCGGCGGAGGGCGTAGGAGAGGATGGTCAGATGAAGATCTCCGGTCGGTCCCAGGTTCCCGCCTTCGCGGTCATGGAGGTGCTCGCTGAGGCGAATGCGCTGCGGGCTGCGGGCCGGTCCGTGCTCAACCTGTGCGCGGGCGAACCATCCACCGGCGCCTCCGACGCCGTGCGACGCCGGGCGATCGACCTGCTCACCGCGGGGGACCTCGGCTACACCGAGGCGATGGGCGCACCGGCCCTGCGCCAGGCGATCGCCGACCACTACGCCCGCTGGTACGACGTCGACGTCTCACCCGCGCAGGTCGCGGTGACCACCGGGTCCTCGGGCGGGTTCATGCTCGCCTTCCTCGCGGCCTTCGACGTCGGGGACCGCGTCGCGCTGGCGCGCCCGGGCTACCCGGCCTACCGCAACATCCTCACCTCCCTCGGCTGCGAGGTCGTCGAGCTCGACTGCGGCCCGGAGACCCGGTACCAGCCGACCATCTCCCAGCTGCAGCAGGCCTACTACGACGGCGGCCTCGACGGACTGGTGCTGGCGAGCCCGGCCAACCCGACCGGCACGATGCTCCCCGCCGACGACCTCGCCGCGCTCGCGGCCTGGTGCGAGGACTACGACGTCCGCCTCATCAGCGACGAGATCTACCACGGCATCTCCTACGACGCCGACGGCGCGGCGGCCCCCGGCGCCGGAGCCGCGACCGCGGCGGCCTTCCTCGGTGGCGGGGCCGTGGTGGTCAATTCCTTCTCCAAGTACTGGGCGATGACCGGCTGGCGGCTGGGCTGGCTGCTGCTGCCCGAGGACCTCGTCGTCCCCGTCGACGCCCTCGCCGGCAACGTCGCGCTGTGCCCGCCGGCCCTCGCCCAGCACGCCGGCATCGCCGCCTTCAGCGCGGAGGGCTACGCCGCCGCCCGGGAGAACGTCGAGCAGTACGCCGTCTCCCGGCGCCTCGTCCTGGACCGCCTCGGCGACCTCGGCTGGGGTCCGGTCGCCCCGGCCGACGGCGCCTTCTACGTCTACGCCGACATCTCCCGCTCCGGCCTCGACTCGGTCACCTGGTGTGCGCGGCTGCTCGCCGAGACCGGTGTGGCGCTCACCCCGGGCACCGACTTCGACGCGGTCCGCGGCACGGACTGGGTCCGGCTGTCCTTCGCGGCCGCCCCCGAGGTCGTCGCCGAGGCGGTCGACCGGATCGTGGCGTGGCAGGCGGGCCTGGACGGGACGCGCGCCGGGTGAGACGGTGCCTTCCCGCAGGTCCCTGCGCCTGTAAAGTTGGCAGCACAACCGCATATCGCGCTGCTCGAACCGCGGTGGGAGAGTCCTGAGAGGCCACCCATCACCTCAGGCGCCGAAGGAGCAAACCCTCCCCGGGAAACTCTCAGGCTCACGTACCGCCGCGGCGAGGCAACTCTGAACAGCAGGCCCGACGGCGGCCCTCCCTACGGGGAGTCCCGCCGCGTGCCTCACCGAAGGGGCAAGCCCGCTCACCGTCGCGGGCCAAACTCTCAGGTAGACCCTCCCGCCCGGTCACTCGGGCTGTCCAGGTCCGATGACAGAGCGGGGAGGATCCATGCCCATGGGGTCGGCTGCCGCCGTCCCCGACCACAGGAGCCTCCCGTGACCACGCCTCACCCCGCGCACGCGACCGCAGACGACGTGTTCGTCAACCGCCACATCGGCCCCCGGGACGGTTCCGCCGGCTCCCGCGACGACGTCGCCCTCATGCTCGACCACCTCGGCTACCCGAGCGTCGACGCCCTCATCGACGCCGCGGTCCCGGCCTCCATCCGCCTGGACGGGCCCCTGGACCTGCCCGCGGCCCGCACCGAGGCCGAGGTCCTCGCCGACCTGCGCGCCATCGCCGCGAAGAACCAGACCCGTACGCAGATGATCGGCCTGGGCTACTACGACACCATCACCCCGGCGGTCATCCGTCGCGGCGTGCTGGAGAACCCCGCCTGGTACACCGCGTACACGCCCTACCAGCCGGAGATCTCCCAGGGCCGCCTGGAAGCCCTGCTCAACTTCCAGACCGTGGTCTGCGACCTCACCGGCCTAGACGTCGCCAACGCCTCCCTGCTCGACGAGGCCACCGCCGTCGCGGAGGCCGTCGCCCTCATGTGGCGCGCAGCCAAGCGCCCGGCCACGGCCGGCCCCGGCGTCGTCGTGCTCGACGCCGACCTGTTCCCGCAGTCCCTCGCCGTCACCCTGGGCCGCGCCGAGGCCATCGGCCTGCCCGTCGTGATCGCCGACCTGACCAGCGGCTTTGCCGCCGGGGTCGAGGCTGCTCTGGCGGCCGCCGGCCAGCAGGACGCCGACGTCGTGGGCCTCGTGGTGGCGCAGCTCGGCGCGAGCGGGCACGCCCGCGACCTCGCACCGCTCGTCGCCGAGGCCAAGGCCGCCGGCGCGCTCGTCACCGTCGCCGCGGACCTGCTCGCCCTCACCCTGCTCGCCGCACCCGGCGAGCTCGGTGCGGACGTCGTCGTCGGATCCGCTCAGCGCTTCGGTGTCCCGCTGTTCTACGGCGGCCCGCACGCCGCCTTCATGTCGGTGCGCACGGGCATCGAGCGGATGCTTCCTGGCCGCCTGGTCGGCGTGAGCGTCGATGCCGACGGCGACGTGGCCTACCGCCTCGCGCTGCAGACCCGTGAGCAGCACATCCGCCGGGAGAAGGCGACGAGCAACATCTGCACCGCCCAGGCGCTGCTGGCCATCGTCGCCTCCATGTACGCCGTCTACCACGGCCCCGCAGGCCTCAAGGCGATCGCCGAGCGCGTCCACGCCCGCGCGGACGCCGTCGCCGACGCCGCCCGCGCCGCCGGCCTCACCGTCGAGCACGACACCTACTTCGACACCGTCCGCCTCGCCGTCCCCGGCCGCGCAGCAGCCCTGCTCGCAGCCGCCGACGCCGCCGGCATCAACCTCCACGCCCCCGACGCCGACCACCTCCAGATCGCCTGCGACGAGACCACCACCCCGTTCCACGTGGAACAGCTCGCCGCAGTCTTCTCAACAGCAGCAGGGATTGGGGGAAGCCCGGCAGGGCGTGGCTCGGGCATCGGCGACGAAGTCGCCGCGGGCGGGCCGGGCTTCCCCCAATCCCTGCCCCACGCATACCTCAGAACAAGCGACTACCTCCAGCACCCGATCTTCCACACGCACCACTCCGAGACCCAGATGCTGCGCTACCTGCGCACCCTGGCCGACAAGGACCTCGCCCTCGACCGGACGATGATCCCGCTCGGCTCGTGCACCATGAAGCTCAATGCCGCCGTGCAGATGGAGCCCATCTCCTGGCCGGAGTTCGCGGGCCTGCACCCCTTCGCGCCCACCGAGCAGGCGCAGGGCTACGCCGAGCTCATCACGACCCTCGAGGTGAACCTCGCCGAGATCACCGGCTACGCCGCGGTCTCGGTCCAGCCGAACGCCGGGTCGCAGGGTGAGTTCGCCGGGCTGCTCGCCATCGCCGGGTACCACCGCTCACGCGGGGAGACCGGTCGCGACATCTGCCTCATCCCCGCGTCGGCGCACGGCACCAACGCCGCGTCAGCTGCGATGGCCGGCATGCGCGTCGTCGTCGTGGCCACCGCGCCCGACGGTGAGATCGACCTGGCGGACCTGCGCGCCAAGCTCGAGGCGCACGGCCCGCAGGTGGCCGCGATCATGATCACCTACCCCTCGACGCACGGCGTCTACGAAGAAGGGGTGCGCGAGGTCTGCGACCTCGTGCACGCCGTCGGCGGCCAGGTGTACATCGACGGGGCCAACCTCAACGCGCTCGTGGGCCTGGCCAAGCCGGGGACCTTCGGCGGGGACGTCTCCCACCTCAACCTGCACAAGACCTTCTGCATCCCGCACGGCGGCGGCGGGCCCGGCGTGGGCCCGGTCGGCGTGGCCGCGCACCTCGTGCCGTTCCTGCCCGGCAACCCGCTCGACCCGAGCACCGGCATCCCGGTCTCCGCGGCGCCCTTCGGCTCCGCGAGCATCCTGCCGATCCCCTACGCCTACGTCTCCCTCATGGGACCGGACGGGCTGCGCAGGGCCACGGAGATGGCCGTCGTCTCGGCGAACTACCTCGCCGCACGGCTCACCGACGCGTTCCCGGTGCTCTACACCGGTCCGGGCGACCTCGTCGCGCACGAGTGCATCCTCGACCTGCGTCCGCTCACCGCGGCGACCGGCGTCACCGCCGAGGACGTGGCCAAGCGCCTCATGGACTACGGCTTCCACGCCCCGACGCTGTCCTTCCCGGTGCCCGGCACGCTCATGGTCGAGCCGACCGAGAGCGAGGACCTCGCCGAGATCGAGCGGTTCATCGCTGCGATGCTCGCCATCCGCGCCGAGATCGACGAGGTCGCCGCGGGGACCTGGGAGCTGGCCTCCTCGCCGCTGCGCCAGGCCCCGCACACGGCGGCCGCCGTCGTCTCCGACTCCTGGGACAAGCCCTACTCCCGGGAGCTGGCCGCATACCCGCTGGCCTCGCTGCGCGCGAGCAAGTACTGGCCGCCGGTGCGCCGCATCGACGGCGCCCGCGGCGACCGTCACCTCGTGTGCTCCTGCCCGCCCATCGAGGCCTACGCCGACGACGTCGCAGCATCTGCTGCGCCGCCCGCCACCGCGCCCGCCGCGCCCATCGTGACCAAGGAGAACGCATGAGCACCGAACGGTTCACCCCGCTGCACGACGAGCACGTCGCCCTCGGTGCCTCGATGACGGAGTTCGGCGGCTGGCAGATGCCGCTGCGCTACGGCTCCGACCTGGCCGAGCACAACGCGGTACGCACTGCGGCAGGCCTGTTCGACCTCTCCCACATGGGCGAGATCACGCTGACCGGGCCGCAGGCCGGTGCGGCGCTGGACTACGCCTTCGTCGGGTGGCTGAGCACCCTCGAGGTGGGCCGGGCCCGGTACACGATGATCGCCCAGGAGGACGGTGCGGTGATCGACGACCTCGTCGTCTACCGCACGGGGGAGACCGAGTTCCTCGTGGTCGCCAACGCGGGCAACGCCGAGGTGGTGCACGGCGAGCTCGTCGAGCGTGCCGTCGGCTTCGACGCCGAGGTCACCTTCACCTCGCCCGAGACGGCGCTCGTCGCCGTCCAGGGCCCCCTCGCCGAGGGCATCGTCACCGCGCTGGCCAGCCCCGAGTCCGCCGCCGCCGTCGCCGGGCTGAAGTACTACGCCATCACCGGCGCCGTCGTCGCCGGGATCGACGTGCTCGTCGCCCGCACCGGGTACACGGGGGAGGACGGCTTCGAGCTGTTCGTCCCCGCGGACCACGCGGTGGCGCTGTGGCGGGCGCTGCTCGCCCACGGGGAACCGGCCGGACTGGTCCCGGCGGGCCTGTCCTGCCGAGACAGCCTGCGCCTGGAGGCCGGCATGCCGCTCTACGGCCACGAGCTCGACCTCACCACCACGCCCTACGAGGCAGGGCTCGGGCGCGTGGTGCGCCTGGACAAGACCGGGCCGGACGGCGAGCCGCTGCCCTTCGTCGGCCGTGAGGCGCTGGCCTCCCGCAAGGGTTCTCAGCCCGCGCGGGTCCTCGTCGGGCTCAAGGTCGACGGACGCCGCCCCGCGCGGGCGGGGTACCCGGTCGCCTTCGACGCGACCAAGCTCGACCTCGTCATCGGGCACGTGACGTCGGGGGCGCCGTCCCCCACGCTCGGGTACCCGATCGCCCTGGCCTACGTGACGCCGGAGGTGTCCGCTGTGGGCACCCGGCTCGCGGTCGACGTCCGCGGCCGGGGCGAGACTGTCGAGGTCGTCGAGCTGCCCTTCTACCGCCGGCCGCGGTCCTGACCCAGGTCACCACAGCCAGCCTCTGCCCCCGTCCCATCCTTCGCTCAACCCGTTCAGGAGACCACGATGACGAACTTCCCCGCTGACCTCACCTATACCGCCGAGCATGAGTGGCTCACCAGCGGCTCGCCCGCCACGATCGGCATCACCTGGACCGCTCAGGACGCTCTGGGTGACATCGTCTACCTTGAGCTGCCCGCCGTGGGCACCGCGATCACGGCCGGGTCGGTGATCGGTGAGGTCGAGTCCACCAAGTCCGTCTCCGAGCTCTTCTCGCCGGTCACCGGCACCGTGGTGGAGGTCAACGCCGCCGCGGTGGACAGCCCTGAGCTGCTCAACTCCGACCCCTACGGGGCGGGCTGGCTCATCAAGGTCGACGTCTCGGAGGTCGGTCCCGTCCTGACGGCAGCCGAGTATGAGGCTAAGGTCGGTTTCTAACGGTCTCATAACGAATCGGGTGGGCGCCTTACGGGGCGTCCGGTTTCGGCCGATGCGCCGCCCACCCGATTCGGCCTTTATCTGACGATCTGTCCGGTGTGCCGGGAGTGCGGATCTGCCAGGAGGTGGTTGGATTGGAGGAGTATTCAGGGGATTGTGGAGAGATTCGGGACGGCCGACGGCCTCGCAGGTCACGAAAAACGCCGATGACCTGCGGATACACCAACGGAGCGACGTGTCATCACCCGCAGCGGGGGAAATCTCCCAAACTCAGGGTGAAATCCGCGTCATAGACCCCCGGTCAGGGCGTCTCTCCTTAGGACAGATGGAACCGGGCACTGATCCAGACTCGCTGGGCCGCCGGGAAGGGCTGGAGGAAGAATGACCACGATGGAGCTGCAAGGAACGGCCAAGGCGTCAAACGGCTCACTCACGCGACGCGAGCGCGTAGTGCTGTCGAACCTCACTGAAGAGGTGACGCTCGAGCAGATAGCCTCGAAGCTGTTCGTGACGCGCAACACCGTCAAGTCCCAGGTGCGCAGCGTCTACCGCAAGCTGGGTGTCTCCACCCGCTCCGAGGCTGTGGAGTGGGCCCGCGCAGCAGGTCTGTACACCAGCGAAGGGTGACCCACGCGAGGACGTCACACGCATGACACACATGCCTGGAACAATCTCAGGTATGTCAAGCACACCCGTCCTGGTCGTGGCAGCCGTGCTCGTCGACGACCTCACCCGTCCGACGATGCTCATGGCTGCGCGCAGGTCGCGCCCCGAGCACCTTGCCGGCCGCTGGGAGTTCCCCGGCGGCAAGGTCGATCCCGGGGAGACGCCGGTCGAGGGCCTGCACCGCGAGCTCCACGAGGAGCTGGGCGTGCAGGTCGAGCTGGGCACCGAGCTCGTCGGGCCTGACGACGGCGGCTGGACCATCACCGACCGCCACCTCATGCGCCTGTGGTTCGCCCGTGTGGTCGACGGCGAGCCCCAACCCCTCATCGAGCACGACGAGCTGCGCTGGCTGACGCCGGCCGCCTTCTTCGACGTGCCGTGGCTCGACGGCGACGTCCGGATCGTCGAGGCGCTCGCGCCGTATTTCCAGGAGTGACCGGCGGCGGATCTCTCCGCCGACCGGCCCATCCCCTCTGAGGCGTCCCGCTGGCCGCCCTTCAGGCCACCAGGTCCACCCCCCGGCTCACCAGGCGGACGGCTTGTAGTCCTTGAGGAAGCAGCCGAAGACGTCCTCGCCCAGCTCCCCGCGCACGATGGGGTCGTAGACCCGCGCCGCGCCGTCGACGAGGTCGAGGGGGGCGTGGAAGCCCTCCTCCGCCAGGCGCACCTTCGTGGTGTGCGGCCGCTCGTCGGTGATCCACCCGGTGTCGACGCTGGTCATGAGGATGTTGTCGGTCTCGAACATCTCGCGCGCGCTGGTCCGGGTGAGCATGTTCACCGCTGCCTTGGCCATGTTCGTGTGCGGGTGGCCGGGGCCCTTGTACCCGCGGGAGAACTGCCCCTCCATCGCCGAGACGTTGACGATGTACGTCCGCTCGGCGGCCGCCGCGCGCATGGACTCCCGCAGCCGGCTGATGAGGATGAACGGCGCGGTGGAGTTGCACAGCTGGACCTCGAGCAGCTCCAACGGGTCCACGTCCTCGACGTTCTGGACCCAGGAGTTGGAGGAGACGAGGTCCGGGACCAGCCCGGCGGCGTCGATCGCGGTCGCGTTGGCCACGCGGTCCAGTGAGGCCGAGCCAGCGGTCAGCGCGAGCTTGGTGAGCAGGTCCGCGCTGGTCACGCTCGCGTGGGCGATGGCTGTGGCCTCGGTCGGGACGGTGCCCTCCAGCGAGGCCGGGTGGGTGTCGTGGCTGCGCCCGAAGGTCAGCGTCTCGGGCAGGTACCCGCCCGGCAGCTCGGAGTCCTCGGCCGCGGCGAGCGGGGCGTAGGCGCCGGGGGAGCGGCGCACGGTCTGGGCCGCGTTGTTGATGAGGATGTCGAGGGGGCCCTGTGCGGCGACGTCGTCGGCCAGGGCCACGACCTGGGCGGGGTCGCGCAGGTCGATGCCGATGATCCGCAGGCGGTGGATCCACTCGTCGGCGTCGTCCATGGCCTTGAAGCGGCGGATGGCGTCGTTGGGGAAGCGCGTGGTGATGGTGGTGTGCGCGCCGTCGCGCAGCAGCCGCAGCGCGATGTACATGCCGATCTTCGCCCGCCCGCCGGTCAGGAGGGCGCGCTTGCCGGTGAGGTCGGTGCGGGCGTCGCGGCGGTCCCGGTTGAGGGCAGCGCACTCGGGGCAGAGCTGGTGGTAGAAGACGTCCACGTCGTTGTACTGCTGCTTGCACACGTAGCAGGCCTGGGACTTGATGAGCTTTCCGGCCGAGTGGCCGGTCGCTGCGGGCAGCAGCTCCAGGCCCTGCGTCTCGTCGTCGATCCGGGTGGGGGCCCCGGTCGCGGTCGCGGCGATGACGGCGTTGTCCGCGGAGCGGATCGCGTCCTTCGCGGCGTCGCGTCGCTGCTTCTTGACGGTCTTGTAGAGCTTGGCCGTGGCGCGCTGCAGCGCGATCTTGTCCGGGTGCTCGGGGTCGAGGAGGTTCGCGGCCTCGAGCACGCGGACGGCAGCAGCGAGCTCGGCAGGATCGATAGGCATGACACCGATTATCCCCCGTTTCCCGCTCCCTCAGACCCACCCGTCCCCACCAGCCACAACCCCCTCCCCACCCCCACCCACCCGCTGAGTGCTGGGTTGTGCACGCTCGACACCGGCGTGTCGCGTGCACAACCCAGCACTCAGCGAGGGGCTTGGGTGGGGAGGGGTGGGTGGGGTCAGGCGGTGGGGTCCCAGGCGTCGTCGGGGCGGTGGTGGGCGGGGGTGGGGACGAACTGCGCCTCGGTGCCGGGGGTCAGGTAGGTGCGGGCGAAGGCCAGGGACTGGGCGACGTCGTCATACCGCTCGGCGGCGGTGCGGGCCTTTCGGGTGCCGATCTCGACGACCACGTCCCCCTGCCAGCCGGTGCTGCTCAGGTGCTGGAGCAGCTTCGCCGCCGGCTGGGTGCCGCGGCCGGGGACGAGGTGCTCATCCATGCCGGAGTCGGTGCCGTCGGTGAGGTGCACGTGACGCAGCCGGCTGCCGAAGGCCTTGGCCATCTGCAGCGAGTCCTGGCGTGCGGTCGCGGCGTGGGACAGGTCGAGGGTGACGGAGTCGTAGTCGTGCTCGGTGGGGTCCCAGCCGGGCAGGTAGGCGCCGTAGTCGTGCTTGCGGGGACGCCACGGGTACATGTTCTCCACGGCGATGGTCAGTCCGGACTCCGCGGTCAGCGCGTGCACCTGGTCCACGAACTGGCGGGCGTACTTGCGCTGCCAGGCGAACGGCGGGTGCACCACGACGGTGTCTGCCCCCAGCGACTGGGCCATGTCGACAGCCTTGGCGAGCTTGGGCCCGGGCTTGGCGCCCCAGACGTTCTGGCTCACCAGGAGGGTCGGGGCGTGGATGGAGCGGATCGGGACGCCGGACTGCTGGGCCAGATGGACCAGAGCGTTGTCGTCCTGAGTGGTCGGGTCCGACCACACCATCACCTCCAACCCGTCATAACCGAGCTCGGCAGCGAGCTCGAAGGCGTAGGCAACCTTGCGCGGATACACAGATGCGCTGGACAGGGTCACCTTGATGGCGGCGTCGCTGGAGGTGGGCCGCGGGGCGTCCGGGGCGATGTCAGGCATACCGTCCACACTAGTGCCGCAAGGACATCGGGGAGACGACGACGCCCGGCTGCGCGGGTGGAGGCACCAGGGGTCGGGTAGAACTGGAGGATGAGCATCGAGTTCGTCTTGCTGAGCCAGCACCCCGAGCACATCGAGGTGTGCGCGGCCTGGTCGTTCGGGCTGTGGGGGAGTCAGAGCGGGAGCACCCTGGCGCGCGCCGTCACGAAGTTCACTCCCCACGAGGACAGCGACGGTGACGGTCCGGCCACGGTCGTCGCGGTCAAGCACGGGCACGCGATCGGGATGGCGAGCCTGTGGCCGGCAGACCTCCCCGAGCGACCGGACCTCACGCCGTGGCTCGCTGGGGTCTTCGTCCACGAGGAGCACCGCGGTCACGGCCTGGCCACCCGGCTGGGCCAGGAGGTGGAGAACCTGGCCCGCGCTCGCGGGGAAGGCATCCTCTACCTGGTCACCGAGCACGCCCAGGTGCTCTACGAGAAGACCGGGTGGCGGGTGCTGGACAAGGTCACCACCGTGCTGGGACCGGCCGCGCTGATGACCAAGACCCTGTGAGAGACCTGTGAGAGACCGCCGGCGCGGCACCCGGGGGTGCCACGCCGACAGCCTCTCAGCAGGGTGCTCTCAGCAGCGGGTCAGCCGAGCTGAGCGCGCACCGCGCGCGCAGCACCGACCAGGTGCTCGAGCGACGGCGTGGTCTCCGCGTAGCCGCGGGTCTTGAGCCCGCAGTCCGGGTTGACCCACAGCAGCGCGGGGTCCACTGACTTCACCGCGAGCTCGAGCAGCTCGGTCACCTCCTCCTGGGAGGGCACGCGCGGGGAGTGGATGTCGTAGACGCCCGGGCCCACGCCGCGGGAGAAGCCGGAGCCGCGCAGGTCAGGCAGGATCTCCATGCGCGAGCGGGCCGCCTCGATCGAGGTGACGTCCGCGTCGAGGGCGTCGATCGCGCCGATGACCTCGCCGAACTCGGAGTAGCACAGGTGCGTGTGGATCTGGGTGTCCGGGCGCACCCCCGCAGTGGACAGCGTGAAGGAGCTCACCGACCAGTCGAGGTAGGCGCCCTGGTCCGCCTTGCGCAGCGGCAGCAGCTCGCGCAGGGCGGGCTCGTCCACCTGGATGATGGCGATGCCGGCGGCCTCGAGGTCGCCGATCTCGTCGCGCAGCGCCAGACCGATCTGGTTCGCGGTCTCCCCCAGCGGGATGTCGTCGCGGACGAAGGACCAGGCCATGATCGTCACCGGGCCGGTGAGCATGCCCTTGACCGGCTTGGTCGACAGCGACTGGGTGTACTGCGTCCAGCGCACGGTCATCGGTGCCGGGCGGGAGACGTCGCCCCACAGGATCGACGGTCGCGTGCACCGCGAACCGTAGGACTGCACCCACCCGTTCTGCGTCACCGCGAAGCCGTCGAGCAGCTCGGCGAAGTACTGCACCATGTCGTTGCGCTCGGCCTCGCCGTGCACGAGCACGTCGATCCCGATCTCTTCCTGGAGCTCGACGACGCGCTTGATCTCCGCGCGCATCTCCTCCTCGTAGGCCTCCAGGGACAGCTCGCCCTTGGCGTGCGCGGCACGGGCCTTGCGGATGTCGAGGGTCTGGGGGAAGGACCCGATGGTCGTGGTCGGCAGCAGCGGCAGGTTGAGCCGCTCCGCCTGCGCCGCGCGACGCTCGTCGGCCGGGCCGCGGTGGAAGTCCGCACCGGACAGCGCGGCCGTGCGCTCACGCACCGCCTGCACGACGACGCCGGTCGCGCTGGCACGGGAGGCGACCGCCGCGCTCGCGGCGAGCAGCTGGGCGTGGATGGCCTCGCGGCCCTCGGTGAGGCCTTCGGCCAAGGTGACGACCTCGGCGACCTTCTCGTCGGCGAAGGCCAGCCAGCTCGTCAGGGTCTCGTCGAGGTCCGGCTCGTCGGCCGTGGTGTGCGGGACGTGCTGGAGCGAGGTGGACGTGCCCACCGTAATCGCGCCGGCCCCGAGCACCTCGAGGCGCTCGACGATCTCGAGCTTGGCGGACAGGTCCGCGCGCCAGATGTTGTGGCCGTCGATGACACCGGCGACGAGGGTCTTGGTCTCCAGCCCGGCGACCGGGCTGGTCGGCCCGGAACCCTTGACCAGGTCGATGGCCAGCGCCTCGACGTCGGTCGCGGCCACGACGGCGAGGGCCTCCTGCAGGTCGCCGAAGGGCGCTCCGAGGACGATGGCCGGGCGCTCGGGGCGGGCCAGGTCGGTCGCGAGCGTGCGGTAGGCGGTGGTCACCGCGGTGAGCACGTCGCCGAGCGGCACGTCGATGTTGTCGGTGACCAGCGCGGGCTCGTCGAGCTGGACCCACGGGGCGCCGGCGGCGGCCAGGGCGGTGAGCACCTGGACGTAGACGGGCAGCAGATCAGCGAGGCGGTCGAGCGGCTGGAAGCCGGCGGGTGCGTCGTCGGCAGCCTTGCTCAGCAGCAGGAAGGTCACCGGGCCGACGAGCACGGGGCGGGTGGTGACGCCGTCAGCCAGGCCCTCGGCGAACTCCCGCACGATCCGGTCGCTGGCGAAGCGGAACTCGGTGTCCGGGCCGATCTCGGGGACGAGGTAGTGGTAGTTGGTGTCGAACCACTTGGTCATCTCGAGCGGGGCGTCGTCACCGGCGCCGCGGGCGACGGTGAAGTACCCGGCCAGGTCCAGGCCGCCGTCGGCGTCGGTGAGCCCGGCGAAGCGGGTCGGGACGGCGCCGACGGTCGCTGCGGCGTCGAGCACCTGGTCGTAGAAGGAGAAGGAGCCGGGGATGGCGGCGTCGTCCGCGGACAGGCCGAGGCTGACGAGGTGGTCGCGGGTGCGCTTGCGCAGGGTCGCGGCGGCGGCCTCGAGCTCGGCGGCGTCGATGCGTCCGGCCCAGAAGGACTCGACCGCCTTCTTCAGCTCGCGGCGCGGGCCGATACGGGGGTAGCCGAGGATCGATCCGGCCGGAAATGCCGGGAACGTTCCCGGGGTGGAGGCAGAGCTGCGCTCGTGAGGTGTCGTCATGGTCATCCCTTAGGTCAGTGCGATGGTTGGTTGGGATGCGCCGACCCACGGCCCGCTGGCCAGGTCAGAACCAGTGCCCGAGGAGTCCGGGTGAGCTGGTCCGCCGCCGAGGTGTACGCCCTCGAGCAGGTCAAGTGCGGCTTCGTGCTTGTTGAAGGTGTAGATGTGCAGGCCCGGGGCTCCGGCTGCGAGGACGGCGTTCGCGAGCTCGACCGAGGCGCGAATGCCATGTGCGTGGCGTGCGGCCGGGTCGTCGAGAGCATCCAGCTCACGGACCAGGGCCGACGGCGCGGGGACGCCGGTGAGCGAGGCGACCCGGGCGAGCCGGGAGGGGTCGGTCATGGGCAGGATCCCCGCGAGGATCGGGATCGTCACGCCGGCCGCGCGGGCCTCGGTGACGAAGTCGATGTATGTGCTGGCCTCGTAGAACAGCTGCGTGATGGCGAAGTTCGCCCCCGCCTGCTGCTTCTCCAGGAGCCGTTGCACCTCTTGGGTGCGGGTGGTGCCGGCGGCGAGGTTGCCGTCGGGGAACGTGGCCACCGCGATGGTCAGCGGGCGTGCGGCTGAGCGCAGGGCGGTGGAGGGGTTGGCGGCGCAGCGGGTGGCCTCGACCTCGCGGAGCAGGGCGACGAGCTCGTCGGAGGAGTGCACGCCGTCGGGGTGCGGGCGCCAGTCCGGCTGGTCGCGCGGGGGGTCCCCGCGCAGCGCCAGGAAGCTGCGCACGCCCTCAGCGAGGAACTCGTCGATGACCTCGGCGACGTTGTCCCGAGATGCGCCGACGCAGGTGAGGTGGGCGATCGGCAGCACGGGGGCGTGCTCGAGGATCCGGCTGATCACCGTGCGCGCGGTGTCTCGGTCGCCGCCGGCGGCGCCGTAGGTCACCGAGACGAAGTCCGGGCGGGCCGCGATGAGGCGCTCGACCGTGCCCCAGAACTTCGGGGCGGCGGACGGGTTGCGGGGCGGCATGAGCTCGAAGGAGATCGTGGGCCGCTGACGCGAGGGCGGCCGGATGTGGGCGCTCTCGTGCACGGACAGGGGAACCGCCGCCGGAGCGGTCGGAGGTACGTCGGAAGCCGTCATGGGTCTCTCCATCGGACCTGGCGTTAGCACCCGCACCCTCAGGAGGCTTCCATTGTGGGGGGTTGCTGCGGTGTCGACGAGCCAGGACTCTCAACCGCTCTGGATGGTGGTCCCACCCTAGGAGCCATCCACCTGTCGGTCTAGACCTTCTCACATGCCGAGACCCCACCAACCGGAGACGCTGAGTGCTGGCTTGTGCACGCACATCAGCCGTAATTGCGTGAACAACCCAGCACTCAGCGTCGACGCGGCTCGGTGGGCGGGAACTCGCCGTCGTCGGAGCCGTCGTCCGCGGCGAAGAGCAGTTCGTGCAGCTGGACCTGGACCTGCTCCACGCGGGGGACGTCGTGCAGCACCACGCCGGCCTTGTCGGTCGCGTCGGAGATGACGATGGTGCCGCAGCCCAGGATCCGGTCCAGCAGGCCCTTCTCGTACGTCACGTCGTTGATCCGGTAGAGCGGGATGTCCCGGCCGGTGCGGGTGATGATCCCGCTGCGGGTGATGAGCCGGCGGTTGGTGATCGTGTACCGCGAGGTGGCCCAGCGCAGGAAGGGCAGCACGCTGCCCGCCACGAGGATCACCACCGCGACGCCGAGGATCGCCCAGCGCAGGCCCGCCTGCGCTGATCCCGCCGGGACCAGGAGGGCGAGGACCACGCCTGCCACGATCGTCACCACGGCGATGACGATCGCCAGGAAGAGCGCCTTGACGTGCGTGCGGAGGTTGAGGACGACGTGCTCGTCCGCACCGAGCGTGCTCTGGATTCCCATGGCGGCATCCTGCCACAGCGCCACCTGCAGGGACATGGCTCCTGGGTGGCCAGATCGGCGCAGAAGGTCGGTGCTCGTGCGGGCCGCCAGTCCCGGCCGGGGGGCGTCCGGTGCGAAGGTGCGCGGGCGACATCGACGTCGCTATGGTGTGCGCGTGACCAACTTCGAGGCGTATGTCATCACCGGCGGGACAGTGCACACCGGTCAGCGGGTCCTGGTGGACGGCTGGCTCGCGGTCGAGAACGGCCTGGTCGCGGCGGTGGGCGAGGGGGACGTGCCCGCCGAGCGGGCGCACCTTCGCCAGGTCGACGCCGCCGGCCACCGCGTGGTGCCCGGCTTCGTCGACATCCATTCCCACGGCGGCGGCGGGGCGGCCTTCGGGGCCGGCGACTCGCTCGTCGACGACGCCCGGACGGTCATCGCCACCCACCTCGCCCACGGCACCACGACGATGATCGCGAGCCTGGTCACCCAGTCCCTGCCGACGCTGCGCACCGCGGTCGAGGCGCTGGCCGACCTCGTGGAGGCGGGGGACCTGGCAGGCATCCACCTGGAAGGCCCGTGGCTGAGCCCCGCCCACCGCGGTGCCCACGACCCCCAGCTGCTGCGCGACCCGGCGATCGAGGACATCGACTTCCTGCTCGGCGCTCGTCCCGGCGCCGTCAAGGTGGTCACCATCGCCCCCGAGCTCCCCGGTGGGCTCGACGCCGTGCGCCGGATCGTCAGCCACGGTGCGGTCGCCGCGATCGGGCACACCGACGCCGACGCCGCGACCGCCGTCGCCTCGGTCGATGCCGGAGTCACCCTGGCCACCCACCTGTTCAACGCCATGCTGCCCGTCCACCACCGCGTGCCCGGACCGGTCCTCGCGCTGCTCGAGGACCCCCGCGTGGCGGTCGAGCTCGTGGCCGACGGCGTCCACCTGCACGCCCTGACCGTGCAGCACGCGGCGCGCGCGGCCGGCCCTGGCCGCACCGTCCTGGTCACCGACGCCATGGCGGCCACCGGGGTCAGTGACGGGGAGTACCTGCTCGGCGACCTCGTCGTCGACGTCGTCGACGGTGTGGCGCGGCTGCGCGAGGGCGGCGCGATCGCTGGCAGCACCCTCACCCTGGACGCTGCGCTGCGCTTCGCCACGGCGGTGGCCGGCGTCCCCTTCGAGGACGCCCTCGCCGCCGTCACCACCACCCCGGCCGCGGTGCTCGGGCGCACCGACGTGGGCAACCTCGAGCCGGGTGCCCGTGCTGACGTGGTGATCCTCGACGACGCGCTGACCGTCCGCGAGGTGTTCCGGGCGACGCAGCGCTCGACGACCGCAGTCTGACGCACCGCTCTCTGACGACGCCGTGGTTTGACGACGCCGCGGTCTGACGAGACACCGCTCTCTGACCACGACGGGGCCGGCAGCTCACGGCTGCCGGCCCCGTCGTCGTGCTCGGGTGCAGGAGGTCAGGCCCAGGCGATGGCCTCTGACCGGTGGAAGGCCAGGCCCTCGCTGGCCCACCAGGTGCCGTGCTGGCTCAGGGCTGCGGCGAAGGCCGGGAAGTCCTTGGGCGAGCCCCACGCCACCGAGGCGACGGCGGGCAGGCGGGGCAGGATGAGCGTGGTCGCGTCGTCGAAGGAGCGCACCGTCTCCGACCACAGGCATGCCTCGACGCCGACGATCGACTCTGCCGGGATGTTCGGCAGCTCGGCGACGGGGTCCCAGCCGTAGGCGTCCTCGACGTCGACCAGCGCCGCCCAGTCCAGGCCGAGCGTGGAGTCCGCGGTGTACTTCTGGTCCAGGTAGGCACGGGTGGCCGGGGAGGCGATGAAGGTGACGTCCTGGTCACGGGCCACCGCGGCCATGTGGGCGGTCCGCTCGCGCATGTTCCAGAACTGCAGGCGGGTCTGAGCGGGCAGCTGGGCGACGGAGGCCTCCTGCCAGAAGGTGAGCTTCTTGCCGTACTTCACCCCGACCTGCGCCAGGCGCTCCATGTACACCCGGTAGTCCTCCTCGCTCAGGGTGAGCGACTCGTCGCCGCCGAGGTGGATGTACTCCCCGCGGGTGTGCTTGGCGACGGAGGCGACGACGTCGTCCACGAAGCTCCATGACTCCTCGGCGGTCAGGTGCAGCGCGCTGAAGCCGACCTCGGTGCCCAGGTACGGTTCGCGGGGCTCGCCGTCCGGGCTGATCTCGGGGTAGGCGATCTGCGCCGCGTGGCTGTGACCGGGCAGGTCGATCTCGGGGACGATCGTGACGTGCAGCGCGGCCGCGTAGTCCTGGAGCTCCTCGAAGTCGGCGAGGGTGAGGAACCCGCCGGTGCCCCCGCCGACGTCGGTCCCGGAGGCGAGCTCGGTGAGCAGCGGCCGGTTCTCGATCTCCAGGCGCCAGCCCTGGTCGTCGGTGAGGTGCAGGTGCAGCGTGTTGAGGCGGTAGGCCGAGGCGAGGTCGATGGCCTTCTTGATGGAGTCCGGGCCGAGGAAGAACCGGCTGATGTCGAGCATGACGCCGCGCACCGCGTAGGCGGGGTGGTCGGAGATCTCGACGTCGGGGACCTGGCCGTCGCGGACCAGCTGGGTGAGGGTCTGCACGGCCCAGAACGCCCCGGCCTCGTCGGCGGCGCGCAGCGTCCACCGCCCGTCGGTGAGGGCAAGGGTGTAGCCCTCGGCCGGGAGGGCCTCGTCGATGCCGGTGACCACGGCCACCGGGGGAGCCGGGTCCACCGCCGGATCCGTCGAGGGGATGCGGTCCACCAGGCGCGCGGCGAGGGCCCCTGCTCGCGGTGCCCACGAGGTCAGCGACGCGGCCAGCGCGTCGACGTCCTGGACCAGAAGGGGTGACTCTCTCCCATCTGTGCACCGTGTGTGGAGTGGGGCGGGAAGGACCGGAACGGGCATTGTGCTCTCCTTTGAGGACCTGTCATGATGGGGATCAGCGCTGACCAGCCGATTGACAGCGACTAAGTATGTAAGGTGTACTTAGTATATGGCACGCAACGCAGCCCCTGCCGATGTCCGTCGCTCATCGGCGCGCTCCGGATCTCCGGCGGGCAAGATTTTACCGTCGGACGCACGCATCCATCATCGTGCCCTCGTCCTCCAGCACCTCTTCGACGGAGGGCCGGTCAGCCGAGCTGACCTGGCGCGCCTGACCGGGCTCGCCCGGGTCACGGTCTCCGACGTCGTCGCCGACCTTCTGGACAGCGGCCTCATCGTCGAGCTCGGCGTCCGCCCCGGCACGCACATGGGCAAGCCCGCCACCCTCGTCGGAGTCAACGTCACCGGCGGCTTCGTCGTGTGCCTCGACCTGTCCGACGACGCGGTGCTGCGCGGTGCGCTCGTCGACCTCGCCGGGTCACGGGTCAAGACCACCGAGGTGGACCTGGACGGCGCGACCGGTCAGGACGCGGTCGACAAGACCATCGCGCTGACCAAGCACCTCATCAAGACCTCACCGGGACGCGTGCTCGGGATCGGCGTCGGGACCCCCGGCGTCGTCACGGTCGACGGAGTGGTGCGCCGGGCGCCCAACCTCGGCTGGACCAACGTCGACCTGCGCACCGAGCTCGAAGAGGCGGTCGGCTACCCCGCCTACGTCGCCAACGACGCTGACACCGCCGCCCTCGCCGAGGACACCTTCGGGGAAGGGTCCGGCTCCGGTCTGCTGCTGGTGGAGATCGGCCACGGCGTGGGCGCGGGAATCCTCCTGGACGGCTCGCTGCTGCGCGGACCGGACGGCACCGCGGGAGAGATC
Organism: Sanguibacter suarezii NBRC 16159; assembly: GCF_001552735.1. Classification (GTDB taxonomy): domain Bacteria; phylum Actinomycetota; class Actinomycetes; order Actinomycetales; family Cellulomonadaceae; genus Sanguibacter; species Sanguibacter suarezii. The sequence goes on from NZ_BCRT01000004.1 coordinate 198,409, forward strand.
GGCCACGTCAACGTGCTGGCCGACGGCCCAGAGTGCTCCTGCGGACGACGCGGCTGCCTCGAGTCCCTCGTGGCCGTGCCGCGCCTGCGCGCCAAGATCAAGGGCCTGAGCGAGGCGGAGGCAGCGGGTGTGCTCGCCGCGGCTGGACGCCAGCTGGGCAAGATCCTCGCCCCCATCACCCAGGCCCTCGGCCTGCGCGACGTCGTCCTCTCCGGGCCCGACGAGCTGCTCAACGGCCCGCTGCTGCAGGCCGCCGAGTCCACGGTGCTCGCCCTCACCCGTCCCTTCGGTGAGCAGCACGTCCGCCTGCGGATGTCTGGCCTCGGGCACGACGGCGTCCTCGCCGGCGCCGCCGCCCACGTCTTGGACCGTGAGCTCGGTCTGTCATGACCCGAGCGTCCGGCATCAGCTGACCCTTGTGACCAGAACCCCGTCCGGCCGAGCAGGCCGGATCGACGACGAGCGCGCGACGGCTGCGCTCACAGAAGGAGCGCCACCATGGAGATCGTGATCCAGCCGACGGCCGAGGACATCGCATCGATCGTCGCGGACTCGATCGAGCAGCTGCTGGGCTCCCACGAGGCCCCGATCCTCGGGCTGGCGACCGGCTCCTCCCCGCTGCCGGTCTACCGGGAGCTCGTGCGCCGCCACGTGGAGCAGGGCATGAGCTTCGCCCATGCCCGGGCCTTCCTGCTGGACGAGTACGTCGGCCTGCCCGCGGGGCACCCGGAGTCCTACCGCGAGGTCATCCGCCGCGAGTTCACCGGTCTCGTGGACATCACCGATGACCACGTGCAGAGCCCGGACGGCTTCTCCGCGGAGATCGCCACGGCAGGGGAACGCTACGACGCCGCGATCGCGGCGGCCGGCGGCATCGACCTGCAGCTGCTGGGCATCGGCACCGACGGGCACATCGCCTTCAACGAGCCCGGCTCCTCCCTCGCCTCGCGCACCCGCCTCAAGACCCTCACCGAGCAGACCCGCCAGGACAACGCCCGCTTCTTCGACAGCGTCGAGGACGTGCCCTTCCACGTCCTCACCCAGGGTCTCGGGACGATCCTGGAGGCACGCCACCTCGTGCTCGTGGCCAGCGGGGAGAACAAGGCCGAGGTGGTCGCGGCCATGGTCGAAGGACCGCTCAGCGCCTTCTGTCCTGGCTCGGTGCTCCAGCTGCACCCGCATGCGACCGTCCTGCTCGACGAGGCCGCCGCGTCCCAGTTGAAGTTCACCGACTACTACCGCTACTCCTACGCCCACAAGCCTGACTGGCAGCAGCTGTGAGTGACACCCTCGTCCTCGCCCTCGACATCGGCGGGACGAACGCACGCGGTGAGGTGCTCGACGCCGGGCTCGGCCGCCCGCTCGCCAGCGCGAGCCTGCCCACGCCCTACGGCGACGGCGAGGCGACGCTGACGACCATCGAACGGCTCTGCGGCCAGCTCATGGACTCCCTCGACCCGATCGATCGCGGCCGGGTCCGCGCAGTGGGTCTGGGTGTCCCCGGGATCATCGAGGGGCAGACCGGAGTCGTGCGGCTGGCCAGCAACCTCGGGTGGGTCGGGACGCCGGTCGGTGACCGGCTCAGCGAGAGGGTCGCCCTGCCCGTCCACGTCCACCACGACGTCACGGTCGCCGGCCTGGCCGAGCACCGCCTCGGCGCCGGTGCCGGGACCGACGACCTCGTGGCGGTGTTCATCGGCACCGGCATCGCGGCCACCATCGTCAGCGGCGGCCAGGCCGTGGAAGGCGGGCTGCACCAGGCCGGGGAGCTCGGTCACGTGCCGATCGTCCCCGACGGACGTCCCTGCCCGTGCGGGCAGCGCGGCTGCCTGGAGATGTACTGCTCGGCGCGCGCCATCGGCCATGCCTACGCCGCGGCCATCGGGCGACCCGGTGCGACCTCCCTCGACGTCGTCAACGACCTGGGCACGGACCCGCGCGCCGACGCGGTGTGGGCCGAGGCGATCGACTGGCTCGCTCACGGCCTGATGGGGGTCATCACCCTGCTGTCCCCCTCGCGCCTCGTCCTGGGTGGCGGGCTCTCGGCAGCCGGGGACACGCTCGTGGTCCCGCTGCGCGAGCGCCTGCTGGCGCTGGCCCACGTGGCCACGGTCCCGCCGATCGTCACCGCCCAGCTCGGTCAGCGGGCCGGCGTGCTCGGCTCTGCCCTGGCGACCTTCCGCAGGCTCGACGTCGCGTCTCTGTGACGGACCGGTCCCCGGGCCGCCGGCTCAAGCAGCCGCTAGCCGCACCCTGGGGCCGCATGTACCCTGATGCGGTGCGTTGGCAGCAGCAGCGATTTTCTCACCCCCGGCCGGGACATGGCCGCGGGGTCTGTGACGCACGCGCCTAGCGCGCACGATCTCCGTAGGCACGGCCGGGGGGAGCTCATCCCTCACCTGCCCGCACGTCCAACGGAGATATCCCCATGTCGCACGCTCACTACCTGACCCCTGACCAGCTCTCACGCGCCCTGTCGCTGCGCGACCTGACAGACCCCGCCCACGGCGAGCATGCCGTCCAGACGCTGCTCGACGCGGTCGTCGCAGCCGTGCGCGCAGAGTCCGGCGCGACCCTTCGATACGTACGCAACACCCCGCTGGTCGCGGTCCGTGACAACTACGACCGCCTCGGCTACGCCCGAGGGGACGTGACCCGGGCCCGCCGGTACACCCGGTACGTCAGCCCGACCGTCATGCTGCGCAGTCATACGAGCGCCGACCTTCCCGCTGCGCTCGAGGACTATGCCGGCCGGGACGGCGTCGACGAGCTGATCGTGGCACCCGGCTTGGTCTACCGGCGCGACGCGGTCGACCGCACCCATGTCGGCGAACCGCACCAGGTGGACCTGTGGCGCATCCGCAGCACACCGGTCACCGACGACGCGCAGATGCTCGCCATGATCGGGCTCGTGGTCGACGCCGTGCTCCCAGGAGCCCGGTGGACGGTGAGCGACGTGACCCATCCCTACACGACCGGTGGACGTCAGATCGACGTGCTCCACGACGGCGAGTGGCTCGAGCTGGCCGAGTGCGGCCGCATCCACCCCGACGTCCTGCGGGGATCGGGCCTCGACCCCGACAGGTGGTCGGGGCTGGCGCTCGGCATGGGCCTGGAGCGTGCGCTGATGCTGCGCAAGGCAGTGCCCGACATCCGATACCTCAGGGCCCAGGACCCGCGCATCGCCGCGCAGATGCTCACCCTGGAGCCCTGGCAGCACGTCTCGGCCCTTCCTTCCGCACGGCGTGACATCTCGGTGGTCACCGGAGAGGAGGAAGACGAGGAGACGGTGGGAGACAGGATCAGAACCGCTCTCGGGGACGATGCAGACGTCGTCGAGTCGGTCGAGCTGCTCAGTCGCACCACCTACGACGAGCTGCCACCGGCGGCGCGCGAGCGCCTGGCCATCACGGCCGGTCAGGTCAATCTGCTCCTGAGGATCGTCCTGCGCCCGATCGACCGGACGCTCACGTCGGAGGGGGCCAACGCGATGCGCAACATCATCTACACGGCCGTGCACGAGGGGCCGGTGATGGAGCTGGTCTGAGCACGCCTGGACCGGCTCCCACGAGCCGGTCCAGGCCTGTCGCGTCTCAGGTGGTCAGGACCACAGGCGAGCGCTCGCGAGCGCGGCACCCTGGGCGAGGGTCTCCAGCTTGGCCGCGGCGATCTGGGGGTGGATGCGCCCACCGAGGCCGCAGTCGGTCGAGGCGATGACGTTCTCGCGACCCACTCGCGCGGCGAAGCGCTCGATGCGCTCAGCCACGAGCTCGGGGTGCTCGACGACGTTGGTCGCGTGGCTGACGACGCCGGGCAGGATGAGCTTGCCCTCGGGCAGCGCCACGTCGTCCCAGACCCGGTACTCGTGCTCGTGGCGGACGTTGGCCGCCTCGAAGGAGTACGCGCCGGCGTTGATCGAGAGCATCGTGGAGACGATGTCCTTCATCGGCAGGTCGGTCGTGTGCGGCCCGTGCCAGGAACCCCAGCACAGGTGGAAGCGGATCTGGTCCTCGGGCAGCCCGCGCAGGGCGTGGTTGAGCGCCTCGACCCGGATGCGGGTGAATGCCAGATAGTCCTCGACGCTCGGCTCCGGGGTGATCTGGTCCCAGTTCTCCGCGATCGAGGGGTCGTCGATCTGCAGCACCAGGCCGGCGTCGATGATCGCCGTGTACTCCTCGCGCAGCACGTCGGCCCACGCGTAGATGTGCTCTTCCTCGGTCGCGTAGTACTCGTTGGAGATGCGTGAGGCGCTGCCCGGGGACAGCGAGGTGATGAAGCCTTCGCTCAGGCCCGCGGCGTCGAGCCCGGCCTTGAGGTTGGCGACGTCGGAGGCGATGGCCGCCTGCCCGGTGTACGTGAGCGGACCGGTGGTCTTGGGGAAGGGCTTGGGCGCGCCGCCGGTGAAGATGCCCGACTCCGGGTCGGCGTAGGCCTCGGCGAAGATCGCGCGGTCGCGGCGGTTCCCGAAGCCGGTGAGGCGGACGTTGCCGGGGGTGGATTCGTGCTGGTCGGTGATCCAGTTGACGTCGGTGCCCAGCTCGAGGCCGCCGGTGCGCTGGAAGGAGTAGGACCACCAGGCGCCGTAGTCGATGGCCGAGCTCATCGACTTCCCGTACTCGCCGTCGCCAGGGACGGTGATGCCGGCGTCCTTCTGACGCTGGACGAGGTCGACGACCGCAGCGGTGAGCAGGGCCTCGTGGTCGGTGCCGGCGTCGGCGCGACCGGCCTCGCGGGCCTCGTTCGCGGCGATGAGCTCGGGGGTGCGCGGCAAGGAGCCGGCGTGGGTGGTCTGGATGTGGTCGGCGCTGGTGAGCATCGAAGGTCCTCTCGGGTCTTTCCTGGGACCGCCGCTGGTGGAGCCGGTGGTCCCGCAGGGAGCCGAGAGCCACGAGGGGGACGACTCCCCGGGCATGTCTGACGGGGAATCGCAGGCGTGCCCGGGGGTGCCGGGCGCGAGGCCTCGCATGATGCGCTGCGAACGCTGCCATGGTTGCACAGGGTCGCCGTGCCGGTCCGGAGCCGTCCACATCTTGTCTGGTGGACGGCGATCGGCACGAGATTGGTCGCGTCGCCGCTGGCCAGAGCGCTGCCACGGCCAGATGGCCCGGGCGGGGGACCATCGGCGGACTGAGGGCGGTGAGACGGCGGTAAAGTATCGCCCTCGTGGGTAGCGGGGCCGTTGTTGTAGGTGCATGCTCGTTGTCGACCCATGACGTCGCCGATGAGGGAGCAGCATGGCCAGCAGCACGAGCATCTTCCGGCGCAAGAGCGTCGAGGAAGCACTCGCGTCGACGACCGACCCCGAGAGGTCGCTCAAGCGATCCCTCACCGCGTGGGACCTGGCGGTCATGGGTGTCGCGGTCGCCGTCGGCGCCGGCATCTTCTCCGTCGGGGCGACGGCCGCGGCCAACTACGCCGGCCCCGGGGTCATCGTCTCCTTCATCATCGCCTCGGTCGTGTGCGGGCTGGCGATCATGTGCTACGCCGAGTTCGCCTCGACGCTGCCGATCGCCGGGTCTGCCTACACCTTCTCCTACGCCACGATGGGTGAGTTCGTGGCGTGGATCATCGGCTGGGACCTCATCCTGGAGATGCTGCTCGCCTCGGCGGTGATCGCGAAGTTCTGGGGTGTGTACCTCTCGGACGCCTTCGCGCTCTTCGGCATCGACGTCCCGGCGACCATCCACGCCGGACCGGTGGCGATCGACTGGGGCCCCGTGGTCATCGTCGGGGTGTTCACCCTCCTGCTGGCGATCGGCACCAAGCTCAGCTCCCGCGTCAACGCGGTGCTGACCATCCTCAAGGTCTCCATCACGCTGTTCATCATCGCGGTGGGCTTCTTCTACGTGAAGGCCGAGAACTACTCGCCCTTCATCCCGCCGGCCGAGCCCGCCGAGAGCGCCTCCGGTCTGCACCAGTCGCTCTTCGCGTTCATGACCGGTCAGGACCCCACGATGTACGGGGTCGTCGGAGTGCTCTCCGGCGCGGCTCTGGTGTTCTTCGCCTTCATCGGCTTCGACGTCGTGGCGACCACGGCCGAGGAGACCAAGGACCCGCAGCGGGCACTGCCCCGCGGGATCCTCGGCGGACTCGCGGTCGTCACCGTCCTGTACATCCTCGTGACCATCGTGGTCACCGGGATGGTCTCCTTCCGCGAGCTGGCCGCCGCCGACAGCCCGTCGCTGACCACTGCCTTCGTGCTGGTGGGGGCGGACTGGGCCGGGAAGGTCATCTCGATCGGCATCCTGCTCGGTCTCACCTCGGTGATCATGGTGCTGCTGCTCGGCCTGACCCGGATCGTCTTCTCGATGAGCCGCGACGGTCTGCTGCCCCGCGGCCTGTCCAAGACGTCGCACCGCTTCCACACCCCGGTCCGGCTGCAGGTCGGCGCGGGGATCGTGGTGGCGCTCATCGCCGGGCTGGCCCAGGTCGAGCTGCTCGAAGAGATGATCAACATCGGCACGCTCTCCGCCTTTGTCCTGGTGAGCTTCGGCATCCCGCTCCTGCGCCGTAGCCGTCCCGACCTCCCGCGCGGCTTCCGCGTGCCGTGGTCACCGGTGCTGCCGATCGTGTCCGGCGTCGCCTGCCTGTGGCTCATGACCAACCTCACCACCCTGACGTGGTTGCGGTTCGCCGCCTGGCTGGCCCTGGGCACGGCCATCTACCTGGCCTACTCCTACCGCCACAGCCTGCTCGCCAAGGACCGCGCGGCGCTCACCGACGCCGAGGTCCCGCCCACCCTCGCGCCCTGACCGGCATGACTGGTCGGGCCGTGCTGGCCGCTCTGGCCTCGACCGGAGGTCACGTCAGGGCATCAGCCCGCTGGCCGTCCCCGCTCACCTCGGAGCGGGCGATCCGTCTGTACCGCCGCCAGCAGATCCCTGCCGGGATGACAGCGCAGGCCACACTCCCGACAACCCACACCAGCACCGACTCGGCCGAGAACCAGAGCATCTGGAGGCCCAGAGCCACCAGCACCACCAGTGCGCTCATCACGGTGCTGGCCACAGCTGCTGCCCTGCGCCGATGCGGGCTCCCCTCGACCGACCGCCCCAGAGCCCGGTCTGCGCAGCCGAGCAGCACGCCGACGGCAGCACCGGGCACGGCGGTGTAGAGGGGGATGACGAAGAGATAGCCGATGCTCATGACGAGAGGCTCGAGCCCCTCCAGACCGGACGAGAAGCTCTCGGTCACTGCACCGACCACGAGGAGCGCCGCCCACAGGGCCGTCGGCAGCAGGGCGCAGACCACGAGCCACCGCACCACGAGCGGCAGGGCGAGGAACCGGGTCATGATCTGCTCCTCTGAGCGGCAGAGCCCGCCGCGACGGCGAGACCCCCACGGTAGCGTTCGCTCCCCCTGAGGGCACGTGCCTCGGCGGTCAGCCGTCCAGCAGCTTGCGGATCCGCTTCTCGCTCACCGGGCCGTTGGTACCGAGCTGTTGGGCGAAGAGGCTCACGCGCAGCTCCTCGATCATCCAGCGAGCCTCGTCGAGGACGGCCGCGCGGGCCGGGTCCGGCCGTCCCGCCGCGTAGGCGGCACGGGCCTTGTCGTAGGCCTCCTCGACGTCGTGCACCCGCCAGGCGAGCTCGGCGTCGCGATTCGGGTTGGCCATCGCCTTGTCCAGCCGGTACGACGCCGCGCGCAGGTACCGCACGAGGTGCGGCAGCTGCGCAGGCGGGGTCGCCGAGACGAAGCCGTCGTAGACGAGCCCGCCCACGTGGTCGCGGATGTCAGCCAGGGTGTTGAGCAGCGCGAGGGAGTTCGCGGAGCGGATCTCCCCGTCGAGGGTCCGCGCCGCGGTGAGCGCCGCGACCACGTGCCCGACGACGGCGTGCACCTCGTCCTCGAGCCGCGCCTTCACCGCTGCGCGCGCCGTGGCATAGGCGGCCAGGTCACGGATGGTCCCGGCGCTCGGGGTGAGCGCGATGACCGCCGCGAGCTGGAGGTCGGCGACCAGCGCCGCGGTGTTCTTGTACGGGCTCGCCGCGAGGGTCAGCGACTGTGTCCCGGTCCAGCGTGAGGTCACCCGGGAGGCCTGCATCGCGGTCTCGGTCAGCAGCAGCCGGCGCACGCCACGGGTGTGCTCGCTGGTCTGCCGGGACGCGTCCGCGAGGATCCGCAGCGCCACGGTGATCTGCTTCCCGGACCGTTCCTCCACGAGCGCGGGGTAGCCGCGCACGACCATCCCACCGGGCCCGGGTGAGTCGACCTGGGCCGGCAGCACGCCGTCGGCCAGGGTGGCCGGAGGGGTGGGCCAGGTGCTCAACGGCCCCGACTCGGCGAGGGTGACCCCGGTCGCCGGTCCGCCCTGCTCGCCCGCGCCGCCCTGCTCGCCCTGCCCGGCCCGCCCACCGGTGAGGTCGTCTGTCGCGTTCGAGGTCGTCTGTTCAGCGAGACGACCTCGCCCCGGATGGACGACCTCGGCGCCCTCGGGGGAGCCGGGGGCCGGGGTGGCGGGCGCAGCTGCGGCGGCCTGGGCCTCGCGCAGCGCGGTGCCGACGGCGGTCTTGACCGCCGAGCGCACCGCGGCCTGGGACTGGGCGGCCAACCGGCGCTGGAGCGCGACGAGGTCCTTGGACTCGTCGAGCACCACCTCGCCGCGGGGACCGGACCCGGCCCGGCCGCCACGCTCCTCGAAGACCCGGAAGGTCATCCGCAGGTGCGGCGGGAGCTTCTCGGGGTCCCAGGCGTCCTCGGGGATCTCCACCCCGCGCAGCGCTGCCACCGCGCGGGAGAAGGCGGACTGGAAGGACTCGGCCATGTCCCCGGCCCGGGTGATGTCCGGCCACGCCGGGCAGTTCTCCCGCAGCCACGTGACGACGCCGCGAGCGACGTCCGGGGCCGGCACGAGCTGGACCCGCACGGGCTTGGGCAGGGACCGGATGGTCGCGGTGGTGAGCTCGTCGAGCAGCCCGGGGACCATCCAGTCGAAGCCGTCCGGGACCACCCGGTTGAGCACCGAGATGGGGATGTGGACGGTCACGCCGTCCGCCTCGGTGCCCGGCTGGAACTGGTAGGTCAGCGGCAGCGTGAGGTCGCCCTGGACCCACTGCTGGGGGAAGTCCTCGGCCGAGACGGTGTCCGCGCCCTCGGGGACGAGCAGCTCCGGGGTGAAGGTCAGCAGCTCGGGGTCGGTGCGCCGGGCGGTCTTCCACCACTGGTCGAAGTGGCGTGCGGAGACCACGGACTCGGGCACGCGCTCGTCGTAGAAGGCGAAGAGCGCGTCGTCGTCGACGACCAGGCCGCGCTGGCGGGAGCGGGCCTCGAGCTCGGCCGCCTCGGCGAGCAGCCGCCGGTTCTCGGCGAAGAACTCGTGGTGGGTGGTCCACTCACCCTGGACGAGGGCGTGCCGGATGAACAGCTCGCGGGCCTCGGCGGGGTTGACCTTGGAGTAGAGGACCTTGCGGTCGGCCACGATCGGCACGCCGTAGAGCAGCACCTTCTCGATGGCCATGGCCGCGCCCTGCTTGGTGGACCAGTGCGGCTCGGAGTAGGTGCGCTTGACCAGGTGCGTGGCGAGCTCCTCGGCCCACTCCGGCTGGATCTTGGCGACGTCGCGGCCCCACAGCCGGCTCGTCTCCACGAGCTCACCGGCCATGATCCAGGCCGGCGGCTTCTTGGCGAGGCCGGAGCCGGGGAAGATCGCGAAGCGGGCACCGCGGGCACCGAGGTACTCGTTGCGCGCGAACTTCTTGGCCCGGCGGTCCGCGGCGGTCTCCCGCCCCTTGACGGTGGAGGCCTTGACCTCGGTGGCCTCCTGCATGCCGATCTGGGACAGCAGCCCGGCCAGCAGCGACCGGTGGATGGTGTCCCCGTCCCACGTCTGACGCAGGTCGAGTTCGTCCGTGGCCTGACCGGCCGCGGAGGCCACGGTGTTTCCCGAGCCCTCCGCCGCCGACGCGCTCCCGGAGTCCCCCGCCCGCCGCGGAGACGGTGCATTCATGACGATCCCCAGCGGCTTGGCCATCTCCCGCAGCTGCCCGACGACGTCCTGCCACTCCCGGATCCGCAGGAAGTTCAGGTACTCCGCTCGGCACAGTCGCCGGAAGGCCGAGGAGGACAGGTCCCGCTGCTGGGCGCGGACGTACTCCCACAGGTTGAGGTAGGTGAGGAAGTCCGACGTCGGGTCGGTGAACCGGGCGTGCAGCTGGTCCGCCTGCGTACGGAACTCCGTGGGCCGCTCACGCGGGTCCTGGATGGACAGCGCGGCGGCGATGATCATCACCTCGCGGGCGGCATGACGCGCGCCGCCCTCGACGATCATCCGAGCCAGGCGCGGGTCCATCGGCAGCTGCGCCAGGGCCCGGCCGGTCTCGGTGAGCCGGGTGCCGTCGCCGTCGTCGCCGGCCGAGCCGGTCCCGCGCTTGGCCGGCTCCAGGGCTCCGAGCTCGGTGAGCAGCTGCACGCCGTCGCGGATGGCGCGGGTGTCGGGGGACTCCACGAAGGGGAAGCGGGCCATGTCTCCGGGGGAGCTGACCACCCCGACGGAGATCATCTGCAGCAGCACCGAGGCGAGGGAGGTGCGCAGGATCTCCGGCTCGGTGAAGGGCGGCCGAGACAGGAAGTCCTCTTCGGAGTACAGGCGGATCGCGACGCCATCGGCCACGCGTCCGCAGCGCCCTGAGCGCTGGTTCGCGCTCGCCTGGGAGATCGGCTCGATCGGCAGGCGCTGGACCTTGGTGGCCTTGGAGTAGCGCGAGATGCGCGCCGTCCCGGGGTCGACGACGTAGCGGATGCCCGGCACGGTCAGCGACGTCTCGGCGACGTTGGTCGACAGCACCACCCGGCGGCCCGGGTGGGACTGGAAGACGCGGTGCTGCTCGGCTGCGGAGAGCCGGGCGTACAGCGGCATGATCTCGACGTAGTCGGGGCGTCGCGGGTCGGTGGTGCGGGCGCCGAGGTGTCCCGAGAGGGCGTCGGCGGCGTCGAGGATCTCTCGCTCGCCGGAGAGGAAGACGAGGATGTCTCCCGGCCCGACGGCGCACAGCTCGTCGACCGCGTCGCAGATCCCGGTCATGAGGTCCCGCTCGCCGCCCTTCTTCGCCGAGGCGTCCTCGGGGGTGAGAGGGCGGTAGCGGATCTCCACGGGGAAGGTGCGCCCGGAGACCTCGATGACGGGGGCGAGCGGGCGGTCGTCGGCCTCGCCCTCCCCGGGCTCGGGGACGGGACCGCCGGGGGCGAAGTGCCGGGCGAAGCGCTCGGAGTCGATGGTCGCGGAGGTGATGATCACCTTGAGGTCCGGGCGCTGGGGCAGCAGTCGGGTGAGGTAGCCGAGGATGAAGTCGATGTTCAGGCTGCGCTCGTGCGCCTCGTCGATGATGAGGGTGTCGTAGGCGAGCAGCTGAGGATCACGCTGGATCTGGGCCAGCAGGATGCCGTCGGTCATGACCTTGACCAGGGTGTTCGCCGAGGACGTGTCGGTGAAGCGGACCTGATAGCCGACGATCTCGCCGAGGGGGGTGCCCACCTCCTCGGCGATGCGCTCGGCGACGGTGCGCGCCGCGATCCGTCGCGGCTGGGTGTGCCCGATCTGCCCGGCGCGCCCGCGGCCCATGTCCAGCAGGATCTTGGGGATCTGCGTCGTCTTCCCCGAGCCGGTCTCACCGGCGACGATGACCACCTGGTTGTCCCGGATCGCCGCGGCGATGTCCTCGCGGCGCGCGGAGACCGGGAGCTGCTCGGGGTAGGTGATCGGCGGCACGACGACCGCGGCGCGCGCGGCTGCGGCCCGCTCGAGGCGGGCACGGTTCGGCGCGCGGTCCGTCTGCGCCGCAGCGGCCGTGGGGCGTGCGCCCTGCCCGCGCCCCGCGGCCTTCCCACGTCCGCTGCGCCGTCCTCGGGAGGACCGCGCCGGGCGCTCAGGGGTCGACGAGCCACCGGGTCCCGAGGGGCCCGCTGCGTCCGAGGGGCCCGCGGGGATGCTGCCTTGATCGGGGTTCTTCGGTGCCGTGCTCACAAGCCACTATTCTCCCAGCCCCCGCAAGTCTTTTCACCGGCGGACGGCTGGGTGGAGGGGGACGGAGGACTAGTCCTTCGTCAGCTGCAACGGGATGAGGAAGGCGAGGCCTGAGATGACCAGGCCGCCGCAGAAGATGTAGGCCTCGGCGCCGGGGTGGTCGAAGGCGATGGCCATGACGTACAGGCCGAGCACGAAGAGCGCGATCATCGCGATGGCAAAGACGGGACGCATAGGTGTTCCTCCAGGATCAAAGTCTGGGCCAACCGTATCAGCGCCACCGCGCGCAGACCCTGCTCTCACCCACGGCTGGGCACCGACGTGGCTAGGCTGGCTCGATGAGCGAAGAACGCGCAGTGGCTGCCCTGGACGCCTCCGGCATCACCTACGAGATCCACCGGCACGGCAGGGTGTCTTCCCTCGCCGAGGCCGCTGCCGCGCTGGGCGTCGACCCGTCCGGTGTGGTCAAGACCCTCGTGGTGCGCCGCGGCGAGGACGACTTCCTCCTCGTGCTGGTCCCCGGGGACCGGACGATCTCCTGGCCCAAGCTGCGCGCCCTGCTCGGCGTCCAACGCCTGTCCATGCCCGACGCCGCCGTCGCCCAGCAGGTCACGGGGTACGAGCGCGGGACCATCACGCCCTTCGGGACGCTGCGGCCGTGGCCGGTGATCGCCGACTCGCGGGTCACCGCCGGACCGGTCTCGATCGGCGCCGGTGCGCACGGGGTGGGTGCCACCGTCGACGGTGCCGAGCTCGTGCGGGTCACTGGTGCGCAGGTCGCCGACGTCACCGACGCCGCAGCGGCCACCACGGCGGCAGGCTGACCGCACAGACGACGACGGCGGCGCGCGCCCGCAGGCACGTGCCGCCGTCGCGGCGCCCGATCAGGACCAGATGTCGTCCCCGCGCAGCGTGGCGTCAGCCCCGCCGTCGGCGTAGATCGTCTGGCCGGTGACGTGGGTGTTCTCCTCGCTCGCCAGCCACACCAGCAGCCGCGCCAGGACGACGGCCTCGGAGTGGTAGTTGAGCGGCATGGGCACGTTGGAGTCGACCATCTCGCGACCCTCGGGGGTGGCCAGGAGCTGGGTGGTCATCGCCGAGATGACGGTTCCCGGGGCCACGGCGTTGAGCGGGATGCCGGCGCCGGCCCAGGTGGGCGTGATGGACTCGCGGCGCACCCAGCGGCTCAGCGCACGCTTGCTCGAGGGGTAGTTGAGGTACCCGCTGCGAGGTCCCTCGTCGGCGAGCTGCTGACCGATCTTCAGGGAGAGCTCCTCGTCGCCGGAGAGCAGCGCCTCGACGAGCTCGGGGGAGTTGGCCTGCAGGCTGGCCATCGAGGAGACGACGACGGCGCGCGGTGCGGCGCTCTTGGCGAGCGTGGGCGCCAGGGCGTCCAGGAGCTCGGTGACGCCGAAGTAGTTGACGGCCACGGTGAGGGGGATGGGGGCGGAGATGCCCGCGCAGGCGATGACGGCGTCGATCGAGCCGCCGGCGAGCTCGACGGCCTGAGCGGCCGCCGCGGTGCGTCCGGCGGGGGTGCTGAGGTCAGCCTCGATGTCCGCGCCGCGCAGGTCGATGCCGATGACGCGCTCTCCGCGAGAGGTGAGGAGCTCGGCGGTGGCTGCGCCGATCCCTGATGCTGATCCGGTGATGATGTACGTGCGATTCATCTCTCGACAGTAGGTCGAAAGTCCCACTGCCAGGAGGGGGTGAATCGGATCTGTCCGACCTGTCGTCCGTGACGTTCGGCTCAGCGTCAGCAGGTGGTGCGATGGCCCTTCGCCTGCTAACTCCCACCTGCCTGGTGAGCAGGTTCGCAGGTCACAGCGTTGGCGTCAGCAGGCTCAGGACGCGGCGTCGTCGACCGACGCCTTGAGCTCGGCGATCTGCGCGGACAACGCGTCGATCGCCGACTGCACCTCCGGGGTCACCGCGTCGCCCGCGGAGGAGGTGAGGTCCGCGAGCTTGGTGGAGGCGTCGTCGAGCGCCGTCTTGGCGTCGTCGATCTTCTGCTGGGCGCCGTCCTGGCTCTGCTGGGCGCTCTCCAGCGCCGACTGCGCCTGCTGCGAGGCGGAGGTCGCGGCGTCGACCGCCTGCTGAGCCTTCTCCCGCGCGGTGGCCGGGAGCGTGCCCAGCTGGGCACCGATGGTCTTGGCGTCCGCGGCGATCACCTCGACCTGAGCCTTCGCGTCGGAGGCGAGCTGCTTGAGCTGCTCCGTGGAGATGGAGACCTCCGGGATCTGGGAGCACCCGGCGGCCAGCGCGCCGAGCAGCACGACCGCGCCAGCGGCCAGGCGCACGCGTCGGGAGATCGGCTGGTCACGGCGAAGGAGGCGGCTCATGGTCCAAGTCTTGCTGAACGGCGCGGGAAGATCACTCATACTGAGCGTGCGCCCGGTGAAGATGCCGAAAACATCTCGCGCCAGCCGAGGCGGCCGGTCCACACTGGAGCCCATGTGGATCTGACCTCGCCTGCGACACTGTTCGTCCATCCCTGTGCGCACCGCCGGAGACACCCGTCGCCGCGGCCTGCCGGGGACCCTGTGCAAGGAGCTCTCATGACCCATGACGATCCGCTCGTCCCCGTGACGACCGCGCCCCCCGTGCCGTCGGACGACGCGCTGACCCCGCTGGTCGCCGAGGGCGTGACCAAGTTCTACGGAGCCCAGAAGGTCCTCAGCGGACTCGACCTCACGGTCGCCCCGGGCCACCGGACCGGTGTGGTGGGGGAGAACGGCGTGGGCAAGTCCACGCTGCTGCGCCTGCTCGCCGGGCTCGAGGAGCCCGACGCCGGTCGCATCTCCCGCCCCGAGGACCTCGGGTTCTTGCACCAGGAGATGCCCTTCCCGCCGTCGACGCCGGTCGCCGACGTCATCGCCGACGCCCTCGCCCAGGTGCGCGCCCTCGAGGCGGCGGTGCAGGCCGCCGCGGACGTGCTCGGTGCGCCGGGCGGCTCCCCCGAGGAGCGCGCGGCCGCGGAGGCCGCCTACGAGCACGCGCTGCGCCGGGCGGAGGTGGCCCAGGTCTGGGACGCCGACCGCCGCGTCGAGGTGACCCTGGCCGGCCTGGGCATCGAGCACGTCATGGACCGCACGGTCGACGAGATGTCCGGCGGTGAGCGCACCCGCCTGCACCTGGCGGCCCTGCTGGTCCGCCAGCCCGGCGCGCTGCTGCTCGACGAACCGACCAACCACCTCGACGACGAGGCCTCGACCTTCCTGGCCGCGGCGGTGCGGGCGATGCCCGGCGTCGTCGTGCTGGCCAGCCACGACCGGGTGTTCCTGGACGAGGTGTGCACCGAGATCTTCGACCTCGACCCCACGCCGTCGGGCATCTCGGGGACCCTGTACGCGGGGACGTACTCCGACTACCGCAAGGCCAAGAAGGCCGAGCGCGCCGCGTGGGAGCGCCGGTACGAGGCGGAGCAGGACGAGATCGCCGACCTCCGGTCCTCGGTCGCGACGACGGCCCGCAACGTCTCGCACGGGCGCGAGGCCACCGACCACAACAAGATGGCCTACGGTCGCCGCGGCGACCGCGTGGAAGGGCAGGTCTCCCGACGGGTGCGCAACGCCCAGCAGCGCCTGGACACCCTGGAGAGCGCACAGGTCCGCAAGCCGCCGCGCCCGCTGGCCTTCCGGGCCTCCTCCTACGGGCTGGCAGCCGCGGGCGGGGCGCGCGTGGCGCTGTCCCTGCGGGACGTCGTCGTGCCCGGGCGCCTGGAGCTGGCCTCCCTCGACCTCACTGCCGGGACGAAGCTGCTGGTCACCGGGGCCAACGGGTCGGGGAAGTCGACTCTGCTGCACGTCATGGCCAAGGACGTCGTCCCGGCCCGGGGGACCGTCACCTGGGGTGAGGGGGTCCAGGTCGGCATGCTCGAGCAGGACGTCTACCTCCAGGACGACGTGCGCTCGCCGCGTGAGCTCTTCCAGCTCATCGGGGCCGGGGACCAGCTCGCGGGATTCGGGCTGGTGGGCGGCAAGGATCTCGACCGTCCGCTGCGAGAGCTGAGCGTGGGACAGCGCCGTCGTGTGGTGCTGGGCATGCTCGTAGCTCAGGCCCCCGAGGTGCTGCTGCTCGACGAGCCGACCAACCACATCTCCCTCACCCTGGCCGACGAGCTGGGCGAGGCGATCGGCGTGGCGCTCGGGACGATCGTGGTGGCCTCCCACGACCGGTGGCTCCGGCGCCGGTGGACCGGCACGACGCTGACGCTCCGCGGCCGCTGAGCCCCGGCCCGGCTGGTCTCAGGCCCCGGCGGTGGTGCCGCGGAGGATGTCGAGGTCGTGCTGGAGCGCCACGAGCGCGGCCGAGACCCCCGCGTCGACCCCGGTGACCTGCTCGGTGACGTAGCGCAGCTCTGCCGAGGCGGCGTCGAGGGCGGTGCGGGCGTCGTTGAGGTTCTCCTCGACGGACCACAGCGTGAAGGAGTCGGCGGTGTCGACCGCGTGCAGGGCCCGGCGCGCGGTGGACGTGGCCGCCTGCGCCGAGGCGATCGCGCTGCGGGTCTGGGTGCGCAGGGCCTCGGGCAGGATCGAGGTGTGGGTGACCGCGAGGGTGATGTCCCGGGAGACGACGTCCGTCTGGGTGCGCACCTGGACGAGGGTGGCCTGGCGCTCGATCGTGTCGGCGAAGGCGATCGAACCGGTCGCGAGGGGGAGCGCGAGGGCGAGGAGGCTCGCAGTCGCTAGTCGAGTCGTCTTTGACGTCATGTAACGATTCTGCAACGAGATCCTGGGAACTTGCTGGATTCCACCAAAGATTCACCCGCGCGTCGTGAATTCACCATGTCTGTCTCGAGCTGTGGCGCGTCGGGTGATCGCGCGCGACCACTGCCATCCATACTCTCCCAGTGCACCGAGCACGGTGCGAAACACTGCCCTACCTGCAGGTATGACGGGTTGGGCGCTATCCCTCTGAGGTCTCACTGATGAGCCGTTTCACCCGCCGTCCCCACGTGTGGATCCCGACCTCGGTCGCCGGAGCGCTCGTTGTCACCATGGGGGTTGTCAGCGTCCTCTGGGGGGCGGCGGAATCGCCCAACAGGCTGGCGGACACCTCAATCGTCTCGCTCGTTGAGGCGGCGCCCAGCGACGCCGCCTCCAGCGCCCCCACGACAGCCCCCGGCGACACTGCGGCGAGCGGATCGGCGGCTGGCCACGATGCAGAATCGCCGAGGGGGGACGACACGGAGAACTCGCCGGGCGGCGCCTCCACCTACACGGTGGCGGAGGAGGAAGCTGCCGTGAATCCGAGCGGTACCGCGCCGGAGTCACCACCGACGCGGGTCCCCGGCGCACCGGGCGCCTCCGTCCCTGGTGTGCCGGCACCTGACACGCCAGCCGCCGTCACTCCGCCGAGCCCGAGCGGTCGTCCGAGCCCCGACCAGCCACCGACCGCGCCGTCCGGCGAGACCACCCCCACGCCCATCCCCACCCACGCTCCCGCACCCACACCCACCCCTGTGCCGACACCGACTCCCTCGGACGCGCCGACCTCTAGGCCGGACCCCTCGCCGCCCGCTGCGGACGACGATCTGTCGCGTCTCCCGTCGCTGGGCTTCTTCGACACGACGTCGTCCGGCGCGGCTCGCCCGCTGCGCGACGACCTGTCCGGCACGCTGAGCGGGCAGGTGCAGTTTGCGCAGAGCCACACGATCGACCCGAGCGGCAACCGCGCACGCTCCATGCCGACCTTGGTCACGCAGCGTGCTGCGCTCTTGCTGTTCTCCCCTGAGAAGACGGCCAGGTCCGTGTCCGTCGAGGTCAGTCTCGACGGGACGGTGGTCAGCACGATCCCCCTCGACGACCCCACCCAGATCCCCCGGTCCGACATGGTCATCACGGACAACCGTGATGACGTCGTCTACACGCGGCGGGCCTGGACGACCCAGCTCCCGTGGGACGTGATGACGACGGGCCTGTCCCTGACCTTCACCACCGACACGGGTGAGACCGGCGTGCTGGCAGCCGACGAGATCGAGTTTGCCGCTCCGACCGAGCTGATCATCAGCTCGATCGAGCTGGGGATGCTCACGGGCGCACCGACCTCGGCCGGCCACTACTTCCTCAACGATCCGGCACGGGCCGGGTCCGACTACTTCCAGACCGTCCCGGTGGCCACGATGGTCGTCGCGGACTACGAGACGGTCAGCCTGGACAAGGTCATCGTCGCGAGCGGGGTGATCTACACCGGTGCCAGCGCGAGCACGGGCGACGTCTACAGCGGGGACATGCGTGAGAACGTGGGCAAGGCCCAGGTGAGCACGGGTATCAACCTGGCGAACTTCGGTACGTCGAGCTCGACCATGTCCCAGGTCCAGCCTGGGACCTTCAACCAGCGGATCATCCACCACTCAGCGGGCAGCTACCAGAACGGCGTGGTGCGGCACGGGCTGAGCGGCGGGAACGGCATGGCGACGCTGTGGGACTCCGTCGGCAACGAGCTCAGCCACGAGCTGGGGCACTCCTACGGCCTGGGTCACTACCCGGGGACGAACAACGCGGCGACCGGCGACGACCGGGTCATCAACGCCTCGCACCACAGCGAGAGCGGATGGGGCTACATCGCCTACCGCGACCGCATGCGCTCCAACCTCGCGGGCGACAGCACGTTCCTGCCCGGAGGCTTCGACGTCGGCGCGGGACCGTTCCTCCAGAACTACCAGGGCATCTACAACTACAACCGTGACGCGATGTCAGGCGGCTGGGTCACCAGCTCCCTCTCGCGGTACACGCACTACACGGGATACAGCGCCGACATCATCCAGCGCTCGATGAAGACGGTGGTCCCGGACCTCGCCTACCCGAGCGGGTACCGCGACTGGGACGCCGCGAGCGGCTCCTACGTCGACGCCCGGATCGCCAACCCGGCCTTCGCCTCGCCGAGGCCCAGCGAGGTCGGCGTCCCGGTCGTGACGCTGCTCGGCGGATACAACCCGTCCGTCGTCGACCAGACGCTCATGTACCCGGCCTTCCGGAGCAACTTCGGGAACGTGTTCACCCCGGCGGCCGACTCGGTCGACACGGAGGCGGTCAGCGCCACCCGCCAGTGCTGGATCTCGGTGTCCTTCCTCGACGGGCACCAGGAGAACACGGCGCTCCTGGCCACCGCAGGCGTCAAGCAGTTCAACGTCAACCTCGACGCGGCAGACAAGCCCACCGGCGCCAGCATCAGCTGCCGCACCAACGGCGTGACCACCCAGCTCGGTGACCCGATCACGATCGCCACGGACCTCGCCCCGCTCGAGCCGGTGGTCGTCATCGGGAAGGAGCAGGGCTACAGCGCACTCCGCGCGGTCGAGCTGCCCGAGCTCGACGCCGCACTGCAGAAGCTGGTCGGCGCGGCCGTCCCGGTCCTGCCGGCGACCGCAGCGGTCCAGCTTGCGAGCTGGGAGGACGACCTCACCGGTCTGAGCCCTTCGTCCCTGGCCGTCGTGGAGCGTATCCAGGCGCAGCGCGCGGCGGCGCAGTCCGTGGAGAGCTTCGTGTCCACGAACAGGGCGGCGCTCGACGCCGGCGACCCGGTGACCACGGGGGCGCTGGTCGACCTGCTCTCGGCGGCCGGGATGACCGAGAGCGAGTCCGTCGTCCTGCCTGCTGGTGCAGCGCTGACGGTCGACAACGGTCGCTGCCTGAGCGTCGACGACGTCGGTGGAACCACCGCGGTGGTCGCCACGGCGACCGGCGCGCTGTGTGCCGACGTCGCAGCACAGCGCTGGGTCATGGACGCTCGCGGCGCCATCCATCCCGTCGCAGCGCCCGGTCTCTGTCTCACGGCCGCGACCCCGGCGACCCTCACCGAGTGCTCGGCGGCCACCGGCTCGCAGGTGTGGACCCACGAGAGCGACGGTCACCTCAAGAGCGCGACGTCGAGCTACCTCGACCTGTACCGGCACCTGACCCCGGCCACGCCCGGGATGTACGGGCGGACCACCGGCTCCAACCAGATCTGGAAGGGCCTGACCTCCAGCTCGAACCCGGCGCTGGTGACCTTGAGCGCAGGAACCCTCGCCCTGCTGCACTCTCTGGACCTGACGGCCGAGTAGCGGGCGCCGCGCCGGTACCGCTCGCGTCGCTCGCTGCGTGCGAGGGTGCAGATGCATGGGAACTGTGACGATCAGGCCGGAAGGCTGGCGCGCGTCGGTCGAGGGCGTTACCGTCTTGTGATTCCATCGGCTCAGTCGGTGGCGCGCGATCGAGCATTTCGTCAGGACAGCACAGTTCCGCAGGACAAGGCAGGCAGAGAATGACCACCAGCGAGTCGACCGTCGGATCCTCGATCACCCCCCAGGACATCGAGGGAACCACCCACGTCATCCTGCGTGGCGAGATCGACGCCGCACTGCGCGACCGAGCCAGCGAGGCGATGCTGTTCGTCGTCTCAGCGAACAACCCGGTGGTCGCGGATGTCGGGGGCGTCACGTTCATCGACTCGTCGGGCCTGGCCTTCCTCGTGCAGCTGCACCGTCTGTGCGCGGAGAGCGGCCTGGACCTGGAGCTACGTGACCCGTCCGAGAACATCGTCGACCTCCTTGAGGTCCTCGGGATGGCCGGTGAGTTCACGATCACGCGCTCCCGGGTGCGAGAGACCGTCGATGCAGGGTGCCCGTCGGTCTGAGGTGTCGGTGGCCCGGGATACCGTCTGGGCATGCGAATCGTGCACACCTCGGACTGGCATCTCGGTAGGACCCTGCACGGGGTAGACCTGCTCGAGCACCAGGCGGCGTACTTCGACCACCTCGTCGACGTCGTCCGCAGCGAGCAGGTCGGTGCCGTCGTGATCTCCGGCGACGTCTACGACCGTGCCATCCCGCCGGTCGACGCGGTCGTGCTGCTGTCCCAGACCCTCGCCCGCCTCGCGGAGCACGCTCAGGTGGTCGTCACGCCGGGGAACCACGACTCCGCGATCCGGCTGGGCTTCGCCGCCGAGCTCCTGCGCGGCGGGGTCTACCTGCGCACCCAGGTCGCCGACGTCGGCGTCCCCGTCGAGCTGGCCGACCCGGCCGGCGGCGCGCCGGTCATGGTCTACGCGCTGCCCTACCTCGATCCGGATGCGGCGCGCACCGTGCTGCGCGAGGACGGCGAGGAGTCCCTGGGTCGCTCGCACGAGGCGGTCATGTCTGCGGCCATGCGCCGCGTCCGGGCTGACCTGGACCGTCGCCAGAAGACCCTGCCTGGCCAGCGGCTGCGCTCGGTGGTCATGGCGCACGCCTTCGTCGTGGGCGGGGAGGTCTCGGAGTCCGAGCGGGACATCCGGGTCGGAGGGGTCGACTCGGTCCCTGCGGGCGCCTTCGCGGGCGCAGACTACGTGGCGCTGGGACACCTGCACGGTCCCCAGCGGGTGGCCTGCACCGGCCCGACGGTCGCGCGGTACTCCGGCTCGCCGCTCGCCTACTCCTTCTCCGAGATGCGGCACGCGAAGTCCACCGTCCTGGTGGATCTCGGGGCCGACGGCGTGGTGGGCGAGCCTGAGCTCGTGACCGCCCCCGTCCCGCGCCGCCTCGCCGAGGTCACCGGCACGCTCGAGGAGCTGCTCGGGGCGACGGGGGCGCCCCACCGTGAGGACTGGGTCCGTCTCGTGGTCACCGACCCGATGCGCCCCCGGGAGATGAACGCCCGCCTCAAGGAGAGGTTCCCGCACGCGCTGGTCATGCAGCACCGTCCACCCGTCGAGCGCGCGCGGGAGTCCCTCACGCTCGCGGTCACGGCGGCGAGCGACCCGGTGGCCGTCGCCGGCGACTTCGTGGCGCACGTGACGGGCGTGGCGCCCAGCGCCGCCGAGGCTGATGTCCTGCGGTCAGCCTTCGAGGCCGCCAACGCGAGCGAGCGGAGCGCCTGATGCACCTCCATTCCATGACGCTGCAGGCCATCGGCCCCTTCGCAGGCACCCACACAGTGGACTTCGCCGCGCTGAGCGAAGCGGGGCTCTTCCTCCTCGAAGGGCCCACCGGAGCCGGGAAGTCGACGCTCATCGACGCGGTCGTCTTCGCCCTGTACGGCAAGGTCGCCTCGGCCGCAGCGAGCGACGACCGGCTGCGGTCGGCCTACGCCGCGGACGCGACCGAGTCCTTCGTCGACCTCACCTTCGAGACCGGTGCGGGCATCTACCGCGTCGTGCGGACCCCGGAGCGGCTACGTCCCAAGAAGCGCGGGGAGGGCACCACCAAGCAGCAGGCGGGCATCACGCTCTGGGCGCTGACCGTCGACGAGCTCGCCGCCGGGCTGGGTGCGCCGGGTGACAGCGGGAGGCTCGTGTCCAACCGCCTCGACGAGGCGGGGGCAGAGCTGACGCGGATCATCGGGCTCGACCGCAGCCAGTTCGTCCAGACGATCGTGCTGCCGCAAGGGGAGTTCGCGAACTTCCTGCGGGCCAACCCCGAGGACCGCCGAGGTCTGCTGCAGAAGGTGTTCGGCACCGAGATCTACGAGAAGGCTCAGGCTCAGCTCGCCTCGATGCGCGCCGCCGCGCACCAGCAGCTGTCCGCGGCGAGGTCCCAGGTCACCTCCGCAGTCGAGAACTTCATCACCACCACCTCGCTGCCCGGGCCCGATGCCGAGATCCTGCGCGGCGCCGGGACGCACGACGTCCCCAAGCTCGCCGACGAGCACGTCGCCGGGCTGGTGTCCGTGGCTGATGCCCGCGACCGGGCCGACACCGCCGCGCGGGTCCGCCTCACAGCGGCTCGGGTCGCCCTGGACGAGGCGAAGCAGCTCACCGAGGCCGCCGCCCGCCGCGAAGCGCTGCTCACCGAGCAGGCTGCGCTCGACAGCCGCACGCAGCAGGTCCAGGAGCTGGAGACACTGCTCGTGGCCGCGCGCCGCGCGGCCATGGTCGAGCCGTCCATCACCGCTGAAGAGGTCGCGCGCCGCGCGGCCGAGGACGCCACCGAGCGTCTGCGCGCCGACCTCGAGCGCGCGCAGCAGGTCCTGGACGTCCCCGCCGCCCTCGCTGCCCTCGCCGACGCCGGACGCGTGTCCCGCTCCGACGACGAGCTCGCGTCGCGGGAGGAGGCCAGGGCAACCCTGCGCCGCGGCCGGGATGACGACGCCGGGCAGATCGCGCTGCTCAACCGGCTGCTGCCGATCGAGGCAGGCCTCGCGGCGCGTCGCAGCGCCCAGACGGAGGCCGTGGCGGCGTTGGCCGGCCAGCGCGCCGCGATCACGGACCTGGAGACGGACCTCGCCGCGCGTCCGGCCGCGCGTCTCGAGCTCGAGAGCGCACGCGACGCGGCCCGAGCCCTCGCAGCGGACTTGCCCGCACGGACCTCCCGGCGCGCCGCAGCTGGTGAGGTCGTGGAGACCTTCGCCCGCCTCGACACCCTCACCGCCGAGCACGACGCCGCGCTCGAGGCGCGCACCGCGGCCGGTGCGGTCGCTCAGCGGGCGGTCGAGGTCGAGGGAGACCTGCGCCGTGCCCGGATCGCCGGCATCGCCGGAGAGATCGCGGCCAGCCTCCACCCGGGCGCGCCGTGCCCGGTCTGCGGCTCGGCCGAGCACCCCGAGCCGGCCTCGCGGGGCGCGGACCACGTGGACCAGGAGGCAGTGGACCGCGCGGAGGCCGAGCGTCGTGACCGCGAGGGTGACCTGGTGGCAGCGGGCCAGCTCGTCGTCCGTCTCGCAGAACGCCTCACCGCCCTGCGCGAGTTGGTCGCCGGCACCGACCTGGCTGCGGCGACTGCCGAGCTCACCGCCGCCGAGGATGCGGTCGCCGCAGCAGAGGCCGCGCAGCAGCAGGCCACCGCCGCCGCGCAGGACCTGGCGGCCTTCGACGAGGCGACGGTCCGGCTGCGCGCCGACCACGCCGCGCGGGTGGAGCAGGCCGTGACCGACCAGGCGCGCCTCGACCACGACGCGACGGTCCTGCTCGCCGACGAGGCGGAGATCTCCGCCGCGGCAGGCACGCGGACCGTCGCCGAGGTCGTCGCCGACCTCACCGCCCGGGTCTCGGCCGTCGACGCGCTGCTGACCTCCCAGGACCACGCCGCCACCGCATGGTCCGGGCACCGTGAGCGCCACGTGGAGCTCGAGCAGAGCCTGGTCGGCAACCACTTCGACGACGTCGGCGCTGCTCGCGAGGCGATGGTGCCCCCGGAGCGGACCTCCTCCCTGGAGCAGGAGATCATGACGCACCGGGCCGCCTGTGAACGGGTGCGCAGCGGACTGGCCGAGGACCGCATCATCGCGCTGGCCGATGACATCGACATCGACCTCGAGGCGGTGCGCACGGACGAGTCGACGGCCGAGGCCGCCGTGCACGAGGCCCAGGTGGCGGCGGCGCTGGCTGGCCGCACGGTCCAGGACGCGGAGCGGGAGGCTGCGGCCATCGCTCGCGCGAGCGCCCACCTCGAGTCGGTCGAGGTGACCACCGAGCCGGTCGTGCGGATGGCGGACCTGGCCGGTGGCACGTCCCCGGACAACACGACACGTCTCACCCTGGCCACCTTTGTGCTCATGCGCCGCTTCGAGGACGTCGTGGCTGCGGCGAACTCACGGATCGAGACGATGTCCGACGGCCGGTACGAGCTCGTCCGTTCCGACCTCAAGGAGGTCAAGGGGAACACGAAGGTGGGTCTCGCGCTGCGGGTGCTGGACCACCAGACCGGTCTCCCGCGGCTGCCGAGCTCGTTGTCCGGCGGTGAGACCTTCTACGTCTCCCTGTGCCTGGCGCTGGGCATGGCCGACGTGGTCACGGCGGAGGCGGGTGGGGTGGACCTGGGGACCCTCTTCGTCGACGAGGGCTTCGGGTCGCTCGACCCGGAGACGCTCGACTCGGTCCTGGCCATCCTCGGCCGGCTGCGGGCCGGCGGGCGGGTTGTCGGAGTGGTGTCGCACGTGGAGGCGCTCAAGCAGACGATCTCCGACGGCATCTCGGTGCGCCGGCTGCCGGACGGGTCGAGCACCCTGACGGTCCGCGCCGGCTGAGGGGGGTCTCAGCCGGCGCGGGGATCTCAGGCCTGGCGGTGCTGCCAGAGCGTGTTCAGTGCGTCCTGGTAGTAGAAGGAGTGCCCGCCGACGACGATCGCGAGGAGCACGCCGATCGCAGGGGACGTGGACGACGGCAGACCGGCGGCGGCCTGCGCCTGCTGGATGCGCTGCCCGGTGCAGTAGACCGAGAAGAGCAAGAAGTACGGCACGAACAGGCACAGCAGGATCATGTTGGCCGGGTTGACCTGGATCGAGGAGTTGAAGTTCTTCAGCTCGACGTTGATCTTGTAGTACCAGACCAGGCCGTAGATCCCGAAGGTGATGATCGAGAGCAGGAAGACCCCGATCGGCGACCGGGGCAGGCCTGACGGGCCGTTGCGGTAGGAGCCGGGCTGCGGGACGGTCGCCACGGGGTAGGCGGCATAGCCGTCCGTGGGGGCTGCGTAGCCGGTGGAGGAGGGGGCTGCGCCGGGGCCGGAGGGCGGCGGCGTGTATGCGTCTTGACTGGTCACGGCCTCACAGTAGAGGTCTTCGAGATGCGCCGGACGAGGGTTTCGGGCTCATCGTGCAGATTCACCCGGTCCTCGCGGACGCTCCGGGCTGACGTGGCCGGTGAAGCTCGTGCTGGCTCGGGGTGAGGTCGAGCGGAAGGCCGGTGTGTAGGAGACTAGTTGAATGAGCAACGAACAAGGTGTGTACTCCGTCCCCGGAACGTCCTTCACCCGGGACACGAACTACATCCAGACCCGCATCACCGCCGACGGGCGTGAGGGGTTCCCGGTCGAGGCCGGCCGGTACCGCCTCATCGCGGCGAAGGCCTGCCCGTGGGCCAACCGGTCGATCATCGTCCGCCGGCTGCTCGGCCTGGAGGACGCCATCTCCTTGGGGATGCCCGGTCCGCTGCACGACAAGAACAGCTGGACCTTCGACCTCGACCCCGGCGGGGTGGACCCGGTCCTGGGGATCGAGCGGATCCAGCAGGCCTACTTCGCCTATGACCCCGACTACCCCCGCGGGATCACGGTCCCGGTGATCGTGGACGTCCCCACCGGGAAGGTCGTCACCAACGACTTCGCCCAGATCACCCTGGACTTCTCGACCGAGTGGACCGCCTTCCACCGTGAGGGAGCCCCGGACCTCTACCCCGTGCACCTGCGCGCCGAGATGGACCAGGTCATGCGACGGATCTACACCGAGGTCAACAACGGGGTGTACCGCTGCGGCTTCGCCGGCACCCAGGAGGCCTACGACGCCGCCTACGACCGGCTGTGGACGGCGCTCGACTGGCTCGAGGAGCGCCTCGCCTCCCAGCGCTACCTCATGGGCGACTCGATCACCGAGGCCGACGTTCGCCTGTTCACCACCCTGGCCCGCTTCGACGCGGTCTACCACGGGCACTTCAAGTGCAACCGGTCCAAGCTCACGGAGATGCCGGTGCTGTGGGCGTACGCACGGGACCTGTTCCAGACCCCCGGCTTCGGCGAGACGATCGACTTCGACCAGATCAAGACCCACTACTACGGGGTGCACCGCGACCTCAACCCCTCCGGGATCATCCCCGCAGGCCCGGACGAGACGGTCTGGACCACCCCGCACGGACGTGAGGCGCTGGGCGGACGACCCTTCGGCGACGGGACCGCGCCCGAGCCGCGCTGAGCCGCGCTGACTCCCACTGAGCCGCGCTGACCTGCCCTCACCAGCGGTTGCGGGCCTCCTCGGCCCAGCCGACCAGCCCGTCCACCCGCACCTCCCGGCCCGCGTCGTCCACCACGTGCCCGGACCAGTGGCCGAAGCACTGGTGCGTCTGGCCGGCGAGCACCACGAGGTTGGTCACCGCGACCCGCTCGTGGAACGGGGTGAAGGTCAGGTCTGCGCGGGGGCCGGTGACCCGCCACGGCGCCAACCAGCTCTCGCGGTCATAGGTCCAGGTCAGCTCGTCGTGCAGCTTGTGCACGCGGCCGTCCACGACGAGGGCGTTCTCGGTCGACCCGGTCCCCACCGTCCACTGACCGCCGATGGTCAGCCCGACCGTCCGCCCGTCGACCACACCAGACCCGGCGCCCCAGTTCCACGTCATCGAGTACGGCCAGCGTCCGCGGCCGTGGTCGAGGACCGCCCAGCTGGCGTCCGCCGGCACCACGACCTCCACGCCGTCCACCCGCAGCCGGCCGCCGACCCGCAGCGCGGGGGCCTTGACCGTGTACTGGAAGCGCCGCGCGCTCCACGGGACCACCACGCACATCGACTCCTGGTCCGCGGGCATCGCCACGGTGAGGTCGAGGCGGACCCGGTCGGTCGCGGCCTGCAACCGGACCGACTCCGGGCCGGGGGTGATCTCCGCGGTGAAGCCGCGACGTCGGGCAGAGGCGGTGCCGGTGCTCAGGCTGTGCGGGAGCACGGTGTCGGCGGCGAAGGGGGCGAGCACGGAGGCGTCCACCACCTCGCCGGTGGCGCGGTCCAGCACCCACAGCTGGTGCACCCCGGCGTAGTCCAGGCTCGAGACCGTCAGCCCCACGACGTGCGTGGGGCTGATGATCCCCCAGTACTCCCAGCGCTTGTTGCGTCCCCACGCGCCCGCGCGGCCGAGGCCGCGGGGCAGGTTCGTGCGGTGCAGCGGCGTGCGGGACCAGCCGGCGGCGAGCGGGTCGAGCCGCCCGTCCGGGCGGCACAGCACGACCGGTGAGGTGATCTCCAGCTCGCTCGCGCCCGGCGTCGTCACGGTCAGGCCTTGTGCGGGGCGACGCCGACGACGCTCGCGGCGCCCTCGACGGGGAACCGGGCGTGGTTGCGGGCCAGCTTGGCCTCTCCGGCGGCCCCCAGGTCCACCCCGAGGACGTCCGCGAGACGCACGAGGTAGATGAGCACGTCGGCAAGCTCGTCGCCGATGCGGTCACGGCGGTCGGGAGCGGCGAAGGTCTCCACGGCCTGGTCCGCCGGGACCCACTGCAGCAGCTCGGCGACTTCGCCCACCTCACCCATGAGGGCCAGCACGAGGGACTTGGGATCCTGGAACTGGCCCCAGTCGCGCTCGGCGGAGAAGGCGCGGACGGCGGTGGTGAAGGAGGCGAGGTCGGTCATCCTGCGACCCTACAGAACCGGGGACGGGCAGTGCACGGGTCAGGAGCCCAGGATCGCCACGAGGAAGTCGGAGTCGTCACGGAAGGGGCGCAGGTCCCACGTGGAGAACAGGGAGTCCACGCTCAGGCCGGCCTCGGCGACGTCGGACAGGAAGGTCTCGAAGGCGTAGCCGCGGCCGGCACCGAAGCCCACGGCGATCCGCCCGGCCGGGGCGAGGTGGCGGCGCATGGTCTCCAGCACGGTCACGTGGGTGCCCGGGGCGAGGAAGGTCATGACGTTCCCGGCGCACACGATCGCGTCGAAGCCCTCGGTGATCCGCTCCGCCGCGAGGTCCATCTCGGCGAGGTCACCCACGAGCCACTGGATTCCGGGGTGGTCCTCGATCGCGGCGTTGATGAGGACCGGGTCCACATCGATGCCGACGACGGTGTGCCCGAGCGCGGCCAGCGCCGCGCCCACCCGGCCCGGACCGCAGCCGGCGTCGAGCACGCGGGCGCCGCGCGGGACCATGGCGTCGATCAGGCGCGCCTCACCGGCGAGGTCGTTGCCCTCGGCGGCCAGGGCGCGCATCCGCTCGACGTACCAGAGGGAGTGGTTGGGGTTGCGCTGCAGGGTCTGCTCCCAGAGGGTCGGCGTACGCATGGTGAGAGACCTTTCGTCGGGGGGTGTTCATCTCACTGTAGGTCGGCCGCCTGGACGGTGCCGGGACCTTCGACTGAGGCCGACGGCCTCATCCGGTGTACTCGAAGTGCCAGTACTCGGGGTTGCTGCCGTTCTGCCGTGCCCAGCCCGGGGCGACCCACCCGAAGGCCGGCCCGTTCTCCACCAACCACTGGTAGCGCGCCGAACCGAAGCCGTAGCACGACCATTCCTGCAGGTCGAAGGCCCGTCCGGTGCCGTGGGAGGAGGTGCCCGGCACGGCGGCGACGGACCCGAGCGCCTCCCGCATGCGCACCTGCTCGTCGAAGGACCGGTAGGTAAGGTCGAGGTCGAGGTCCGTGCCGAAGGCTGCGCGGTAGGAGGCGTTGAGCCGGTCGAGGGCGCCCGCAGCCCGGGTGGCGAGGTACTGCGGCGTGCCAGCAGTGTCGTGTCCCCAGGTCAGCCGGGTCATCGCGGAGGCAGGCAGCCGGCCGTTGGACCCGTCGCCCTCGGCGTCCGGTGCGGAGGTGTAGAACGGCGGACCGGCGTAGGTGGAGTCGTTGACGCAGGCCGGGACGCTCGGTGCGGGAGCCGCGGTGACGGGAGCTGGTGCGGGCCGAGCGGGGCGCGCGGTGGCCTGAGCCGCGGCGGCCTGCTTGGCGGCCTGCTCTGCGGCGGCCTGCTCGGCAGCCGCCTGTTCGGCGGCGGCTTGCTCAGCTGCGGCTTGCTCTGCGGCGGCCTGCTCAGCTGCCGCTTGCTCTGCTGCCGCCTGCTCTGCCGCTGCTCGGTCCGCGGCGAGCTGGTCGCTCAGCTGCGCGGCCACAGCGGTCTGAGCGGCTTCCCGGGCCGCGACCCGATCGGCGGTCTCCGCCTGCAGCGCAGCCTGCTCGGCCCGCAGGCGGGCGTCGTGAGCCCGGGTCTCGGCCTGCTGGGCGGCGATCTCGGGGACCCGCGCGGGCGCCGTCGTGCAGGCGAGCGTCCCGACCAGGGCGAGCGAGCCGAGCGTGGCGAGCAGACGCAGCCTCCAGGTCCTGGTCATGTCATCTCCTCGCAGGTCGTAGGCAGGCCGCACGGGGGGTGCCGGTGGGCGCCGGTAGGTGCCCGTCACCACAGTAGGCGAGGGTCCCCGCACGTCAGGTGTGGGGCACCCGCGCGCGGCGCGTACGGGCACCCGAACTGCGCGGCGGGCGGCTCTTGCCACACTGGACCCGTGACCACATCGACCTCAGCCGCCGAGCTGCCCCGCCCCACCCCGCGTCAGATCCGCCGGTGGCGTCGCAACCTCGCCGACGAACGCGCCGAGGCCGCCGTCTACCGCGAGCTGGCCGCGCGCCGCACCGGGGAGGAGAAGGAGATCCTGCTCGCCCTCGCCGAGGCGGAGAAGCGGCACGAGGCGCACTGGCTCGAGCTGCTCGGCCCCTCTGCTGGCCGCCCGCTGCGCGGTCACTGGCGCACCCGCGGGCTGGGCTTCCTCGCCCGCCGCTTCGGCGGCGTCTTCGTCCTCGCTCTCGCCCAGCAGGCTGAGGCCCGCTCCACCTACGACGTCGACGTCGACGCCACACCGCGCATGGCCGCGGACGAGCGGATCCACGGTGAGGTGGTCCGCGGCCTTGCCACGCGGGGCCGGATGCGGATCTCGGGGACCTTCCGCGCCGCCGTCTTCGGCGCCAACGACGGCCTCGTGTCCAACCTCGCCCTCATCCTCGGCATCGGCGCCTCCGGTGCCTCCCAGGCCACGGTGCTGCTCACCGGGCTGGCCGGGCTGCTCGCCGGCGCGCTGTCCATGGGCGCGGGGGAGTACGTCTCCATCCGGTCCCAGCGGGAGCTCCTCGAGGCGGCCAACCCCAGCCCGGCGGCCTCCGCAGCGATCGCCCACCTCGACGTCGACGCGAACGAGCTGGCGCTCGTCTACCGCGCTCGCGGCGAGAGCGCCGAGGATGCGCAGACCCACGCCGACGACGTGCTCGCCACGTACACCGCGCAGACCGTGATCGCTCCCCGGGGGGCCGACGACGAGCACGAGGCGATCGGCACCGCGATCGGGGCCGCGGCGTCGAGCTTCTGCTTCTTCGCCTCCGGCGCGCTGATCCCGGTGCTGCCGTACATCTTCGGCCTCGAAGGCCTTGCCGCGGTCGTCATCGGGTCCGTCCTGGTCGGCATCGCGCTGTGCATCACCGGCGCCACGGTCGGGGTGCTCTCGGGCGCCTCGCCGGTCAAGCGGGCGCTGCGCCAGCTGGCGATCGGCTTCGGTGCGGCAGGCGCCACGTACCTGCTCGGCCTGACCTTCGGTGCCAACGTCTCCTGATGAACAGTTGGCGAACTGAGCCAACACCCGATGAACTGGGCCGGCGGGCGCGGTGAGGATACGTCCATGCCTCCCTCGCAGACCACCACCCGCGCCGCGCACACCCCCGCCGCGTCTCGTCCCGCACCGGACCGCACGTCCCGGGTGCCCGTCGTCACCGACGTCTCCCGGCCCATCGAGGTGGTCGAGGCCACCATGAGCTGCCGCGCCCTGGAGGAGCTCTTCCGGCCGGAGCAGGTCGAGAGCGTGGGGGTGCGCGACGGCGCCGACCACTCCCGGGTCGGTCTCATCACCCGCGAGCGGTGCCTGGCGGCGATGTCCGGTGAGCTCGGCTACGGCAGGGCGCTCCTCTTCCGCAAGCCGGTGAGCGACCTGACCGACTGGGCCCCGTCCTTCGTCGACCCGTGGTGGACGATCCCGGACGCGCTGCGCCTGGCGATGGCTCGTCCCCGGCGTCAGCGCTACGACGACCTCCTGGTCCGCTCCCAGGTCTGGGGCTGCGTCACCGTGGCCTCGTTGGTGGAGCACCTCTCCGGTGAGCTCGGCGCCCACGCGGACCACGACGCCCTCACGGGGACGCGTGACCGGCAGGCGTGGTTGGCTGCGCTCGCGGCCCAGGTCTCCGCTCAGCCGGACCACGCCCGTCACGTGGTCGTGGTGGTCGTCGCGGTCGACGGGATCGCCGCGACGAACGCGGCCTACGGCTCACGCGTCGGCGACGCCGTCATCGCCCGGGTCGCCGAGCACCTGCGCGGGGAGTACGTCGAGCGCTCCGCCCTGGGACGTCTGAGCGGCACGCAGCTGGCCCTCTTCGCGCCGCTGGCCGGCGCGGACGAGCTGCCCGCCGCCCTCGCCCGTGCGGAGCAGGTGGCCTCCGCGCTGCAGACAGCGGCGCAGGCCGCCGTGCGCCGCCTCGTGCACGACGGCGTGGTCCCGGACGGGTCAGTCGGCCTGCGGGTGGGCTTCGCGCTCGCCCCCCACGGCACCGACGGTGACGCGCTGGTCAGCCGCGCGCTCGCCCGGCTGAGCCTGGTCGCGACGCGCTGAGCGCGGCCAGCGCGGCGTCGACCACGGCCCCCGGGTCGCCGGCGACGGGAACCACGACGCCGTCCTCGTCCTCGCCCAGGGGCTCGAGGGTGGCGAGCTGGGAGGCGACCAGGGAGGCCGGCATGAAGTGGTCGGCGCGCGCCGCGACGCGGTCGGCGAGGACCGCTGCGTCGACGTCCAGGTGGACGAACCGCACCCCGCCGGTGGCCGCGGCGAGCACGTCGCGGTAGGAGCGGCGCAGCGCGGAGCAGGCCATCACGGTGGTTCCGCCGGCCTCGGCGATCGCGGACATGGTGTCCAGGACCTCGGCGAGCCAGGGCGCACGGTCGGTGTCATCGAGCGGGGCGCCGGCACGCATCTTGGCGACGTTGGTGTCGGGGTGCAGGTCGTCGGCGTCGATGAACAGCGCCCCGGTGCGGTCCGCCAGCAGCATGCCGACGGTCGACTTGCCGCAGCCGGACACCCCCATGACCACGAGGTGAGCGGGCGCGGAACGAGGGCGAGGAGTCGTCGACATGGCGCCCAGCGTACGCGGCGTCACGTCAGGCGAGCAGCAGGTCCAGTGCGTCGTCGAGCAGGGCGGAGGCTCGTCCGACGTGACCGGCCAGCCACTCGCCCTCGTAGGCACGCGGCCCGGGCTCGACGATGAGCACGGTGTACATGTAGACCCGGTAGAGCAGCAGCCGGGCATCGGCCGGGCTGAGCGCGCCGGCGCGGGGAGGTTCGGTGAGGTCCAGGGTGCCCCCGCCGGCGCGGTAGGCGTCGGCGAGCGCCGCGGGCACGGGACCGGCGCCCATCTGATCCGCCCCGGCGAACTCGAAGAGGGGGTCTCCCCAGAAGGCGCGCTCGGTGTCGATGATCCCGGTGATCGCCAGGGTGCTGGGGTCGAGGAAGACGTTGCCCTCCCACAGGTCGGTGTGCACCAGACGGGGGGTGGTCACCTCGGCGAGGGATCCCTCGTGGCGGGCGAGGGCCTCGGCGATCCGGGCGGAGGGCAGGTCGGTGCCCCACGTGGCGGCGTCGTCGAGCAGGGCGCCGGTCATCGCGGTGAAGGCCTCGAGCCACGTGTCACCCTGCAGCGCGGGGGCGGCCGGGTAGCCGTAGCGCGGTCCGGTCACCGTGTGCAGAGCCGCCATGACGGTGCCCAGGCCGGCGCGGACGATGGCCTGCTGCGCGGCGCTCAGCTCCGGCAGGCTCTGCCACGGGACGCCGTCCAGGTGGCTGACGACGAGGACCTCGGTGTCGACGTGCTCGCGTGTGACGTCGGAGAGCAGGACGGCTGGCATGAGGAGCTGGGGCCGGCTGGCGGCGAGGCGGTAGACGAGCTCCTCGGTGCCCAGGATGCCGTGCTCGTAGCGCATGAGCCGGTTCGTCGCGGTCGGTGCCATCTTTGCCACGGCACGGCCGCCGCCGGCGAAGTGGAGCCGGTACGTCGTGGCGAACATGCCGCCCTCCAGCCGCTCGATGCGCTCGAGGGGTCCGTAGGCAGTCAGCGGGGCCACGACCCGGGCGAGCCGTGCGGTCATGTCGGCGAGGTCGGTGGCATCCGGGTGCGTCGTGGTCACGCGTTTATCTTGGCACTGGATCTGCGCGGGTCAAGGGACTTTTCTCGGTCAGTTCCGAGCGCAGCCCGGAGCGGCGTGGGCCACCCCGGGCTGTGCCCGCCTGTGCTGGGGCTGTGCCCGGCTCAGGGCCGCGGCACGTTGCGCAGGTTGGACCGTGCCATCGAGACGACCTCGCCGAGACCGCCGCCGAGCACCTCCTTGCTCATCGCCGCGGCGAAGCCGCGGACCTGACCGGCGGTGATGGTCGGCGGGATGGACAGCGCGTGCGGGTCGGTCACCACGTCGACCAGGGCCGGGCCGGGGCGGTCGAGGGCCCCGCGGATCGCCGAGCGCAGGTCGCGCGGGTGCTCCACCCGCACCGACGGGATGCCGATCGCGGTGGCCACCGCGGCGTAGTCGACCTGCGGGGAGTCCGTCCCGAAGGACGGCAGACCGTCGACGAGCATCTCTAGGCGCACCATGCCCAGGGTCGCGTTGTCGAAGAGCAGGACCTTGACCGGCAGGTTGTAGTGCCGGATGGTGATGAGCTCACCGAGCAGCATGGCGAGGCCGCCGTCCCCCGCCATGGCGATGACCTGGCGTCCCGGCTGGGAGGCTGCCGCGCCGATGGCGTGCGGCATCGCGTTGGCCATCGACCCGTGCAAGAAGGAGCCGATCACCCGACGGCGACCGTTGGGACGGATGTAGCGGGCCGCCCACACGTTGCACATGCCCGTGTCGACCGTGAAGACCGCGTCGTCGGACGCCTCCTGGTCGAGGAGGTCCGCGACGAGCTCGGGGTGGATGGGCACCATGGACTCGGCCTTGCGGCCGGAGTACGCCCCGACGACGCCGTTCATCGCCTTCTCGTGCTTGGCCACCATCGAGTCGAGGAACCGGCGCGAGCGGCCGCTGTCGATGAGTGGCAGCAGCGCGCGGACCGTCTCGCCGACGTCGGCGACGACGGCGAGGTCGAGGCGGGTGCGCCGCCCCAGGTGCGTGGGGTCAGTGTCGATCTGGACGGTGCGGACCTTCTCGGGCAAGAACTGGTCATAGGGGAAGTCGGTGCCCAGCAGCACGAGCAGGTCTGCTTCCATCGTGGCGTCGTAGGCGGAGCCGTAGCCGAGCAGGCCGGACATCCCGACGTCGAAGGGGTTGTCGTACTGGATCCACTCCTTGCCGCGCAGCGAGTGCCCGATCGGGGCGGCGACCTTGTCCGCGAGGGCGATGACGTCGTCGTGAGCGCCGCGCACGCCGGCCCCGGCGAAGAAGGTGACCTTCTTGGCGGAGTTGATCGCGGCGGCGAGCTCACGGAGCGCGCCGGCGTCGGGCACGATGCGCGGGCGAGCGGGGCGGGTGGAGACGTCGATGACGTGCGTCTCCGGGGCGTCGTGGTCGGCGACGTCACCGGGGATGGTGAGCACGGCGACGCCGGGGGCGCCGTAGGCGTGGTGGATCGCGGAGGCGATGACCCGGGGCGCCTGCTCGGCGGAGGAGATCATCTCGGAGTAGACCGAGCACTCGGTGAACAGCCGGTCGGGGTGGGTCTCCTGGAAGAAGCTCGTACCGATCTGCTTGCTGGGGATGTGGCTGGCGATCGCGAGCACCGGGACCTTGGAACGGTTCGCGTCGTAGAGGCCGTTGATGAGGTGCAGGTTGCCCGGGCCGCAGGACCCGGCGCAGACCGCGAGGGTCCCGGTGATCTCGGCGTCGGCGGCCGCGGCGAAGGCGGCGGACTCTTCGTGGCGCACCTGGACCCAGGTGATGTCCGCCCCCGCCTTCGCGGCACGGCGCACGGAGTCGGATATGGGGTTGAGGCTGTCTCCGACGATGCCGTAGATGCGCTTGGCACCGGCTTCGATGAGCTGGGAGACCAGGACGTCTGCGACGGTCCGGTTGCGCTGCTGCTTCTGCTTGGCCACTTCACGACACCTCTCGCTGGAAGACCGGGCGGCAACCGCGCAGCATGCGGAGCGCGGTGTCGTCCCGCTCCTTCCATCTTCTGTCAGCGAGAGCGGGCCTGCCCGAGCGAACCGGACAAGTCGGGTGTCTCGTGTGCCACACCGGCCGCCTGTGGCTCAGGCTGCCTGCGGCTCGTGGTTGGCGCCCGTGGTCCGCCGGCGCAGGGTCCACAGCGAGGCGAGGGTCACCAGGACCGAGAGCGCTCCGGCGACCAGGACGATCTCGAAGCCGGCGTGCGCCCCGGCCGCGTCGATCCGCTGCCCGCCGACCGACGTGCCGATCGACACCCCGACGCCCAGAGCGGTCCCCACCCAGGTGAGGCCCTCGGTCAGCTGGGACGGCGGGACGAGCAGCTGGACGAGGTTGTTGCCGTTGATGAGCGTCGGTGCGATCGCGAACCCGGTGACGAACATGACGACGGCGAGCATCGGCAGGCTCGTGACGAAGACGAACAGCGCTACCCCCACGGCCAGGGCGACCATCCCGACCGCGAACCGCTTCCACAGCGGCGAGAGCCAGTGCTTGGCGCCGTAGAGCAGCCCGGAGATGAGGGAGCCGAGGGCGAAGACGCCGAGGATGGCGCCGGCGAGCGGTTCGTGCCCGGCCTCCTCGGCGAAGGCGATCGTCGCGACATCGGTGGCTCCGAAGATGGTACCCATCCCGATGAACACGGCGATGACGGCCAGCATGCCGCCGTTGAGCAGCACCGAGCGGTGCGTGACGCCGTGCTCGGGCATCGTGGGCGGCGGTTCGGTCGCGCGCAAGGACAGGAACCAGAACCCGCCGATCGTCACCGCGAGCAGCGGGATGATCAGCCCGGCCGTCGGCGTGACGCTGGTGGCCAGGATGGTCGCGAGCATCGGGCCGATGACGAAGCACAGCTCGTCCACGGCCGACTCGAAGGAGTAGGCGCTGTGCAGCTTGCGCGGGTCGCCGAGCAGGTGGGACCAGCGGGCTCGGACCATCGAGCCGACCGACCCGATGGTGGCGCCGGTGAGCACCGCGAAGACGTAGAGCCAGATCTGCGGGGTGCGCAGGGCGGCGCAGAGGATGAGGGCGACGAGGGAGGCCGCCGTGATGGCGAACATCGGCCGCATGATGCGGGACTGGCCCTTGCGGTCCACGAACCGGGCGATCTGAGGGGAGCAGATCGCCTGGGCGATGATGTACGCCGCGCTCACCCGGCCGCCGAGGGCGTAGGAGTCGTAGATCTGCTGGATCATCAGGACGATGCCGATGCCCACCATCGACATCGGCAACCGGGCGATGGCCCCCGCGGCGGAGAACTGCTTGGCGCCGGGGATCGCGAGGATCGCCCGGTAGGGGTTGCGGGACGGCTTCACGACGGTCTGCGGCTGCTGGGGGTCCTCGGGCACTGCTCCATTCTCTCACCGCCTTCCTGACCCGCAGAGGGGCCGCTTTCCACGCGACGGCGCTCGTGTCTGCGGGCATGATGGGCTGATGAATGGTGACCTGGCCGGCGCCGTGTCCGCCGACGATCTGAGCATCCGCAACAACACCGAGATCCACCGCTTCGAGGCGGTGGTCCCCAACGGCGACGTGGTGGGCTACCTCGTCTACGACCCCGTCCCACGGCAGGACGCGGGCGGCAAGGGGATGTTCGTGGTGGTCCGCACGGTGGTGGACCCGGAGGTGGAGGGGAGCGGCGTCGCGGCCCTGCTCACTCGCACCGCGCTGGACCACGCGCGCGAGCAGCACCTCACCGTGATCCCCGAGTGCTCCTACGCCCGTGCCTTCATCGACCAGCACCCGGAGTACCAGGACCTCCTGCCCTGACGGCGGCCGGGCCCTCAGCCCAGCGGCCCGACGAGTCCCGCACCCAAGTCGAACAGCGGCACCTGACCGTCGCCGACGTTGATCGGCTGTTGCTCGGCCGAGGCGGGCCAGCTCATCGGCAGCGTGCCGGTCGGGTCGACGGCGCCGAGCAGCACGTCCGTCACACCGGCGCCCTCACTGCCCGGCAACCAGCCGGCCACCAGCGCGTTCGCCCACTGCTCGGCTCCGCCGAGGTCGATGGGGCGGCCGGAGTAGACGACCACCACGGTGGGGATCCCTGCGTCGCGCAGCGCCTGCAGGGTGACCACGTCGAAGCCGGTGAGCCGCACGCCGTCGGGCCGGTCGCCCTCGAACTCCGCGTAGGGGGTCTCCCCGACGACGGCGATCGCCACGTCGACCTGCCCGGCGACCTCGGCGAGGGTCTCGTCAGACAGTCGTCGCTCGGAGACGACCGTGCCGCCGGCGTCGGCCGCGGCGAAGGCCGCCTCGGCGGCCTCCAGGACCGTGGTGCCCTCGATCGTGTCCCCGCTCGCACCCTGCCAGGTGATGGTCCAGCCGCCGGCCTGGTTGCCCAGGTCGTCCGCGCCGGACCCGGTGACGAGCACCCGCGAGGCCGTGGAGATCGGCAGCACGCCGTCGTTGGTGAGCACCACCTGGGACTTGGCGACGGCCTCCCGGGCCAGCGCGCGGTGCTCGTCGCTGCCCACGGTCTCAGCGAGGGTGCGGTCGGCGAGCGGGGCCTCGAACAGCCCGAGCTCGAACTTCTTGGTGAGGATCCGGCGGTTGGCGTCGTCGATGCGTGACATCTCCACCTCGCCGTCCTCCACCGCGGTGGTGAGGTGGGTGATGAAGGCGTCGTACTCGGTGGGCACCATGACCATGTCGATCCCGGCGTTGATCGCCTGGACCACCTCCTGGTGGGTGAAGCCGGCGTAGGCGTCGATCTGGTCGATCCCGTTCCAGTCCGAGACGACGAACCCGTCGAAGCCGAGCTCGTCCTTGAGGAGGTCGGTCAGCAGCGCGGTGCTGCCGTGCGCCTTCTCGCCGTTGACGCTGGAGAAGGTGACCATGATCGAGGCGACGTCAGCCTCGATCGCCGCGAGGTACGGAGGCAGGTGGATCGCGCGCAGCTCGGCGTCGGTCAGGACGGCGTCGCCCTGGTCGACCCCGCCGGAGGTGCCGCCGTCGGCGACGAAGTGCTTGGCGGTGGCCAGGATGGAGGACGGCGACCCGCCGAGCGTCGCGCCCTGGTACCCGGTGATGATCGGCGTCATCGACGTCACGAGCGCGGGGTCCTCGCCGAAGGACTCGTAGGTGCGCCCCCAGCGGTCGTCACGAGCCACGCACAGGCACGGTGAGAAGGTCCAGTCCGCCCCGGTCGCGGCGACCTCCTCCGCGGTGGCCTGGCCGATCTTCTCCACCAGCGCCGGGTCACGCGTGGCGCCCAGGCCGATGTTGTGGGGGAAGACCGTCGCCCCGGTGAGGGTGTTGTTCCCGTGCACGGCGTCGATGCCGTAGAGGATCGGGATGCCCAGCGGGGTCTGCGCCGCGGCGGCCTGGAAGTCGTCGTACATGTCGGCCCAGGCCTGCGGGGTGTTGGGATCAGGGGCGGACCCGCCGCCGCTGAGCACGGAGCCGAGGCGCAGGGCCGTGACCGTCTCGGTGGTGATGGAGCCACGTTCCGCCTGGGTCATCTGGCCGATCTTGTCCGCCAGGTCCATCCGGGCCAGCAGGTCCTCGACCCGCTCGTCGACCGGGAGGGTGGGGTCCAGGTACGGGGCGGCCTGCGTCGGCGGGTCCGTGGGTGCGGTGGCGTCCGTGCCGCAGGCGGCGGTGGCTGTGGCCGCCAGCGCCAGGACGAGTGCGACGGGCAGACGGGCGGCGAAGGGCGCACGAGGCATGAGGACACTCTGGCACAAATCGCTGCTATCCGTCATCGGGTGTGTCGCTCTCCGCCCACGACGACGGCCGCCAGGGAGTCCCTGACGGCCGTCGTCGTCAGCGGGGCGGCGGTGCGCCGTCCCGCGTGGGGGTCGCTGCCGCTCGTCAGCTGCCGAGCGCGTCGCTGACCAGCGACTTCGCTGCTTCCTGGACCTCGACGAGGTGCTCGGGGGAGACGAAGGACTCGGCGTAGATCTTGTAGACGTTCTCCGTGCCGGAGGGGCGTGCGGCGAACCACGCGTTCTCCGTGGTGACCTTGAGCCCACCGATCGGGGCCCCGTTGCTCGGGGCCGTGGTGAGCTTGGCGGTGATCTCCTCACCGGCCAGCTGGGAGGCGGTCACCTGCTCGGGGGAGAGCTTGGCCAGGGTGGCCTTCTGCTCGAGGGTCGCGGGGGCGTCCACCCGGGCGTACCAGGACTCCCCGTACTGGTCGACGAGCGCGGCGTGGTGCTCGGACGGGGACTTCCCGGTCGTGGCGATGATCTCCGAGGCGAGCAGCGCGAGCAGGATGCCGTCCTTGTCGGTGGTCCACACCGACCCGTCCTTGCGCAGGAAGGACGCACCGGCGGACTCCTCGCCACCGAAGCCGACCGAGCCGTTGAGCAGGCCCGGCACGAACCACTTGAAGCCGACGGGCACCTCGTCCAGGCGCCGGCCGAGGCCGCCGGCGACCCGGTCGATGAGCGCGGAGGACACGAGGGTCTTGCCGATGGCCGCGGTCTCCGGCCAGCCGGGACGGGCGCCGCCGTAGAGGTAGCTGATGGCTACGGCGAGGTAATGGTTGGGGTTCATCAGCCCGGCGTCGGGGGTGACGATCCCGTGGCGGTCGGAGTCGGCGTCGTTCCCGGTCGCGATGTCGTAGGGCGCGCCCTGCTCCATCGCCCGGACCAGCGAGGCCATCGCCGAGGGGGAGGAGCAGTCCATGCGGATCTTCGCGTCCCAGTCCAGGGTCATGAAGGCCCAGCGCGGGTCGACCTGCGGGTTGACCACCGTGAGGTCGAGGCCGTAGCGCTCGCCGATCGCCCCCCAGTACTCCACGGACGCCCCGCCGAGCGGGTCGGCGCCGATCCGCACACCGGCGGCGCGGATCGCGTCGATGTCCAGGACCGTGGCGAGGTCGTCGACG
This sequence comes from Sanguibacter suarezii NBRC 16159, assembly GCF_001552735.1. GTDB lineage: Bacteria > Actinomycetota > Actinomycetes > Actinomycetales > Cellulomonadaceae > Sanguibacter > Sanguibacter suarezii. Next base: position 238,733 of record NZ_BCRT01000004.1, read on the forward strand.
TAGGCGACGAGGTAGTCGTGGCGGTGGGTCGTCTCCGCCTCCAGCGCCGTCTCCAGGGAGACCCGGCGCACCTGCCCGACGCCGCTGCGCAGGATCTCGTTGGCGCGGTCGGCGATCCAGCTGGTCGCGTCGGAGTCGGCCGGCCCGCCGTGCGGGGGGTTGTACTTGAAGCCGCCGTCACGCGGGGGGTTGTGGGACGGGGTCACCACGATGCCGTCCGCCCGGCCGGGACCGGTGGTCAGCACGCCCTCCGCGGTGCTCGCTCCGTTGTGCAGCAAGATCGCGTGGGAGACCGCCGGGGTGGGGGTGTAGGAGTCGCGGGCGTCGACGTACGTCTGGACACCGGCTGCGGCCAGCACCTCCAGCGCCGTCTGCCAGGCCGGCAGGGAGAGGGCGTGGGTGTCGCGGCCGATGAACAGCGGGCCGTCGGTGCCCTGGGACCGGCGGTACTCCACGATCGCCGCGGTGGTGGCGATGATGTGGGCTTCGTTGAAGGCGCGGTCAAGGCTCGAGCCACGGTGTCCGGAGGTGCCGAAGACGACCTTCTGCGTCGGGTCGTCCACGTCCGGGGTGAGGTCGTAGTACGCGCCGACCACGGCGTCGACATCGATGAGGTCTTCGGGAAGGGCAACTGTGCCTGCGCGGGGATCCATGCCTCGATCTTGCCACCGAGGCCCGGTCGCAGCAGTGCGGCGCACCCGCGCGCCGTCGCGTGGATCGGGTGCCGGTACGCTCGTGCCATGGCTAAGAACACGACCCCTGAGTTTGTGCTGCGTCCGTTCGAGGGGATCGCCGGCGAGCCCGACCTCGTCGCCCTGCGTGAGGTGGTGCCCGCCGCGACCGCCGTCGCCCGCACCACCGCGGAGTACGGCGCCCGCGAGATCACCTTCACGACCGTCCTTCCCGGTGGCTGGCCGGCCCTGCACCGCGCCGACGGCACCGTCTTCGTCGCGCTGCAGACCAACGCCGGCTCCGGCGATGCCAGCCGCGACCTGGCCCAGGCTGCTCTGGACGCTGTCGAGCTCGAGCCCGGTCAGTCGCTGACGTCGACCGGCCTGCCCGGCCCCGGCCCGCGCCTGCAGGACATCCTCGACCTCTCGGTCCCGCTCGAGATCACCGTCCACGACGGCTTCGACTACTGGTTCGACCCGGCCGAGCCGCTCGCCGCCGACGTGCGCGAGTCCCTCGACGAGGCGAACTCCACGCTCATCGAGACGGTCAAGCTCTCCTCCGTCGAGAGCGCCTACTGGTGCCGGATGGGTGCACGGGAGTACCTGCGCTGGGCCATGCCCTTCGACGAGGACACCGTCATCAGCGCGGTCGCCCGTCTGCACGCCAAGCGTCAGTCCGGCTTCGGCGGGTCGAAGTTCCTCGGCGCCTTCCGCTCCTCCGGCATCGTCATCCCCGTCTGGGAGCTGCCCAAGGGCTCCGAGGCTGAGGACATCGAGGCCGCCGTGGCCGAGTTCTGGCCGACCCTCGAGGCCGAGCTGACCAACGACGCCCCGCTCACCGCTGATGAGCGCCGCGCCCGCGCCGGCATCGTCTCCCGCCAGGTCACCCTCCGCTGACCTGCCCCCGGTCCACCTCGTCCCGCTCTCGCCCGCCCCGGGCGGGAGGCGGGAACGGGGTGGAGGCCGGGCGGGTGGACGATGAGGTGAAGGGCACCGCGGGCGACTAGGGTTGGCACCGTGATAGGTGAGCCCCAGCCCAAGGACGAAGCGGCGCAACAGCAGGACCGCGCCGACAAGGTCCTCGTGCACGTGCGGCGTGCGAAGTCGGCGACAGCCCAGCTCAGCGAGCGTGACCGCGCACGCCAGCGGGTCGCCGTGATCATCCCGGCCAAGGACGAGGCCCGGCGCATCGCCGCGACCGTCCGGGCCGCCAAGGCCATCCCGCACGTCGACCTCGTCCTCGTCGTCGACGACGGCAGCGAGGACAACACCCAGGACGTCGCGCGCGACGCCGGAGCCGTCGTCGTGCGGCACTCCCACAACCGCGGCAAGGCCGCCGCGATGGAGACCGGCGCAGCCGTCGTCGCCATGCGCGACGCCGCCGGCCGCGCCCCGCGCCTGCTGCTCTTCATCGACGGCGACCTCGCCGAGACGGCCGTCAACACGGCCCCGCTCGTGGGCCCCGTCCTGGACGGCCAGGCGGACATGTCCATCGCGCTGCTGCCGCCCCAGCCCGGAGCCGGTGGTCGCGGGATCGTCGTGGGGGCCGCCCGCCGAGCCATCGCCTCGATGACCGGGTGGACTCCGACCCAGCCGTTGTCCGGCATGCGGTGCCTGACCCGCGAGGCCTTCGAGGCCGCCACGCCCCTGGCGCGCGGGTGGGGGGTCGAGACGGGCCTGACCATCGACCTGCTGCGCCTGGGCTACGTGGCCGTGGAGGTCCCGTGCGACCTGCGCCACCGCCCCTCCGGGACGGACCTGCGCGGCCAGATGCACCGCGCCGCCCAGTACCGCGACGTGCAGCTGGCCGTCAGCGCGCGCCGGGTGCGCGCCGTCGGCGGCGCCGTCCGTGGGGTCGGGACGAAGAAGAAGGCCTGAGGCCCGCTCGCTGGTCAGCCGAGTCCCTGGTCGGCCAGCTGGTCGGGGGACCCGGACGTCCAGGTCAGCTGGCTGACTGGTCCGCCGCTCGCCGGGCGGCCGCCTGGCGGGACTTGGTGCGCAGCGTGAGCATCCACCCCGCGTAGGTGGCCGCGATGAGCGGCACCAGCACGGACATGCCGACTGCCAGGATCACCACGCCCGAGTCGTTGACCAGCGTGCCGATCCCGAGGGCGATGCCCACGCTGATCACCCCGGGGGTGAACATCGGGGCGTCGGTGGTGATCTGCTTGAGCGGTGCGCCCTCGGTCAGCCAGGCGTACGGCTCGGTGTCGGTCGCCTTGCTCGCCGCGCGCAGCGGCCGGCCCAGCACGAGGACGATGACCAGCAGACCGGCGATGCCCACCAGGGCCAGCGGGTTGGAGAAGGTCGCGATGTTCGACTCGACCTTGCGCACCAGCACGTCCCACAGCCCGCCGTCGAGCACGGTGTCGACGAAGCCGCCCAGGTGGGTGCGGTCGGCGGGCGGCCGCAACCAGTCCAGGACCGAGAAGGTCATGACCACGACGGCGCCCGCGACGAGCACGCCGAGCACCCGCCGCCAGGTGACTGTGATGCCTGCGGCGAGCAGCGCCAGGATCGCGAAGGCTGGCACGAGGGCGGGCGGGCCGCCGAAGTCCGCGCCGATCCCCGGAGCGCCGTCGAGCACGACCGCGACGGCGCCCACGGCCAGCACGGCCGCGGCGGCCAGGCGGCGACGCCCGTGGGAGACGAGCCAGTTGCTCACGGCCGCGGCGAGCAGCACCGTGGTCGTGGCGAACAGCGCGAAGGCGGTGTTGTTGAAGCCGTAGAAGCGCCCGGCGACCATCGGCTGGATGCCCATGAGAGCGGAGACCTGCAGGTGCGCGCCGGTCGCGACGTCGACCGCGAGGACGACCGCGGTGATGGTGGCGACGATGACCACCGGCCCGAACAACCAGGTGCGCCACGGCGGCAGGACGGCGACCGCGGTGATCGCGGCGATCCACGCCAGGATGAGCACGGTGAGCGCCAGGCCCGGTGCCGACGCGCGCCACCACGGCACGAGGTTGGCCAGCAGCGTCGCGACAGGGATCGCCGCGATCGCGATGCCCGCGGCACGCAGCACCGTGAGCACCACGACCGGCGCTCGGCTCAGCACGGGCGCGAGCCGGTCGGCGATCCGGGACCGGACGGGCGCCGGTGCGGCGTCGGTGCCGGCCGGCGAGGGCGCCCGGGTGTGCGCCGGGGTGCTCGCCGACGGGGTGCTGCGTGCGATCGCGTCCAGCAGACGACGGCTGAAGCCGAGGGACACGGCCGCGAAGAGCAGCAGGTTGACGATGCAGTAGAGCAGGAAGAAGCCCTCGATCAGCGGGGCGGTGGCCAGGGCGTGCCGCTCGGCGTCGACGAGGGAGGCGACCCGCACGGAGGCCGGGGCGGCGGAGGCGTCAGAGGTCATCGGCGACCCGACCAGTGCGCTGCGCGGCAGGTCGTCGCTGAGGTCGAGGAGCTTGGCGACGGTCGGCAGCACGTCCGTGGCCTGCACGATCCCCGGCTGGCGGGTCGAGCGCGAGGTGAGGGTGCCCACCGGGGTCCCGCCGCCGACGATGGCGGCCACCCCGAGGCGGGACGTCGTCCCCGGGTCGGAGTGGGAGGTGAGCAGCACGGTCGTGCGGCCCAGGGTCGGGTCGTCCGCACGCGCCGCGGCGAGCACCGCGGCGACGTTCTCGTCGACCGTCGTGACGTCCAGGGCGTGGATGGAGTCCGACGTCGGCTCGAGCTCCTCCTCGATCCCGGGCTCGACCTCAGGCTCGTCCTCCGCGCCGTCCAGGTCGACGTCGGGCTGAGGCTTGGTCTCGGTCCCGTAGCCGAGGCGGCGCACCGAGCCTGCGTCGACGACGACGAGCTCGGAGGACTCCAGCGCCGTGGCCACCGAGTCGGAGAGGTCAGCGGTGGGCGGGATCGGTGTGGTGCCCTGGGACGTGGGCAGGTAGGTCCCGGCGACGGTGCCCTGCGAGGTGGACAGCGCGATCGCCGCGCCCGGGCCGATCGCTGTCGCGGGGATCCCGGCCGCGGCGACCGCGTCACCAAAGGCGCCGATGACTGCGCTGAAGGACTGCTCGGCGACGCCGGTCAGGTACTCCTCCCAGGCGGGCACGGCCGGTGCGGTGCCCGCGGCGGGGTTCTCCAGGAGCCGGCACGGGGTGGACTTGGCGTTGTAGCCGTCGCCGGCCCGGTTCCCGGCCGAGAGGGCGAGCCAGCCGTCCGCTGGGCAGGCGGTGGAGCGCACGGTCCGGACGACGAGGTTGCCGATCGATCCGTCCTGAGCCAGGCTCCACAGCGCCGGCGTGCCCAGCTCGGTCACGTCGTCCCAGGTCAGGCCGCCGGTGCCGATGATGATGACGCGGTCCGGGCCGGCGGCGGTGGCCGCGTGCGCCACCCCGGGTGCCGGGCTGGTCCCGGTAGTCCCGACGGCGACGGCCGCGCTCGGGGTGACCAGCAGACCGAGCAGCACCGCGCACACGGCGAGCAGCGCCGAGGCTGCCGCCCGCGCTCGGCGGAGGTCGCGGCGTCGGACAGGGGCGCTCAGGGTGTGGGGCACCGGATCAGCCTAGATGCCGCGGCCCGCGCGTCGCTGCTCTGACGGCCGCAGATGCGGTAGGCCCTGTGAATCCTGCGTGAAGGCGCTACTTCGCGTTGAGCCGCGGGACCGGCGCCCGCACGATGAGTGCGCCGGGGTCCACCCAGGTGCTCACGTCGATGGCGCGCCCGAGGACGTCGCCGTCGACCTGGACCTGCTCGCCCTCGCTCACGTGGAGCTGGACCGTCTTGGCCCGCGTGTGGTCGATCCGCCCGATCTTGTTAGGCAGGTCGTTCTTCATCCCGAAGCCCTGCATGACCACCTCACCGAACAGCTGCGCCCAGCCCATGATCCCGCCACGGGTGTCGATCGCGGCGATGTCGTGGATGCCGTCGTCGATCACCGCGTCCGGGATGAGCGTGATGCCGCCGGGCAGCCGCCCGCAGTTGCCGACCATGAGGGTGCGCAGCCGCGCGGTGACCGGGGGGCGGTCGTCGAGGGTGATGACCATCTCCAGGCGACGCCCGTGCAGGTGCCGGACCCCGGCGACGAAGTACGCCATCCAGCCGACCCTGGACTTCAGGGTCGCATCGGTGTCGGCGACCATCGCGGCGTCGAAGCCGAGGCCAGCGATGACGAGGAAGATGTGCTTGGCGGTGTCAGCCGGTGCCTGGGAGTCGTCCTGCTCCTCCTCGGGCTCGCTCGCCGGCGTGCGATGGCGGCCCTTGGGCGTGGGGACCTTCTCCGGTGCCGGCCGGTCCACCCGCAGCCAGCCCACGTCGATCGCGCGGTCGACGCCGTTGAGCGCCACCTCGAAGGCGTCCTCACGGTCGGTCACGGAGATGTCGAGGTTGCGGGCCAGCAGGTTCCCGGTCCCGAGCGGCAGCAGCCCCATCGGTCGCCCGGTGCCCACCATGGCCTCGGCGACCGCGCGCACCGTCCCGTCCCCGCCCACCGCGACGACCACGTCGGCGCCGGCGGCCAGCGCCTCGCGGGTCTGCCCGACCCCCGGGTCCTCCACGGTCGTCTCGATCCACAGCGGTTCGGGGAGGTTCTCGGCGGCGCACCGCGCGAAGATCGCCGGCCGGAGCTCTTCGGTGCCGTTCTTGGACGGGTTCGCCACGAAGGCGAGCAGCGGCCCGGCCGGCGGGCTGGGCTCCTCGGCGGCCTGTTCCCGTGAGTCCTCCACCGTCCGCAGCGCACGCTGCTGCCCGAGGACGACCAGCGCCAGACCGATCGCCACGAGGGCGACGACGATTGCCACGACGAGCAGCCACACTTCGAGTTCCATGGGTTCACGGTAGGCCCTGAGGCGTGCCGAGGGGCGTGGTGTGCTCATCGACGCGCAGGGGTCGATACTCTTGCACTGTGATCGATCTGCGTGTGGTTCGCGACAACCCTGACCTCGTCCGTGCAAGCCAGGTCGCCCGAGGCGACGACCCGGCCCTCGTCGACCAGGTGCTCGACGCCGATTCTCGGCGCCGTAGCGCCCTGACGGAGTTCGAGCAGCTGCGTGCTGAGCAGAAGTCTCTCGGCAAGGACGTGGCCAAGGCGCAGGGCGAGGAGCGCGCTGCGCTGCTCGCCCGCACCAAGAAGCTCGCCGAGGAGGTCAAGGGCCTGCAGGCCGAGGCCGACGAGGCCGGCGCTGTGCTCGCTGAGCTCATGACGCAGATCGCTAACATCGTCGAGGGTGCCCCGCCGGGCAGCGAGGCCGACTTCGTCGTGCTGCGCACCGAAGGCACCATCCGCGACTTCGCCGCCGAGTACGGGGCCGACTTCGTCCCCCGCGACCACCTCGACCTCGGTGAGCGCCTGCGCGCCATCGACACCGAGCGCGGCGCGAAGGTCTCCGGTGCGCGGTTCTACTACCTCACCGGGATCGGTGCGCGCCTCGAGCTCGCCCTGCTCAACGCGGCGATGGACCAGGCCTACCAGGCAGGCTTCACGCCGATGATCACCCCGACGCTGGTCAAGCCGGAGATCATGGCCGGCACCGGGTTCCTGGGCAAGCACGCCGACGAGATCTACCGCCTGGAGGCGGACGACCTCTACCTCACCGGGACGTCGGAGGTGGCCCTGGCCGGCTACCACTCCAACGAGATCCTCGACCTGGCAGGGGAACCCCGGCGCTACGCCGGATGGAGCGCGTGCTACCGCCGCGAGGCCGGGTCCTACGGCAAGGACACCCGCGGGATCATCCGCGTGCACCAGTTCCACAAGGTCGAGATGTTCAGCTACGTCCCGGTCGAGCAGGCTGCTGAGGAGCACCAGCGCCTGCTGGCCTGGGAAGAGGCGATGCTGGCCAAGGCCGAGCTGCCCTACCGGGTCATCGACACCGCCGCCGGGGACCTCGGTTCCAGCGCCGCCCGCAAGTTCGACTGCGAGGCGTGGCTGCCCACCCAGAACCGGTACCTCGAGCTCACCTCGACGTCCAACTGCACCACGTACCAGGCCCGCCGGCTCGGTATCCGCGAGCGCACCGAGACGGGGGAGACCCGTCCGGTCGCCACCCTCAACGGCACCCTCGGCACGACCCGCTGGATCGTCGCGATCCTGGAGAACCACCAGCAGGCCGACGGGTCGGTGCGCGTCCCGGAGGGTCTGCGGCCGTACCTCGGCGGGCTCGAGGTGCTCGAACCGGTCGACGCGTGACCGTTGAGCTGGGTCGCGTCTCCGGGCGCGACGACGGTGACCGGCTGGGCGAGGGCGTCTCACCCCTGCTCCGGCCCGGTGCCGACGGTCCCCGCCTCGTCGCGCTCGACGTCGACGGCACCCTCATGTCCTACGACGAGTTCCTCTCGGACGAGGTGCGTGAGGCCGTGGCGCTGGTGCGGGCCGCCGGGCACCACGTGGTGCTCGCCTCGGGCCGGCCGCTCGTCGCCCTGCTCCCGGTAGCCCGCGACCTCGGCATCGACGACGGCTGGCTGGTCTGCTCCAACGGGTCGGTCACGGTTCGTCTGGACCCGTCCCTGCCCGACGGCTTCGCCGTCCAGGACGTCGTCATGTTCGACCCGTCGCAGGCGCTGCGCGCCATGCGCGAGCACATGCCGCTCGCCCGCATCGCCCTCGAAGAGGTCGGCGTGGGCTACTGGGTCGACGGTGTCTTCCCGGACCAGAACCTGCACGGGCAGTCCACCGTCGTGGACTTCGACGACCTCGTCGGGCGCGAGACCGTGCGCGTGGTGGTCGCGCACGCGCACGCGGCCGGTCACGACTTCGGGGAGCAGATGCGCGCTCTCGGGCTGGCAGACACGTACTTCACGATCGCCGGCACCCGGTGGATGGACATCGCCCCCGCCGGGGTGACCAAGGCCTACGCCCTCGAGCCGCTGCGGGTCCGCCTGGGCGTGGACGCCTCCCGGACGGTGGCGGTGGGTGACGGCGGCAACGACGTCGACATGCTGGGCTGGGCCGCGCGCGGGGTGGCCATGGGCCACGCCGAGGCGACGGTCATCGCAGCGGCGGACGAGGTGACCCTGTCCATCACCGACGACGGCGCGGTCCCCGTGCTGCGCTCCCTGCTGGAGAGCCCCGCCGGCTGACGGCGTCTTCCCCGGCCAGGAGGCTGTTCTGGTACGTGGCCCAATCGTTACCTGGGGTGCGCTCGCACCGGTTGCGGCGTATGGGTGCCGGGGTTTGCATTGTGGTGAAGCACGGCATAACTCAGTCACGTGTAGTTATGTTCACGACGATGTGAGGACCCCACGATGAAACGTATGACGCGCCGCTCATCTGCGGCTCTGGCGACGGGGGCGGCCTTCGCCCTCCTGCTGGCCGCATGTTCCGACAGCGACGACGGAGGCGGCAGCTCCGACTCGCCCGCTGCCTCTGGCGACATCGACTGTGCTCCCTTCGAAGAGTACGGCGACCTGTCCGGCACGACCGTGACGGTCTACACCTCGATCGTCGCCCCCGAGTCCGAGCAGCAGACGGACTCCTACATCCCCTTCGAGGAGTGCACGGGCGCCGAGATCTCCTACGAGGGCTCGCGCGAGTTCGAGGCCCAGCTGCCGGTGCGACTGTCGGCCGGCACGCCGCCGGACATCGCCTACATCCCGCAGCCTGGCTTCCTCAGGTCGCTCGTCGCTGACTTCCCCGGCAAGGTCATCGCGGCCCCGCAGCCCGTCATCGACAACGCCACCGAGTTCTTCTCCGAGGAGTGGGTCGGGTACGGGTCCGTCGACGGGACGCTGTACGCCACCCCGCTGGGCGCCAACGTGAAGTCCTTCGTCTGGTACTCGCCCCAGCAGTTCGAGGACAACAGCTGGGAGGTCCCCACGACGTGGGACGAGCTCATGACCCTGACGCAGGACATCGCTGACTCGGGCGCCATCCCGTGGTGCGCCGGCATCGAGTCCGGTCCAGCCACCGGGTGGCCGGCCACCGACTGGCTCGAGGACGTGGTGCTCCGCACCGCCGGGCCGGAGGTCTACGACCAGTGGGTCGACCACACCATCCCGTTCAACGACCCGCAGATCGTCGAGGCGCTGGGCGCAGTCGGCGACATCCTGCGCAACCCGGACTACGTCAACGGTGGGCTGGGCGACGTGTCCTCGATCGCGACCGCCCCGTGGAACGAGGCCGGTAACGGCATCCCCGCGGGAACGTGCTCGCTCATGCGTGCCGCGAACTTCTACCAGGCCAACTGGCCCGAGGACGTCACCGTCTCCGAAGACCCCCAGGAGAACGGCGTCTACGCCTTCTACCTCCCGGCCGTCTCCGCTGACGACAAGCCGATCCTCGGCGCTGGCGAGTTCGTGACCGCCTTCTCGGACCGTCCTGAGGTCGCCGCGTTCCAGGCGTACCTGTCCAGCCCGGAGTGGGCCAACGAGAAGGCCAAGGTGACCGGCCAGGGCTGGTTCTCCGCGAACAGCGGGCTGGACCCGTCCCTGCTCCAGTCCCCGATCGACGTCATGGCCTTCGAGCTGCTGACGGACCCGGAGTACACCTTCCGCTTCGACGGGTCGGACCTCATGCCGGCAGCCGTGGGTGCCGGGTCGTTCTGGACGCAGATGACGGACTGGATCGCCACCGGCCAGTCCGACGAGGAGACCTTGACCAACATCGAGAACTCCTGGCCGAGCAGCTGACCTGATCAGCAGAAACGGCTTGTCCAGGTCGTGCGGGGCGTCGATACGACGCCCCGCACGACCTGTCATCGGCACCGGGGCGATCGCGCCCGAGTGAGTCACCCGCCCGGAGGTTGGCATGGACTGGTTCATCAACGCGGACACCACTGTCCACAAGTTTGCCCTGATGTTTTTTGCGATCTTCCTGTTCGTCGTGGTCATGGGCTTGATTCTGTTCGCCGTGGACCGGCCCAAGCGGATCCCGACCTGGGTGGTCGCCCTGGGGTTCCTCGCCCCGACCATCCTGGGGCTGACCTTCGGACTCGTGTACCCCGGCTTGCGCACCATCCGTGACTCGTTCTACGACCGGCTGGGTGCCTCCTTCGTCGGCCTCGACAACTACGTCGCGGCCTTCACCGAAGAGCAGTTCCAGATCGTCTTGCGCAACACCGTCATCTGGGTCATCACCGTCCCGATCATGGCGACCATCATCGGCCTCGTCTACGCGGTCCTCGTCGACCGGACCCGGGCGGAGTACCTGGCCAAGACCCTGATCTTCCTGCCGATGGCCATCTCGATGGTCGGCGCGTCGATCATCTGGAAGTTCGTCTACGAGTACAAGCCCGACCAGCCCGGGGTGAACCAGACCGGTCTGCTCAACCAGCTGCTCGTGTGGGTGGGCATCCCACCCCAGCAGTTCCTGCTCAACGCGCCCGCGAACACGTTCTTCCTCATCGTCGTCATGATCTGGATCCAGGCAGGGTTCGCGATGACGGTGCTGTCAGCGGCCATCAAGGCCATCCCCGACGACATCGTCGAGGCCGCCCGGCTGGACGGCCTGCACGGGGTCGGGATGTTCCGCTTCATCACCGTGCCCAGCATCCGTCCGGCGCTCATCGTCGTCGTCACCACGATCGCGATGGGCACGCTGAAAGTCTTCGACATCGTCCGGACGATGACGGGCGGAAACTTCGGCACCTCCGTCGTGGCCAACGAGTTCTACAACCAGAGCTTCACCATCCGTAACCAAGGACTCGGTGCCGCGCTCGCCGTGATCCTCTTCGTCCTGGTCATCCCGCTCGTCGTCTACAACGTCCGCCAGCTGCGTCTATCTGAGGAGATCCGATGACCATCCCCACGGGCAAGCTCGTCGACGTTCCCCCGGAGGACAGCGTCGGGGTGGGAAACAGGCGGCTGACCCGGGTGGAGAAGCGTGCCATCGCCGCGAAGGGCAAGCTCAGCTCGCCCTGGGCGTCCGGGATCGCGATCCTCATCGCGATCTTGTGGACCGTGCCAACCTTCGGCCTGTTCATCACCTCCTTCCGCCCGCAGTCGGAGATCCAGTCCTCCGGCTGGTGGACGATCCTGGCCAACCCGGGACTCACCCTCGACAACTACGAGGAAGTCCTCTTCGGCAGCTCGACGAACTTTGCGACGTACTTCGTCAACTCGATCGTCGTGACGCTGCCGGCGGTGGTCATCCCGATCTCGCTCGCGCTGCTGGCCGCCTACGCCTTCGCGTGGATCGACTTCAAGGGACGCAACATCTTGTTCGTCGCGGTGTTCGCCCTCCAGGTCATCCCGATCCAGGTGACGCTCATCCCGCTGCTCACCTCCTACGTCCAGTGGGGGCTGAGCGGCTCCTTCTGGACGATCTGGCTCTCGCACTCGATCTTCGCGCTGCCGCTGGCGATCTTCCTGCTCCACAACTTTATGAAGGAAATCCCGGCCTCCCTCGTCGAGGCAGCCCGGGTCGACGGGGCTGGGCACGTGAAGATCTTCTTCCGGGTGCTGCTGCCGCTGCTCGCACCGGCCATCGCGTCCTTCGCGATCTTCCAGTTCCTGTGGGTCTGGAACGACCTGCTCGTGGCGCTGACCTTCGCCGGCGGGTCGACGAACGTCGCGCCGCTGACCGTGCGGATCGCGGAGCTCTCCGGCACCCGCGGGTCGTCGTGGTACCTGCTCTCTGCCGGTGCCTTCATCTCGATCATCGTGCCGCTGGTCGTGTTCCTGGCGCTCCAGCGCTACTTCGTCCGAGGGCTCCTGGCCGGGTCGGTCAAGGGCTGACGCAGGCGGGCTCCGGTCGGGGGCTCAGAGATACTGCCCGGGGGTCGGGCGTCCGTCGGGCGCCTGGCCCCCGGCCTGGTTCTCCCCGGGCATCGTGCGAAGCAGGCCCGGGGGCAGACCCCGAGGGCCGCCGCGCATCTGCTGCAGCTGGGCCTGGGCCGCCATCTGCTGAGCCACGAGCGCCGTCTGCAAGCCGTGGAACAGGCCTTCGAGCCATCCGACGAGCTGGGCCTGGGCGATGCGCAGCTCAGACTCGGACGGGACGGCGTCGTCGCCGAAGGGCAGCGTGATGCGGTGCAGCTCGGCGACGAGGTCCTCGGAGAGGCCCTCCTCAAGCTCGGCGAGCGACCGCTCGTGGATCTGAGCCATGCGTGAGCGCGCGGCCTCGTCCAAGGGGGCGCTGCGGACCTCCTCGAGAAGACGCTTGATCATCTCCCCGATCCGCATGATCTTGGCCGGCTCCTCGATGATCGTGGTCATCTCGCGCTCGGGCTCGCGGTCGTGGTCCCGCTGGTTCTCCTGGCGGGAGAGGGCAGCGGCGTGGGCTGAGGTCTGGGCGAGGGGATCGCTGTTCTGAGACATGCTTCCAGTCTCACCCAGGATCGCCCGAGATGTCGGGGGAAGGGCGCCGGGAGGCTCGAAAAGGCTCAGGGGATGAGCAGCACCTTGCCGAAGACGCTCCCCGAGTCCAGCAGCGCGTGCGCCGTCCCCGCTCGAGACATCGCGACGACAGAGTCGATGACGGGGTGGAGCCGGCGGTCCTCGAGCATGGGCCACACGTGCGCCCGGACCGCCTCGACGATCTGTGCCTTCTCCTGGGCGGGGCGGGCGCGCAACGTCGTGCCGATGACGCTCGCGCGCAACGTCATGAGCCGCCCGAGGTCCAGCTCGGCGCGGCGTCCGCCCTGCATGGCGATCACCACGAGCCGGCCGTCGAAGGCCAGTGACTGGAGGTTGGCGTCCAGGTACGCCCCGCCGACGACGTCGAGGACGATGTCGGCGCCGTGACCGTCGGTCGCCTCCCGGACCAGGGATGGCAGCGCCTCGGCGAAGTCGCCGCCGCGCTGGGTGCGGTGCACGAACCCGACCTCGGCGCCCAGCGCCAGGCACCGGTCGACCCGCTCCTGCGTCCCCGCGGTGACGAGCACCCGGGCACCCAGGGCGACGGCCATCTGGATGGCGACGGTGCCCACGCCACCGGACCCGCCGTGCACCAGCACCCAGTCCCCGGCCTTCAGGTGCGCCATGTCCACGAGGTTGCTCCACACGGTGCAGACCGCCTCAGGCAGACCGGCGGACTCGACCAGCCCCATGCCGTCGGGCACGCGGAGCAGCCGGGACGCGGGGACGACGGCGTGGTCGGCATACCCTCCGCCGTCGAGCAGGGCGGCGACCCGCTCGCCGACGTGCCACCCGCGCACGTCAGCGCCGATCTCGGAGATGACGCCGGAGACCTCCAGCCCCGGCCACTGCGGAGCGCCGGGCGGCGGAGGGTAGCGGCCCTGGCGCTGCAAGAGGTCTGCCCGGTTCACACCGGCTGCGTGGACCGTGACGAGGACTTCTCCGGGTCCGGGGGAGAGGTCGTCCACCTCGGTGTAGTGCAGCACCTCGGGACCGCCGAACCCCTCGATCAAGACTGCGCGCATGCCCAAGAGCCTACGACTCGCCAGGTCGTACGGCATGGCCAGGACAGGTACCGGGTTAAAGTCCTCGCCTAGGGCTAATGAACCACCGCCCATCGGTCGATGCATTCATGCGGACGAGATTGCTCGCACAACGCCATGACTGAGCAATGACACGTCAGTGGGAACAATGATCGGGAAGGGGTCCAGATGCTCCGGAGACTGAGTGTGCGGGGAAAGATCCTCGCCGCGCTTGCGGTGCCGGTGCTTGTGCTGGTCTTCGCCGCCTCGCTGTTCTCGATGCAGGCCATCGCCGACGCGCAGACTGCCAGCCAGGCTTCAGGGCTCGTGCGGACCCTGCCGGCGGGCCGCGATGCGCTCACCGCGATCCAGGAGGAGCGCGCCGTCGCGGTGCGGGTGCTCGACAAGGTCCCCGGAGCGGCAGACGAGTATGTCGCCGCTCGGGCTGAGACCGACGCCAAGCTCGAGACGCTGCGGGGCCTCTACACCACCCTCGACTTCTCCCGCCTCGACCCCAAGGTCTCGCTCGCCGCTGAAGATGCTCTGCAGAACAACATCACGACCCTGGCGATCGTGCGTGACAACGTCGTCCGAGGCGCCCGCAGCGCGGAGCTCGCCTCGACGGACTACTCCACGGTGATCGGCCGTTACCTCGTCATCCCCGCCACCCTCGAGGCGACGCTGCCCGACCGTGAGCTGGCCAACAAGCTGGACTCCTTCGTCCAGCTCAACTACCTCATCTCCAACCTCAGCCTCGAGGCGCCGCTGGTCCAGCACACCCTCGACGGTGTGGTCGCCGGTGAGGACACCAGCGTCGGCGAGCGGTCCCTGTCGGCCATCTTCGGTGAGACGAACGCCGCACGTGCCGCGTCCGTCCAGGCTGTGAAGACGCTGCTCGTGGAGGATCTGAAGCTTCCCCAGACCTCCAGCGCCTACGACTCCATCCGCCGGTTGATCGGCTTCGGCCAGTCCTCCAGCATGAACAGCGGCCTCGCCTACAACTGGTCGGCGCTGTCCGAACAAGAGATCTCGGCCGTCGAGCCGGTCCGCGACGCGACCCTGGAGCTCACCACGGACGCTGCGGCCGCTGCGACGTCCAGCGCCCGCGAGACCGCGATCTACACCGTGCTCGCCACGTTGGTGGCGCTGCTCGCCTCGGTCGCCATCGCCATCGCCATCTCGCGCCGGATCACCATCCCGCTGCGCCACCTCACCGACGCCGCCGCCGAGGTCCGCGAGCAGCTGCCCAAGCTCGTCGAGCAGGTGTCCGTCCCGGGCCAGGGACCCGAGATCTCGCTGAGCACCATCAAGGTGGAGTCCTCCGACGAGGTGGGACAGCTCGCCGAGGCCTTCAACGCGGTGAACACCACGACCGTCGACGTCGCCCGGGAGCAGGCCGCGCTGCGTGGCTCGATCGCTGAGATGTTCGTCAACGTGGCCCGCCGTGACCACGTGCTCCTCAACCGTCAGCTGGCCTTCCTCGACGAGCTCGAGCGGTCCGAGGAGGACGCGAACACCCTCGCGAACCTCTTCCGCCTCGACCACCTCGCCACCCGGATGCGCCGTAACTCCGAGTCCCTGCTCGTGCTCGCCGGCATCGACTCCGGTCGCCGGGTGCGGCAGCCGATGCCGGTCTCCGACGTGGTGCGTACGGCATCGTCGGAGATCGAGCTGTACGACCGCGTCCGCCTCAACCTCGAGGCCGACCCGTTCATGCTCGGCCACAACGCGCTCAACGCCGCTCACCTGCTCGCCGAGCTGCTCGAGAACGCGACGACCTTCTCCGAGCCGAACTCGCCGGTCGAGGTCACCACGAACCGCTCCTCCCGCTACGTGACCGTCGAGGTCCGTGACCACGGTCTGGGCATGAGCGACGACGACATCGCCGAGGCCAACCGGAAGGTCGCCTCGCGGTCCGCGACGGACGTCATCGGTGTGCAGCGACTGGGTCTGTTCGTGGTCGGCCGGCTCGCCGACCGTCTGGGCGCTCACGTGGTCTTCAGCCGTGCCGCGGACGGCAGCGCGGGGACCTCGGTCACCGTGTCCTTCCCGCTCTCGCTGTTCGTGGACGAGGGCGACGTGCCGCTCTCTGCCCCGACCGACCCGCTGACCTCGGAGAACCGTCAGGCCACCGAAGAGTGGATCGCCCCCGAGGCGGACGCCCAGCCGGTCGACATCGCTGCGCTGACCGACGGCGCGACGAGCATCGGCATGCCGCGTCGTCGTGCCGCAGTCTCCGCCGGCACCGGCACCGGAACCGTCGAGCAGGTCACGGACCCGTCCGCGGCTCCGGCGGAGATGGTGCTTCCTGCCCTGGAGTCGGCGAACCCCTCGGTGGACCTGGCCAGCCCGGGTGAACAGGACTGGACGCCCGCCCAGACCCTCGCCGAGACGTTGCCCGCCGGGTTGCCCAGCCGCTCCCGCAGCGACGCGCCTGCGGCGCCTGCCGCGGGCCTGCTCGCGCCGGTCAACGACGAGCCCCTCCTCGACGGTGAGCGTCGCGGGGCCATGTTCTCCAACTTCCGCACCCGGGCGTCGGCCGAGGCGGCCAACAGCCTGGAGGCTTCTGGCAGCGCGGCCGTGCACAGCGCGGCGACCCCCGTCGCGCCCGAGGCTGACGTCGTGGACGAGCAGCCCTCGCTGGTGGTCCCGGGCCTCGCGCCTGACGACGAGCTGCCCTGGCAGCCGCCCGTGCTCGAGCAGGAGCTCGCCACGGAGCCGGCCTACGACCCCGCGCAGGCATTCGACGCGCCGGTGGGCGGCTTCCAGCCCACCGAGTCCTTCGACTCGTCCCCGCAGCACCAGTCGGAGCTCCAGCGGGAGTTCCAGCCGGTCGAGGAGTTCCAGCCGGTCGCCGACTTCCGTCCGTTGGAGGCCTTCGGTCAGTCCGCGAGCTTCGAGCCGGCGGCAGAGTTCGAGCCCCGTCAGGACGTCGCGCCGGTCCAGGGCTTCCAGCCGGTGGAGGAGTTCCAGCCGCTCGAGGCCGGTGGCTGGGCCCAGCCTGCTGAGCACCTCGACACCAGCTCTGACCTGCCTGAGGCCTACGTCGACTACGAGCCGTCGTCGCACGGTGCGCACTTCGCACCCATGCTGCCGACCGCGCCGTCCTACGACGGGCTGAGCTTCGAGACCGAGCAGGAGTTCGTCCCTGTCCAGGCCTTCGAGCCGCTGCACTCGGGCGACCTGCCGCACCGCGACGACCTGATCGGCACCGACCACGGCTACGAGCCCGTCGGCCTGGAGCCGGACGAGACTGTCGCCGCACCGATGGACCAGGCGCCGTACGCCTTCACCCCCATCGGCCTGGAGCCGGACGAGGCCCCCTACGCTCCGGCAGCGGTGTACGACACGAGCGCCGAGGCGTCGGTCGAGGAGGCCCCGGCGTACAGCGCCGAGCCCCAGTACGCGGCCGAGCCCCAGTACGCGGCCGAGCCTCAGTACACCGAGCAGGCGCAGTACGACGTCGACGGTGCCCACGCGCCGTCGGGCGACCCGGAGCCCGAGGTGTCTCGCACCTCTGCCTTCGCGAGCGCACCGGTGTCCTTCGAGCCGACCATGCCGACCTTCGCCGACGTCGTCTCGGACGCGCCGACGCGCCGGTCGGCGCGGACCACCGCCGCACCCGCCAAGCGTGGAGCGTTCGGATGGCTGCGCCGCAAGGACCGCAGCGAGTCGGGGTCCGAGCGCGCCGACGCCACGGTGGCCCCGAACTCCTTCCCGACGTTCACGCCCACGGACTCGCCCGTCGCGACGCCCCCGGCGGCCTTCACGCCGGCGCCGAGCGCCTACGTGCCGCCGGTCGCCGACCGTCCGGTCGTCGACGCCGCGACACCGCCCCCGGTCCAGGCCTTCCGCCCGACGGAGCCGGTCAGCACCCCGAGCGCACCTGCGCCCGCAGCCTGGCTGCCCGCGACGTCGGTCAGCTCCTCCGACGACGACGGCGGGCTGGGCGGCTTCGGCGGCTGGAAGCCGCCGGCTCCGGTCGAGCCCACGGCGCCCCAGCCGGTGCCGCTGAAGGAGCTGCCGTTGAGCGGGCTCGACAGCGGAGACCGCTGGGCCCCGCCGAGCGAGATCGACGGTGACATCTCCTCGATGCTGGCCATGCGGTCCAACATCCAGGAACAGGCTCTGGCTGAGCTCAGCCAGCTGTCCTCCTACCGCCCCGCAGCGGTGGAGACGACCCAGGGTGGCGGGCTGACCCGCCGCACCCGGGGAGAGGTTGCGGCGTCCACGGACGACCTCGCCTCGCAGAAGATCAGCCGCGACGCGGCTGAGCTGCGGTCCCGACTCTCGGCGTTCCAGTCGGCCACCTCTCGTGGTCGCCAGGCTCCCGAGGCCGGGCAGTCGGACGGCGGCCCTGAGGGCCATGCCGCTTCTGCTACTTTTGCGGACAACGTTCCAGACTCGGCGCCCCAGCCGCGTTGAATGATCTATCGCCACTGAGGCACCGGAAGAAGGAGGAAGCGTGAACGCTCTCAGCACTGAGGCGACGAACTTCGGTTGGTTGCTGGACAACTTCGTCAGGACTGTTCCTGGCACCCGTCACACCCTGGTGGTGTCTGCCGACGGCCTGCTCATGGCCATGTCAGACCACCTCGACCGCACGAGCGGCGACCAGCTCGCAGCGATCGTCGCGGGGATGTCGAGCCTGACCCGAGGAGCGTCGCGTCAGCTCAACGGGGGAGCGGTCCGCCAGGCCATCATCGAGATGGACAACGGATTCCTCTTCCTCATGAACGTGTCCAACGGCTCGGTGCTCGCCGCCGTCGCCGACTCCACCTGCGACGTCGGGCTGATCGGCTACGAGATGGCGATGCTGGTCTCCCGCACGGAGGCGACGCTGACCCCGCAGCTCATCACCGAGATGCGCAGCAGCCTCCCTGTCGACGGGGCCACCCGCACGCCGATCGGATGAGGTAGGGCAGGATGATGAACTCCAGGTCAACGTCGCACTCCATGGACGGGGAGCACTTCGAGGCCGCGACGGTGCGGCCCTATGCGGTGACTGGCGGGCGTGTGCGCTCGGCGACCTCCAACCTGCCGCTGGAGACGCTCATCGAGGTGATGCCCGGGGCGGTCGACAGCCGTGGGCTGCCACCGGAGAAGCGTGCGATCCTCACCCACGCCGCACTCACCTACGTCTCGATCGCCGAGGTCTCCGCGCTGCTGCGGATGCCCCTCGGCGTCGTGCGGATCCTCATCGCCGACCTCGCGGATGACGGCTACCTCACCATCCACACGTCGACCCCCGTCAATGTCCACACCGGCCACGGTCAGAACCCGGCCTTGTCCCTCAGCGTGCTGGAGAGTGTTCTCAATGGTATTTCTGCCCTCTAGCGGCACGGCGGACGCCGCCGCTCCCGCTCCCGCACCGGTCAAGCCCGCAGGGGCCCCCACCGTCGTCAAGATCGTCGTCGCCGGCGGGTTCGCCGTCGGGAAGACGACCTTCATCGGGTCCATCTCCGACATCGAGCCGCTGAACACCGAGGCTGCCATGACCGAGCACTCGCTCGGCGTGGACGACGCCGGTGGCCAGACCGACCGCAAGACCACCACCACCGTGGCCATGGACTTCGGCCGCATCGAGCTCCCGGGCTCGCTGTGGCTGTACCTCTTCGGTACCCCGGGCCAGGACCGCTTCCTGTTCATGTGGGACGACCTGGTGCGCGGTGCCATCGGCGCCGTCGTGCTGGTGGACACCGATCGCCTCGAGCAGTGCTTCCCGGCTGTGGACTACTTCGAGTCGCGGGGCATCCCCTTCGTGGTGGGCGTCAACTGCTTCGACGGCGTAGCCAAGCACCGCCTCGAGGACGTCCGCGAGGCGCTGCAGATCCCCGCCCACGTGCCGATGCTCTACACGGACGCCCGGTCCCGCGCGGCGACCAAGCAGTCGCTCATCGCGCTGGTCCAGCACGCCATGCAGCAGCTGCGGGCAGCCTGACCGTCCTCCAGCCCGAACCGCCCCCACGCGGGGGCGGTTCGGAACTGCGGCGCGCGCATGCCAGAATGTCCTGTGCGCGAGCCGCTGAGCGGCGTGCGCACGAGGAGGCGTGGCAGAGCGGCCGATTGCACCAGTCTTGAAAACTGGAGTTGGTGAAAGCCAACCGTGGGTTCAAATCCCTCCGCCTCCGCTCGACGAATGGCCTGTGGTCGGCACTACGCCGACCGCAGGCCATCTTCATGCGCGCCACTCCTTCTGAATTGGGCAGCAGTGGCCGATAGGAGTCATATGAGCGCCCTGAGCACCGCCCGCCCGTCCACCAGCCGCAGCCGGCGGACCGCCGTGTCCCTGCTGTCCGCGCTGTCGCTGGGGGCCGTGGTGCTTCTGGCCGGGTGCGGGGTCGAGGACCGCGCGGCGGCCGGTGAGATCACCTCGCCGAGCGCATCCCCGAGCGCCTCGGCGAGCCCGACGCCGAGCCTCGCACCGACGCCGACGCCGACGCCCAGCCCCGAACCAAGCCCGTCACCGTCGCCGGACCCGACCGCCGAGGTGCCCGCAGACCCTGAGCCCACGGCCGAGGCGCCCGCACCGGCGGCCGCGATCGCGACACCCCGTCCGGCGGTGGCCGCCCCTGCTCCCGCTCCGGCGCCCGCACCACTTCCCGCTCCGGCCCCTGCGCCGGCCCCCGCTCCGGCCTCGAAGCCGTCCGGGTCACCGTCCACCGGCGGTGCGCAGGCGCTCTTCGCCTCGCTCAACGCCGCCCGCAGCGCCGCCGGTCTGGCGCCGTTGGCTTACAGTGCCGCGCTCGAGTCCGTGGCCAGCGGCTGGACGTCGTCGATGGCCGCCTCCGGGACCCTGGCCCACAACCCGAGCTACTCCGCGCAGATCCCCGCGGGGGCGATGACCTTCGGTGAGAACGTCGGGTACGCGGGAGGATTCGCGGACAACGCCGCGACGATCCACGCTGGATGGATGGACAGCGCCGGGCATCGCGAGAACATCCTGCGGGGCGGCTTCACCCAGGTGGGCATCGGGTACGTGGTCGCCGCGGACGGCACGGCCTGGGCGACCCAGGTCTTCGCCAGCTACTGAGCCGTGAGAGGGCCAGGGGCACCCCTGCGACGCACCTCGCCGCAGCGTCGTGCGCCGCAGCCCAGGACGCCGGTGTGCGCGACGCCACGGCGCCCGGTGGGACTCACGTCCCGCGCGGGCCCACCGTGACCGACGATGATGATGGGATGACGTCATCCCTGTCCCACACGGACGACCTGGAACCTGTCGCCCTGGTCCGGGAGTCCGGCATCATCCTGCGCGTCGGCACCCTGCTGCTCGGCGCGGGCAGCGGGAGCTACCGCGTCAAGATCGCCATGAAGCAGGTGGGGCGGGCGCTGGGCATCGACTCCGTCGACGCCCAGGTCACGGTGAACGAGATCACCGCGACCGCGCGGCGCGGGTCGATCTTCCGCACCGAGGTGGCCCAGAGCCGGAGCATCGGCGTCAACGCTCACCGGATCGCGCTCCTCGAGCAGCTCTGCGGGTCGCTGACGCCGGGCACCCCGCAGCAGGAGATCTCCGCCCGCCTCGACGAGATCGAGAAGCGCCCGCTGCTCTACGGCACCTGGTCCAACGCCCTGTTCGCCGCGGTGGCCTGTGCAGCCTTCGCCTTCCTCAACAACGGCGGCCCGGTCGAGGTGCTGGTGGTCTTCTTCGGCGCGGGTCTGGGGCAGGCGACCCGGCGGCTGATGCTGCACCGCGGGTTCAACCAGCTCGGCGTGACGATGCTGGCGGCCGCTGTGGCGAGCGTGGTCTACCTGGGGATCGTCAACCTGCTGTTCGCCGTCGGCGCGGTCGACACCATCCACGAGAGCGGCTACATCTCTGCGGTGCTCTTCCTGGTGCCGGGGTTCCCGCTGATCACCGCGGCCCTGGACCTCTCCCGCCTGGACTTCTCCGCCGGCGTCTCCCGGCTCACCTATGCCCTGATGATCATGACCTCGGCGGCGATGAGCGTCTGGGCGGTCTCAGCGGTCATGGGGCTCACCCCGGACCCTGCGGCGCCGCTCGCCCTGGCGCCCGGCCTGACCTTCGCGCTGCGGCTGGTGGCGAGCGCCTTCGGAGTGCTGGGCTTCGCCCTGATGTTCAACAGCCGCTGGCGGGTGGCTCTCGCCGCCGCGGGGATCGGGATGGTCGCCAACGTCGTGCGCCTCGAGCTCATCGACGCCGGGGTCGTGGTGCAGGCGGCCGCCTGCGCAGCCGGTCTCATCGTCGGGATCCTGGCCAACCTCGTCGCCCCCCGGATGCAGGCGCCGCGGCTCACCTTGTCGGTGCCCGCCGTGGTCATCATGGTGCCCGGCGCAGCCGCCTATCGGGCGGTCTACTTCCTCAACGACGGACAGACGGTGGACGCCCTCGCCTACGGCGTCCAGGCTGCCTTCGTCGTCATCGCCCTGGCGATCGGGCTGACCATCGCGCGGACGGTCACCGACGGGTCCTGGCGGCCCGGCGGCCACTGAGACGGCCCGGCGGGGAGCCGTCCGGGGCGGCGAGCGGCGGCGTCGGGCAGACGTTTTGCTCCGCGTCCTGCCTTGCAGGTACCCTTGCACAGCCCGGAGAAGATTCGTCTGACTCGGGCCCGCGCCGGTAGCCCGGCGAGGAGACGTCGCATAGCCAGGTCTAGTGCGCCACCCTGCTAAGGTGGTGACGGGGAAACCCGTCCGAGGGTTCGAATCCCTCCGTCTCCGCTTCGCGAAAGGCCCCGGTCCATGACCGGGGCCTTTCGTCTGTCCTGGGGTAGGTGGATCGGGTCGAGCGGCCCGTCGCCCTCTCGGGCGCGTCCCACGCCGAGCGTCGAACGCCCTGGTGGCGCTGCTGCCGTGGCTAGGATGGCTGGTGTCCTGACCGGCCCGGGCGGCGTCCTGCGACGCGCCCGTGACCACGTCTCCCGGCGGGCACCAGGGCGCACGCGCGCCCGGGTGGCCCGCGCCAGCGAAACAGGTGCCATGAGCGACGACGACACGCAGACCCCGACCGGCCCGGGCATCCGCGGGGACCAGCTCGAGGGGCGTCGCATCGGGGTGACCAGCGACCGGCGCTCGAGCGACCTCATCGACGCCTTCACCCGCCGCGGTGCCCAGGTGTTGCACGCCCCCACGCTGCGCATCACCCACGCCCAGGAGGACGGGCCGCTGCTGGACGACACCCGGGCGCTGATCGCCGCCCGCCCCGACGTGCTGCTCGCCATCACCGGGTACGGGATCCGCCGCTGGTTCGAGGTGGCCGACGCCGGTGGGCTGGCGACCGACCTGCGCGGCGCCCTCGCCGGAGCTGACATCCTCGTGCGCGGGCCCAAGGCCCGTGGCGGCGTGCGCGCGGTGGGGCTCGACGACGCCGGGATGAGCGTGGAGGAGACGACCACCTCCCTGGTGGACAAGGTGCTCGCGGAGTACCCGCCGGGGTTGAGCGTGGGTGTCCAGGTACACGGGTACACCGATGAGGTCCAGCTCGACCGGCTGCGCGCGGTGCACCGCCAGGTCCTGGTGGTGGCGCCGTACCGCTGGACCGCCGTCGACGACACCGACGAGCGGGTCCAGCGCCTCGTGGCGGCCCTGTGCGCCCGCGAGCTGGACGCGGTGACCTTCACCAGCGCGCCGGCCGTCGAGGCGCTGCTGGCGGCCGCTGAGGGCATGGGCGTCTACGCCCAGGTCGTGGCCGCGCTGCAGGACGGCGTGCAGGCGGCCGCGGTCGGTCCGGTGACCGCGGCACCGTTGCTGGCCGTCGGGGTGGAGCCCATCCAGCCCGAGCGGTTCAGGATGGGTGCGCTCATCCGGCTGGTGTGCGACCGCCTCGACGTCGCCGCTGCTGAGGACGTGCAGGGCCAGCGCGGATAGCCGGTTCTGCGTGGCGGCGGGGGAGCGTGGCGGGCGTCACCCTCCCGCCAGTTTGGGATCTCGGAAAGTGCCATGTAGAGTTCTGAACGGTTCACAGCACGACAAGCGCCCGTAGCTCAACGGATAGAGCATCTGACTACGGATCAGAAGGTTAGGGGTTCGAATCCCTTCGGGCGCACCAGACAGGAAGGCCAGGATCCCTCGGGGTCCTGGCCTTCTTGCTTGTCCGGGCGCGGCTCGCAGGCATCGCCGCCTGCCCGGGGCAGCCAGCCCGCCGCGCGGTGATCGTGTCCCGCTCAGCCGCCTGCCGCCGCCGTCCAGGCTTCCCCGTGCGCCCCGGGATAACGGACAATATGCTGTTTTCAGCGCTCTGTTCGCCATAGGCGCCCTGTTCTACAGAACGGACACATCATGGACTTCTGGAATTACTTCTGGCTTCTCGTGTGGTGGTTCTTCTTCATCGTCTACCTCATCATCTTGTTCCAGATCATCGCCGACCTCTTCCGCGACCGAGAGCTCAGCGGGTGGTGGAAGGCGCTGTGGGTGATCGGGCTGATCGTGGTGCCGTTCCTCACGGCGCTCGTCTACATCATCGCCCGTGGCAACGGCATGGCAGAGCGGCACTTCGCCGCGACGCGGGCAGCCAAGGCCGAGGCGGACAGCTACATCCGTGAGGTCGCCACCGGTGGGCAGTCACCGGCGGACCAGATCAGCACGGCCAAGGCGCTCCTCGACGCCGGGACCATCTCGCCCGAGGAGTTCAACACGCTCAAGGCCAAGGCCCTCGCCTGACGCCATGGATTCTCTCCGCCCGTCCTGCCGCACACGTCCCCCCGGCCGCCGCTCCTGTCTACCCACCTCACGGTGAGCGGACAGGGGCGGTTGCGGCGTCCGTGGCGCGTCTACCCGGCTCCGGAGGCGGTCAGGGCGAGGAGGGTCACGTTGAGCGCGACGATCACCGCTGCCACGGCCCACGCGGCCACCCGCAGGGCGAGCCCGTTGCGGTGGACGCCCATGAGGGCTCCGTCGCTGGTCAGGCGTACGAGCGGGATGAGTGCGAAGGGGATGCCGAAGCTCAGCACCACCTGGCTGAGCACGAGCAGCCAGGTCGGTGAGACGTCCGTGGTGAGCAGCGCCAGCGCCGGGACGAGCGTCACGAGGCGGCGGGTGAGCAGCGGGATCCGCACGTGCAGCAGCCCCTGCATGATCTCTGACCCCGCGTAGGACCCCACCGACGTCGACGCCAGGCCCGAGGCGAGCAGCGCGACCGCGAAGGCGACGCCGACGAGCGACCCCAGGGCCGCGCTGATCGCCGCCTGGGCGCCCTCGATCGTGTCTACGCCCGTCTGCCCGGACAGGGTCGAGGCCGCCAGCAGGAGCATGGCGATGTTCACCGTCCCGGCCAGCAGCAGCGCCAGCCCCACGTCCCACCGCGTCGCCGTGAGCAGCCGGCGCAGGCCCGACGGCGTGTGCTCGCGGCCGTGGCGGTCGCGGGCGAGGGAGGAGTGCAGGTAGATGGCGTGCGGCATGACCGTGGCGCCGAGCATGGAGGCAGCCAGGAGCACCGACTCGGTGCCGTCGAAGCGGGGGACCAAGCCTGCGAGGGCGTCGGCGGCCGAGGGGGGTGAGACGAACAGCCCGACGCAGAACCCCACCGTGAGGATCGCGAGCATCGAGGTGATGACCGTCTCGAAGGTGCGCTGCCCGCGGTGCTGCTGGAGGGCGAGGATGATCATCGAGACGACCCCGGTGATGAGCCCGCCGAGCAGCAGCGGCAGGTCGAAGAGCAGGTTGAGCGCGATGGCCCCGCCGATCACCTCGGCGAGGTCGGTCGCGGCGGCCACCAGCTCGGCCTGACCCCAGTAGGCCAGCCGGGCCGGGCGTCCCAGCCGCTCCCCGAGCGCCTCAGGCAGGGACTTCCCGGTGACCAGCCCCAGCTTGGCGGAGAGGTACTGGACGATCACCGCCATGAGGTTGGCGAGCACCAGCACCCAGACGAGCAGGTACCCGAACCGGGCCCCGGCGGAGACGTTCGCGGCGACGTTGCCCGGGTCGACGTAGGCGATCGCCGCGACGAAGGCGGGGCCGAGCAGGCGCCACAGCGTACGGCGCGGCTGCGCCTGTTGCGGCTCGGCCGTGGCGACGGTCGGGGTCGACGGAGGGATCATCGCCTGCTCCCACAAGTTCGGGTGGACGAACTTATCGTGCGCGGGGCCGCGAACCTGCGCAACCCCACGGCCCGGGCACCCGGGTGACCTGCGCCCCCTCCCGGCCCGCGGCTCGGCTAGGCCTCGATGGTCACCTGACCACCGGCCACGGACCAGCGGCGGTTCACCTGGACCGCGTCGAGCATCCGGCGGTCGTGGGTGACCAGCAGCAGCGTGCCGGTGTAGGAGGCCAGAGCCTCCTCGAGCTGCTCGATGGCGGGCAGGTCCAGGTGGTTCGTCGGCTCGTCGAGGACCAGCAGGTTGACCCCGCGGGCCTGCAGCAGCGCGAGGGCTGCGCGGGTGCGCTCACCCGGCGACAGCGATGTGACCGGACGCAGCACGTGGGAGGACTTGAGTCCGAACTTCGCGAGCAGGGTGCGCACCTCGGCCTCGGGCCAGTCCGGAACCTGACGGGCGAAGGCCTCGACCAGCGGGAGGGCGGGCGTCCCGGGGGTGCCGCCGAGCTGGCTGCGCGCCTGGTCCACCTCCCCGACCGCCACCGAGGTCCCCAGCGTGGCCGACCCCGACGTCAGCTCGGTCCGTCCGAGCAGCGCGCGCAGCAGCGTCGTCTTCCCCGACCCGTTCGCGCCGGTGATCGCCACCCGGTCACCCGCGTCCACCTGCAGCGACACCGGCCCCAGCACGAAGTCCGGCACGCCGTCGCCGGTGGCACCGTCGGAGGCTCCTGCGTCCGCCGCCTGCGCCCCGCCCAGGTGCACGACGGCGTCGCGCAGGACGGCCACGACGGCCGAGCCGCGCGGTGCGGCGGCGATCTCGTACTGCAGCGCCCACTCCTTGCGCGGCTCGACCACCTCGTCGAGACGCTCGATCATCCGCTCGGTCTGGCGCGCCTTGGCCGCCTGCTTCTCCGAGCCCTCGCGGTGCGCGGCACGGATGTGCTTGTCCGGGTCGCCGGACTTCTTCACCGCGTCCCGCACGCCCTTGGCCATCCACCCGCGCTGCATCCGTGCCCGGGCCTCGAGCCCGGCCTTCTTGTCGGCGAACTCGTCGTAGTCCTCGCGGGCGTGCCGGCGAGCCGTCGCCCGCTCGTCGAGGTAGGCCTCGTAGCCGCCGTTGTACACACCCACCTGCTGCTGGGCGAGATCCAGCTCGACCACACGCGTGACGCACCGGGCCAGGAACTCGCGGTCGTGGCTGACCACGACGATCCCGGCGCGCTGCCCCTGCACAAAGGTCTCCAGGCGGGCCAGGCCGTCCAGGTCGAGGTCGTTGGTCGGCTCGTCGAGCAGCAGCAGGTCGAAGCGGGACAGCAGCAGCGCGGCGAGCCCCACGCGCGCGGCCTGACCACCGGAGAGGCCCGTCATCGGGTGCTCCGGGTCGACGTCCAGGCCGAGGTCTGCCAGCACCGCCCCGAGCCGCTCGTCCAGGTCAGCTGCGCCGATCGCCATCCACCGGTCGAAGGCGAGGGCATAGGCGTCGTCCGCGCCGGGTGCGCCCTCGCCCAGGGCGGCGGTGCTCTCGTCGAAGGCCGCCTGCGCCGCGGCGACGCCGGTGCGGCGGGCCAGGTGCGCCCGCACGCTCTCGCCGGGCACCCGTTCCACCTCCTGGGGCAACCAACCGACCAGGGCGCCGGAGGGCGCCAGGGTGACGGTGCCGGCGTCGGGCAGGTGGGCGGCTGCGAGGAGGGAGAGGAGGGTGGACTTGCCGGCGCCGTTCGCGCCGACCAGCCCTACGACGTCACCCGGCCCGACCACGAGGTCGAGGCCGGAGAAGACGGTGCGGTCGGCGTGTGCGGCGCCGAGGCCGCGGGCGACGAGGGTGGCGGTCATGGCGACCATTCTCCCCCGCCCCGCGGGCGGGATCGGCTCAGGTGCGCAGCAGGCGGGTGAGGTCACCGGCCTCGGTGACCGGCCGGTCACAGACAAAACCGCGGCAGACGTAGGCGGTGGGCACCGGCGCGGGTCGGTCGGCGAGCAGCGGGTGCCCGTCCCCCTCGTGCCCGACTGCGATCACCGCGCCCGGTGCCGGGGCTCGCCAGGCCGCGCTGAGGAGGACGTGCGCGGAGGCGGACAGGCGACGCGGGGGGAGGGCGTCGCTGCGTGCGTCGGGGGTGGCGTCGTCAGCGGGGCCTGGGTCCCCGTCCCGGTCTGCCCGGGGCAGGACGACGGCGATCTCGCGCGGACCGTCCGCGAGGGCCTCGGCCACGGCCAGGGCGTGCCCGGCGAAGCGGGGCGCCTGCTCGGCGAGCACCGGGTAGACGCTCAGTGCCGCCTCGGCGGCCTCCCGGTGGCGGTGCGAGCCGGAGAGCGCGCCATAGCGCAGCAGCGCACCGGCGGCCGCCGAGCGGCCCGAGGGGCTGGCGTTGTCACCGGGGTCGGCGGGCCGCACGAGGAGCTCCGGGGTGGACGCCGCACCGGAGGGGGTGTCGAAGAAGGCGACGGCGTCCCCGGACGGCTCGGTGAACCGGTCCAGCACGACGTCCAGCAGCGCACCCGCGACGTCGTACCAGCGCCCGGTGCCGGTCGCCGAGAACAGCACGAGCAGTCCGTCGGCCAGCAGGGCGTAGTCCTCCAGGACGCCGGGGGCGCCGGACAGCTCCTCGCCGAGGGAGACCCGGTGCAGCACCGGGCGGTCCTCTGCGTCCTCGGGGCCCGCGGTCTGGCCTCCTGGCGACCAGTGCGCTGCGACGACGTGCGCGGCGGCCTGCTCAGCGGCAGTCACCCAGTCCGGGCGGTCGAAGACCATCCCGGCCTCGGCCAGGGCCGCCACGGCCAACCCGTTCCACCCGGCCACGACCTTGTCGTCGCGGCCTGGCCGGGTGCGTCCCTCGCGCGCGGCGGCGAGGGTGGCGCGGACCTGGTCCCACCGCTGGCCGGCACCGGGTGCGGCCAGCAGGTCGGTGCGGCGCAGCTGCAGGACGCTCGCGTCCCCCTCGAAGGTGCCCTGAGCGCTCACGCCGAGCAGCTCGGCTGCCCACGGGCCGTCGTCGGGCCCCAGGGCCGCGGTGAGCTGCTCAGGGGTCCAGACGTAGAACGTGCCCTCGTGGCCGTCGGTGTCGGCGTCGAGGGAGGAGGCGAAGGCGCCCTGGGGCGTCCGCAGCTCGGTGAGCAGGAAGGTCGCGGTCTCGGCGACGACCCGCGCGGCCAGGGCCGCGGTCGCCGGCTCCGCTGTGGCGCACCACAGGCGGGTGTAGACACTGAGCAGCTGAGCGTTGTCGTAGAGCATCTTCTCGAAGTGGGGGACCACCCACTCCGCGTCCACGGAGTACCTGGCGAATCCGCCGGCCAGCTGGTCGTAGATCCCTCCGCGGGCCATCGCCTCGCAGGTACGGGCAGCCATGGCCAGGGCAGTCGGGTCCCCGGTCCGCCCGTGGTGGCGCAGCAGCTGGCTGAGGTTCATGCTCGGCGGGAACTTCGGCGCGCCGCCGAACCCGCCGTTGACCTGGTCGTACTCGCCGGCGAGCCGGCGCACGGCGCTCGCGAGGTCCTGCGCCGTGGGAGCCGTGGTGAGGGTCGCGAGGGCCGCCGGCTGGTCCCGCAGCCGGGCGAGCAGATCGGCGGCCTGGTCCTCGAGCCCGCCGCGCCGGTCGTGCCAGGCCTCGGTGACGGCGGCGAGCACCTGCGGGAAGGAGGGCATGCCGTGGGCCGGCACCGGTGGGAAGTACGTGCCGGCGAAGAACGGCGCCCCCTGGGGGGTGAGGAAGACGGTCATCGGCCACCCGCCCTGCCCGGTCATCGTCACGACGGCCGCCATGTACATGGAGTCGATGTCAGGACGTTCCTCGCGGTCGACCTTGATGCACACGAAGTCGGCGTTCATCTGGGCGGCGATCGCAGGGTCCTCGAAGGACTCGTGGGCCATGACATGGCACCAGTGGCATGCCGCGTAGCCGACGGACAGCAGGATCGGCACGTCTCGGGCGGCCGCCTCGGCGAAGGCGGCCGCGTCCCACTCGCGCCAGTCCACCGGGTTGTCGGCATGCTGGCGCAGGTAGGGCGACAGTGCTGAGCCGAGACGGTTCATGCTTCTACCGTACGACGCCCACGGCAGTGGGTGCCGGTCAGTGTCGGTCAGCGCCCCAGCACGGCCGAGAGGAAGTCCTCCGTGCGCCGGACGTAGCCGGCGATGCGCTCGGCGACCACGGCGTGCGGGTCCGGGCGCAGCGGCTCTGGCGGCGGCAGGATCCGCACCGTGGTGCTGCAGCGCAGGTCCGAGCAGATGAGCGTGCCCACGGAGTTGAAGTCACGGCCAGCCTGCCCGGCGCGTCGGGCGCTGAACAAGGAGACGTCGTCGGTGCTGTGCAGCGACTGGCAGAGCTGGCACAGGGAGGGGCGTCCGCGCTGACCTGAGCTGTCCGCCACCCGCAGGATGATCCCGACGGGGCGGTCGTCGCGCCAGGTGATCAGGTAGCCGCGCTCGGTGAGCTTGGGATCGCGCCAGGACAGGACGTCGTGGTCCTCCCAGACGAGGTCTGCGAAGGTGGGTGGCAGGACGAGGTTCGCGGCGTCCTTGCGGGAGCCGTTGACGATCGACCGGCGGATGTCGGCCTCGGACAGAGATCTCATCGCACCAGCGTAGAGCTCGCGTGCCGAGTGGTGGCCTGGCCGGGAAGGCTAGACGCTGGCGCGGACGCGCTGCACCGTGAGGTCGGTGCTGAGGCTGGGCGCGGCTGAGTCCGGCACGGTGGTCGGTGCGGCGGACACGGCTGCCTCAGCGTCGAGGAGGGAGGCCATGGACAACCCGGCGATACCGACGCGCGCCAGGGAGACGAGCGTGGCGGGTGCGGCCGACGCGGTCCGGAGCTGAGGTCTGATCACCCCGTGACACTATGACCAGAGCCACCAGGCGTTCAAGGCGTGGAGGGGTGAATCGCATGGGGAGAACTCCCCATCAATGAACGTTCAACATCTCAGAAGCCGCTGCTGACCTGCAATAACGCCCCTCCTGAGGCGTACTTGCGGCTCGGCATCAGTTCCCCTGGAAGGTCCAGTGCCAGGGCTCACGAGGCACGTCCTCGGCGAATCCGTACGTGGCACCGTTGGCCCGCATCCAGCTGAGCGCGGCGGGGTCGAGGCGGAGGTCCAGGCTCAGTCCCCAGCCGTGGTCGCTCGTCCCGGGCTTGGCGGCGAGACCGCCCTCGGAGTAGAGCCCCTTGCGCTCGGCGAGGTCGACCTGGCTGTCGTAGGTGCGGTAGGAGTCGGTGATCCCGATGTCCACGCCGTCGGTCTTCGCCGCGGCCAGCAACGTCTCGAAGGCGCTCGCGGCCGGAGCCCACAACCGGTGACCGGTGGTGCCGACCGAGGCGAGGGCCGACGCCGGGACCTGGCCGTTGCCGTAGACGGCGAGGTCGGAGGGGATCCCGGCGGAGTTGAGGGTGGCGCCTGCGGTCGGGGTGGCGGCTGCGGAGGTCGCGCCGGTCGCCTGGGCCATGAGCAGGTCGAAGGCCGTCGCGGAGGACGCCTGCGCCGTCCCCGACAGGGCGGAGGTCGCCGACGCCGACCGGGTCGCCTGAGCCGTCAGGGCGCCCATCGCCGGCTGGGCCTGACGCCCCGCGAAGGAGGCCACTGTCGACTGGATCTCCAGGATGCGCGATGAGATCGCTTCGATACCGCTCACGCCCACCCATCGTCCGTCCGGCGCCGGTCATGAGGCCTCGGCGCCGAGAAGATCGCCGGGACGCGCCGGAAGAGGCCGGGCATGCAGAAAGCCCCGGACGATGCTGTCCGGGGCTTCCTGGAAGGGCTGGATCTAGCCGAGGCGAGATCAGATCGGGCGGATGTTCTCCGCCTGCGGGCCCTTCGGGCCCTGCGTGATGTCGAACTCGACCTTCTGGTTCTCGTCGAGCGAACGGTAGCCCGAGCTCTGGATCGCCGAGTAGTGGGCGAACACGTCAGCGCTGCCGTCCTCCGGTGCGATGAAGCCGAAGCCCTTTTCTGCGTTGAACCACTTCACGGTCCCAACTGCCATCTTGATACTCCTTCAAGAGTTGTGAAACAACCTCCCCTGTGGAGGCCGCTCGTCACGGTGTTCGTCGTCCACTCCTGAAGACCAAGAACTACCCCGACTCGCGTCGGTGCAGGTAAGACGTGCGAGGCACTGCAACTTCGCGGCCTACTTTAGTCATATCTGGGGCAAAGGCGCTAGACCCCAACAGCAGATCTCGTATCGCGAGCATCAACTTTCCATATCACGACCTCAGCCATGCTCGTGACCGACCCCCTCCTTCGTGGGGCTCAGCGGTACGTCGCGACCCCGTCCCAGGCTCGACGACGCTCGCGGCCGGGGTCGCTGATGAGGCGGTCGGTCGTGTTGAAGATCTTCGTCGGGCGGTCGATGTCGTCGTAGACCGGCCAGCTCACCAGCCCCGACCGGACGAAGGACAACCAGTGGTCCTGCATCCGGGCGCTCACCGCAGCGAGGTCCTCCGCGCCACCGAGCACCGTGGCCGCACGGCCGCGAGAGGAGGTGAGGTTGCCGAGGACCGGAACCAGGTCGGTGCCGTGCGTGGCGCCGTGGCCCTTGAGGTTGAGGGCAGGGGTGGTGAAGTCGTAGCGGTAGACGAAGGTAGGCGCCACCGTGGTGTGCCCCTCGGCCGCCTGGACCCCGGGCACCCAGAAGGTCGCGTCGCCGACGAGCTGGGCGCGGGCACGCTTGGACGGGTACCCCGGGTAGGCCGAGAGTACCGTGAGCTGCGCACCGGGGTCGGTGATCTCGAACATGAGGTTGATGGCCTCGGCGCTGACCGGCAGCAGACCGGGGCGGACCGTGGCGAACAGCGCGCCCTCGTGCTTGGTGGACCCGATGAGCAGGGGCACCGGGTGCGCCCGTCCGCTGGTCAGCAGGTCGATCGGGTGCTCGGGCAGGAAGTCGCCGTCCACCACAGGGCTCATGCACAGCGCCCCGGGCGTCTCCAGCAGCGTCAACCTCATGAGGCGCTCGCCCGCGGCGACCAGCTCGGTGGGCGGAGCGCCGAGCAGGGCGTCGACGGCGAGGCTCTCGGTCGTGTGCAGCCAGTTGATGAAGTCCCGCGCCCACCCTGCCGCGCGCTCGGCGGAGTACACCCCGCCCACGGCCGGGCTCTGGGCGATGGCTCGGTGGAACAGCCCGGCAGCGGACGGCACGCACATGAGCGTGGTCACCGCGGTGGCGCCAGCCGACTCCCCGGCGATGGTCACGTTCGACGGGTCGCCGCCGAAGGCTGCGATGTTCTGCTGCACCCACTCCAGGGCCGCGACCATGTCTCGCAGGGCCAGGTTCGACTCGAAGACCCGCTGCGGCGTGGAGTACTGGGAGAAGTCGAGGAACCCGAGCGCACCCAGGCGGTAGTTGACGTTGACCATGATGACGTCGCCGCGGTCGACGAGGGCGTCACCGGCGAAGGCCGGGGCCGACCCTGCGCCGCGGACGAAGGCTCCGCCGTGGAACCACACGATCACCGGGCGCAGCGCGCCGCCGGAGGCGGTGTCCTCAGGAGCTGCCGGAGCGGCGTCGGGCGGGGTGAGGACGCTGAGCGTGAGGCAGTCCTCGGACTGGTCGGTGTCCGGACCGGCGCCGGAGTGGTAGTGGCTGACGCGCTGCGGGGCGACCGGACCGTGGTGCATCGCGTTGAGCACGCCGGCCCAGCGCTGGGGCGGGCGGGGTGCGCGGAAGCGGAGGTTGCCCACGGGCGGCTCGGCGTAGGGGATCGCCCGGAAGGCGCGCAGCCCCGTGGGGGTCAGCACACCGCGCAGGGTGCCCTGCGCGGTCTCGACCTGAGTGCTCACGACATTGACCACTTGGCAGCTCCGCAGTTGTCTCGACGAGTCCGAGGACCTGCGTGGCAGGCCCTCCCACTACCGAGGCTAGCCGGTCACCACCCCCGCCACCCACCTCCGACGCGAGGTCAGCGGTAGGACTGCACCAGCGGGCAGGTGAAGTTGTCCCGGTCGCCCAGCCCGACCCGGTTGAGGTAGCGGATGACGATCCCGTAGGAGGTGAACAGGCCCGTCTGGGTGTACAGCACACCCTTGTCGGCACAGAACTTCTCGATGATGGGCTGGGCCAGGCGCAGGTGCGGGCGCGGCATGCTCGGGAAGAGGTGGTGCTCGATCTGGTAGTTCAGCCCGCCGAGCGCGGTGTCGATGAACCGGCCACCGGTGACGTTGCGGCTCATGAGCACCTGGCGGCGCAGGAAGTCGATCTTCACGTCCTTGGGGACGATGGGCATGCCCTTGTGGTTCGGGGCGAAGGAACCGCCCATGTACAGCCCGAACAGGCCCAGCTGGATCGCGAGGAAGACGACGGCCTTGCCGGGGGAGAGCACCAGCAGGACGAGGGCGAGGTAGCCGATGAGCCGGACGCTGAGGAAGGTGATCTCAGCCCAGCGGTGCGCGATGCGCTCGGGGCCGAAGACCCGCTTGAGCCCCTGGTAGTGCAGGTCGAGGCCCTCGAGCAGGAGCAGAGGGAAGAAGAACCACCCCTGGTGCGTGGCGAACCAGCGGCCGAACCGCGACGTGCGGGCCGCTGCCTGCTCCGGGGTGAAGGCCAGGACCGGCAGGTCGATGTCCGGGTCGACGGTGTCCTTGTTCGGGTTGCCGTGGTGGCGGGTGTGCTTGTTCTGCCACCAGCCGTAGCTCAGCCCCACGAAGAGGTTCGCCACGATGAGGCTCATCCACTCGTTCCAGCGCCCGGAGCGGAACATCTGCCGGTGCGCGGCGTCGTGCCCGAGGAAGGCCGTCTGGGTGAGGATGACCGCCAGCAGGGCAGCCATGGGCATCTGCCACCAGGAGTCGCCGATCCACAGGAAGGCCGCGACGAAGGCGGCGAAAACCGCGACCATCCCCACGAGCTTGGCCCAGTAGTAGCCGTAGCGGCGGCGCATCAGGCCGGCGGCCTGGATGAGGCCGGAGATCTCGGCGAAGTCGGTTACCTGGCGTTGGCGGGGTGAGTCCCCGGCTGGGCGTGAGCTGTCTGCGGTGAGCGTGGCGCTCATCGGGCCTCCGAGGCGTGTGTGAGAGCAGGTCGCACGTGATGCGGCGTCACCAGATGAGTTGCGCTCGTGGGTCCCACGCTAGGCGACAGTGCTCTGTGGCGCGGGGGCTGCAGGTGGTGACGTGGTGAAGAAAGTCATGGAGAAACACGAAAGCCCCGGGTACAAGACCCGGGGCTTTCGTCAAAGATGTCAGACCGCGATCATCAGCACGAGGCTGCGATCAGCAGGAGTGAAATCAGAGGGGGCGGATGTTCTCAGCCTGCGGGCCCTTGGGACCCTGCGTGACGTCGAACTCGACCTTCTGGTTCTCGTCGAGGGAGCGGTAGCCGGAGGAGGCGATCGCGGAGTAGTGCGCGAACACGTCAGCCGAGCCGTCCTCGGGGGCGATGAAGCCGAAGCCCTTTTCAGCGTTGAACCACTTCACAGTTCCAACAGTCATTTCATACTCCTTCAAGAGTCGGACGGCTTCGCGATTCGAAGCCGTTCGTCACGGTGTTCCGTCGTCAACTCTTGAAAGAACAAGATCCGCGGGGTTGAACCCTGAGCGGCAAAGACATGAGAGGCACAGCAACTTCAAGGAACACAGTACAGGCTTCTGACCGTCTTGGCTAGGGGAGGGCGTCCTTCGCAGGTCAGACGGCGTCCGTCGTGGCGGCTCCCGGGGCCTGAGCGGGCCCGTCCTGCGGCGCGCACAGACCGATGAAGGCACCGAGCTCGGCGAGGGCCGCCGGGGTGGACGGCAGGAAGTCCGTCAGTGCCGGGGACCGCACCACGATCGCGGCCCACTGCCCGCGCGAGACCGCCACGTTGACCCGGTTGCGCGAGAGCAGGAAGCTCATGCCGCGCGGCACGTCGCCGGCCGCGGAGGCTGCCATCGACACGATCACCACGGCCGCCTCCTGACCCTGGAACTTGTCCACCGTGCCCACCCGGACCCCGTCCGCCCCGGCAGCTCGCAGCGCGGCGGTGATGAGCGACCGCTGGGCGTTGTAGCCGGCGACCACGAGGATGTCGGCGGTGCCCAGCGGGCGCACGGGCGCCTCGCCGCCGGGGGTCCACGCCCGTCCGAGCAACGACTGCACCTGACGGACCACCTCGGCGGCCTCCTCCGGGGAGGCGACCGACCGGCCGAGGTGCGGGACGTCGACGACGTGCACGCCCGCGGCCAGCCCGTCCAGGTGCCGCTGCGCCGTCAGGCCCTCGGTGGTGAGACGGCCGGCGTAGGCGAGGCGGGAGACCGGTGCGCACAGCGCCGGGTGCATCCGCCAGCTGCGCTCGAGGAAGTAGCCGCGGTCCGCAGGCAGGGTGTCCTGGCCGCGCGCGACCCAGCCCAGGGCGGAGGTGTCCACCGGCTCGGGGTGGGTGCCCTGGGTGACCTGCGGGAGCTGCTGAGGGTCGCCGAGGAGCAGCAGGTTCTGCGCGGCCAGAGACACCGCGAGGGTGTTGGCCAGGGAGAACTGCCCCGCCTCGTCGATGACGATCAGGTCGAGGGAACGCCGCCCGATCTTCGAGACGTTGGTGAAGTCCCAGGCGGTCCCCCCGATCACGCAGCCGTGCTCGCGGTGCTCGCCGAGGAACCGGCCCTGCTTCTTGTCCGGGATCGCGGTCCAGGCGTGCGGGGTGTCGTCGACCGGCTTCTTGCCCACGCGGTAGCCGGGGACCCCGGCCTCCACGATCGTGTCGAGCATGTGCTCGACGACGGCGTGCGAGGGGGCCACGACCCCCACGTGCCAGCCGCTGCGCACCAGGCGCTCGATGACCCGGGCGCCGATGTACGTCTTGCCGGTCCCGGGCGGGCCCTGGACGGCGAGGTAGGACCGGTCGAGGGCGCGCACGGCCGTGGTGATCGCGGAGATGTAGGCACCGCGGCCGTCGTCGACCGTGGGCAGGGTGGGGGAGTCGGCGTCCTCGCGCATCTGCGGGGGCATCCGGCGCAGCAGGTCGAGGGCGGACTGGGCCGGGAAGTTTCCGGACGCAGACTCCAGGGTGCGCAGCGCCACCTGCGCGAGCTCGCGGACGGCGCCCTCGACGAGCCCGGTGGGCACCGGGCGACCGGGACCGACGGCCATCGGCAGCTCGGCGTAGGGGTCGACGTCCTTCTTGAGGACCTCCTCCACCCGGACGACGTCGCGGCCCGCCTCGTCCACGCCGACGGACAGCACGGTCGAGCTGCCGCTGACCTGGCGGACGGCGCCGGCGGGCGCCTCCAGGCCGGCCGGCAGCGGCGCGTCGTAGATGCACCACACGCCCGACCCGGCGGCCAGCGTGCTGCCGTCAGCCAGGCGCCCGACGAGCGTGAGCTCGCGGCGCAGCGACCGCTGGTTGTCCTCCTTGTACCAGTCGCGCTCCAGGCGGACCTCCTCGGCCACGAGGACGTCGCGGGTGGCCGCCCACTCGTCGACCGGGGCGGTCAGCCGGTCGAAGTGCTCCCACCAGAACGGCTTGTCCCCACGGCGGTGGTAGCCCAGGGCGGCGCCGAGCATGAGCAGCGCCTGGTCGTCGTCGGACCGGTCGGCGCGCGGTGCGGCGGCGGCCGGCCCGGCCAGCTCGGTGAAGGCCTCGACCATCGGGTCCAGCTCGACCGGCTCGACCTCCGCGCCGTCGTCGGCAGTCGCGGCGGCAGGGGTGACGTCGTGCTCGGCGGCTCGGGCCAGCAGCCAGTCCCGCAGCCGCAGGGTGGACAGGCAGTCGTAGCGGTTGTAGTCGGCGATGAGGTCGAGGACGGCCCGGCTGTCGCTGTCGTCGCCGGCCTCGCGCAGGGCGCAGGCGCGGGCGTACTCGGTGATCGAGTCGGCCGCGTTGTCCAGGGCCTCGTTGCGCAGGTCGTCGCCCATGTACAGCGGCTCGAGCTTCTTGATCGAGTAGGACGGCTGGGAGACCCGCACGCTCTGGCGCACGGTCGAGTAGAGGTCGACGAGCACGCCCTCGCGCAGCAGGTCGTCGAGCACCTCCTCGCCGACGCCGTGCCGGCCCACCAGCCGGCGCAGCGCCGTCACCTCGTAGGGGGCGTAGTGGTAGACGTGCATCCCCGGGTTCGTCCGGCGTCGCTCGCCCACCAGGGCGAAGAAGTCCAGCAGCGCCTGACGCTCCTGGACGCGGTCGTGCGCCCAGAAGGTGCGGAAGGCGCCCGGGGTGCCGTCCGGGGAGTCGGCGTCGTGCAGGCCGAAGAGGTACTCCAGGCCCCAGTCGCTCGAGCCCGGCTCGGCCCACAACGGGTCGCCCTCGAAGTCGAAGAAGAGGTCACCGGCGTCCGGGGCGGGCAGCGCGGCGAGGGCGCCGGTCGCGAAGACGACAGCCTGGACGTCCGGGCGGCCGTCGGCCCGGAGCGGGCGGGCGTCCTGGGCCACCTGCAGCGCGGCCTGCTCGCGCAGCGTCGTCAGGGTGCGGGCGGGCATGCCGGGGACCGGCCCGGTGGAGGCGGCGAGGGCGTCGATGGTGGTGAGGCCGGCGTCGCGCAGGCGGGTGCGCTGGGCCACGGTGAGACCGGCGACGAGCAGCGGGTCACGGTGGGCGGCGACCTCGGAGCGGCAGTCAGCGCAGGTGCCGCAGGCCAGGTAGCGGGCGTCGTCCCAGGCCACCGGCTCGGAGCCGGCGCGGTGGGTGTCCAGCAGCAGCTCCAGGCGGGCCCGGCGCTCGCGGTAGACCGGCAGGATGTCGCTCAGGGCGTGCTCGGTGAAGGACGTGTCGCCCAGCACCAGGCGCAGCCGCGGGGCGACCGGCACGCCGGCCGCGAGCAGCTGGTCGGCGTAGGCAGCGAGCTGGAGCAGCGCGGTGACCTTGGCGCGCCGGGCGAGCTTGGCGTCGACGACGGCGATCTCGGCTGTGGTCGCGGGGACGGTCTCGGCGGTGGTCTCAGCCGCCGGGGTCCGCACGAGGAAGTCCGGTCGGCCCAGGAAGCGGCCGTCGAAGAGCGTGCCCTGGGCCACGACGTCGACCCCGGACCGCAGGTACGCCAGGGTGCGGTCGTGGGCGGCCCGCAGGTCCTCGGCGGCATCCCACGTGCTCCCCAGGTGCACGACGCCGCCGGTGGGGCCCGCGCTGGCGGGCGCGCCGGGGGTGGGCGGGACGTGACGGCCGAACTGCTCGACGTAGCCGGCGAGCACCCGGGCCTCGTGGGCCAGTCCGAGCTCGGCGGTGCGCTCGAGCATGGCGTCGGCGGAGTCGGTGACCGGTCCGTCGGTCACCCGGCCGAGGCGCCGGTCGAGGGTGCGCAGCAGGGCGAACTCGCAGGTCGAGGCCAGGGTGAGGTCGCTCGCGCTGGAGATCAGGACGTCGTCGAGCAGAAACACAGGGGGCCTCCCAGGCCAGCGGGTTGATCAGGCAGGGCGGGTCGTTCGAGGGGTGGAGCGTGAGGCCGGCTGGCGGTCGAGCGGGTGCCCGGGGTCGGGCGGGCAGGCCGGGTGGCCGGCGCGACGAGGTCAGTCGCGCCCGGGCGAGAGGTCCAGGCCGAGCAGCGAGCCGTCGTCGGACAGCGGGGTGAAGCCGATGTGGGCGTAGAAGCCGGTCGCCTGGGTGTTGGTCGTGGAGACGCCGAGGTGCACCCCGGGGGCGCCGGCGGCGCGCAGCGCGTCGAAGAGCGTGGTGAGCATCCGGCGGCCGTTGCCGCCGCCCTGGCCACCCGGGAGCAGGTCGATGTGCAGGTGAGCGGGGTAGCGCTCGAGGACCGCCGGGTCGCTGTGGTGCTCACCGTGGATGTTCGCGACGAGGTTCGCGTCGTAGGACCCCTCGGGGAAGGTGCCCAGCGGGTAGCGCTCGCGCAGGTGCGGCCACCACTCACGGTCCAGCACGGCCTCGAAGGCGGCGGTGTCCGCGGTGCCGATGACGTAGCCGACGACCCCCTCAGCGCCCGGCAGGCGCGTGTCCACCAGGACGAAGGCGAGCTCGGGGGTGAAGCGCAGGTACGCGCCCAGGTAGATCTCGCCGAGCAGGTTCGGCTCCGTGGTCAGGGCGGACGCGTCCGCGCCGTCGGACCCGGTGCGCAGGCAGATCTCGTAGAGCCGGGCCACCTCGGCGGGGTCCTCGGTGCGCGCGGGGCGGATGACGAAGGGGCTGGGCTGCGTCTGGGGGACGCGCCGGTCGACGTCGGGAAGTGGTGTGCTCACCTGAGCAATCTACTGTGGATGGATGACAGAACTCATTCCCTCCATCACCCTCAACAACGACGTGAGGATCCCGCAGGTCGGGTTCGGCACCTTCCAGATCGCCCCGGACGAGACTCAGCAGGCCGTCGAGTCGGCCCTCGAGGTCGGCTACCGCCACATCGACACCGCTGCCGGCTACTACAACGAGGCCGGCGTCGGCGCTGCCATCAAGGCTGCCGGGCTGCCCCGCGAGGACGTCTTCGTCACGACCAAGCTGCGCAACGGCGACCAGGGCTACGAGTCCACCCTCGCGGCCTTCGAGGCCAGCAGGGCCGCCCTGGACCTCGACGTGGTCGACCTCTACCTCATCCACTGGCCCTCGCCGGCGCGCGGGCTCTACGTCGAGACGTGGCGCGCCTTCGAGAAGCTGCTGGCCGACGGCGCGGTGCGGGCCATCGGCGTCTCGAACTTCCTCCCCGAGCACCTGGCGACGCTGCTCAAGAGCGCCGAGGTGGTCCCGGCCGTCAACCAGATCGAGATCCACCCGACCTTCCAGAACACCGCGACCGCAGCTGCCTCCCGCGACGCCGGGATCGCCGTGGAGGCGTACAGCCCGCTGGGCCGGGGCGCTGACCTCGGGTCGGAGGCTGTGGGGGACATCGCGCTCGCGCACGGGGTGACCCCGGCCCAGGTGGTGCTGCGCTGGCACCTGCAGAAGGGGACCATCGTCATCCCGAAGTCGAACACCCCCGAGCGGATCGCGGCCAACCTCGATCTCCTCGGGCTGGACCTGCGCGCGGAGGAGATCGCTCGGATCGACGCTCTGGAGTCCGGCAACCGGCTCGGGGCGGACCCGGCGACGGCGGAGTTCTCGCAGATGCAGTGACGTGACCTGATGCGCCGTGAGGCGCGCGTGACGTGAGTCTGTGCCCGGCCGGGGTGGTCACCACCCCAGCCGGGCACAGCTGTTTCTCCCCTGGCCAGAGGCTTGTTGGAGCCTTAATGAGAATGGTTACCACTCCCTGTTAGGGTGGCGACGGCTCTTCAGCCCCTTGTCGTCCCACCGAAAGGAGAGGGCACCGCTGCGCCCGCAGCCGGTCGCCCGTCCACCTCATGTCTCTCACCACCGCTACCCGTCCCGCCCCGCTGCGCTCCGTCGCGCTCGGGCTCGCCCTCCCGCTCGTGCTGCTCGCCGGATGCTCCTCGACGCCCGCGGCCTCCACGCCGTCCACGTCGGCCGCCGCCACGGAGGAGCACGACCACGACCACGACGAGCACGCGAGCCCCGACGCAGCCGAGGCGGCCACCGTCACCCCGCGCCTGGTCATCACCTACGACGGCGGCGTCCAGGTGCTCGACGCCACGACGCTCGAGCTCGTCGAGTCCATCGACCTCGCCGGCTTCAACCGGATCAACCCCGTCGGCGACGGCCGCTCCGTCCTGGTCTCCACCTCCGGCGGCTTCCAGCTGCTCGACGCCGGAACCTGGGCCGAGCCGCACGGCGACCACTCCCACTACTACACCGCCACCCCCGAGCTCACGGACGTGACCTTCGCCGCGACCAAGCCGGGGCACGTCGTCGTGCACGAGGGCCGCACGGCCCTCTTCGACGACGGGACCGGCGAGGTCGTCGTCTTCGACTCCGCCGAGGTGGCCCACGCCGACCGCGAGACGCGCGAGCACACGACGCCGTCCGCCCACCACGGCGTGGCCGTCGAGCTCTCCGACGGGAGCCTGCTCGTCTCCGAGGGCACCGAGGACGCCCGCACCGGCATCCGGGTGCTCGACGCGAGCGACGCCGAGATCGCCAGCAGCGACCAGTGCCCCGGCGTGCACGGCGAGGCGGTCGCCGCCGACGAGGCCGTGGTGATCGGCTGCCAGGACGGCGCGCTCGTCTACGCCGGCGGCGTCATCTCCAAGGTGACCAGCCCCGACGCCTACGGCCGCATCGGCAACCAGGCCGGCAGCGACGCCTCCCCGATCGTCCTCGGCGACTACAAGTCCGACGCCGAGGCCACGCTCGAGCGCCCCACCCGCATCTCCCTCATCGACACCCGCACCGCCGAGCTCACCCTCGTCGACCTCCCCGCCAGCTACACCTTCCGCTCCCTGGGCCGTGGTGACGCCGGTGAGGCGCTCGTCCTGGGAACCGACGGACAGCTGCACGTGATCGACCCTGAGACCGCCACGATCACGCGCTCCGTGCCGGTCATGGGGGCGTGGGAAGAGCCTGAGGACTGGCAGAAGCCGCGCCCCACGCTCACCGTCCTCGACGGCTCGGCGTACATCACCGACCCGGCGACCTCGACGATCTACGCCGTGGACATCGAGACCGGCGACGTGTGGAACAGTGCCGTGCTCACCGTCACCCCGAACGAGCTGACCGGGGTCTCGGGGGCGTGAGGGGCCACGCACCAGGTCGCCGCGAGCGTCCGGCCACGCGCCGGGCGCTCGCGGCGGCCGCC
>NZ_BCRT01000005.1 GCF_001552735.1 Sanguibacter suarezii NBRC 16159
TGGCGGCCGCCGTCGCCGCGCTCGCGCTGCTCTCGGCCTGCGCCAGCCCGGCGCAGCCCACCGGCGTCGACGCGAGGGCCGCCGCGAGCGATGCCTCGAGCGACGCCGGCACGATCGACGTCCTCGCCTCCTTCTACCCGCTCCAGTTCGCCGCTCAGGAGATCGGCGGGGACCGGGTCACCGTCTCCAGCCTCACCCCGCCCGGTGCGGAGCCGCACGACCTCGAGCTCTCGCCCGCGGCGGTGCGGAGCATCGGGCAGGCGGACCTCGTCGTCGTGCTGTCCGGCATGCAGGCGGCCACCGACGAGGCGGTGGCCCAGCTCCAGCCCGAGCACGTGGTCGACGCCGTCAGCCAGCTCGACGGGGAGAGCCTCGCGGCCACCGACCTGGACCCCCACTTCTGGCTGGACCCTGCCCGGATGGCAGCCCTGGGCCACGAGATCTCCGAGGAGCTGGGGCGGATCGACCCGGCCGGCGCCGCGCAGTACGCCGGACGCGCGGCTGAGCTGGACCGACGCCTGGGCGAGCTGGACACGGAGTTCTCCGAGGGCCTGGCGCACTGCACCGGAGCCACCCTGGTGACCTCGCACGAGGCCTTCGGCTACCTCGCCCAGCGCTACGACCTGCACCAGGTCGGCATCTCGGGGATCAACCCCGACGCCGAGCCGGCGCCTGCCCGGCTGCGCGAGGTGCGCGCCGTCGTCGAGCGGGACGGGGTGCGCACGCTCTACTTCGAGGTGCTCGTCAGCCCGAAGGTGACCACCGTGCTCGCCGAGGACCTGGGTGTGAACGCCGCCGTCCTGGACCCCCTCGAAGGGCACACGGACGCCTCGGGCGACTACTTCACGATCATGCGGGCGAACCTCGCCGCGCTGACCTCAGGCCTGGCCTGCGGATAGCAGCATGCCGCGGTCAGGGGCCGGGACCGACGCCGTACCGGGGGCCGGGCGCAGCAGCACGAGCGCGACGTCGTCGTCGGCGTCGGCTCCCGGTGCGAGCAGCGAGAGCACGTGCTCGCACACCTCGTCCAGCGTCAGACGGTGCGCACCGACGAGCGCCTCCAGGAGGCGCGCGAGGCTCTCCGACATCGGCTGGCCGCGGCGCTCGATGAGGCCGTCGGTGTAGAGGAAGAGGGTGTCCCCGGTGCTGAGGGTCGTGGTGTGGTCCACGCGGTCCACCGCGGTGATGCCCAGCAGGAGGTCGTTCGCGGTGCGCAACGGCTCGACCTCGCCGTCGCGGCGCACCACCACCGGCGGAGGGTGGCCCGCGTTGGACCACTGGATCCGGTGGGTGCCGTTCGCGGTGACGGGGTCGATCCGCACCACGACGGTGGTGGCCATGGTCGCCGAGCCCAGCCGGAGACCGCTGATCGCACGGTCGGTGCGTTCCAGCACGCGCGCCGGGCTGAGGTCGGTGTCGTAGGCGATGGCGCGGATGAGCCCGCGCAGCTGACCCATCGCGGCGGCCGCGTGGTGGTCGTGCCCGGTGACGTCACCGATGACGAGCATGGTGGCCCCGGCCGGGGTCTCGAAGGCGTCGTACCAGTCGCCGCCGATCTGCAGCTCCTCGGCCGCCGGCTGGTAGCGCACCGCGATGCTGAGGTCCTTGGGGCTCGGCGGCGGGGTGAGCATCGACTGCTGCAG
This sequence comes from Sanguibacter suarezii NBRC 16159, assembly GCF_001552735.1. Lineage (GTDB taxonomy): Bacteria > Actinomycetota > Actinomycetes > Actinomycetales > Cellulomonadaceae > Sanguibacter > Sanguibacter suarezii. The sequence continues at coordinate 1,644 of NZ_BCRT01000005.1, forward strand.
CGTCAGGGAGGACTCGCGCACGCGCTGGGCCCGCAGCTCGGAGAGCTCGGCGCGGGTGCGCAGGTAGTCGACCCAGGACTGCTGGACGAGGATGGCGCTGAGCGCCGCTCCGACCGCCGAGGACGCGACCATGAGGAAGGACCGCTGGGCCGCGTCGAAGGGCCGGAGCAGGTTGCCCTCGAGCACCAGGACCCCGGCGGCGGAGTCGTCGTGCGGCCGGGCCAGGGGGGCGGTGAGGATGGGGCTGGTGACGGCGGGCTCACGTGACGCCAGCACCCGCTCGACGGTGTCGAGGCCGACGTCGTCGATGAGGGTCGGGTCGCTCGTGGCGGCGAGCACCAGGCCGTCGTCGGTGTCGAGGTAGAAGGCGCACCGGTTGATGTCCGGGCTCCCCGTGAGCACGTCGACGACGAGAGTGGCCAGCGAGGTGGGGTCTCCGCGGTGGTCGGCCATGGCCACGTGGAGGTCGTCGATGAGCTTGAGCCGGCGGTGGTCGACGACGTGCTCGGTGGTCTCGGTGGCGATGTCGAGCACGCCCGCGACGTTGCCTGCCTCGTCGAAGAGCGGGCTGTAGGAGAAGGTGAAGTAGGTCTCTTCCTCGAAGGAGGAGCGGTTGACGACCAGCGGAGCGTCCACGGCCCAGGTGGGCTGGGCGTTCGTGACGACGGCGTCGAAGTACGGCTCGATGTCGTCCCAGACCTCTTCCCAGACGCGCCGCACCGAGGCGCCGAGCGCGATGAGGCGCTTGTCGGTGCCGAGCATGTCGCGGTAGGCGTCGTTGTAGATCATGGTCAGCTCAGGGCCCCAGGCGATCATCACCGGGAAGCGGGTGCTGTAGCAGAGCTTGACGGCCTGGCGCAGGGAAGGCGGCCAGGTGCTCATCGGGCCGATGGGCGTCGTCTCCCAGGGGAACTGCATCACGGCAGTACCCATCACGCTGCTTCTCGTCGCCGCAGCGAACCACTCAGACTCCACGGACCCCAGAGTAGTGGTGCAGGCGCCGGGTGAACTACACACGGTGTTCGACCCCGCGCGTCGCGGCGGCTCTGCGTCGCGACGCGCGGTGGCATGACCAGGGATTCGGCGGGATCCCGCTGTTCGAGGCGTGGGCGATGTTGATCTGCTCACTCTCGCAGGCGCGCGTACTCCTCCTCGGACAGGGCGATGACGGTGCCGTGCTTGACCTTCCCGGGGAAGGAGTAGTCGTGGACCGGTTCCCAGCGCTCGACGTCGGGGGAGGCGGCGCGGAAGGGGACGTAGCCGCGGTCGGCGCCGGTGTACTCGTCGACCCAGAGGTGCCACGCGCCGTCGGTGAAGGACTGGAAGGCGAGCGGGCCCTCCACGATCCCGGTCTCCGTGCCGGCGGTCACCGAGGCGGAGACCGGCTCCCAGGAGGCGGCGTGCAGGTCGCCCGAGCGCTCGGCGAAGACGATCCCGGCGGCCTCGTCCTTGATGAAGCGGAGGTAGCTGAGCTCACCGACGGCCGGGGCGGCGCCCGGCGCCACGGCGGTGCCTGCGCCGTCGACCGCGACGACGAGGGCGTCGATGGTGGACCGGGTGGGGTGCCCCCAGTCGACGGGGTCCGTGAAGGTGCGGAAGTCGCGGGTGTGGCTGGCGAGCAGGCGGTGCACGCCCTCGCGCTCGTGGGCGGGGTCGTCGTCGGCGTAGATGCGGGCGGACCAGATGACGAGGAAGGCCTCGACGGCGGCGTCCCACACGGCTGTGGGGGCCCAGGCCATGCCTGCCGTGGGCGGGGAGACCTCCACCTGGCGCTGGGGGCTCCAGGTCACGAGGTCGGTCGACTCCCAGATGTTGATCGAGCGGCTGCCGTGGCGGCCGAGCCAGTCCCAGAAGCTGCCCTGCATGCCCGGGCGCTCGGTGCGGCGGATGTCGAGGTCGGTGCCCAGGAGGTAGTAGGTGCCCTCGGGGGAGCGGACCAGGTGGGGGTCGCGGATGCCCTCCTCGCCCATGGTCGAGGTGACGATCCCGTGGCCGTCGTTGAGGGCGGTCCAGCGGGTGGGGTCGCTGCCTTCGGAGAGCATCGCGTGGATCTGGTGCGTCTCGTCGGAGTGGCCGACCATGAGGTAGCCGGCGTAGGGGGTGGGCGCCGTGGGGGTTGTTGGCACGGCGATGTGCGTGGGGTGGGTCACGGGGCGTCCTTGCTGAGTCGTGAACAGTGAAGTGAACGTTAACAAACGCCGCGCGACGGTGGAAGGAGAAGGCCCCGGGGGACACATCAGGCTCGACGCCCCCCGAGGCTGGATCGTGGTGGCTCAGGTGGCTCAGGTGGCTCAGGTGGCTCAGGTGGCTCAGACGCGCACAGCCTCGACAGCCGGGCTGTGATCGGCGTGGAAGAGGCGCAGTGCCTGGACGGCACGCGAATTCAGCCCACAGGACTACAGACAGCAGCGTAACGGGACCTATAGGCTCCCCCTGGCGCGTCGATGCGGCGTGCGAAGGCCTCATACGCACGCGTGATCAGGGGATATGCATGACAACCGCAACCGCTCCACCCGACGTCGACCCAGCCTCGCTGGCCGTCTGCACGCGCGGGCTCCGCAAGACCTACCGCTCCCGGCACGGCCGTCAGGTCGCTGTGCAGGGACTGGACCTGGACGTTCCGCTCGGCGGTGTGCACGGCTTCCTCGGTCCCAACGGCTCGGGCAAGACGACGTCGATCCGGATGCTGCTCGGCCTCATCCGCGCAGACTCCGGGACCATGACGATCTTCGGCCAGGAGGTCCCCAAGGCCCTGCCCGACGTCGTCGCGCGGGTGGGCGCGATCGTCGAGCAGCCGAAGTTCTTCCCGAACTTCTCTGCCCGCAAGAACCTCGACCTGCTCGCCGGTGCGATCGGCGTCTCGTCGGCCGACGTCTCCAAGGTGCTCGAGGAGGTGGGACTCTCTGACCGCGCCAAGGACAAGTTCCGCACCTACTCCCTCGGCATGAAGCAGCGCCTAGCCATCGCGGCCACCCTGCTCAAGGACCCGGACCTGCTGATCTTCGACGAGCCGACCAACGGCCTCGACCCCGCGGGCATCCGCGAGATCCGCACGACCATGCGCTCCCTCGCCGAGCGCGGCAAGACCGTCCTGGTGAGCAGCCACATCCTCGCCGAGGTCGAGCAGGTGGCCGACACCGTCTCGATCATCGGCCGGGGCACCCTGCTCGCGAGCGGCCGTGTCGCCGACCTCATCGCCGGCACGTCGACGACCGTCCGGGTCGGCGTCGCCGACCCGATCACCGCCCGTCAGGTCCTGCTGGAAGCAGGTCTGGCCGTCCGAGCCGACGGCGGCATGCTCGTGGTCGACGGCGCGAGCGATCCGGCCGACATCACCCGGCGCCTCGCCCACCACGAGCTCTACGTCAACGAGCTGGTGCCGGTGCGCGCCGGGCTCGAGTCGGTGTTCCTCGAGCTCACCGCCGGGCAGGGCCCGGGGACGCACATCGTCACCGGGGAGGGCGTCGATGATGGAGCCGCACTCGTCGGGGCAGGGCAAGCTGGCCGCCGCACGCGTAAGGGAGAGAAGCGATGATGCGCCTGCTCAGGGTCGAGCTGACCCGATTCCGGAGTCGCCGGGTGAACCAGCTGGCAGTGCTGGGGATCCTCGCGGTGGTGCTCGTGACGATCTTTGGTTCCTGGCGGAACTCTGTCCCGATCTCCGATGCTGAGATGGCACAGATCCAGCAGGACTACGACATCGCCGTCCGCGACTGGGAAGAGAACAAGGACGAGTACATCGCGGACTGCCAAGAGCTCGAGGCCGCCGACCGGGAGCTCAACCCGTCGGTCGACTACAGCTGCGAGGAGGGCGGGCCTGGCGACCTTGCGAGCTGGATGTACGGACCGCCCCCCTTCGCCGACGCCGCTGCACGGATCCTCCCGGGTATCGGCTTCCTCATGGTCTTCGGGGCCTTCGCGATGGGAGTGAGCTTCATCGCCGCTGAGTTCTCCAGCGGTGCGATCGGCAACTGGCTGACCTTCGAGCCGCGCCGCGGCCGCGTGTATGGATCGAAGGTGGGCGCCTCCGGCATCTCCGTGATCCCGATCGCGCTGGTCACCGGCGCGCTGCTGCTGGGCGGCACATGGCTGGTCTACGGGCTCAACGACAACGTGGGGACCGTGACCAGCGAGACCTGGCGCGACGTGGGTGACAGCGGGGTCCGGCTCGTGCTGCTGACCGCCGGCTTCGCGGTGCTGGGGGTCGCGATGGGGACGATCGTGCGGCACACGGCAGCTGCCATCGGCATTATCGTCGGCTACGCCATCGTGGTCGAAGGCATCATCGGGACCCTGTTCGACGGCCTGCGGCCGCGGTTGCTCGCCCTCAACCTGCAGGCGGTCCTGGAAGGTGGGACCTCCTACTGGACGTCAGTCTGCGAGCCGAACCCGGACGGAGGGCAGACGTGCAGTGGCATCGAGCAGCAGGTCTCCCTCACCAGCGGAGTGGTGACCCTCTCGGTCGTCCTCGTCGTGCTGGTGGCCGTCGCCGCCGTCGTGTTCCGCCGCCGGGACGTGAACTAAGGCCCGACCAGCCCGGGAGCCGGCTCGGCCCGACCAGCCCAGCTCCCGGGCCAGCCGGTCGCTCGGCCTGGACTGCCTCCGACGGGACGTGCTCTTGACGTCGGGGCGTGCTGTTGAACGCACGCTCCGTCGTCAAGAGCACGTCCCGTCGGGACTCGGCCGGGGGGCCGGCCGGGGGGCCGGCCGGGGGTCCGGCCGGGTGGCTGGCCGGGGACCGGTCAGGTCGGGCCGTCCGGCAGGGGGTGGCGGATGCTTGGCGCTGGGGTCAGTCGGCCTGGGGCTCTGCCGCGGCCTCGCGGGCGAGGCAGTAGGCGAGGGTCTCGCGGATGGCGGCCGGGACGTCGTCGGGCAGGTAGCCGAGGGCGGCCATGGTGGGGGCCGGGTCGCTGACCGCCTGGCGCTCGCTGAACAGGGCGCTGTCGATGAGGTGGATCCCGTGCTCGACGCCGGCCTCGGCGGCCTGGGCGTCGAGCTTCTCCATGGTCGGGGCGAGGGCCTCGAAGGGCACGCAGGTCACGGCGCAGGTGTCGCGGCCCAGGGCCTCGCAGATGAGGCGGTGGAACTCGGCGTAGCTGAGGTCGTAGCCGTTGATCGGGTACCGGCCGCCGTGCTCGCCCTGCTCCATGGCTCCGACTGCGGCCTGCGCCACCTGGGTGACCGTGACCGACGACGTCGCGCCCTGCTGCACCGGGATCATGTCCCGCTGACCGCGGACGATGTCGATGAACATCTGCCACAGGGGAGTGCGCCCGGGCATGGTGCCGAAGATGTACGGGAGGCGCAGCGAGGTGACGTCCATGGCGCCGTCGCCCTCGAGGTAGGCGACCTCCTCCTGGGCCAGGCGGGTGCGCGGGTAGCCGTTGCGGGTGCGGTAGCCGAGGTCGGGCCACAGCTCGGCGAACTCGGCGGTGTAGCTGTTGAACAAGACGAACTTCTTGACCCCGGCCGCACGGGCCAGGCGCACGATGCGCTGGACCGGCAGGACGTTCTGTTCGTAGAAGAAGCGGGCAGCGGGGGCGGGCGGGGTGATCCGCTCGTCAGCTCCGGCGGCGTAGATGATCGCGTGCTTGCCGGCGAGGAGCGCGCTGAGCTCGTCATCGGTGAGGGCGTTGACGTCGGCGAGGAGGTTCTCCACCTCGTCCGGGAACAGGTCCTCCACAGGCATGGGCGGGAGGGACAACGATGTCACCTCGTAGCCGCGAGCCAGCAGTTCAAGAGTGGTGTGGTAGCCGAGCAGTCCGGTGCCGCCGACGACGAGAGCCCTGGTCATGATGTCCTCCTCCATGAGGTCGATCTGATGGACTCATCGTCTCGTCGAGAAACCTCCGCTGAGAGGGCCAAGGTCCTGGCCGAGCCTTGATTTCCTGTGGCGGCGAGCCCTGCGGCCGCGAACCTCACCCGGTCGGCCGGCCGCGTCGCCCGACGGCCCGGCCCCGTCGTCGGGCTCGTGCCCGGCGCAGCGCGCCGAGTGCGTGCCTTCCGTTGCAGTGCGTGACATCAAAGTCGCGCACGCCCACGAAAAGCACGCCCTCGGCGGGAGGGGGCGGTGGCTACTCGCAGCCGACGCCGTCGTCGTCGCGGTCGAGGTGCTTGGCGTAGCCGGGGTCGCCGCGGTGGACGGGGGCGGCGCCTGCCTCACGGGCTGCGGTGCAGTTCTTGTAGTAGACCGACGCAGGAGCCTCCGGTGCCGGTGCCGGTGCAGGGGCGGGGACCGGGGCCGGTGCGGGAGCGGGAGCCGGAGCGGGCGCAGGGACAGGAACCGGAGCGGGGGCTGGCGTCGTGACGACCGGTGCGGGCTCGGGGGCCACGACCGGGGCCTCGGGGACCGTCGAGCCGGCGGGCAGCGGCTCGTCGGGGCAGGTGGACAGCACCGCGACCATGGCGTTCTGCTCGGCCTCGGTGACCCACAGCCCGTAGGTGTACTTCACCCCGACCTGGCGGGCGACGTAGGTGCAGCGGAAGGCGTTGTTCGGCGGCAGCCACGTCGCGGTGTCGCCGTCGCCCTTCTGCGCGTTGAGTGGACCATCAGCGGCGAGCAGGTTGAGCGGGTCGTTGGCGAACTTCTCGCGCGTGGAGGCGTCCCAGCCCTGAGCGCCCTTCTGCCAGGCGTCGGACAGGGCGATGACGTGGTCGATCTGCACCGCGCTCGACGTCTTGTCCCCGCGCTGGAAGGCGATGGTCGTCCCCGAGTACGGGTCGGCGAAGGTCCCGGTGAGCACGACGCAGTCCTTGGTGCCGGGCTTGTAGGTCAGGCCGGTGAGGTCGCGGGCGAGGATGTCGTTGCGGGTGTCGCAGCCGTTGTGGTCGACGTCGGCCCAACGGGCGCCGAAGTTCGCCCGGTCGTAGCCGGTCTTGGGCGCGCGGCCCTTGACCGTGAGCAGCGTCGCCGCTGCCAGCGCCGTCTGCGGGGTGGCGTGCTGGGCGACCGCGGCGACGTCGACCTGGCCGGGCAGCTCGGGAGCGGCGAGGTCCTCCACGCCGGTGACCGGCTGGTCGCCGTCGATGACCTCGGTCGTGGGCTCCGGCGTCGGGCTGGGGGTCGCGCTCGCGGTGGCGGACGGCGTCGGGCTGGCCGACGGCGTGGCGGCCGGGGGCATGGCGCTCGCCCCGGCGATCGCGACGGCCGTGCAGAGGGCGATCGCGGCGGTCGAGGCGCGGCGCGTGGTGCGCCCGAGCCAGGAGTGTCCGCGGACGGCCGCGACGATGAAGGTGACAGCCAGGTAGAGAGCGGCGCACATGATCGCCGCGCCCACGCTGGTCGCGGCGCCGATGATGGTGACGAGTCCCAGCCCGCCGAGGCCGGTCCAGAAGGCGGGGCCGCGAGGTGTACGGGGGCGAGCTGCAGACATGACGTCCTTCAGGGCTGGTGGGGCTGGGTGCGGGCCGGTCCGGGCGCAGCTGTGCTGCTGATGCCCGACGTCGGGTGGAGAGGGGATGACCTGCCCGGACGCGCCGGCGGGGCCGGGTCCACTGTAGATGTCGGCCGCGGCCGGACCAATCTCGAGGGTGCGGCCGGGTGACGTCTGTGCGGGATGGAACAAAGCCCGCTACAGTGAGGTTAGTTGAAGCATCAATTACTTGGCTCGAGCGGTAGGAGACCCCCATGAGCGCACTTGAGTTCGGCATCGACACCTTCGGCGACGTCACCGTGGCCGACGACGGCACCCCGCACACCCACGCCGAGGTGATCCGCAACGTCGTCGCCGAGGGCGTCCTGGCAGACCAGGTGGGCCTCGACTTCATCGGGATCGGCGAGCACCACCGCCCCGACTACGCGATCTCCACACCCGACGTCGTGCTCACCGCCATCGCTGCGCAGACCGAGCGCATCCACGTCGGGTCCGCGGTCACCGTGCTCAGCTCGGACGACCCGATCCGGGTGTTCCAGCGCTTCTCCACGATCGACGCGATCTCCAGGGGGCGGGCCGAGGTGATCCTGGGCCGCGGCTCGTTCATCGAGTCCTTCCCGCTGTTCGGCTACGACCTCGACCAGTACAACGAGCTCTTCGAGGAGAAGCTCGACCTCTTCATGAAGATCCGCGAGCAACAGCCGGTCCGCTGGGCTGGGACGGTGCGCCCGCCGGTCGACGGCCTGGATGTGTACCCGCACCTGGAGTCCAGCCTGCTCAAGACATGGATCGCGGTCGGTGGCAGCCCCGAGAGCGTCATCCGCGCGGCCGGCTACGGGCTGCCGCTCATGCTCGCGATCATCGGCGGGGACCCGGTCGCCTTCAAGCAGTTCACCGACCTGTACCGGCGGGCGCTGACGGAGTTCGGCAAGCCTGCGCAGCCGGTCGGGGTGCACGCCCCCGGCTATGTCGCCGAGACCGATGAGCAGGCCTTCGAGGACTCCTGGCCGCTGATCGGCAACTACTTCTCCAAGATCGCCCTCGAGCGCGGGGGCCGGGCGATGGGCGAAGGGCAGTTCCGGGCCCAGGTGGGGCCACAGGGGGCCTACTTCATCGGGTCGCCTGAGACGGTGGCGAAGAAGATCGTCCGCGTAGTCAAGGCGCTTGAGCTGGACCGCTTCGACTTCAAGTACGCCAACGGTCCGATGGCCCACTCCAAGCTCATGTCCAGCATCGAGCTGTACGGCACGAAGGTCGTCCCCCTCGTCCGCGAGATGCTCGCGTAGTTCCCTCCCGCCCCTCCCGCCCCTCCCACCCCCTCCCCGAACTCGTGAACCCTCCGCCGAACTCGTGAGCCAGGGCCAGGTTTCCTCTCGGAAACGGCTCTGGCTCACGAGTTCGCGGGTTCGTTCACGAGTTCGGGGAGTGCTCGCGGGTTGGCGAGGGGCGGGTGGGGCGTGGGGGTCAGGCTTGCCAGTGGAGGAGGTGGGCTCCGTGGGGGGCGAGGGTGACCGGGATTGCGGTGCTGCCGGGGGCGACGCCGCGGGCGTCGTCGCTCTGGACCGTCACCGGGCGCGTCGGCACGGCCTTACCAGTCCACAGCTCGCGGACGGTCCCGGTGAAGGCTCCTGGCATCCCGACGTTCGCCGAGTCCAGCGTCACCGTCAGCTCGCTCTCGCCGAGGTTGAAGGCCGCCACGTACCCGGCGTCGTCGGAGATGTCCGCGGTCCACAGCACCAGGTCGCCCTCGCGGAACACCTCGCGCGACCCCGTGGAGTCCAGCACCGCCATGACGTCCGCGTTGGTGAACAGTGCGATGGTCTCCGGGCTCGACGTCGGCAGGTCGCCGCCGATCATCAGCGGGGACCGGGCGATGACCCACAGCGTCATGAGCGTGATCCGCTCGGCCGGGGTGAGCCTCGAGTCGCGCGGCTCACCGCGTTCGGCGCGGATGCCGATGTGGCCCAGGGGCAGCATGTCGCCGTCGGGCCAGCCGCGCTCGGAGGCGACCGGCGCCCAGCGGGCGAAGCGCGCGAAGTTCGCCTCGACGTCGGACCAGGTGTCCCACAGGTCGTCGCAGATGCGCCACATCGTGGCGTGCTCGCGCAGGTGGTCCAACCGGGTCAGGGACAGGTCGCGCCCGGGGGACAGGGACAGGCCCATCGGGCGACCCGACCGCTCGATCGCCAGGGAGAACGCCTCGATGTCGGCGCCCTGGTACGGCCAGAGCATGTCGTCGGCCTTGATGAAGTCGACCCCCCACTCGGCGTAGAGGGCGACGATCGAGTCGTAGTAGGCCTGGGCGCCGGGGTGGGTGTGTGCCAGGCCGTCCATGTGCGGGTTCCACTCGCACCGGTTCTCACGATCCGCGACCTCGTCGGCGGTGTGCGAGGTGCCGAGGACCGGTGCGTCCGCGGCGGTCGCCAGCCGCGGGATCCCGCGCATGACGTGGATGCCGAACTTCAGACCGAGGGCGTGGACCGCGGCGGCGAGCGGGGCGAACCCGGCGCCACCGGCCGAGCTCGGGAAGCGCTCTGGGTCAGGCAGCAGCCGGCCATGGGCGTCGACGGTGAGCGGGGCTCCGTCGTTGTAGCCGTGCGAGCGTGCTGTGGGGTCTGACCAGTCGATGTCCACGACCACGGTGTCCCAGCCGAAGGGCAGAAGGTGGGCCGCCATGAACTCGGCGTTGGCCAGGACCTCGGCCTCGGTGACCGTGGTGCCGTAGCAGTCCCAGCTGTTCCAACCCAGCGGCGGGCGGGGTGACGGCGTCTTTGCCATGCGATCAAGCTCCTTGAGACGAAGGGTATGTGAACGCTAACAGTTTGGGCAGCCCGCGTCCCTCAGGCCGCACCGACGGCCGTGTCCGCGTCAGCGCGTGCAACTCGCGCCCGTGGACGAAGATGGAAGTGCCCGACTGTTCGCGACGACGCCACCCAGGAGGTCACCATGACGAGCAACGCCGGAGGATCTGGACCCGCCTTCATCCCGAGCTACATCCCCGAGCCCGAGGTGACCGACGAGAAGGAGCGCGAAGCCGACATGCAGGCGACGCCGGAGCAGATCAAGGAGGAGGAAGAGGTGGTCGAGCGCCTCGACGACCCCGACGTGGAAGCGGCGATCGAGCACCTGCGCGAGACGCGCGACGAAGCCGGCTGATGTCTGGGCCCCGGGCCCAGTTCGTCCCAGATGCGCGGCCAGCGCCCCTACCATGGACGCATGGCAGCCACGATGCGCGACGTCGCCGCGCTGGCAGGGGTGTCCCTCAAGACCGTCTCCCGCGTAGTCAACCTCGAGCCGCACACGCGTCCCGAGGTGGTGCGCCGTGTCCGCACGGCGATCGCCGAGCTGGCGTGGGTGCCCAACGGCAGCGCCCGCACCCTGCGCACCGGCCGCACCGGTGTGATCGGCGTGGGCGTCTCCGAGCTGCGCCGGCCGTACCTGTCCATGCTCACCGAGGCGATCGTCTCCGAGCTCTACCGCCGTGGCCTGCAGGCCGCCGTCGAGCCGACGCACCACCGCCCGGAACGCATCGCCACGCTGCTCGCCTCCCGCGGGCGGGTCTTCGACGGCGTCGTCCTCATCGGCGAGACGTCCCCCGAGCTGATCTCCGCGCTCAGCCCCACCGACGCGGTCGTGGCCGTGCACCACGGGCGCACCGACCACGTGGACTCCGTGGACGCGGACGCCGTCGAGGCGGCCTCTCTCGTCGCGCGGCACCTCGTCGTCATGGGCCGTGCGCGCCCTGCGCTGATCGGCATGGACCGCAGCCAGTACGGCAACGACATCCTCACTGCTGCCCTCGCGGCGGCGGGCATCGCCCCCGTGGGCCCGCCGATCGGCCAGGTCCAGGGTCGCGCCGACGGTGCTCGCGCCGCCCGCGAGATCCTCGACCGTGGCGGCGACGTCGACGCGCTGCTGTGCGGCAGCGACGAGCTCGCCCTGGGCGCGCTCGCCGAGCTCGCCCGCGCTGGGCTGACCGTGCCCGACGACGTCGCGATCGTCGGCTACGACAACATCGACGACGCGCTGTTCTCAACACCGTCGTTGACCACGGTCGACCCGGGTGCGGCGCGGCTGGCGAGGTCAGCTGTGGACCTGCTGGCGGATCGTCTTGCCGGGACCGGGGGAGAGGTGGCGCGGCGGATCATCTCTCCCGTGGAGCTGGTCCGGCGGGAGTCGACGCTCGGGGCGGGGCTGCAGTGAGGCGACCCACGCTTGCCGATGTCGCGGCCGTCGCGGGGGTCTCGGCCAAGAGCGTCTCCAACGTGCTGCTCGATCGCCCCGGCGTCTCTGCTGCGACGCGGGAGCGCGTGCTCGCGGCTGTCACCGAGGTCGGGTACGCGGTGAACCCTGCCGGTCGGGGGCTCGTCTCCGGACGGACCGGCCGGATCGCGGTGGTGGTCCCGATGCTCTACCAGCCGTACTTCGCCGAGATGGCGGAGCGGCTGATCCTTGCCCTCGAGGCCGAAGGGCTGACCACGACGCTGCGGATCGCGCCCGACGCGGCCGCCGAGCGTGACGCGGTGGTCGGTGTGACCACGCCGGACGTGGATGGTGTCATCATCTGCCCGCACGACTTTGCGTCCTCGATGATCGCCGGCGTGCCCCTCGCTCGACCCGTGGTCCAGCTCGGGGGCACGCCGATCGACGAGCTCGACTGCGTGATCATGGGCGAGTTCGAGGGCGCGTACGCCGCTGCCCGGCACCTGCTGGACTCAGGCAGGCGCCGGATCGCGCTGGTGTGGAACTCCCCCGACGGCGTAGAGCCGGCGGGGGACCGGTACGACGGCTACCGCAAGGCGATCAGCGAGGCCGGGATCGAGGTGGACCCCACGCTCTTCGCGACGGGATCGGACTGGGACCGCAGGGTCTCCGGCTATGAGGCGATGGTCGGGCTGCTGCGCTCAGGAGTGCGCTTCGATGCGGCGCTGTGCGTCAACGACGCGATCGCCGTCGGCGCCCTGCGCGCGCTGCGCAGCCACGGACGGAGCGTCCCGGGGGACGTGGCGGTGACGGGCTTCGACGCGACCGACGAGGGCGAGTTCACGACGCCGTCGCTCACGTCGGTGAGCCCGCGCAAGCCCGAGATGGTCGAGCACGCGGTGGCGATGCTCCTCGACCGCCTGGGCGGGCACGCCGGCCCGCCGCGGCACGTCCGCACCGGTGCGGACCTGGTCGTCCGCGCCTCGTCCCTCGCCTGAGTGGCCACGCTCCCACGTTGATAACGCTCACATCACGGTTCTGAACCGCCTTTTGTCTCGCTATTGACAACGCTGAAGCAGCGGGTACAGACTCCAGTCAGCCGCTTCAACGACGAAGGAAGATGCCCGTGACTGCCCTTGACGCCCGCAGCGATCACAATGCCCGCGGTGACCGCAGCGCCTGCGCGACTCCCGCCCTGCCGGTCGGCGACACCGCCGCGCACCGCCCGCTCGATCTCCGCGCCATCCGGCTCACCAGCGGCACGCTGGCGGACTGGCAGGAGCTCAATGCCTCCGCGACCATCCCGCACTGCATCGCCCAGCTCGAGGCCAGCGGAGTCATCGACAACTTCCGCCGGGTGGTCGGGGAGTCCGGGGCCGACTACCGCGGCTTCTACTTCGCGGACTCCGATCTCTACAAGGTCATCGAGGCCGTCGCCTGGGAGATCGCCCGCACCGGCACCACGGAGTTCGACGCGTGGCTGGACGACGTGATCGCGCTCGTCGCCCGCGTCCAAGAACCCAGCGGCTACGTCATGAGCTGGATCCAAGGCGTCCACCCGGAGAAGAAGTTCGCCGAGCTCGACTGGACCCACGAGATGTACGTCCTGGGCCACCTCGTCCAGGCCGCCGTCGCCCTCGACCGCGCCACCGGCCGCACCGACCTGCTGACCATCGCCCGGGCCTTCGCCGACCTGGTCGACCGGCGTTTCGGTCCCGGCAGGGACAAGGGGATCTGCGGCCACCCCGAGATCGAGACCGCCCTGGTCGAGCTGTTCCGCCACACCGGCGAGCGCCGCTACCTCACCCTCGCCGAGCGGATGATCGACCTGCGCGGCACGGGCCTGCTCAAGGTCGGAGGCCTGGGAGCCCGCTATTTCCAGGACCAGGCACCGGTCCGCGAGTCGCGTGACGCCGTCGGGCACGCCGTGCGTCAGCTCTACCTCAACGCCGGGGTGACCGACGCCTACCTCGAGAACGGCGACGCGACGCTGCTGTCCGCGATGGACAGCCAGTGGTCCAGCGCCCACGAACGCAAGATGTATCTCTCCGGCGCCTTCGGCTCCCGTCACCGCGACGAGGCCTTCGGCGACGACTACGAGCTGCCGAGCGAGCGCGCCTACGCCGAGACCTGCGCGACCATCGCCGACCTGCACTGGACCTGGCGCATGCTGCTCGCCGGCGGCGAGGCCGGCGCGGCCCGCTACGCCGAGACCATCGAGCGGGAGGTGCACAACGCCCTCGCCGCCTCGATCGACTCCACCGGCACGCGGTTCTTCTACTCCAACCCGCTCCAGCAGCGCCCGGATCGCTACTCCGAGGAGAACGCCCCACGCGAGCGCACCTCCTGGTACGTCTGCGCGTGCTGCCCCCCGAACATCGCCCGGACCGTCGCGCAGATGTCCGCCTACCTGGCCACCTCGACCGCCGACACGCTCTGGCTCCACCAGTTCGCCTCCGCCGAGATCGACCTGCCGTCCCACCTGGGCTCGGGAACGCTCCGTGTGACGACGGCCTACCCCTCCGACGGGGCCGTCGAGATCACCGTGGACGGGCAGGTCGCCTCCGGTGCTCGTCTCGCGGTCCGCATCCCGAGCTGGTCCCCGGACAGCAGGCTCCTCTCCGATGCAGCCACGCCCGACGCCGCAGCGCGGGCAGGAGACGACGGGTACGTCCACGTCGACCTCGTCGCGGGAGCCACCTACCGGCTGGCCCTCGACCTCACCCCCCGCTGGACCCGCGGGCACCACCGCATCGACGCGGTGCGCGGCTGCCTCGCCCTCGAGCGCGGTCCGGTCGTGTACTGCATCGAGCAGGCGAGCATGCCCGACGGCGCGGTCGTCGACGACCTCGTCCTCGTCCCGAGCGCTCCCGCTGCGGTCCGCGAGGTGAGCCCGCATGAGCTGGCCGTGACCGTCGCCTCGGCCTCGCCCACCCTCGGCGGGGCGCCGGAAGCCCTCTACGCGTCGTCGGGCATCACCGGGGAGACCTCACAGACCTTCGCCGTCCCTGCCATCCCGTTCTCGACCTGGGGCAACGCTTCTCCTGGGGCGATGCGGGTGTGGATCCCCGTCCAGGCCTGACTCGAGTCCCGTCCAAGGAGCCTTCCCGTGTCTGACGCCTTCATCATCGACAACCAGCGCCTCGTGTGGCGGGGAAGCGGCGAGACCCTCGTCGTCGAGCCCTGGGGCGCCGACTCGGTCCGCGTGCGCGCCGTGCTCGGCGGTCCGATCCTCGACTCCGACTGGGCGCTGCTCCCGCCTGACCCGGCCGACTCGGCGGCGGCGAGCATCGTCGTCGGCCAGGGGGAGAAGGAGGGGGAGGGGCTCTGGCGCTCGTCCCGCCAGGTGGCGACGCTGACGCACGGGGCGATCCGTGTCGTGGCGACGGCGGAGGAGTTCTTCGACGCCCAGGCCGGCTACACGCGCTCACGGTGCCGGCTGGAGTTCTTCGACGCGGCGGGCACTCTCCTGTTCGCCGAGGAGGAGCACGGCGGCGCGCTCAAGCTGCGTGCCCGGGACTACGACGCGTTGCCCGGGGGCAGCTACCGAGCCCGCGCCAGCTTTGTCTCGGGCCGCGAGGAGAAGCTCTACGGGATGGGCCAGTACCAGCAGGACATCCTCGACCTCAAGGGCTCCACGATCGAGCTCGCTCATCGCAACTCCCAGGTCAGCGTGCCCTTCGTGATGTCGAGCGCGGGTTACGGCTTCCTCTGGCACAACCCGGCCGTGGGGCGGGCGACCTTCGCGACCAACCGCACCGAGTGGTTCGCGGAGTCCACCGCTCAGATCGACTACTGGGTCACGGCCGGCGCGACGCCGTCGGACATCGCGCGCAGCTACGCCCGGGCGACCGGGCACGTGCCGATGATGCCCGAGCACGGGCTCGGGTTCTGGCAGTGCAAGCTGCGGTACACCTCGCAGGAGGAGCTGCTCGAGGTGGCGCGCGAGCACAGGCGCCGCGGGTTGCCGATGGACGTCATCGTGGCGGACTTCTTCCACTGGCCGCTGATGGGGGACTTCCGCTTCGACGAGGAGTTCTGGCCGGACCCCGCGGCGATGGTCGCCGAGCTGGCCAAGCTGGGGATCGAGCTCATGGTCTCGGTGTGGCCGCAGGTCTCGCTCAGGTCGGAGAACTTTGCCGAGCTCGACCGCCTGGGGTACCTCGTGCGGTCCAACCGCGGGGTGGACATCCAGATGTCCTTCGAAGGGCCGAGCCGGTTCCTCGACGTCACCCACCCGGGAGCGCGGGCATGGCTGTGGGAGACGCTCCGCAGGAACTACCCCGGGGTCAAGCTCTTCTGGCTGGACGAGGCCGAGCCGGAGTACGCCTTCTTCGAGTACGGCGCCTACAGCTACCACGCCGGTCAGGCCCTCGAGGTGGGGAACATCTACCCGCAGCTGTTCTCCCGCGCGGTCTACGACGGCCAGGTGGCCAGCGGACAGGGCGACTCGGTCAACCTGGTGCGTTGCGCGTGGGCGGGCTCGCAGCGGTATGGCGCGCTCGTGTGGAGCGGTGACATCCACTCCTCCTTCGCCTCGATGCGGCGTCAGGTCACGGCCGGGATCCACATGGGGGTGGCCGGGATCCCGTGGTTCACCACGGACATCGGCGGCTTCGGCGGGGGCAGGATCGACGACCCGGCCTTCCACGAGCTGCTCGTGCGCTGGTTCCAGATGGGCACGTTCATGCCCGTCATGCGGCTGCACGGTGACCGCGGGCCGCAGCGTGAGGTGTTCGCGGCGGACGGTTCGCGGCGCTGCCACACGGGCGCCGAGAACGAGCTGTGGAGCTATGGCGAGGAGGTCTACGAGATCCTCGCCGGCTACGTCGGCGTCCGCGAGGCGATGCGCGAGTACACCCGGACTCTCATGGCCGCGGCGCACACCGACGGCCAGCCGATCATGCGCGGGCTCTTCCACGACTTTCCGCAGGACCCGGCCGCCTGGGACGTCGCCGACCAGTTCCTCTACGGGCCTGCGCTGCTCGTCGCCCCCGTCCTCGAAGCGGGTGCCCGCTCGCGCCGGGTCTACCTCCCGGCCGGTTCGTCCTGGACGTCCTTGTCCACCGGCACCGTGCACGACGGCGGCGCGTGGGTCGAGGAGCCAGCCCCGCTGGACGTCATCCCGGTGTTCGCTCGTGACGCACAGATGGCGGAGCTCGTCGGGTCGCTCGGGGGAGCCGGGGGCACGGGCGCCCGCGGGTGAGCTGTCGGTCTGGGTCGGGCGGCCCGTGCGATCCGGGAGGCGCCGTCAGCGGGACGACCAGCCGCCGTCGGACGCGATCGTCTGGCCCGTGACCCAGTCCGCCTCGTCGCTGAGCAGCCACGCGACGAGACGCGCGGTGTCCGTCGGGGTGCTCCAGCGGCCCCCGGGATTCAGTGCGGCGACCGCGGCGCGGGCCTCGTCGTCGGCGTAGCCCGTGTCGTTGGGGCCCGGGTTGATGCAGTTCACCGTGATGCGCCGCGGTGCGAGGTGGACCGCGAGGCTCGCCGTGAGCTCGTGCAGAGCGGCCTTCGTCGCGATGTACGGGAGCTCGGTGGGCATCGCGCCTGTGTACTGGCCGGAGGTGAACAGCAGCACGCGCCCGCCGGGCCGTGTGTCGTCGTGCTGGGCGGCGAAGGCCTTGACGAGCAGCAGTGACCCCCGGGTGTTGACGGCGTGGCTGAGATCGAGCTCGGTGGCGGTGAGCTCCTCGAGCGACTGGCCGCTGCTGCGCGAGTGGTTGGCGACGACGGCGTCGAGGTGGCCGAACGCGTCGCGGGCGGCGGCGACGAGTGCGGCGGGGGCATCGGGCTCGCTGAGGTCGAGCGACACGTGCTCGACTCGCCCGCCTGCCGCGCGGAGCTCGTCGACCAGGGCCTGCGGGCCGTCGGGGTCGGCGCCCCACGGCTGCTCCGCGTCGTGGGGCTGCCAGGAGTGCAGGAGGACGCTCGCGCCGTCCGCGACGGCGCGGCGCGCGATCGCTGCCCCGATCGCGATACGGCGGCTCGCTCCGGTCACGAGGATCACGCGGTCGTGCAGGGCGCCGGGGGTCTGCGGTCTGTGGGTCACGGCGCCACTCTCGCCGCCAGGGTTCGCGAGGTCAAGGGAAAATGCCTGCGACATCGCGCCCGACCAGGTGACTCGCGCCGCCGCCACCTGCCCGGATGCTCCAGGTTCCGCCGCCCTCGCGCGCACCGAGTGGCCCCGGCCTACCCTGCTCAAAGGCCCATCCGGCACGTTTGCACCCCGCCGACGTCGCACGTGGGACGACGCGTGGACGAGAGGTGGAGCTATGTCCGCAGGCGCTCAGCCCGGCACGGGAACGGCCCAGAAGAACCTCAAGATCTGGTGGATCCTCGGCGTCCTGGCCACCGCCCAGCTCATGGTGGTCCTCGACGCCACCATCGTGAACATCGCCCTGCCGACGGCCCAGAAGGACCTCGACATACCCACCGACGACCGTCAGTGGATGATCACGGCGTACTCCTTGGCCTTCGGCGGGTTGCTCATCATCGGTGGGCGGATCGGTGACCGGATCGGTCGGCGCACGACCTTCCTCATCGGTGTCGCCGGCTTCGCGGCGGCGTCGGCCCTCGGTGGCCTGGCCCCGACCTACGAGGTGCTCATCGCCGCCCGCGCCATCCAAGGCGCCTTCGGGGCCCTCATGGCCCCGGCCGCGTTGTCGCTGCTGACAGTCACCTTCGAAGGGTCCCCGGCACGCCCCAAGGCCTTCGGCATCTGGGGTGCGACGAGCGGCGCCGGCGGCGCCATCGGTCTGCTGCTCGGCGGGTTCCTCACCGAGTACTTCTCCTGGCGCTGGTGCTTGCTGGTCAACCTCGTCTTCGCCGTGATCGCCTTCGTCGGTGCCCTGACCCTGCTGCCCAAGACCTTGCCTGACCGCAACGTCAAGGTCGGCCCGCTCAGTGCCATCCTCATCGCCGGCGGTCTGTTCTCCATCGTCTACGGCCTCTCCCACGCGGAGACTGATGGGTGGTCCGACCCGGCAACCATCGCCCTGCTCGTGGTCGGCCTGGTGCTGGTGGCCGCCTTCCTCGTCGTGCAGGGCAAGATCCGCGACCCGCTGCTGCCGCTGCGGGTCATCTCCGACCGCATCCGCGGCGGTTCACTGACCGCGATCCTGTTCACCGGCGCGGGGATCTTCGGGGTGTTCCTCTTCCTCACGTACTTTCTCCAGGACACGTTGTCCTACTCGGCGATGGAGACCGGGCTGGCCTTCCTCCCGATGGTCGTCTTCCTCGCAGCCACCTCGTCCTTGACCGGGTCGCAGCTGCTGCCGCGGTTCGGCCCGCGCAACCTCATCGTCCTGGGGATGTTCGTCGGGGCGCTCTCCCTGGTGCTCATGACCCGCTTCAACGCGGGCACCGCCTACTTCCCGGATGTCGTCGGCCCGCTGGTCATCGCGGGTATCGGCGCCGGTCTCATCTTCGCCTCAGCGCTCGGGACGGCAACCCTCGGCCTGCTCGACGAGGACGCCGGCGTCGGGTCTTCGCTGGTGAGCACCGCCCAGCAGGTGGGTGGCTCGATCGGTGTGGCGCTGCTCAGCACCCAGGCTGCCTCCGCCGGAAGCCGGCACCTGAAGGACCTCATGGAGAGCCTCCGCCTCACCCGCCCGACGCCGGAGCTCGCCTCCGAGGCGACGCTCGCCGGGTACCACGCGGCCTTCTGGTGGTCGGCGGGGATCTTTGTGCTCGGTGCGATCATCTGCGTCTTCCTCATCCCGGGGGGCCGGGTGAAGCTGACCGAGAGGGGCAATGCCGCCGAGGCCGCCTGAGGCCTGGCCGTTCGCCGCTCAAGATGTGAAGGTGCAGGTGGTGGGCGAGGATGGGGTGGCACCGACGCCCCAGGAGCGACACCTCAGCAGTGATGCTCCACGACGCTCAAGGAGGAGACGATCATGTCGACGACAGGTGGTTTTGGCGGAGAAGGGCCCGTGGTCGTGCCGACGCCGCGCGCGATCGAGGAGACCATCGACGACAGGCGCGAGCGCCCCGAGGTCGAGGATGCCTCGCCCAGCGAGGTGGCTGAGGAAGCGGCGGTGGTCGCTCACCTGGAAGACCCCGAGGTCGACGCGGCGATCGAACGCTTGCGCGCGGCCGACTGACCGCAGACCTGACAGCACTGCACCACCCAGCACGACCAGACCCCAGGGCGGTCGCGACCGGTACCCCGGCCGCGACCGCCCCGTCGCGTCCTAGACCTCGCTGAGGGTCGCGGCGAAGGCGCGCAGGCGAAGGTCGCGCGAGCGGTCCAGGTGGGCGCTGATCGCTGACCGGGCGGCGCCTGCGTCACGGGTGCGCAGGGCGGCCATGATCTGCTCGTGCTCGGCGTGCGACTGCTCGAGGTCGCTCGGGTCCTCCGACCGGCGGCTGTCGTAGATGCGCAGCTGGGCTGTGAGGCGCGTCAGGAGGCTGAGCACAGTCGCGTTGTGCGCGGCGGCCCACAGCTCCTGGTGCCAGGCGGAGTGCAGACGGCGGACGGCGGTCAGGTCTGCCGTCGCCCCGGCCTCGGCGTGCAGGCCTTCGAGCCGGGCGAGCTCGAGCTCGGTGGCGCGGGTGGCCGCGTTGGCGGCGGCCACCGCCTCCAGGGCGATGCGCGCCTCGTAGATGTCCAGGACGTCCTCGGGCGTGCCCGAGCGCACCCGGTAGCCGCGAGCGGCGCGGTCGAGCAGGCCGTCGTGCTCGAGGCGGGCCAGGGCCTCGCGGATGGGAGTGCGGGAGACGCCGTAGCGCTCGGTGAGCGCCGTCTCGTGCATCACCGTGCCGGCCGGGAAGGCGCCGTCGAGGATGTCCTGGCGGATGCGGCGGTAGTGCTGCGCGGCGGCCTCGGCCCGGTCGCCTCCGGCGTCGCCGGTCGCTGCGGTCGTCGTGCTCACGGGCGCTCCTCTCGGACGGGTCGGGCGGGGTGATGCGATGTCGGTGTCATCGTAGCGGGCACGCATCTGCGTATACACAACTACGTCATAGTGTTGATCTGTGTTCGGAAAGTCGCTACGCTCACCGCAACGACCTGCACCGAGGAGACCCAGTGAGCATGCACGCGCACCGTACGGCCGCACAGCGGCCCTGTTGCGCGCGCTGTCGCTAGACGCGCCGCAGCCTCCCGGGCCGACGGCGCGTCCAGACACCAGCTGTCCTGCGCGAGCCCGTCACCCTCATCCCAGGTGAGACCGGCCGCGCGACGCCCTCTCCCGAGAAGTCGCCCCCTCATGACTGACCCATCAGCCCGCACCGCCCTCGCCGCGCACGAGCGCAGCCTCACGTGGCCCGAACTCGCCGCCGTCCTCCACCCGGCTGGAGCCACTGCTCTCGACCCCACGGCGCCCGCCGACCCCGCAGCACCCACAGCGACCCCAGCCCCTCGCCCCGTCCACGTCGTCGCAGTCGACGGCTACTCCGGCTCGGGCAAGACGTGGTTCGCCGAGCGGCTGGCCCGCGCCCTGGGCGCCACCATCTACCACGTCGACGAGTTCGTCCCC
Organism: Sanguibacter suarezii NBRC 16159; assembly: GCF_001552735.1. Taxonomy (GTDB): domain Bacteria; phylum Actinomycetota; class Actinomycetes; order Actinomycetales; family Cellulomonadaceae; genus Sanguibacter; species Sanguibacter suarezii. The sequence continues at coordinate 22,699 of NZ_BCRT01000005.1, forward strand.
GGCTGGGACGCCCTCGAGGACGGCATCGCCCATGTCACGGACCACCTGCTCACCCCGTGGGCACAGGGTCGAGCGGCGCGTGTGCGCCGCTACGACTGGCACGGCGCACGACCGGGGGAGTGGCTGGACGCCGCCGCCGAGCCCGTCGTCGTGCTCGAGGGCAGCGGGATCGGGGCCGTCGACCCGGCCCTCATCTCCGCCCTGGTCTGGGTGAACACCCCCGACGACCTGCGCGAGGACCGCCTCGCCGGCCGCGAGGACCACGTGCTCTACGCGCCCTACCGCCAGATGTGGGCGGCCCAGGAACGCGCGCTCGTGGCGCGGGCCGGCGCACCCGGCCGCGCCGACGTCGTCGTGCTCGAGGCCGGCGAGACCCGCCTGCGGATCGGCTCC
>NZ_BCRT01000006.1 GCF_001552735.1 Sanguibacter suarezii NBRC 16159
CCCGCCTGCGGATCGGCTCGTGTCGACCCTCCGAGCGCACCTGAGCCCCGCACCACCCGCACGCACCACCGCACTCACCGCGCACCACCCACAGCGCGCACCCACGCATCCTCAGCGCCGGACCACCGGCTGAGCCCGCACGGCTCGACCCACACTTCACGGAAAGAAGGCCAGCCATGTCTGCCCTCCGTTCGCCCCTGACCGCCCTCCTGCTCGTCTCGACCGTCGCAGCCCTGTCCGCCTGCTCGGCCGGCGGCGCCGCGACCGCCGAGACCGACGAGGGGTTGACCCCGGTCACCTTCGTCCTGGACTGGACGCCCAACACCAACCACACGGGCATCTACATCGCCCAGGAGAAGGGCTACTTCGCCGACCACGGGCTCGACGTGACGATCATCCAGCCGCCCGAGGACGGCGCTGAGGCGCTCGTGGGAGCCGGCAAGGCCGAGTTCGGGGTGTCCTTCCAGGAGACCGTCACCCAGGCCCGCGCCCAGGACGTCCCGATCGTGTCGATCGCCGCGGTGATCGCCCACAACACCTCCGGCTTCGCGTCCCCGGTGGACCGCGGCATCACCGAGCCGGCCCAGTACGAGGACCACACCTACGGCGGCTGGGGCTCCCCGATCGAGGCCGCCATCCTCGACGCCCTCGTCGAGGCCGACGGCGGTGACCCCGCCCAGGTGAAGAACATCAACATCGGCTCCACGAGCGTGCTGCAGGCCTTCCGCCGCGACATCGACCTCGGCTGGGTCTTCGAAGGGTGGGACGTGCCGCTGGCCACGGCCCAGGGCACCGAGCTCAACGTCCAGCTCGTGCGTGACTACGACGAGGCCCTGGACTACTACACCCCGGTGCTGATCGCCAACGAGTCGCTCATCGCCGAGGACCCCGAGACCGTGCAGGCCTTCGTCGACGCCGCGCGCGCCGGCTACGAGGACGCCATCGCCGACCCCGACGCCGCAGCGCAGACCCTGCTCGACGCCGTCCCCGACCTCGACGCCGACCAGGTCCGCGCCTCCCAGACCTACCTCGCAGCGGAGTACCAGTCCGACTCCCCGGTCTGGGGCCACCAGCGCGAGGAGGTCTGGGCGAGCTTCACCGCATGGCTGACCGAGCACGAGATCATCGAGCCCGGCTTCGACTACGCCGCCGCGTACACCAACCAGTTCGCCGAGGGCGCGTCCGCCGGGAGCAGCGAGAAGTGACCGGGTCCAACCTCGCCCAGGGCGCCCCCGCGCCCGCCGCACCGACGCCGCCCAGCCCGCGCCCGACGTCGGGCAGCTCCCGCGCCTCGCGGGGATCGCGCCCGGCCCGCCCGGGCGGGCGCCGCCTGCGCGCGGTGCTCGCCCCGGCCCTGGCCGTCGTCGTGCTCCTCGCGGTGTGGGAGGTCGCGGTCCGCGTCTTCGCCATCGAGGCGTGGATGCTGCCCGGGCCGGTCGCGATCGCCCAGGAGTGGGTGGACCAGAGCGCCGGGCTGTGGGACGACATCCTCACGACGACCTCGCTCACCCTCATCGGCTTCGCCGCCGGGTCGCTGCTCGGGCTGGCCATCGCCGGGCTGCTGCACCACGTCGAGCCGCTCAAGCAGGCCCTGTACCCGCTGCTCATCATCAGCCAGAACGTGCCGACCATCGCGCTCGCGCCGCTGCTGGTCATCTGGTTCGGCTTCGGGCTGACGCCCAAGCTCGTCGTCATCGTGCTCGTGACGTTCTTCCCCGTGGCCGTGGCCGCGATGGACGGGCTGCGCGGAGCGGACCCGATGATGCGCGACTACCTGCGGATGTCCGGGGCCACCCGGTCCCAGGTGTTCTGGAAGCTCGAGGTGCCGTGGTCGCTGCCGTCGGTGTTCTCCGGGCTGAAGATCGCCGCGACCTACGCGGTGATGGGCGCCGTCATCGGGGAGTGGGTCGGCTCCGACAAGGGGATCGGGCACTACATGCTGCTGCAGAAGTCGGCCTTCCGAGCCGACCGGGTCTTCGTGTCCATCTGCATCATCGTCGTGCTCAGCCTCACCCTGTTCGCCGTGATCGCTCTGGTCGAGCGCCGCGTCACCCGCTGGAGGATCCGTGACCGTTGACCCGCGCCTCACCCTGACCGACGTCAGCGTGAGCTACCCCTCCCCGACCGGCCCCCTCTCCGTGCTCGACGGCGTGTCCCTGACCGTCGAGCCGGGGGAGTTCGTCTCGATCATCGGCCCGTCCGGGGCTGGCAAGAGCACGCTGCTGCACGTCGTCGGCGGTCTCGTGGTGCCACAGACCGGACGCGTCGTCCTCGACGACACCGACATCACCGGGACCGCCGGGCACATCTCCCACATGCCGCAGCAGCCGGCGCTGTTCCCGTGGCGCACGGTGCTGGACAACGTCCTGCTCGCCCAGGAGATCGCCGGCGAGCGCGGCCCCGACTCGACCGACCAGGCCCGCGCCTGGCTCGCGCGGATCGGCCTGGAGGCCTTCGCTGACTCCCTGCCGCACACCCTCTCCGGTGGCATGCAGCAGCGCGTGGCCTTCCTGCGCGCGCTGCTCTCCCCGCGGCCGTTCATGTGCCTGGACGAGCCGTTCAGCGCCCTGGACGCGCTCACCCGCTCGGACATGCAGCGCTGGCTGCTGCACCTGTGGGAGGAGACGCGCCGCTCGGTCCTGTTCATCACGCACAACATCGAAGAGGCGCTGCTGCTCTCCGACACCGTCTACGTGCTGTCAGCGCGCCCGGCCCGGGTGATCGAGAAGGTCGTCGTGCCCTTCGACCGCCCGCGTGAGGAGTCCGTCGTGGACTCCGCGGAGTTCGTCCGGCTGCGCCGCGACCTCACCTCCCTGCTGCGCGACGCCGGGGCTGCGGCGGGCACGCCGCGTCCTGTTCTGCCTGCTGCCGCTCTTCCTCCTACCGCTCTGCCTCCTGCCGCGCCCCTGGCCGGCGGCACACCGTCTTCCGTCTCGACCCCCCTGGAGATCTCATGACCGTCGCCCGGCTCATCCTCGGCTACTTCCACCCCTGGGCCAACGACGCCGGGTTTTACGCCGCGCGCACCCACGGGCACACCGAGGCTGCGGGGATCGACCTGCACATCGGTGTGGTCGACCCCGGTCGCGGGGACACCCTCGTGCACCTGGCCCGCGGGGAGGGCGACCTCGGCGTCGTCCCCACCAACCGGCTGCTCGCCGCCCGTGCCCGCGGTCAGCGTGTCGTCGCGGTCGCCACGATCAACCAGACCGGTCTGGAGACCATCCACTCCCTCGGCTCCTTGGGCATCACCCGCCCGCGTGACCTCGCCGGGCGGCGCGTGGCGCTCAACCCCACCCCGCGCGGACTGGCCATGGTCCGCCACCTCGTCGCGGCCGACGGCGGTGACCCGGACGCGGTCGTCGTCGTCGACTCCGGCACGCGTGAGCTGCAGTCCCAGGACCTGCTGGACGGCTTCGCCGACGCCTACTTCGGGGCGTACTGGGCCTGGGACGAGCTCTTCGACCCCTACACCGGGACGGACCGGCTGAGCTGGCCGGTCAAGGACCACGGCGCACCGGCCTTCCCGTCCTACGTGCTGGTGGCCCGCGAGGAGTGGGCCGAGGCCAACGGCGACGCGCTGCGCGCGCTGCTCGGTGCCGCTGAGCAGGGCTTCCGTCACGCGGCCGGGGACGCGGACGCTGCCGCGGAGTTCGACCGGGTCACCCCGTACTTCTCCCGCGAGGCGATCCGCCGGTCCTTCGAGCTCATCGCGCCCACGTGGTTCGCGGGCGATGCCTGGGGCGTCATCGACGACGACGTCATCGCGTCCTACGCGCACTGGCTCGTCGACAACGGCGCCATCCCGAGCCTGGACGGGCTGCCGGGGGCGACGACGTCGGCCTACCTGCCCGAGGGGCAGCCCGCGGGCGTGGGTCGATGACCGCCCGGCCACTCGTCGACGCGGCCTGGCTCGCGGCCCGCCTCGACGACCCGACCCTGGTGCTCCTCGACGTCACGGTCGACCTCCCCCGCCCCCTGCACGACGGCGACCACCGGTCCGCGAGCGGGCGTCCCGGGTGGGCCGCGGCCCACATCCCCGTCTCCCAGCACCTCGACCTGCTGCACGACTTCGCCGACCCGGAGGGGACCTTCCACTTCGCCCACCCGCCGGTGGACCACGCCCGTGGGGTGCTCAGCGGCCTGGGCATCAGTGACGGGAGCACGGTGGTGCTCTACGACAGCGCCGACGGGTTCTGGTCGGCACGGGCCTGGTGGTCGCTGCGCGGGCTGGGGCTGCACGCGCTGGTTCTCGACGGCGGGCTGACCGCCTGGCAGGGCGCCGGGCACCCGGTGCAGACGGCCGACGCCGCTGGTTCCGTCCCGGGGCAGCAGGCCACGACCGGCTCCCCGGTCGGAGCAGCGGGCGACAGGACGGTCTCTGGCGAGGTGTCGGGCGACGTGGCGCCGGGCGGTTCGCTCACCCTTGTCGAGGACCCCTCGGTGTGGGCTTCGCGCGAGGACGTCCTCGATATCGTCGCCGGGCGTCGCTCCGCGGCACTGGTGTGCGCCCTGGGCGCCGACCAGTTCACCGGCGAGGCGACCACCCGGTACAGCCGGCGCGGCCACATCCCCACCTCGGTCAACCTCTCCGCCCGAGACCTGGCGCACGAGGCAGGCCGCCTGCTTCCCGCGCCGGTGCTGGCCCGCGTCGTCGGGCAGGCGCTGCCGGAGGAGGACGGCGAGGTCGTCCTGTACTGCGGCGGCGGTATCTCGGCGAGCTACGCCGCGCTAGGGCTGGTCAGCGCGGGCCGGACCCGGGTCCGCGTCTACGACGGCTCCCTGGAGGAGTGGAGCGCCGACCCCGACCTCCCCTTGGTGCTCCCCAGCACCTGACCCCCGCCCAACCCACTCCGGCCCGGCTCCCGCACCCGCCGGGCCGCCGAGGTCGTCTATTAGGTGCGAGGTCGTCTATCTGAATAGACGACCTCGGCCCTGATAGACGACCTCACCGGGCGGTGGGGCGGGGTGCGGGTGCGGGACGGAGGGGGAGACGGCGGTCCGGCTAGACCGCCGGAGGGGGAGACGGCGGTTCGGCTGGCCCGGTCCTTGCGGCTCTGCTCTGCGGTCAGCGGGTGAGGAGGTCGCGGAGGGCGGTGTTGACCTCGTCGGGGTGCGTCCACAGGAGACCGTGCGGTGCGCCCTCGACCTCGACGTAGGTCGCCTCCGGGAAGGACTGCTGGAAGGGGCGACCGGTGGAATCGATCGGCAGGATGCGGTCGGCTGTGCCGTGCAGGATGAGCGTGGGCAGCGCGGCCGAGCGTACTGCCACGACGTCTGCCCGGAAGTCGGTGAGCCAGGCCGGGACGACGGAGTACGCCGCGTCCGGAGCGCTTGCGGCAGCGGTGGCCCAGCTGGCACGCACGGCCTCGTCGCTGATCCGGGATCCGAGAGTCTCGTCGAGGTTGTAGAAGTCGGCGAAGAAGTTGGTGAACCACGCGAAGCGGTCGGCGCGGGCAGTGGTGGCGATGCCGTCGAAGACGGACTGCGGAACCCCTGTGGGGTTGTTGTCGGTCTGCAGCAAGAAGGGCTCGAGGGAGGCGAGGAAGCCAAGACGCCGCAGCCGTGAGGTGCCGAAGGTGGCGACGTAACGGGCCACCTCGCCGGTGCCCATGGAGAAACCGACGAGCGTGACGTCGTGCAGGTCGAGGGTCTCCAGCAGCGTGTTGAGGTCGGCCGCGTAGGTGTCGTAGTCGTAGCCGGTCGCGGGGTGGCTGGACCGCCCGAACCCGCGGCGGTCGTAGGCGATGACGCGGTGCCCGTCCTCGAGCAGAGCGCGGGTCTGACGCTCCCACGAGCGGCCGTCGAGCGGGTAGCCGTGGATGAGGACGACGGGTGCGGCGTCGAGGGGTCCGTGGTCTTCGTAGTAGATCTCGATGCTTGACGAGTTCTCGGCCCCGACGGTGACGAACGGCATGACGGTCTCCTGTCCACAAGGTGAGGAGAACGGTCGTTCTCCTCGATGTCGACTACACTAGAGAACGATCGTTCTCAGCGCAACTACCTGCTGATTCGTACCGAAGGATGAGATTCCCGTGACCGAGACAACCCTCCGCGACACCGTGGTCGCGACGGCTGACGACCTCTTCTACCGCCGGGGCATCCAAGCGGTGGGGATGGACGAGCTGCGCACCGAGGCCGGGGTGTCGCTCAAGCGCCTCTACCGGGAGTTCCCCTCCAAGGACGCCATCGTCCTGGCCGTCCTGGACCGCCGCACGCGCGGCTGGCGCCAGTGCCTCACCGCCCGGGTCGACGTCGCGACCACGCCGCAGGACAAGCTCCTCGCCATCTACGACTACATCATCGAGTGGACCGCTGAGGAGACCTTCCGGGGCTGCGGCTTCATCAACACCTTCGGTGAGCTCGGCTCGGTGAACCCGGACGTGGCTGAGGCCGTTCGCGCCCACAAGGAGGGCTTCGCCGAGTACGTCGCCGAGCTCACAGCGCAGGCAGGCCTGGACCCGGCGGTGGCGCCCCAGCTCGTGCTGCTCGCCGAAGGGGCCCAGACGATGGCCGCCATCTCCCCTGACGGGGCATGGGCCGCCGCAGCCCGCGACGCAGCGAAGGCCCTCATCGCCACGAGCCTGCGGCCGGCCTAGCTCTGCGACCCGGTGGGTCAGCGGGTGAGGAGGTCGCGGAGGGAGGCGTTGACCTCGTCGGCGTGGGTCCACAGCAGGCCGTGCGGGGCGCCCTCGACCTCGACGTAGATCGCCTCGAGGCAGGACTCGTGGAAGGGCCGCGCGGTCGAGTCGATCGGCAGGATCCGGTCCGCGGTGCCGTGCAGGATGAGCGTCGGCAGGCCGCAGGTGCTCACCGTCGAGATGTCCTCGCGGAAGTCCGTGAGCCACGTCGGGACCACCGCGTAGGCAGCGTCGGGTGCGCTCGCGGCGGCGACTGCCCAGCTGGCGCGGACGGCGTCCTCGCTGATCCTGGACCCGGAGGTCTCGTCGAGGTTGTAGAAGTCGGCGAAGAAGCTGGAGAACCACGCGAACCTGTCCTCGCGGGCGGTGGCGGCGATGCCGTCGAAGACGGACTGCGGGACGCCGGTGGGGTTGTTGTCGGTCTGCAGCAGGAAGGGCCCGAGGGAGGCGAGGAACCCGAGGCGCCTCAGGCGGCCCGTGCCGTGGGCGGACACGTAGCGGGCCACCTCGCCGGTGCCCATCGAGAAGCCGACGAGCGTCACGCCGGTCAGGTCGAGGGACGTGATGAGGACGTTGAGGTCAGCGGCGTAGGTGTCGTAGTCGTAGCCGGCCGCCGGGTGGCTCGACCGCCCGAACCCGCGCCGGTCGTAGGTGATGACGCGGTGACCGTCCTCGAGCAGCACGCGGGTCTGACGCTCCCAGGAGTTCCCGTCGAGCGGATAGCCATGGATGAGGACGACGGGTGGGGCGTCGACGGGGCCGTGGTCTTCGTAGTAGATCTCGATGGGTGCGGAGTTCTCGGTCCCGACGGTGACGAACGGCATGGTGGGCTCCTGTCCGGTAGACGGGAGGACGGTCGCCTCCCGGTATCCCCCACACAAGAGGTGGATCGTCCCCTTCGCAACCGCTGGGCTATCCGCCGCTGCCTGGACCGGTGAGACCGAGGTCCTGAGCGATGAGCGCCGCCTGCAGCCGCGACGTCACCTCCAGCTTCGCCAGCACCCGGGAGACGTGGGTCTTGGTGGTGGCCGGAGAGACGTAGAGGGTCTTGGAGATCTCGTGGTTGGACAGCCCTTGGGCCAGGGCGACAAGGACGTCGCGCTCGCGGGGCGTGAGCTGCTCGACGCCGGGGTGCCGCCGCAGCGGGGGCGCGGGGTAGCCCGGCGCCCCAGAGCCGGGTGCGGGAGCCAGGTCGGGGCTGGTGGGGCTGCTGACCCGCCCAGCGGTGTCGGCCTCGTCCGCGAAGGCCCGCAGCACCCGGCGGGTGACCTCAGGGGCGAGCACCCCGTCGCCCGCGGCGACGCGGCGCACGGCGTCGAGCAGCTCGCTCGGCTCGGCGGACTTGAGCAGGTAGCCGGCCGCGCCGGCGCGCAGCGCACCGCTGACGTAGTCGTCGAGATCGAAGGTGGTCAGGACGAGCACCTCGGCGAGACGCTCGGCGGTGATGGCGGCGGTCGCGGTGATGCCGTCGGTGCCGGGCATGCGCACGTCCATGAGCACGACGTCGGGGCGGTGCTCCCGGGCTGCGGCGACCGCCGCGGCGCCGTCCCCGACCTCCGCGACGACGTCGATGTCAGGCGCGGAGTCGAGCAGGTAGCGCAGACCGGTGCGGATGGCGGGGTGGTCGTCGGCGAGGATCACGCGGATCGCGGTCATGAGGGCTCCGAGAGAGGAAGGGAGGCGTGCACGGTCCAGAGGTGGCCGGTCTGCCCGGCGCGGAAGGTGCCGCCGAGGCCTTCGGCACGTTCCCGCATGGTTACGAGCCCGATCCCGGCGCTGACCAGCGGCTCTGCGGCCATGGGATGGGGCGCGGGATGGGACGCGGGATGCTCTGAGCCGAGCGCGGTCGGTGGACGGTGGGACGGGTGACCGGTGGGCAGGGGGTTGGTGACGGTCAGGGTGAGGGCGCTCGCGGTCGCATCGATGGTCACGACGACCTCGCCTGGGCCGCCGTGCTTGGCGGCGTTGGTCAGCGCTTCCTGGATGATGCGGAAGGCTGCCTGGTCGACGGCGGCGGGCAGCGGGGCGCCCGCGAGCGCGTCGGTCAGGAAGTCGCCGGTCAGGCTGTGCGCTGGGCTGTCCGCCGGGAGCGAGCGGTCACCAGCGTCAGCCGTCGTGACGACCACCTCGAGACCACCTGCGCGGTGGGCCTCGACCAGCGTCGCGAGGTCGGCCAGGCGGCCGGGGGAGGCCAGCGGCTCGTCGGGTGCGGACTCGTCGATCGCATCGCCGCGCAGCAGCACGATCATCGTGCGCATCTCCTGCAGGGCGGTCAGGCTCGTCGAGCGGACGAACTCGAGGGTCTCCCGCTCGCGCGGTGGCACGTCGGGCGAGGTGAGTGCCGCGCCCGTGCGGATGGCGACGGCGGAGACGTGCCCGGCGACGACGTCGTGCAGGTCGCGGGCCATGGCGCGCCGCTCGGCGAGGACCGCTTCGTGCCGGCGCAGGTCAGCGATGCGGACGAGGTCCGCTGCGCGGGCGCGGGCCAGGGTCTCGCGCTCGAAGGCCAGCGCAGCGAGGTCGGCCTTCTGCCGCACGTCGGCGGCCCACCACAGGGGAACCACGAGGATGGCCAGGCCCTGCAGCGCCCCGGCGATGACTGCCTGGAGGTCGCGGGAGCCGGTCACGCCCGAGCCGATCATGCTCGCCAGGACCCCGGCTCCGGCCACGACGACCAGGGCGCGCCGGGCGCGGGGCGTGGCGTAGAGCCCAGCCGAGTAGAGCAGGTCGACGAGGACGATGATGGACCCGATGCTGCCGCCCAGGAGCAGGTCCGCCGCGACGAGGACCGCGCCGCCGGAGACCGCGGCGATCGGGTGCTGACGCTTGATGAGCATGAGGGCGCAGCCGGCCGTCAGTGGCACGAGGTGCCACCAGCGGCTGAGGTCGCTGAGCGGGGCGTCGGCAGCGATCCCGGTGAGGTCGACGGCGAGCAGCAGCAGGCAGGCGAGGTAGGTGACGACGGCGGTCCGCACGTCTGACCGGCGCTCCGCCTGTCGGATCTCGGCGGGGGTCGCCGAGGGGTCCGGGGGCGCGGAGAGCCAGGGGCGGACGCCCGACGCCGTGGGTGCGGGCGATCCGGCGGGTGCGGGAGGTGCAGGAGGGTGACCAGGGCTCACACGACGATCTCACCACACCGCAGGGCCGCGGCGAGTCGCCCGAAGGATGTACGGGCTGGGAGCGCGCCGGTCGCGGAGATCGGTGCGATGGCTGACGACAGCACTGCGGGCTGCCGCCGAGGATCGAGGTATGAACGATCTGCTGACCGACAACCCCCTCGTGCTCCTCATCGCGGTGTGCGAGGTCGCGTTCTGGGTGGTGCTCGGCGCGGGCCTGCTGGCCCGCTATCCGCTGCGCCGGCGTCGGCTCGGTGCGGCGCTGCTGCTGTGCGTCCCGCTCGTCGACCTGGTGCTCGTCTCGGCGTCGTTGGCCGATGTTGCACGTGGAACATCGCCGGGCTTTGCGCACGGCCTGGCGGCGGTGTACCTGGGTTTCACGGTGGCCTTCGGTCACTCGCTGATGAGGTGGGCGGACGTGCGCTTCGCCCACCGGTTCGCGGGGGGACCGGCGCCGGTCAAGGCGCCGCGGGACGGCTGGGCTGCGGTGCCGCACGAGCTGCGTGAGTTCGGCAAGGCGGTGGTCGCTGCGGTCATTGCGGGTGTCGTCATCCTGGCGATGACCTTCGTCGACGGGTCCGGCATCCCGCCGGCGGAGGCGTGGGGGGAGGATCCCCTGTGGTCGTGGATGCTGCGGATCGGCGTGGTGCTGGCCTTCTGGTTCATCTTCGGCCCGATCTGGGCTCTCCTCGGCCCGGTGAAGAAGCCCGCCCCCGGATCGGGCTCCGGCCCTGGGCCTGCCGCCGCCCAGACGGACTCGCCTCCGCCCGGCCACCACAGCGCCCGGTGAGGTCGTCTATCAGGGCCGAGGTCGTCTGTTCAGATAGACGACCTCGGCCCCAATAGACGACCTCGCCGGAGGGGGAGGTGCCGGGGAGGGGGAGAGGGGCGGGTCAGGTGTTGCGACCTCGGAGCACTGCGCGCAGGCGTTCCTTGTTGACCACCGCGATGGCGCTCAGCGGGATACCTGCCGGGCACACGTCCGCGCACTCCCCGTAGGAGGAGCACGGACCGAAGTCGAGCTCCATCTCGGAGATCATCGCCCGCGCCCGCTTGCCGCGTTCGGCCTTCGTCGTCGGCAGCGCCGCGAGGTGAGCAAGCTTCGACCCGACGAACAGGTGCGCGGCGCCGTTCGGGCAGGCCGCAACGCAGGCGCCGCAGCCGATGCAGGCCGCGAAGTCGAGGGCCATCTCGGCCGCTGCGAAGTCCAGCGCGGCGGCGTCGGCGTCGGGCGCGGTGCCGGCGTTGATGGCGACGTGCCCGCCGGCGGTGATCACGCGGTCCAGCGCCGAGCGGTCCACGACGAGGTCGCGGATCACCGGGTAGGCGCCCGAGCGCAGCGGCTCGATGCGGATCCGCTGGCCCTCGGTGTAGCGGGCCAGGCGCTGGTGGCAGGACGGGGTGTTCGGCTGGGCGCCGTGCGGGCGGTCGTCGACCGTCACCCCGCAGGCTCCGCAGATCCCCTCGCGGCAGTCGGACTCGAAGGCCACCGGCTCCGCGCCGGTCTCCACGAGCTGCTCGTTGAGCCGGTCGAGCAGCTCGACGACGCTCATCTCCGGGGTCGCGTCGAGCACCTCGTAGGTCTCGAACCGGCCGGGCCCGGCCGGGTTGTCCTGGCGCCACACATCGAGGGTCAGCTTCATCGGTAGTTCCTCTTCTGCAGCGGGACGGCGTCGAAGGTCAGCGGCTCGTGGTGGCGCACGAAGGTCCCGTCGCCGGGCACCTCCCAGGCGGAGACGAAGGCCCACAGGTCGTCGTCGCGCGCGGCTTCACCATCGACGGAGTGCTCCCCGCGGAAGTGCGCACCGCAGGACTCCTCCCGGTCGAGGGCGTCGATGCACATGAGCTCGGCGAGCTCGAGGTAGTCGGCCACCCGGCCGGCCTTCTCCAGCTCCTGGTTGAGGTGGTCCCCGGTCCCGGCTACCCGCAGCTCGGCCCAGAACCGCCCGCGCAGCTCGCGGATCGAGGCGATCGCCGTGGTCAGCGTCTCCGCGGTGCGGTGCACCCCGCAGCCGGCGTAGAGGATGTCGCCGAGCAGGCGGTGGAAGTACGTGGGGCCGTGCTCGCCGTCGGCGGCGAGCAGTGCCTCGGTGCGCGTCTGCGCACGCTCGAGGGCCTCGAGAACGGCGGGTGCGTCGTCGGGCAGGCGGGGGGTGCCGAGCAAGGGGGCGAGGTAGTTGGGGATGGAGTAGGGGAGGGTGAACCACCCGTCCACGCAGGCCGAGAGCAGCGAGTTCGCGCCGAGGCGGTTGGCGCCGTGGTAGCCCCAGCCGGCCTCTCCGCCGACGAACAGCCCGGGGATGGAGGTCATCTGGTCGTAGTCGGACCACAGCCCGCCCATGGTGAAGTGTGCCCCGGGCGCGATGCGCATCGGCACGGTGTACGGGTCCTCGCCGGTCGCGTGGGTGTACATCTCGAAGAGGTTCCCGTAGCGCTCGGCGATCGTCTTCTTCCCCAGCCGCGCGATCGCGTCGCGGAAGTCGAGGTACACGCTGTTCTTCAACGGCCCGACGCCGCGGCCCGCCACGATCTGCTCGCTCGCGTTGCGCGAGGCGACGTCGCGCGGGGTGAGGTTGCCAAACGTCGGGTAGCGCCGCTCGAGGTAGTAGTCGCGCTCGTCCTCGGGGATGTCCCCGGGAGCGCGCTCGTCGCCGGGGGTGAGCGGCACCCAGATGCGCCCGTCGTTGCGCAGCGACTCGCTCATGAGGATCGTCTTGGACTGCCAGCGTGAGCTCACCGGCAGCGCGGTGGGGTGGAACTGGATGAAGGACGGCGAGGCGAAGTGCGCCCCGCGCTGGGCTGCGCGCCAGGCGGCGGAGGCGTTGGAGTTCTTGGCGAGGGTGGAGAAGTAGAAGACGTTCCCGTACCCGCCGGTGGCCAGCACGACGGCGTCGGCGGTGTGGGCGGTGATCTCGCCGGTGAGCAGGTTGCGCATGATGACGCCGCGGGCGCGGCCGTCCTCGACGATGAGGTCGAGCATCTCGTGGCGGGTGCGCAGGGTGATGCTTCCGGCGTCGACCTGGCGCAGGAGGGCCTGGGCGCTGGCGACCTGGAGCTGCTGGCCGGTTTGGCCGCGGGTGTAGTAGGTGCGTGAGACCTGCACGCCGCCGAAGGACCGGGTGGCCAGCGCGCCGCCGTACTCGCGGGCGAAGGGCGCGCCGATCGCGTTGAGGTGGTCGATGACCCGCACGGACTCCTCGCCGAGGCGGAAGGCGTCCGCCTCGCGGCCGCGGAAGTCCCCGCCCTTGACGGTGTCGGTGACGAAGCGCTCGATCGAGTCGTTGTCGACCTTGCGGGCCCGGGCGGCGTTGATGCCGCCCTGGGCGGCGACCGAGTGCGCCCGGCGCGGGGCGTCGTGATAGGTGAAGGAGTGCACGTCGTAGCCGAGCTCGCCGAGGGCCGCGGCGGCTCCCGACCCAGCCAGGCCGGTGCCCACGACAATGACCTTGAACTTGCGGCGGTTGGCGGGGTTGACCAGCTTGTAGGCGAGCTTGCGCCGGGCCCAGGCGGTGGCCGGGGGACCGTCAGGCACGTGGCCGTCGAGCTCCTCGCCGCGGGTGACGCCGGGGACGAGCGACTCGGGGGTGACGTGGGTGGCGGGAAGGTCGGTGGTGGTCATTTCACGACTCCGGTCAGCACGGCCACAGGGATGAGGATGTTGCCGAGCAGGATGGCCAGGGCCAGCGCGCCGCCGGCGGCGAAGGCCACCGCGCGGGTGCGCCGCCCGGTCATGCCGAGGTCGTGCACGACGGTGACCAGGCCGTGGGCCAGGTGCAGGAACAGGGTGAGCAGCGCGACGATGTAGAACGCCGCCGCGGCTGGGCGCTGGAAGCTCGCGACGAGGTTCTGGTAGGCGAAGGAGGCTTCTGTGGTGCCGGCCGTGTAGCTGGCCGGGGCGACGCCGGGGGTGCCCACGGTGAGGTCCAGCAGGTGGAAGACGATGAAGGCGAACAGCACGATCCCGGTGACGAGCATGTTCCGCCCGGCGAAGGTCTTGAGCGGCAGGCGCTTGCGGGGGACCCTGCCACGGGACCTGCGGGCGCGCTGCTTGAGCAGGACCGCGGCGACGACGTGGGCGACGAGGGAGATGCTCAGCACGACCCGCAGGATCCACAGCACGCCGTTCCACGGCAGGAAGGGTTCGAGGATCGTGTGCAGCCAGTGCGCGTACTCGTTGAAGTGCTCAGCCCCGGTGAACACCTTGAGGTTGCCGAACATGTGGACCAGCAGGAACAGCGCGAAGATCGTGCCGGTGACGGCCATGACCAGCTTGAGCACCCAGGACGGGACCGTGGGGGCTGTGCGGACGCGGGTGTCGGTGACCCGTCCGGCGGCCAGGGCCGCGGGCTCGGCGCCGGGGAGGGTGGCGCGGCCCTGCGGCGTCGGCTCCGGCGTCGGCGCGGTGGTGGTCGCGGCCTGCGGGCCGGGGCTGACTGGGGAAGGCATGGGCGTCCCTGGGTAGCTGCGTGTGACGCAGTGTGGTGCGCGTCACATGGAGCGTAGGGGTGAGAAATGCGGCGCCACTAGGACTTCCATCCCGGGGTGGTGTCAGAAAACCGGGTGGTGTCAGATCATCTGCCGGGTCGTGAGAGTGCCTCGCACGGCCTCACCCCTTGTGCTGGGCTCGGTAGTTCGTGGGGTTGAGGCCGTGCAGGCGTCGGAACTGTCGTGAGAAGTAGAGCGGGTCGCTGTACCCGACCAGCGCCGCGACCTCGCTGATGGTCAAGGTCGTGGTGTCCAGCAGGGACCGGGCGCGAGCCATCTTGAGCGAGATGTGGAAGGCGGTGACCCCGCCGCCGGTGGTGCGGCGGAAGAGGGCACTGAGGTGGGACGGAGAGAGGTTGACCAGGGCGGCCAGCTCTGACACCTGCACCGAGGAGTCGATCCGCTGACCGAGATAGCGGATGGCGCGCTCGACCGGTGTGTCCGTCTCGGGCAGCACCCGGTCGACGGCGATCTGCGCGATGAGGTGCCAGGCGATGCCGGTCGCCGCCAACAGGTGGGCGGGCGTCTGGCCCTGCTCGAGGGTGGCGATGAGCTCGTCGAACTGCGCGGTGACCCGGTCGAGGGAGCGCAGGGAGATGGGCGCGACGTGCTCGCTGCCCAGCGCCTCGGCGACGTCACGCAGGTCGGTGCCGCGGAAGTGGCACCACCAGATCGTCCATGGGTGCTCGGCGGAGCTGCCGTAGGAGTGCGGGGTGTGCGCGGGGATCAGCACGCAGGTCGATGCTCTGACGCTCACCCGTTCTCCGGCGACGTCCACCCATCCCCCGCCGGAGATGCAGAGCATGAGGATCGCCTCCGCCCCGCCCCGCGGGCGTGTGCGCAGATGGCCGCGGGCTGCAGGGAAGTACCCCGCGTCGGTGACCACGAGCCGGCGCGTGACAGCGCGCTGCGCAGCGGCCTCGACAGCAGGCCCCGGCACGACGCAGAGCCGCTGGTCCGCGAAGCCGTCCTTCCGCGCTTCGGTCACAGCGCTCCCGTCGTTTCGTCCATGCTGACCATCGGTCTGACCCTATGACACCCTCAGCCGGAAACCTAGCCTGGGGACATGACCGCAACGACGCCACGCAACGCAACGACGCCACGCAACGCAACGACGCCGCGCACGACACCGACGCGCATCACCCTCCCCGAACCCCCCGCGAGCGAACGCCTCCGCCTGGAGCAGGGCGGTGTGGCCTGCTGGGTCGAGGACGTGGACATCGCGACCTACGAGCCCGCGGCGCCGGACGAGTTCCCGATGTTCTTCGACCAGCGTGTCTACCAAGGCTCCGACGGCCGGATCTACCCGCTGCCCTTCGTCGACAGCATCGCCCGCCAGCCGGTGGTGCGCCCGTGGCGGGCCGTCCACCTGGAGAACCGGTGGATCCGGCTCATGCTCCTGCCAGACCTCGGTGGCCGGATCCACATCGGTTACGACAAGACCCGCGACTACGACTTCCTCTACCGCAACAACGTCATCAAGCCGGCTCTGGTCGGGGTGGGCGGGCCGTGGATCTCCGGTGGTGTGGAGTTCAACTGGCCCCAGCACCACCGGCCCGGGACGTACCTGCCGATGGAGATCGAGATCGAGCGGTCCGACGACGGGTCGGTCACCGTGTGGCACGCCGACCTCGACCCGATGCAGCGGATGCGAGGCACCCACGGGGTGCGCCTGCGCCCCTCGGAGGCGTCGATCGAGGTCGCCGCGAGGCTGCACAACCGCACCGAGGAGCCGCAGACCTTCCTGTGGTGGGCCAACGTGGCGGCGGCCGCGCACGAGGACTACCAGGCGTTCTTCCCGACCGACGTCACCCACGTCGCTGACCACGCGCGCCGGGCGATCACCGCCTTCCCGGGCGCTGACCGTCCCTACTACGGGGTGGACTACCCGGCCCTGGCCGCCGAGCGTCCCGGCGCAGACCAGATCGACCGGTACTCCAGCATCCTGGTCCCCACGTCGTACATGGTCACCGACACCCAGGACGAGTTCTTCGGCGGGTACGACCACCGCGCCGGCGCGGGCTTTGTGCACTGGGCGGAGCGTGACATCGCCCCCGGCAAGAAGCAGTGGACCTGGGGCGACGGCGAGATCGGCCGGGCCTGGGACCGCCAGCTCACCGACGACGACGGCCCCTACGTCGAGCTCATGGCCGGTGTCTTCACCGACAACCAGCCCGACTTCAGCTACCTGGCGCCGGGGGAGACCCGCACCTTCAGCCAGTTCTGGTACCCGATCCAGGACATCGGCATCGTCCACCAGGCCAGCCGCGAGGCGGCGCTGTCCGTCGAGGTGGATTCGGGGCGCGGGCGGGTCGGCCTCAGCGTGGTGCGGGCGGCCCGGGTCCGCGTGCGGGTGCTGCACGACGGCGACGTCGTCCACGACCACGAGGTGGATGTCGCCCCTGGTCAGCCCTACCTCGGGGAGTTCGAGGTGCCGGGCGCCGCCACGCGTGCCGACGTCGTGGTCGAGGCCACCGAGCGGACCGAGAGCGCCGAGCCGACCGAGCCCACCGAGCCCACCGCAGACGACCGGCTCCTCGTCGCCTGGCAGGCGCATCCGGTGACGGACGTCGAGCCGTGGCTCGCCACCGCACCGCCCCTGCCCGAGGACATCACCGCGGTCGACGAGCTGCTCCTGACGGCCCAGCACCTTATTCAGTACCGCCACCCCTCGCGCTCCCCGCGCCCCTACCTCGAGCGGGTGCTGGCGATCGACGCGCAGGACTCCCGCGCCCACCTCGCCCTGGCCGAGCTCGACCACGGCGTGGGCCGCTACGACCAGGCGATGGAGCACCTCGACGCCGCTGCGGCGCGCATCACCCACCGCAACCTCAACCCGCGCACGGGAGACCTGCACTACCGCCGGGGCCTGACGCTGGAGCGGCTGGGCCGCCGCGCGGACGCCGCGGCGGCCTTCGTCAAGGCCACCTGGGATGCGGCCTTCGCCGTGGCGGGCCGGCTCGGCGCCGCCCGCATCTCGCTGCTCGACGGCGACGCCGCGGTCGCGCTGGCCCACCTCGACCAGGCCGTGGCGATCGACGGGCACAACCCGACCGCCCGTGCCCTGCGCGTGCTGGCCCTGCGCCGTCTTGGCGAGGAGGACACGGCGGACCGGGCCTTGCAGGAGGCTCTGGCCGCCGATCCGCTCGATCCGCTGCTGCGCGCCGTCGACGGGTCCTTCGAGACGGCCGACAGCACGGCCTATCTCACGATCGCTCACGAGCTCACGCGAGTTGGCGAGCACGACCTCGCCGTGGAGTGGGCTGATCGCGCGATCACCGCGGGCGCGTCCGTCTTCGGCAATCCCGGGCCGGTGGCGCACTATCTGCGAGCGCGGATCCACGCCGAGCGCGGGGACCACGAGGCCGCCGCCCGGGAGATCCGGTACGCCGGAGCCGTGGACCGGCGGTACGCCTTCCCGGCCGGGCTGGACGACCTGGACGTGCTCACCTGGGCCTGCGGCCAGGGGGAGGCGGAGACCGGGAGGGACCGCACGGCGCTGGGCCTGCTGGGGAGCCTGCTGATGGGTGCTCGTCGCACCGAGGACGCGCGGATCGTCCTGGTCGAGGCCGTGGACGCCGGCAGCCGTGACCCCGTTGTGCTGCGCAACGCGGCGATCGCCGTGGTGAACACGATGGGTGACCTCGAGGTCGCGGACGGTTACCTGGAGACGGCGATCGCGACCGTGGGTCCGCTGGGGCGTCTGGTGTTCGAGCGCGACCAGCTCGCGCGGCTGCGCGGTCTGGGTAGCGCCCAGCGTCTGTCTGACCTTGAGGGATCGGGTTGCGACCTCCTCGAGCGAGACGACCTGACCATCGCCTATCTCGGTCTGCTGCTGGACGTCGATCGTGTCGAGGAGGCGATGACCATCCTGGAGACCCGCGAGTTCCAGCCCTTCGAAGGTGGCGAAGGCAAGGTCATCGCGGCCTTCGACCGCGCGAGCATCGCGGCCTCGGCCCTCCTGCTGGCCTCCGACCCACGCGCCGCGGCGCAGCTGCTCGATGCCGGGACGACCACGCCGCTCAACCTCGGTGAAGGCCGCCACCCGGGTGACCCGCAGGCGGCCCGGCTCGTCGCCGCCGGGGACGCGCACGCCGCCGCGGGGGACCTGGTGACCGCCGCGTCCCGGTGGCGCCAGGCCCGCGACGGAGGTGGCGTGCACGCCGTCGACCCGCGCCCGGCCCGCCAGGACGACTTCTGGATCGGGTTGGCGCACTGCCGGTTGGGTGAGCTCGCGGCGGCGTCCCGCGTCTGGGCCGCTCTGGAGGAGACGGCGGACGCGCTGGAGCGAGCGCCCATGGCACCCGACTACTTCGCGACCTCCCTGCCGGAGATGCTGGTGTTCTCGGTCGAGGACCGGGTGGGCAGGCAGCGTGAGGTCGACGCGCTGCGCACCGCGGCCACCGCCGGACGAGCGCTGCAGGCGCTGTCGAGCGAGGATGCCCGATGACCGCGTCCCTGCGACCAGCACAGATGCTGCACGATGGTGCACGTCCGACCGACATCGATCAAGGAGTTCAGGTGCTGCGCGACGACCCCACCCTGCGTGAGGATCCCACCCTGCGTGAGGACCCCACCCTGCGGGTGAGCCACCAGCCGTGGGAGGCGCCCGCCGTGACTGCGGCGATGACCAGCGCGCAGGACGCGAGCCCGCGCCTGGCGGTCACCTCCCACGCCATCGTGCGGGACGGCGTCGGGTGGGTCCCGGTCTCCGGGGAGATCCACTACTCCCGGGTGCCGCGCTCGCGGTGGCGTGAACGCCTGCAGCTCATGAAGGCGGGCGGCATCGACGTGGTGTCCACCTACCTCATCTGGATCCACCACCAGCCCTCACCTGGCCCGGCGCGCTTCGACGGCAACCTCGACGTCGCGGCCTTCGTGCGGTTGTGCCAGGAGCTGGACCTCGACGTCGTCCTGCGCATCGGCCCGTGGTGCCACGGCGAGGTGCGCAACGGCGGGTTCCCCGACTGGGTGCAGGGTGCCCCCGTCGCTCACCGGACCGACGAGCCGGCGTACCTGGCGCTGGTCCAGCCCTGGTTCGACGCCCTCGGCGAGCAGGTCGCCGCCCTCTGCGGACCAGACGGACCCGTGGTGGGCATCCAGGTGGAGAACGAGCTGTACGACCAGCCCGGCCACCTGCGCACCCTCAAGCAGATGGCCCGGGCTGCTGGTCTGCGAGCCCCCCTGTGGACGGCGACGGCCTGGGGCGGGGCGCAGCTGCCGCCGGAGGAGTTCTTCCCGCTGTACTCCGGGTACGGCGACGGGTTCTGGGTGGACGCCGAGGCGGCGTGGGAGCCCACCTTCCGCTCGCACTTCTTCTTCTCCCACGAGTGGGACGACCCGGGCGTCGGGGCGGACGTCCGGGGTGTCACGGCGGGCGAGATCGAGACCGCTCCTCGGGATGCCTCCTTCCCGCCGGCGACCTGCGAGCTGGGCGGTGGGATGGCCACGACCTACCACCGCCGGCCGGTCCCCACCGCAGCGGACATCGCGGCGGTCGGCAACGCCAAGATCGGCAGCGGCTCGGCCTGGCAGGGCTATTACATGTACGCGGGCGGGATCAACCCCGGCGGGGAGTTCCAGGAGTCGCACGTCACCGGGTACCCCAACGACCTGCCGCGCTTCGACTACGACTTCCACGCCGCGGTCGGAGCCGCCGGCCAGCTCAACCCCAGCCACGCCGCGCTGCGCCGCCAGCACGCCTTCTTGCGTGCCTTCGGCCCTCAGCTCGCGGACATGCCATCGAGCCTGCCCGACGTACTGCCCCAGGGCGTCGAGGACTCCGCGACCCTGCGCTGGGCCATCCGCAGCGACGGGACCAGCGGGTTCGTCGTCATCGGGTGGCATCAACCGCACGTGCCGCTGCCTGACCTGCCCGGGGTGCGCCTCGAGCTCGACCTGGTGGACCACACCCGGCGGATCGGTCCGGTCGACGTGCCCGCCGGGTCCATCGCGCGGTGGCCCTTCGGCCTGCGCCTGGGCGGGGTCACCGTGGGGTGGGCGACGGCCTCCGCGCTGACCCTCCTGGACGAGACGACCCTCGTGCTCGTCGCCGAGGCCGGGGTCCACGCGGACATCAGCATCGACGGTCAGGCCGTCGTGCGCGGCGGCACCGAGATCGCGCCCGGCGTGCACCGGGTGGACCGGGAGGCCGGTGGCGTCCTGGAGGTCGAGGCGGCCGGCTCGCGTGCCACCGTCGTCGTGATCGGCTCGCGCGACGCCGACCGGGCGTGGGTGCTGGACACCCCCGCCGGCCGGGTGCTCGCCCTCTCGCAGGCTCCGCTGTGGGCCGAGGGTGACGCCCTCGTCTCCCGCGCGGCGGCCGCCCCGCACGTGCAGATCTACCGCGACGGCTGGCGCACCCTGGACCTCGTGCCCGACGCCGACGCCGCGCCGCAGCCCGCGACCCGGCTCACCACGACGCTCGAGCGCGCCGCAGGCGAGGTGCCCGCGGGGTACGGCGCCTCCCAGGGGCGGGCCTCCGCCCCGGACTCCACCACCCTCACGGACCTCGCGGCGCACTTCCAGGTCGCGACCGTCGCAGAGCAGTCCGGTGAGGGCGACCACCGGATCCTCCGCGTCACCTGGGCCGGGGACGTGGCCCAGCTCCTGGTCGACGACGAGGTGGTCGGCGACCGCTTCTGGGACGGGACGCCGTGGGACATCGACCTCGACGTCCTGCCGGGTGCGGAGGGTGCGCGGGTGAGCCTGCGCATCCTGCCGCTGCACCCCGACGCGGCAGTCTGGCTCCCGGCGGACGCCATGGGCCGCCGGCGCGCCACCCAAGGGCCGCTGTGCGCGCTGGACAGCGTCACCCTCACCCGCACGACGCTGTGGCGGGCCCCCACCCCCTCCGAGGAGACGACCGCATGACCAGCCAGGACCTTCCCCGCACCTCCGCCGCCGCGCCCGTCATGGTCACCGCGCAGACCGTCACCGGACCGGTGAACCAGCGCCCTCCGGGCATCCCCGCGCACCTTCCCGACCGGCTGGCGATCACGCTGTGGGACTTCTCCTGGTACGTGCGCACCGGCCCCGGTGAACCCTTCGAAGACCTCGACGTGGCCTTCGCCCGGGCCCGGGAGCTCGGCTACAACGCGGTCCGCATCTGTGCCATGCCCTTCCTCCTGTTCGCCTCCGGCCTGGACACCTCGGCGCTGCGCCTGGGGCCGATCGGCGGCGGCTACGCCTCCCGCGTGCGGTGGTACGACGTCGGGCAGCACACGGTGATCAACGCCCAGGCGCACCTGCTGGACTTCTTCCGCGCCGCGCAGCGGCACGGGATGCTCGTCATCGCCTCGTCCTGGGAGTACCAGCAGAGCCCGGCCTTCGCCGCCGAGCGGGACTGGCACGACGCCCTGCAGGCGGTCGACCCGGAGGAACGCCTCATCGTCCTCGGGGAGGCGATGGCCGACCTCGTCGACCTGCTCGTCGCCCACGACCTCGACCAGACCCTCGCCTTCGTCGAGCTGCACAACGAGGTCCAGGCCGGTCACCTCACCGCGGGCCTGCCCGGCGTCGAGGACGTCGTGGTCGAGCTGCGCGACCGCCTCGAGGCGGGGCACGCGGTCTTCGCCAGCCGCCACCCCGGCGTGCTGTGCGGGGTCAACTACGCCGCAGTCCCGGTGACGGCGATGCGCGGGGTGCCGCGCAACGCGGGGGCGCTCGTGGTCCACCCCTACGTCTATGGCGTCCTGGACGACCTGGTCGAGGAGTTCGCCCTGCGCGGGGACCCGGCGGACTTCCCCCAGGCCCGGGCCGACGCCGAGCTGCTGCGCCCCGGAGCCCCGCGCCTGCGCGAGTGGGCACCACCGGCCGACGAGGCGTGGAAGCAGGAGGCGTCGATCGTCGGGCTCGCGGAGATCTACGTCCACGACTGGTGCGACCCGGTCGCGGTGGACCGCTGGCTCTACGACCGCTACGGCGCCCACCGGATCGCCATGGCGAACCGGCTCCGCGAATGGATCGGGGTGGCAGCCGACCACGCGGACCGCCTGGGCATCCCGCTCGTGCTCGGGGAGGGGTGGGTGGGCTACACCCCGCGCGACTGCCGCTTCGAGGAGGGGCCGGTCGGGGCGCAGATCTGCCGCGACGCCGTCCACCTGTCCGCCCAGGTGGGTGCCTGGGGCTCGGTCGTGTGCTCCAACGCGGCGCCCCACCACGCGATGTGGGCGGACGCTGACCTGCAGCAGGAGTGCACGGCGGTGCTGCTCGGGGCGCCCTGAGAGGGAGTGTCCTAATGTCTCTATTCTTAGGACACATGTCGTAGGATCGAGTTCCTGTCCTAAGAATAGAGACATTGAGACACCCATGATCTACTCCTCGCCCGCCCTCGACCTGGACGACACCCGAGTCCTCAACGAGCTGGAAGCAATGCGGACCACGTTGTCGGACTACCTCCGCACGCCTAGGCGTTGGGTCGGCCGCCTGCGTCGCACGGCCGTCGCCCGGGCCATCCGCGGCTCCAACAGCATCGAGGGATACGACGTCGCGCTCGACGAGGCCGACGCTGCGATCGACGGCGAGGAGCCCATCAGCGCTGATGAGCGCACCTTTGCTGAGATCCGCGGTTACCGCCAGGCTCTCGGCTTCGTCCTCGCCACGGCCGCCGACGAGCACTTCACCTTGGACTCCTCGGTGCTGCGCAGCATGCACTTCATGCTGCTCTCCCACGCCCTCGACACGAGCCCAGGCCAGTACCGCCGCGGAGAGATCTTCGTTCGCGACGACACCCTTGAGCGCACCGTCTATGAGGGCCCAGCAGCCGAGATCGTCCCCGGGCTGGTCGACGAGCTCGTCGCCGCGCTCGCGGATCGCACGGGCGACGATCCCTTCGTGCAGGCTGCGATGGCGCACCTCAACCTCGTGATGATCCACCCCTTCCGGGACGGGAACGGACGGATGGCACGCGCCCTGCACACCCTCGTGCTCACCCGGGCTGGACTCAGCGCCCCTGAGCTGTCGAGCATCGAGGAATGGCTGGGGCAGCACACCGACGACTACTACCGCGTGCTAGCGAAGACGAGCTCTGGGGCTTGGAGCCCCGCGACCGACGCCCACCTCTGGCTCAAGTTCTGCCTGCGAGCCCACCACCTCCAGGCGCAGACCGTCGCCACCCGGATGGCGCGGGCCGCCGTCGTCTGGGACATGCTCGACGACGTCGCTGAGCAGAACCGCCTCCCCGAGCGCGCCCTGGACCTGCTGTTCTCTGCGGTAGTGGGGTTCCGGGTGCGGAGGTCGTCCTATGTCCGCACGACAGAGGTCGACGAACGGACCGCGACCCGCGACTTCAAGCGACTGGCCGACGCCGGCTTGTTGCGTGCCGTCGGCGAGACGAAGGGCAGGTACTACGTCGCGGGCGAGGGACTCAAGGAGATTGTCGCCGTGCATCGCCGGGATGCTGAGCTGGACGAGCCCTATCCCGGGTTCCGGGGGCTGTTGTACGCCTAGACGGCGCCGCCGCCGCTCACCACCTAGGTTGGAGGGCGTGCCCCATGATCTTCACGACTCCTTTGTCCATGTCCGCGGAGCCAGCGAGCACAACCTCAAGACCATCGACGTCGACCTGCCGCGCGACGCGATGGTCGCCTTCACCGGCGTCTCTGGCTCCGGCAAGTCCTCCCTGGCCTTCGGCACGCTCTACGCCGAGGCGCAGCGCCGCTACTTCGAGTCGGTCGCTCCCTACGCGCGCCGCCTGCTGCACCAGGTGGGCGCCCCGCACGTGCACGAGATCACCGGGTTGCCCCCGGCCGTGGCGCTGCAGCAGAAGCGCGGCGCCCCGAGCTCGCGCTCGAGCGTGGGCACGCTGACCACCCTGTCCAACCTGGTACGGATGCTCTACTCCCGCGCCGGCACCTATCCCGACGGCGCAGCGCGCCTGGGCGCGGAGGCCTTCTCCCCGAACACCGCGGCCGGGGCCTGCCCGCGCTGCCAGGGCCTGGGCGAGGAGCACGACGTGAGCGAGGAGCTCATGGTCCCGGACACCTCGCTGAGCATCCGCGAGGGCGCGATCGCCGCGTGGCCGGGTGCCTGGCAGGGGGCCAACCTGCGCAGCATCGTCGCCGGGCTGGGCATCGACGTGGACAAGCCGTGGCACAAGCTCAAGGCCAAGGACCGCCAGTGGCTGCTGTTCACCGAGGAGCAGCCCAAGGTGCTCATCAAGCCCGAGCGCGACCGCATCGACCACGGGTACTACGGGCTGTTCTGGAGCGCCCGCGCGCACATCCACCACGTCCTGGCCACGTCCAAGAGCCAGATGATGCGGGACAAGGCGATGCGCTTCGTCCGCACCGCGACGTGCTCGGTGTGCCACGGCACCGGCCTGCAGCCGGAGTCGCTGACGGTGACCTTCGCGGGGCTGAACATCGCCGAGACCAACGCGCTGTCCTTCGTCGACCTGGCGGCGCTGCTGCGCCCGGTGGCTGAGCTCACCGAGGCGGGGGCGGCGACGTCGTCGGCCGACTCCGGGGAGGCGACCGAGGTGGCGGTGCGCCTGTGCGCGGACCTCGTGGCCCGCATCCAAGTGCTGCTCGACCTGGGGCTGGGGTACCTGTCGCTGGGACGCAGCTCGACGACGCTCTCGCCCGGTGAGACCCAGCGCCTGCGCATCGCCACCCAGCTGCGCTCGGGGCTGTTCGGGGTCGTCTACGTGCTCGACGAGCCCTCCGCCGGGCTGCACCCAGCCGACGCCGAGCCGCTGCTCGACGTGCTCGACGAGCTCAAGGGCGGGGGCAACTCGCTGTTCGTCGTCGAGCACGACATGGACATCGTGCGGCGAGCCGACTGGGTGGTCGACATCGGCCCCGGCGCGGGTGAGCACGGCGGACAGGTGCTCTACTCCGGGCCGGTCGCGGGCCTGGAGGAGGTCGAGGAGTCGGTCACCGGCAGGTATCTCTTCGGCCGCGCGGAGCCGCTCGAACGCCACCAGCGCACGCCCCACGGCTGGCTGCGCGTGGGCGGGATCAGCCGCCACAACCTCGACGACGTCTCGGTCGAGGTGCCGCTCGGGGTGATGACGGCGGTGACCGGGGTGTCCGGGTCGGGCAAGTCGACGCTGGTCACGCAGGTGCTTGCCGAGCTCGTCCGGCGCCACCTCGGCCAGGCCCCCGACGACGGCGACGACGCCGAGCTGGAGATCGACGTCGACGACGCGACCGGCCTGGAGACCTTCGACCGCCTGGTGCGCGTGGACCAGCGCCCCATCGGGCGCACCCCCCGCTCCAACCTCGCCACCTACACGGGCCTGTTCGACGCCGTGCGCAAGCTCTACGCCGCCACGCCCGAGGCGCGCGAGCGCGGCTACGGCGTCGGCCGCTTCTCCTTCAACGTCGCCGAAGGGCGCTGCGAGACGTGCCAGGGGGAGGGGTCGGTGTCGGTCGAGCTGCTGTTCCTGCCCGGGACGTACGCGCCGTGCCCCACGTGCCACGGCGCGCGCTACAACGCCGAGACGCTGGAGATCGTCTACCGCGACAACACCATCGCGGACGTGCTGGGGCTGTCGGTCGACGAGGCGGCGTCGTTCTTGTCGGACGTGCCATCGGCGATGCGCAGTCTGACGACGCTGCGCGAGGTGGGGCTGGGATACCTGCGCCTGGGCCAGCCCGCGACCGAGCTCAGCGGCGGGGAGGCCCAGCGGATCAAGCTGGCGACCGAGCTGCAGCGAGCCCACCGCGGGCACGCGCTCTACCTGCTCGACGAGCCGACGGCGGGGCTGCACCCCGCGGACATCGCCCTGCTGCTGCGCCAGCTGCACCGCTTGGTGGACGCCGGGAACACCGTGGTGCTGGTCGAGCACGACCTGGACACGGTCATCAGTGCTGACTGGGTGATCGACCTCGGGCCCGGTGGCGGGGACCAGGGCGGACGGGTGGTGGCGTCGGGGACGCCGGAGGAGGTGGCTCGGGTAGCGGGGAGTGCTACCGCGCCCTACCTGGCTGCGCGGCTGGTCACGGCAGCCCGGTGAAGCCCAGCGGGAAGGCCGCCAGACGGGTGTGCAGAGGGTGACCCTGGGCGCCCTCACCCAGGCGTGACTCGACGAGGTCGATGGCGTCGACGGTCCACTCCGGCCCGCGGTAGACCGCCAGCGCATGAGCGACGTGGGACGCGTCGACGCTCGCCCCGGCCCGGGAGATGGTCAGGTGCGCGCGGTTGCGCTCGCGGCCCTCGCGCATGGCGGTGACCTCGCCGCGGACGCCGGCGAGCTCGTGCATGGCCTCCGTCAGCGGGCTGGTCTGGCCGCCCACGCCCACCCACATGACGGTGCTGCGGAAGGCCCCGGCGCCGGCGAGGTGGATGGTGAACGGCTCCACCTCCCGCGCGCTCGCGGCGACGGCGGCCTCCAGGTCGGGGAGGGCGCCGTCGGGCACGGAGCCGAAGAAGGCGAGGGTGAGGTGCCAGGTGGAGCGGGGAGTCCACGGCGACGCCGTCGCGACATGGTGGCGGTGGCCGCGAACAGTCGCACAGCATCACTCTAGGGCGTGGCCTCGACCACCGGACGTGGTGGCGTCACTCGGTCGAGCTGTCCGCGGGCTCGCCAGCATCCACGGGCTTGCCCGCGGCCGAGGCGCGCCGCGTGACCAGGTGCAGCACCGCGCCGATCGCCAGCAGGATCCCGGCTCGCAGCCACGTGCCCGCGGTCTGCTGGGTGAGCAGCACGAGGCAGCTCAGCACGCCGAGCACCGGGACGGCGGTCACCACGCGGAAGTGGTCCTCGGCGACCTCGTCCTTGCGCAGCACGAGCACGGCGACGTTGGTCGCGATGAACACGATGAGCAGGAGCAGCACGACGGTCTCGGCGAGGACCTGCAGGCCGCCGGTGAACACGAGGATGATCGCGGCGACGGTGGTGACGGCGATCGCCACCCACGGCGTGCGGCGCCCCGGCAGGACGCGGGCGAGGACCGGGGGCAGCAGTCCCTGGGAGGCCATGCCGTAGGTGAGGCGGCTGGCCATGATCATCGTCAGCAGTGCCCCGTTGGCCACGGCGATGAGCGCGATCGCGGCAAACACCTTGTCCGGGACGATGTCGGCGACGTGGACCACCTCGAGCAGCGGCCCGGTGGAGGCCGCCAGGGTGTCCGGGGCGACGACGGCCACCGCCGCGATGCCAACGCCCACGTAGACCACCCCGGCGGTGATGAGCGCCCCGAACAGCGCCCGGGGGTAGACGTGGCGGACGTCCTTGACCTCCTCGGCGAGGTTGGCCGACGTCTCGAAGCCGACGTAGGAGTAGAAGGCGAGCAGCGACGCGCCCAGCACGGCGAAGGCCGGGGTGCTGCCCTCCTTGAAGTCCAGCACTCGGGACAGGTCCCCGTCACCGCGGCCGAGGACCACCGCGGCCAGGATGATGATGAGCAGCAGACCGGACAGCTCGATGGCGGTCATGACGAAGTTGGCCCGCAGCGACTCCTTGATCCCGCGCGCGTTGAGCAGCGCGACGAGGATGAGGAAGACGACGGCGGTGAGCTTGGTGGGTGCGTCGATGAAGGTGGTGAAGTACTCCCCGGCGAAGGCGATGGACAGGCCCGCTGCGCTCGTCACCCCGGCGGCCAGCATGGAGAAGCCGACGAGGAAGGACAGGGCGGGGGACTTGAAGGCCCGCTCGGTGAACACGGCCGCGCCGCCGGCCTTGGGGTACTTGGTCACCAGCTCGGCGTAGGAGCCGGCGGTGAGCAGGGCGAGGCCCAGGGCGACGAGCAGCGGCAGCCAGACGGCGCCGCCCACCTCCCCGGCCATGACGCCCACGAGGGCATACACGCCGGCGCCGAGGACGTCGCCGAGGATGAAGACGTAGAGCAGGCGGGCGCTGACGCTGCGAGACAGGGCGGGCTGTGCGGTGGCCATGGGGCCAGATTGCCAGCACTCTCCGCGGTTCGCTCGGCGAACTGCACCTCCGCAGGCGTGTGGCCAGCGGGGACGCTGGCGGCCGTGGGCAGGTGTCGCGCGGCTGCGGAGAGCGTGACCGGCGAGCGTTACCCCAGCGCTCCGGTCGCGCCCTCCGATCGTCGTGCTTACGGTGAGTGCTTCATGTTCCCGCTGATGAGGAGGCCGATGTATGAGTGCACGCCGTGAACCTGACGAGACCGCACCCACCGATGTGAGCCCGACAGGCGCCCCGCCCACTCAGACGTCACCAGACCCCCGGTCCCAGCAAGGCGACCACCTCACCACCGCCCAGGGCGTGCGCGTCGACGACACCGACCACTCCCTCAAGGCAGGTCCCCGCGGCCCGGTGCTGCTCGAGGACCACCACCTGCGCGAGAAGATCACGCACTTCGACCACGAGCGCATCCCCGAGCGCGTGGTGCACGCCCGCGGCGCGGCCGCGCACGGGGTGTTCACCGCCTACGGCAACGCCTCGGCCATCACCAAGGCCGGATTCTTGGCGACCGAGGGCAAGCAGACAGAGGTGTTCACGCGGTTCTCGACCGTCGTCGGCTCCCGCGGGTCTGCTGACACCGTGCGCGACGTGCGTGGCTTCTCGACGAAGTTCTACACCGACGAGGGCACCTACGACCTCGTCGCCAACGTCATCCCGGTGTTCTTCATCCAGGACGCCATCAAGTTCCCCGACCTCATCCACGCGGTCAAGCCCGAGCCGTCCCGGGAGATCCCGCAGGCGCAGAGCGCCCACGACACCTTCTGGGACTTCGCCTCCCGCCACACCGAGACCCAGCACACGACCATCTGGTTCATGTCCGGGCGCGGTATCCCGGCGTCCTACCGGACGGTCGAGGGCTTCGGGGTGCACACCTTCCGCATGGAGAACGCTGCTGGCGAGACGTCACTGGTCAAGATCCACTGGAAGCCGGTGGCCGGCGTGCACTCGATGGTGTGGGAGGAGGCCCAGCTCGCCCAGGGCGCCGACCCGGACTTCCACCGCCGCGACCTCGCTGACGCGATCGAGAACGGCGCGTACCCCGAGTGGGAGCTGGGGCTGCAGGTCATGCCGGACACCGAGGACGAGACGTTCATGGGGATCGACCTGCTCGACCCGACCAAGCTCGTCCCCGAGGAGCTGTGCCCGGTGCAGATGGTGGGCCGCCTGACGCTCAACGCCAACCCCACCAACTACTTCGCCGAGACCGAGCAGGTCGCCTTCCACCCCGGTCACCTGGTGCCCGGCATCCAGGTGACCAACGACCCGCTGCTGCAGGGCCGGCTCTTCTCCTACCTCGACACCCAGATCAGCCGCCTGGGCGGGCCGAACTTCGCCCAGCTGCCGATCAACCGCCCGCACGCGCCGGTCAACGACATGCTCCGCGACGGCATGCACCAGACCGCGATCCACGAGGGCCTGGGGACGTACCTGCCCAACACCCTTGCTGACGGCCTCCCGACGGCGTCGCCTTCTGCGCCGGGGGTGTTTGTCACCGTCCCGACGCCAGTCGCCGGGGACAAGGTCCGCGAGAACCCGCTGAGCTTCTCCGACCACTTCACCCAGCCACGAATGTTCTGGAACTCGTTGAGCCCCATCGAGCAGGCGCACACCGCCGCGGCGTACGTGTTCGAGCTGGGCAAGTGCTACGAGCAGTCCGTGCGCGACCACCAGCTCCGCGCGCTGGCCAAGATCGACACAGACCTGTGCGCGCGGGTCGCGGCTGGTCTTGGCGTCCCCGTGCCCGACGGCGAACCAGGCGACGCGTCGCCCGGCGCTGGGGAGGGGCCTGGGTCTGGTGAGGCGAACGGTGTGACGCGGACTGGGGCGATCACTGAGGTCAAGGACGAGCCGGGGCCGATCGCTGGTCGGGTGATCGGGGTGTTCGCTGATGACGCTTCTGACGCTGGGGCGTTGGCTGAGCTGCGTGCGGCACTGGACGCCGAGCAGGCCGACCTCAAGGTGGTCGCATCGCACGTGGGGGTGGTGGCCTCCCAGGTGGTGGAGCGAACTCCGGTGACGGCGCGGTCGATTGAGTTTGATGCTGTTGTCGTGGCCGACGGGGTGGGCGGATCTGCGCTGGCTGCGCACCCGAGGACGCGGAGCATCCTGGAGGAAGCGTTCCGGCACGGGAAGGCGATCGTCGCCTGGGGCGACGGGGTCGATGTGCTGGAGGCTTGTGGGATTGATACCTCTGCTGAGGGGGTGCTCACTGGTGGGGAGATGAGTGAGGAGCTGGCCCAGGGGCTGGTGCAGGCTGTTGGGCTGCACCGGGCTTGGGGACGGCTGATGGGACTGGAGGAGGTTGGGACGCAGGCGTGGTGAGTACGCTCGCACGCGGCGCGAAGTCCAGGGGGCTGCGGTACCTGGGACCTGGTGGGGGCAACCGGGTGGCGCGTGGTGGCTACGGGGACGCCTGAGGCGGTTGATCGGGTGAAGGAGAGCGCTACGGTGCAGCTCTTTGTCCGCGCAGCCCTTGCAGCGCGGAGGGGCGGTGGGCAGGTCAAGTAGCGTGTATCTGGGAGGCCGGGCCTCGACGACGATCGCGTCCTCGTCAAGGCCGCAGAGCGATGCCGCGTTCGGGGCCACGCCCCAATCGATTGGAGGCGAGCAGAGTCACCTGGCGATCTGCACAAGATCACCCGAGACCAGACGTTGATCTAACCCGGTTTCCCGTCGGCGAGATCCTTCTACAGCGGATTCTGGCATGCTTGACATCGTCGACCCGTCCGCCACCATCCACGTGGCCAGCGCCAACATCGATCACCTCTGACTTCTGTGGCGAACCGCATCACGGCGAGAAGAGAGGGGCCCGACCGTATGGTCGGGCCCCTCTCTCAATGGTCGGCGTTGCTCTGAGGTCAGAGCATGACTATCTCTCGGTAGATGGCCTTCTCGCCCTGACCCTCGACGACCATGAGCCGCTTGTCGTCATTGCGAGCGTCGTTCGCGAGCTTGAGGAGAGCAACAGCGCGGCGCGTTGCCTCCGTGAGTGAGATGCCCTGGTCCGCGGCGACGCTCTTGAGTGCGTCCGCGACGCTGGGCGCCAGGTTGACAGAGAGTCGTACGACCCGTGAAGCGTCCTGCTCCTGTGTTGTACCGGGAGCCCGCTTGATGTCGGTGCTCATGGTTCCTTCTTTCGCCAGGGTCGGTCGGGCTTGTCGTCCTGACCGACTGGTGTGGTGGTGTGGCAAGACCCTGTCGGTCTGCCGTTGGGGCACCTTGGCCCCTAAGCCCTAATAGTTAGGGACTCGTATCGTCGACATATGCCAACACTACATGCGTACGGGCATCTTGCACACCCCTTACAGGTGCGATGTGCATCTGGACCACACAGGACCCACATCTAGAGCACCTGTGCTGTGCGTGTTGGGTGCATCTCTGCTATTGTCCCCTTGGGACCTAGAACAATCGATACCAACATCAAGTCATCTAGGTGCAAGCAGCACACGACGCGAAAGCCGTTGATGGTCCCCCCGATAAGAGGAGTAGCTATGTGCACAACGAACCTGTCCCCAAGAGAACTGGAGCTGTCTGATGACTACCCGCGGTGCAACATCTGAAGTTCACCCTTCCCACCGACCTGCCCTAGATGCCAGGGTTACGCCTCAGACACTCCACGAAGAAGAGGCGGTGCCGCAGGTGTCAACCAAGGGCTCCACCCATCCTGCATACGAGGTGTCGCTGGACCTTTTCGGCGAACCCTTCGAGGCCGACCCCGCAGTGCGTGCCGAAATCTGGTGCGAGCACGAAGAGATGCGCGAACTCGACGACCCTCCGTCCTGTGATCTGGGACCTTCTCTCACGAGAGGAGATCTGAGATGACCGGTTCCGGCGACGAAAGCGCCGAGTTCACGGAGTTCGTCGACCCACTCGACACGGCTGGAAAGCCGATCGCGGTCCTTGCAGCCGACGACGCCCCCAGAGGCATTGACGGGGCCTTTACGACCAAGAGACGGCAAGAAGAAGTGCCGGGACAGAGGTACACCCTCGCCGTCGCATTGCTCATCGTCACGGCGCTTTTCTCCCTCGCTGCTGCGACGTTGGCCCTTGTGTCTACAGAGCAGCAGTGGGGGCGTCTCGATGCCTTACTTCCGTTGCTCATCACGCCCTTCCAGACCTTGCTAGGAGCCGCTATAGGGTGGTACTTCGGGGCTCACAGCAAGGACAAGTAGGACTGATGCCCGCTCATCCGCTCCCTCCAAGTCCGGCTCCTTCGTCGTCGTGGCTGTCGAGGTGCTATCGGTAAAGTGCGGCCGCACGGGGGAACTCTGGGTCCGACAGCCGCCCTGCACCAGTGGAGGATCCGTCTTGCCGAGTACATCCATGCGGCTTCTCAGCAGAAACCCGTGACTCAAGCAAGGGCAGAGGTCGACTCGATAGGGGCTGGATGACGCGCCGGAGAGAACCTTGTGCTCAGGTCGGTTGCATGATGAGCTTCGCGCATGGACACCCTGGTCGAGACCGCCCTCCGACTACGCATCATCGACTGGGTCCAGCGGCAAGCTGAACTCAATGGCGGTTTCCTGTACCGACACGAGCTGCTCTCGCACCGGATCGACGGCATGGATCTGCCGGTCATTGACTACTCGCGGGGGATTCGCAACCCACAGAACTTCACATCTACGCTCTCGATTGTCGCGTCCGCGAGCGGGCCGTATGACGACGCCGAGTCAGACGATGGACTCCTCCACTATGCATACCGTGACGGTG
The DNA here is from genome assembly GCF_001552735.1 of Sanguibacter suarezii NBRC 16159. Taxonomy (GTDB): domain Bacteria; phylum Actinomycetota; class Actinomycetes; order Actinomycetales; family Cellulomonadaceae; genus Sanguibacter; species Sanguibacter suarezii. The sequence goes on from NZ_BCRT01000006.1 coordinate 32,832, forward strand.
ACCCATGGGGCGGTGACAACCGCAAGTTGCGCAATGCCATCACCACGGGCCAGCCACTCATCCTCTTCCGCAAAGAGGTGAAGAACATCTACACGCCGATCGCACCGGTCTACGTCGTCGACGATGTCCCCGAAGAGCGCGCATTTCTGATCGCGCTGGACGAGTCGTTCACGTTCGTGCCCGATCCTCGGAATCTGTCTGTCCCGCAACGGGCATACGCCGTGCGGCTTGCCCGGCAGCGCTTGCACCAACCAGCCTTCCGAACGCGCGTGCTGGTCGCGTATGAGGTCCGGTGTGCGGTGTGTCAACTCAAGCACGGCTCACTCCTTGATGCCGCGCACATCGTCTCCGACTCGGAGGAGCATGGGGTTCCGACGGTAAACAACGGGCTTGCGCTGTGCAAGATCCACCATGCGGCCTACGACCAGAACATGATGGGCATCACGCCCGACTACATGGTCGAGATCGACAGCGAACTCCTCGCCGAAATCGACGGGCCCATGCTCAAGCACGGTCTTCAGGAGATGCACGGGCGTACGATATCTATGCCGGCTCGCGTTGCGGATCGCCCAGATAGGGAGCTTCTCGCGTGGCGTTACGCGAAGATGTCCCGGCGCTGACGCTTGGTAGCGATCCTGCTTTGCGTTAGTTGAACGGTTGACCAAACGCAACGGCGGATGTCTCGAATCGCACTAGCGTCATCCGCGCGCGTCTCGCCCACAATGTCAGCCCATCCCGGCATCATGAACACATGAAGCCTCAAGTCCTCACGCGCGGCGCGAATGCGCCACTCGCTGCCACCATCAACCGGGTTCGCATCGTCATCGGCTGGTCCGACGACAGCGTCGACGTGGACGCCTCGGCGCTGTTGCTGACTGGCGACGGCAAGGTGCGTGGCGATGAGGACTTCGTCTTCTACAACCAGCCCGTCTCCACCTGCGGCGCGGTGCAGCACCTGGGCCGCGCGGCCGGGGACGTTGGTGCGGAAGAGCGGCTCTCCCTCGACCTGGAAGACCTGCCAGACGATGTCGAGACGATCGCTATCTCGGCAAGCGTCGGCGCGGGGACCTTCGGCCAGCTCGATGGGCTGCGGCTCATAGTGCTCGACGAGACGGGCACACCGCTCATCACCTTTGATATCGCTGAGGCGACTACGGAGACAGCCTTCGTCTTCGGGGAGGTGTACCGGCGGGCGGGGGGTTGGAAGGTGCGCGCGGTCGGACAGGGCTGGGACAGCGGGCTCGTTGGCTTGGCCACGGACTTCGGGGTGAGCGTCGAGGACGAGCCTGAGGTTCCGGAACCGGAAGCTGAACCGCCGACACTCGTCGTCGAGTCTGCAACTGCCGACGCGGACACCGCGCCGATGGAGAGCATCTCGGCCAATGAGAGCGACGACGACCTTGTTGAGGTTGTCGAGCTTCCGACTCCCGAAGCCGACATTCCCGCGCCGAAGCCTCCCGAGACTGCCGAGTTAGTACTTGACGAGCAGTCGACCGATGTGACGTCCGCCCAGTCTGCGGATACCCCGGTAGCTGAGGTGCCTGAACAGACCTCGGCTACGGGCGCCAATGCGCCAGCGCAGGAAGTCGCGGCCGCGTCGGTGCGGCGCACGGGTGTCCGGACGAAGAAGCAGAGGGTCGTGGTCGCACCACCGGCGCTCAAGCTAGCCGGCGATGAGGCGTGGGTTCCGGCGCGGCTCTTCTCCGTGTCGGGGGTAGGGACCGCCGACGAGCAGGAGAAGCGGGCGACGTCGGCCCTGCTCGCCACGATGATGGGCGTGCGGCCCTTCGCGCGAGCGATCAGCGCGCACTTCGGGGCGCCGGCCGGCGCCGTGGAGACCTACCTTGAGGTGCCGTTCACGCACGGGGACCGCAAGGTCTACCCGGACGGCGTCATCCGCATCGCCCGAGGTGGGAAGGTGTGGACCGCGCTGCTCGAGGTAAAGACCGGGTCCGGGCAGCTGCGCACCGAGCAGGTCGAGCAGTACCTCGACGTCGCGCGGACCAAGGGCTACGACGCGGTCGTCACGCTGTCCAACGAGATCGCTCCCGGGACCGGGGAACACCCGGTGAGCGTCGATGCGCGCAAGCTCAAGTCCGTCGCGCTCTACCACCTGTCCTGGGCGGAGGTGCTGCACGAGGCGCGGATGGTGCTCACTCACCGCGGCGTCGCCGACCCGATGCAGGCCTGGACGCTCGCTGAGCTCATCCGCTACCTCGAGCACCCGCGTTCGGGGGCGACCGGCTTCGACGACATGGGATCGAGCTGGGTGCTCGTGCGGGAGGCAGTCGCGGCCGGGACGCTGCGCGCCGGGGACTCCAAGGTGCCGACAGTGGCGAACTCCTGGATCCGGCTGGTCCGCCAGCTCTGCCTGCGCCTGACTGCTGAGCTTGGGGTGCAGGTCACCCATGTCATGCCGCGTCAGCTCGCCGGTGACCCGGCCGCACGAGCGCGGGTCGCCGGCGAACAGCTGGCCTCGGAGGGGACGATGAGCGCGACACTCAAGGTGCCCGGGGCTGCCGGGCCCCTCACCGTCGTCGCTGACCTGCGGATCTCCAAGGTGCGGGTGAGTGCATCGGTGCGCGCCCCGCAGGAAGGCGGACCGCAGCGGCGGATCACCTGGCTGCTGCGTCAGCTCGCCGATGCGCCGGACGACACGCTGGTCGATGTGCACTATGCCGGCGTCGCGCAGGACACCTGCGAGCGGCTGGGTGACGTGCGGGAATCGGCCGGGGCTCTGGTGTCCGAGCGGTCCGGGGACGTGACGAGCTTCGAGATCACGACGGTTGCGCCCCTGGGGACCAAGCGGTCCGGGCTCAAGGGAGCGTTCATCCCCTCGGTGATCGGGGCAACTGAAGCGTTCTACTCTGCGGTGCTGCAGCCCGTGCGCGGGTGGGTGCCACCGGCGCCGAAGCTTGCGTCGGGTGGGGTAGGGGAGGGCGTCGAGGTGGTGCCGGAGAACCTCAGCGTCTAGACAGTTCAGGCTCGCCGCGGCCGAGCCACCTCCGGTAGACCTATATCGACTAAGATATGTTTAGTCGTCACGGAGGTGGTGGAGATGACTGCAGGCACGCTGCTCCGCGCAGCGCGACGAAGCAGCGGCTTAGGCCAGCAAGTGCTGGCCGAGCGCGCCCAGACGAGCCAGCCGGACGTGTCCGCCGTAGAACGAGGGCGCCGGACTCCAACCGTCGACACCCTCGTGCGGTTGCTCGACAGCGCTGGGCACAAACTCATCGCAGTGAAGACAAGTCACCCCGATGCGGTGGAGACATCTGCTCGGATCGCCGACGCGCTGCGGTCGGGCGCGGCCCAGGCGGCCCTGCGGAGGTTCCTCGACTACTCGGATGGCCTGGCTGCCACGTCAGGAGTCGAACGGGTGATGCTGACCGCGGCAGAGCCGTATCCCAGCGGCTCGCCCGTGTGGGACGCCGCCCTCGCCGCCGTCGCTGAGTACTGGCTTGACCAGGAGGGTCTCCCGAAGCCGCACTGGCTGAACGATCCGTCGCGAACCCTCCCTTCGCCACAGACCCTTGATGTCAGCATCTACGACCTGCCGCCACGGATCGACGAGGTTCCCCCGCCTTTCGCTAGGCGCAACGTGTTGGTTGAGCGCGGAACCCTGGCGAGCATCTGATGGCGCTCGAACTGGAGGACCTCCTGGATGGTCTGCGGGAGGTCATTCGTCGTACTGCGGAGACAGGGCAGTCGCTCTCGATCCGGATCGTCGGAGGAGCAGCTCTCCGGATCGCCTACTTTGATCGCCTACCACCGTCGATATCGACGCACGGATCGAACCTTTCGAGGATCTCAAGCCGATAGTCGTGCAGATCGCGCGTGAGCGAAACTGGCCCGAGAGCTGGCTCAACGATGAGGCAAACCAGTTCATCCCGAGCTGGGGGCGACAGATCGACTGGCGCCCTCTGTACGACAAAGACCAGATCTCAATCTGGGTGGCTCCGATTGATGCGCTTCTCGCCATGAAGCTCCATGCCGTTCAAGGCAGGCCTGGTCGAGATACTGACGATGTCGCCAAGCTCCTGCGTCTCAACGGTATTGGCGATGTCAGGGCGGCCGAAGCGATCTACGAGGACTTCTATCCGGGTGACGGGCTCAACGAGCGCTCGTTGCTCCTCCTCGAGCGGATGTTCCACATCGGACTCCCTGAGCTGCCAGACGCCCCGCCCGTGATCGATCTCGGCGGAGACGCAGTGCGCGGCAAGAAGTAGGGCGTTGGGGCACGGGGCGAACCAGTGCGGGCAGGAACTGCCGGTGTGAGCATGAAGAGATGACATCCATCCAGCGCCTCCGCCCCGAAGGGCTCGTCCAGAGCCCGGCCTTCAGCCACGTCGCCATCGTGCCGCCCGGTGCGACGACCATCTACGTCGGCGGGCAGAACGCCGTCGACGCTGACGGCGCGCTCGTCGGCGCAGAAGACGTCGCGGCGCAGTCTGTCCGCGCCCTGGCCAACGCGAAGGTTGCGCTCGCCGCAGCCGGGGCGAGCGTGGCCGACGTCGTGCAGTGGACGGTGTACTTCGTCGAGGGCGCCGACCTCGCGGCGGGGTACGGGGCCATCGCCTCCGAGCTCGCCTCCGACGAACCGGCCCTGGTCAGCGCGGCGCTCGTCGCGGGCTTGGGTGTGCCTGGCGCGCTCGTGGAGATCAGCGCGGTCGCCGCGGTGGTGCGCTAGCGACGTCGGGCTCGTGTCAGGGGCCAGCGAGTTCGCGCGTCGCCGCCGGGGCAAGGGTGCCGCGTTGGCCCGGCGGGCGCGCGAGGACGAGCGCATGCTGAGAAGGCGGCCCGGCCGGCCGCGGTGGCCGGACGAGAACGGGGTGAGGGCGATGTCGATCGTGGTCGGGGTGGACGGGTCGGCGGTGAGCGCCGCCGCGCTGCGGTGGGCGGCGCAGGAGGCGGCCGTGCGAGGGGACTCCTTGTGGATCGTCCACGTGCGCGCCCCCGGCCGGTCCCGGATCCCCTTCGGCGACGGCCCGCTCATGGAGTTCGACGATGCCGCGCACTATGCGACCCAGCTGCTCCAGGAAGCCGCCCGAATCGCCCGGGCCGAGGCGCCCGACATCGACATCGACGTGCAGGGTGTGACCGGCCAGGTGGCCACGACGCTGCTGGAGGCGGCTGAGGAGGCGGCACTGCTCGTCGTCGGGCGCAGCGGGCACGGGACGCTGGGTTCGATCTTCCTCGGCTCGGTCAGTGTGCGCCTAGCCGCGCATGCCAGCTGCCCGGTCGCCATCGTGCCGGACGTCTCCGACTCGAACTCCGCGCACATGGTCGTGGGGATCGCGGTCGAGACGCCGGGGGTGCGCGCGGTGCTGAGCTTCGCCCTCGACGAGGCGGCGCGGCGGTCCTGCCGGTTGACGGTGGTCGCGGCGTACTCGATCCCGTTCACCGAGGCGATCCGCCGGGACCCGTCGGTCTACGGGCCCTACGACCCCGTGACCCACTCGGTCACCGCGTCCTCGGTTGCGGCGCTCATCAAGCACGTGCGTCAGGACCGCCACCACGGAGTCGACGTCGACACGATGGTGGTCGGTGAAGACCCAGCCGGGGCGATCACCACCACCGGGCACGGCGCGCAGCTGACGGTGGTCGGGTCACGCGGGCACGGGACGGTCACCGGGCCAGCGTTGGGGTCGGTCTCCCAGGCGGTGCTGCGGCACGCGACGCATCCGGTGGTCGTGGTGCCGATGGTGGAGTCGCACCTGGAGTGAGGGTGAGCCGTGACGCCTCGTGGTCGACGTATCCACTGTCCCAGCCGGGTGGGGAACGCTCTTGGTGGAAATGTCGGCGGTGACAGCGCTCCGCTGAAGGCGCAGTCGCGGTGGGTAGGCTGCCGCCTGACGGTGCTGAACGCAGCGAGTCGTCCGCCGACCACGCGCCCGCGACGAAGGGGAGCGCCCCGGAGGCGTAGCCACCATGGCCAGCGCGGTGGCTGTAGCGCTTTCGGTGACCAGTGCATAGGCAGGGTATGGAGACGAACGAGTCGACCGACGATGAGCTGCTGGCCCGGTCGGTGCTGCGACCGCAGGTGCTGGGAGTGCTGTACGAGCGCCACGCGGCGTCGGTGTTCCGGTTCATCACCCGCCGGGCCGGCCCGGCAGCCGCTGAAGACCTCGTCGGCGACGTCTTCGTAGCAGCGATCGAGGCCCGCGTGCGCTACCGCCCGCACGAGAGCGGTTCCGCCCTGCCGTGGCTGTACGGGATCAGCGGCAACGTGGTGCGGACATACCTGCGCAAGCAACGTCCCAGTGCGGTCATCGATACTCACGTGGGTGTGGACTGGCACGCCGTCGACGACCGGCTCGACGCCCGCGCCACACGTGACCAGCTCCGCCGCGCTCTGGCCTCGCTCAGCCCAGCCGAGCGCGAAGCGTTCCTGCTGGTCGCCTGGGAAGGGCTGAGCGCCGTTGAGGCGGCGCGCACCCTCGGCGTGACGCCAACCGTCGTGCGAACCCGCATGACTCGGGCCCGCCAGCGCGCTCGGACCGTCCTGATCACCACGCCCGTTTCTGCTGTCTGACGGAGGACCACCATGAACCTCGACACCCTGGCCCAGAAGGCTGGCGACGTCGCTGGCCCCACGCCCGACGCCCTCGTCGCCGGGCGCCAGCAGATGGACGCCGCCATCACCGCGGCCAGCGCACGCGTCACCGCTGTGCGGCGCAGCCGCCGTCCCCGACGATGGGGCATCGCCGCCCTCGCAGGCGCAGCAGCTACCGCAGTTGCGGTCCTCGCGGTTCCCCTGTTCGGCGCCTCGCCGGCATCGGCAGAAGAGGTTCTCCTCGCGGCAGCGGAGGCTGCCGGGCAGCAGGTGGACGAGGCTGCCGGAGCGGCGTACTGGCACGTGGTCTCCGAGGTCTACTACCCCGACACGCAACCGTTCCCACGGGAGATCTGGCAGGGGCGGTTCGAGGAGAGCGTCCTCTCCAACGGCCTTAACGCCGCTCTCGCGGCAGGTGACGGTGCTCTGGACCCCGCGCTGATCCGCGCTGAGGGGATCGACGGGCCGGCAGCATTCGGCATCGCAGGAGGGGTTCTCTCGTGGGAGGACCTCGAGGCGCTGCCCACGGACGCAGCCGAGCTGGAAGCCCACCTGCGGAAGATGGCCAGCGGGCAAGAGTCCGGTGAAGAGAACGCGCTCTGGGAGAGTGTCACCGCCCTTCTCGTAGAGAGCCCAGCCTCACCTGCACTTCGCCGCGCACTGTGGCAGGTCGCCGCGAACATGCCCGACGTCGAGCTCGTGGGCGCCATGACCGACTCGGCAGGTCGGCAGGGCACCGCCGTCGAACGCAACCAGCTCGACGCCGGCCGGGACCGCGCCGTCTACATCCTCGATCCCACCGATGGCACCCTGCTCGAGATCCAGAACATCGACGCCGACGGAAAAGTCGTCTACCGGCTGACCCAGCTCGACCAGCAGCCCAGCATGACGGCCCCTGTCCCCCAGCCCCCGATCTGCGGACCTGGGTCAGTCCCTGAGCACAGCTGCTGAACGCAGCACCCTGGGCAGGCGCGTCTCAGGGCCGAGCAACTGGAGCCTGGCGGGCGGTGAGGTCGTCTATCAGGTGTGAGGTCGTCTGTCTGAACAGACGACCTCGCACCTAACAGACGACCTCAGCGCCAGCGCTCAGCCAGTGGCCGGAACGTTGTCGGCGGGAGCGCCGACAGCCCCTGGCGGTGTGGGCGGCAGGGTCAGGGGCGCGACGCCGCGTCCAACCGCGCCAGGTCATCCGCGGTCAGCGTGAGCGAGACCGAGGCGAGCAGGTCGGTGAGCTGGTCGAGGGTGCGGGCACTCGCGATCGGGCCGACGACCGTGGGCTGCTGGCGCAACCAGGCCAGGGACACGGCGGTGACGCTCGCGCTGTGCTGGGCTGCGACGTCGTCGAGCACGGTGAGGACGGCGCGACCGCGCTCGTCGAGGTACGCCGACGCGCCTGCGGCGCGCGGGGAGTCGACCTCCACGCCGTCGCGGTACTTGCCGGTGAGGAAGCCCTTGGCGAGGGAGAAGTACGGCAGCACGCCGAGGTTCTCCCGCTCGGCCCGGGCCAGCAGCCCGTCCTCGAACTCGCGCTCGACGAGGTTGTAGTGCGGCTGCAGCGCGACGGCGCGGTGCAGGCCGTCCGCCTCGGTCACCGCGAACCACTCGTCGATGCGCTCGGGGGTGTAGTTGGAGATGGCGATCGCGCGGACCAGACCGTCGTCGACCAGCTGGGAGAAGGCGCCGACGGTCTCGGCGAGCGGGACGGACGCGTCGTCGAAGTGGGCGTAGTAGAGGTCGATGTAGTCGGTGCCCAGGCGCTTGAGGGAGGCCTCGGCGGCGGCGCGGACGTTCGCGGGGGACAGGCCGGGGAACTCCGGGTGGGTGCTGACCTTGGTGGCCACGAGCACGTCGTCGCGGTTGCTGCGGGCACCCAGCCAGGCGCCGATGATCGTCTCGCTCTCCCCGCCGGTGTGCCCGGGGGCCCAGGCGGAGTAGCCGTCGGCGGAGTCGATGAGGTTGCCGCCGGCGGCGGTGAAGGCGTCGAGCACGGAGAAGGACGTCGCCTCGTCGGCGGTCCACCCGAAGACGTTGCCGCCCAGGACGAGGGGGTACACCTCGAGGTCGGAGGAACCGAGGCGGGTGCGCTGGGTGTTCTGGGGCATGGGGGTCTCCTGGGGTGCGGTGCGTGCTGTGCGCGGACGGTCAGACCGGCGACGCGCGAGTCGGTCGTCCACTGCGGTAACCCCGCAGCCCGTCAGAACCATCCACGTGCGCCGAGATTTCTCGGATGCCAGGCGGGCGACCTTGGCGGAGGGCCGAAGGGGAGGGGAGAGGACGGCGCAGGTGGCCGGTCTCAGTCCGTCTCGGCGTCGTCGGCCAGGTCGCCGGTGGGGGCGCTGTCCATGGCGCGGAGCATGGCCTGGATGCCCTGGGAGAGGGCGCGGAGGTCGTCGAGCTCCATGCGCTCCAGCGGCCAGCAGTTCTTCTCCGGAGCTGTGGTGAACAGGCGCTGGACCGTCTCACGGCCCTGCGGGGTCGCCTCGACGCGCCGGACTCGGTGGTCGTTGGGGTCCTCGGTGCGGGTGACCATGCCTTGGTTGCCGAGCCGGTCGATGATCCCGGACATCGTCGCGAGGGAGACCCCGATCGTCGTGGCGAGGCCCTGGACGGTGTTGGCCCGGGTGTCGGTGACGAGGATGGCCAGCACCTTGAGCTGCTGGATGGTCAGCGGGAAGGTCAGCAGCTGCTCGATCATCGGCGGCGTCGCGGTCGACTCCCAGATCCGCTGGGCGTCGACGAGGCCGCGCACGAGCGCCTCGCGCTCGGCGGCGTCGTCGGGGGCGGGGGACGCGGGGGTCATGGTCTGCTGGCTCCATCAGGGATCGTGCGTCGGGCTGGGTGGTCGGTGCGGCCTGTGCGCGGGCGACTGGCTCGATCCGCTCACCGTAACCCATCCGTGGCAGGCCGCCAGGCCCTCTGACCTGGCTCGGAGCCGGATGTGAGGTGAGTGAGCAGGCGCGTGGACGGCCACTCGTGCCGCGTTGACACTTGCTTAGCCCAACACTAACGTTTGCACGGCGCTAAGTAATTAGCCTACCCCCAACTTCACGGTGGCCCCCATGATTCAACTGACCCGGCTGAGCCTCGCCAACAGAGCGCTCGTCGCCCTCATCACGCTTCTCATCGCGGGGGTGGGCGTCTTCTCGATGGCCAGCCTCAAGCAGGAGCTCATCCCCTCGATCTCCATGCCGCAGACCATGGTCGTCACCACGCTGCCAGGCGCGAGCCCGGAGGTCATCGACGAGCAGATCTCCGCTCCGTTGTCCCAGGCCATCGGCTCGGTGGCCGACGTGGAGCAGGTCGTGGCAACCTCCTCCAGCTCGGTCTCCATGCTCGCGGTCTCCTACACCTACGGCGTCGACGCCTTGGAGTTCAAGCGCGCCATGGAGAGCGCCCTGGACTCCGTGACGTCCCTGCCCGACGGCGCCACGCCCGAGGTCATCGCCGGGTCCATCGCCGACTTCCCGATCATGTTCGTCACCGCCTCCTCCGACCGCCCGGCCGCCGACCTCTCCGCCGCCCTGGCCACCATCGCCGTCCCCCAGCTTGAGGACGTCGACGGCGTCCGCGCGGCCGTCGTCAGCGGCGCCCAGGGGCAGCGCATCACCATCACCCCTGACCCGGCCGCTCTCGCCGCCGCCGGTCTGTCCGTGATGGACCTGTCCTCCGTGCTCGAGGCGAACGGCCTCACCCTCCCGGTCGGCTCGATCGCCGAAGACGGCGAGATGCTCTCCGTCCAGGCCGGCGGCGCCCTGACCACCCTCGAGGACCTGGAGACTCTCCCGCTCACCTCCGCGGTCCAGCCCGGCACGGTCGTCACCCTCGACTCCGTGGCCGACGTCGCGCTCGTCGAGGAGGACGTCACCTCCATCACCCGCACCAACGGCGTGCCCAGCCTGTCCCTGTCCATCACCGCAGCCACGGACGCCGACGTCGTCGCGACGTCCCACGCGGTCGAGGACACCCTCGACTCCCTGCGCGCCGAGCTCGGCGACGACGTCGAGCTCACGGTGCTGTTCAGCCAGGCCCCGTTCATCGAGGACTCCATCTCCCACCTGGCCATCGAGGGGCTCCTCGGCCTGGTCTTCGCGATCATCGTCATCCTTGTCTTCCTCCTCTCGGTGCGCTCGACGCTGGTCACCGCGATCTCCATCCCGCTCTCGGTGCTGGTCACCTTCACCGGGCTGTACCTCGGCGGGTACTCCCTCAACATGCTCACCCTCGGTGCGCTGACCATCGCCATCGGCCGCGTCGTCGACGACTCGATCGTGGTCATCGAGAACATCAAGCGGCACCTCAGCTACGGCGAGCCCAAGATCCAGTCGATCCTCACCGGCGTGCGCGAGGTGTCCGCCGCGATCACCGCCTCGACCCTGACCACCGTGGCGGTGTTCCTGCCGATCGCGCTGGTCGGCGGGATGGTCGGGGAGCTCTTCCGGCCCTTCGCGCTCACCGTCGCGATCGCCATGGTCTCCTCGTTGCTGGTCGCCCTGACCATCGTCCCGGTGCTGTCCTACTGGTTCCTCAAGAGCCCCGAAGGCGTCGTCGACGCCGCCGCGGCCCGCGCTGAGGCCGAGGAGAAGGAGCACCGCGGCCCCCTGCAGCGCGCCTACAAGCCGGTCTTGCGCTCCACCCAGCGCCACCCGGTCATCACCGTCGTCTCCTCGGTGCTGCTGCTCGTGCTCACCGTCTCCCTCGTGCCCCTGCTCAAGGTCGACTTCCTCGGCTCGACCGGGCAGAACATGCTCATGGTCACCCAGGAGTTCACCCCCGGCACCGACCTCGACGTGATCGGCGACGGCGCGACCCAGGTGGAGGACGCCCTCGCAGAGATCGACGGCATCGGGAACGTCATGATGACCGCCGGGAACGGCGGGGACGGCATGGCCGCGATGATGGGCGGCGGCGGGGGCACGGCGTCGTACATCATCATGACCGACGCCGATGCTGACCAGGCCGCGCTCAAGGAGACGGTCGAAGACCGGCTCGCGCAGATCACCGACGCCGGGACCATCACTGTCCCTGAGGCCGGTGGGATGGGCTTCTCCTCGACGGTCGACGTTATCGTCACGGCCCCCGACGAGACCGCGCTGGGCGAGGCGGCTGACCTCGCTGCGGCCGCCCTGGGCGACCTCGACCACACGACCGGGCTCACCTCCGACCGCACGGCGGCGCAGCCCACGCTGCAGATCGTCGTCGACCGGGTGGCCGCGCTCGAGCACGGCCTGACCGAGATGCAGGTCGTGGGGATCGTGGCCGGGACGGTCACCCCGCAGAGCATCGGCTCGCTGCGGATCGAGAACCGCGACTACAAGATCTTCGTCGACACCGGCGCCACCCCGCAGACCACCGCGGAGATCTCCGGGATCCTGCTGCCGACGCCGACCGGTCTTGTGCCGCTCTCCGACGTCGCCAGCATCGACCGGGTCACTGTGCCGACGACCATCACTCGTCAGGACGGCGAGCTCGTCGCGACCTTGTCCATCACCCCGGCCGAGGGTGAGCTGGGTCAGGTCACCGCACAGGTCACCGAGCGCCTCGACGCCCTCGACCTGCCGGGCGGAGCGACGGCCACGATCGGCGGCCTCGCCGAGCTGCAGGGGGACTCCTTCAACCAGCTCGGGCTCGCGATGCTCATCGCCATCGCGATCGTCTACCTGCTCATGGTCGCGACCTTCCGGTCGCTGCTGCAGCCGGTGATCTTGCTGGTCTCGATCCCCTTCGCGGCGACCGGCGCGATCATCCTGCTGCTGCTGACCGGCAAGCCTCTGGGCATCTCCGCGCTGATCGGCATGCTCATGCTCATCGGCATCGTGGTGACCAACGCGATCGTGCTCATCGACCTCGTCAACCAGTACCGCCGCCAAGGCCAGAGCGTGGAGGACGCCGTGTTCAACGGCGCCCGCCAGCGTCTGCGCCCGATCGTCATGACCGCGCTGGCCACGATCTTCGCCCTCGTGCCGATGGCCCTCGGGGTGACCGGGTCCTCCGGCTTCATCTCCCAGGACCTCGCGATCGTCGTGATCGGCGGGCTTGTGTCCTCCACGGCGCTGACCCTGGTGCTCGTGCCGGTGCTCTACCGCCTCATCGAAGGCCGCCGGTCCAAGCGCGGCACAGCTGACGACGCCGAGGTGGCCGCTGCAGTCAGCCGCCCCGCCGATGCTGGCTCGGCCGACGCCGACGCCGACGACCCCGAGTCGGTCCACGCGGGCCGGTAGCTCAAACACAGACGGGCCCGGACACCCATGGGTGTCCGGGCCCGTCTGTGTTCACGGACTCCAACGAGTGCGTGCTCTTCGTTCGAGAACGTGCTCGTGAAAGCACGCACCGTCGTCAAGAGCACGCACTCGGCGGTGGTTACTGAGGCTGGGAACCGCCGACGCTGGACTGGTCCGCAGGGGAGTTGACGACGTTCTGCGAGCCCTGGCCTTCCAGGTTGACCTGGATCCGGCGCGGCTTGGCCTCCTCGGCGACCGGGACGCTCAGGGACAGCACGCCGTCCTGGTAGGACGCCGTGATCTTGTCCAGGGCGAGGCCCCGGCCCACGGTCAGCTGCCGGGCAAAAGTGCCCGACGGCCGTTCTCGCACGAGCCACTGGGTGTCGCCGTCGGCGCGCGCGGAGCGTTCCGCGCGGACGGTCAGCGTCCGGTCCTCGACCGAGACGTCGATGCTGCCGGGATCCACGCCGGGCAGATCCATCGTGATGACGTAGTGATCACCCGACCTGTACAGGTCGAGCGGAACGGCCGTCGAGTTCAGGGCATTCGATGTCAGGGAGCCGATCATGCGCTCCACGTCCCGCAACGGGTCCCAACGTTGTCCGGTAGCCATGGTCACCACCTCCTTGTTGTCCCCGGGCGCTCCGGGGACGTGCCGATTCGCCATCCGTGGACCCAGGGGTGGGGCCGCAGAGGGCGGCTACGCCTTCAATCGTGCGTCCCCCGCACACAACTTTCCACTCCAGATGAATCCCGGCGAAACGCCCAGACAGCGCTCGTGGGGGCGCGCCCAGACAGCCCTCCCGTCCGCCCTGCGCGGGGGAGGTCCGTGACCTGCGCTCATGCGTCGTCGGCCGCGTCTGCCGGCCAGGAAAGGGTCGGGTGCTACGCCCCGGTCTCGTCGGGAAGATCCTCACCCTCAGGCTTGTCCGGCTGCAGGATGTGGCCCGAGGAGATGCTCTCCGGGTCGGTGTCTGGGTCCTGTGCGGGGTCGTACGGCTCCTCGGACGGGCTGGTGGTGTGAGTGTGCTCTGACGTCATCTCGGGGCGCCCTTTCCGTCACGCCGCGCGGTGCGCGCGGGTCTCTTCAGAGTAGGAAGGGCCTGGGCGGACTGCACCCCAGACGTCCTCTCGGACGTCTCCCAGCCGCCAGGCCCCCCGGTGAGACGAGGGCGGAGTCGACGGACCTGTCGACCTCGCCCCGCCCAGTCCTGGGAGTGTGACACGTCGCCTGATCTCGCCGGCACTGGGCGTGACGTGCGATTCCTGGATCCTCAGGGGACCTGCGCTCTCGCGCAGGTCGTCGCGCTCGCAACTTCCGGGACCTCACCAGCCGCCGTCGCTGCCGGAACGGTTGTGACGCCGCGACGACCCGATACGAGGGCATACCTTCGGTCTAGCACCCGGCACCGGGCAGGGCGAGGGACAGGTCGGACAACGTCTCACGCCACGAGCGAACAGACGGCTCTGCTCCCGCCCACGCGAGCGCTCACCGACTGCTCGCGCTTACTCCGCGACCGCCTCCACGACGACGCCGCCGAACCGCGCCTCGCTCGCGCGGAAGGGCTGCCCGGCGATGAACACCTTGCCGGAGCGGGCCAGGTCGGAGGCGGGCTTGCCGTCGGCGTAGTGGGCGTCGAACCCGCCCGAGAAGCTCGTGTTGGACAACCACACGTACCGGCCGTCCTCGTCGGTCACCCACGCCGCGCACCAGCTGCACACGAAGTCGGGGTACCGCTCGATGTGCTTGCCGTAGACCCCGCACACCGGGCAGGTCTGCCCGGTCGGTGCGGCGTGCAGACCACGCTGGGCGGTGAGACGCCCGAGCCGGGACACGTCGATGCCGCGCATCCCCGGCCACCCGTGCACCGCCCGCGCCCACTCCGGCGGGATGTACTGCGTGCCGTGGCGGGCGCCCAGCAGCGCGCCGGCGACCGCCGCGACGGTGTCGGTCGCCCCACCGATCCGCACGGCCCGGTGCAGGGCGTCGGGCAGGTGGGAGACCATGTGGTCGTACTCGGTGGTCAGGCCGGGGGAGAAGTACGGGGACAGGTAGATCGCGTGCCACGCCGCCTGCAGGGCGGTGACGGTGAAGCCGTTGGTGCGCAGGTCGGCGTCGGGCACCTCCTTCTCGGCGTCGGTGATCCACGCCTCCCACGCATCGCGGCGGTCCGGCTCAAGCAGGTCAAGACCCGCCCGCACGTCCAGGCGGGACTCGGTCACCGCCACCCGGATGGCCTCCGACCACAGCACGCACGACTCCGCCGCGAGCGGGTCAGCGTGCGTGAGCTGGGCGACGGCGGTCGCGGCCCGCGCGGTCGCCTCGCGGTCGTCCAGGGCCACCAGCCCGACGACGCCGGTGCGCATGAGCGCGCCGTTGCCGGCCGTGCGACCGGTCTCCTCGTGCAGAGCCCGCGCCGCGGCGGTGAGTCGCTGCGAGGGGGAGCCCTCGAGCTGCGCGGCGGCGCGCAGCACCGTGGCGGTCTGCGTGCCCACGCCGGTGGGGCCGGAGGCGAACCAGTCCTCGAAGGCCGCGGCGATCTCGTCGAGCTCGGCGGTGGTGCGCAGGCCTCCGCCGCGCTCGCTCACCCGGGCGATGCAGATCGCCATCTGGGTGTCGTCGCTCCACTCCCCGGGGGCGTAGGAACCGCGGCCGCCGCCGCGCATCTCCGCGTCACCCTCGGGCGGCCAGGAGAACTCGTAGGGAACCCCGAGCGCGTCGCCGCAGGCCTGCCCGAGCAGCACCCCGGAGGCGCGGTCGAGCAGTGCGAAGAGGATCGGGTCAGAGCTCATGGTTGAAGGTTACAGAACGGTGACGGTGACTCATGGGACCGCGCGCCCACTTCTCATGTTCTGTCCACCTGTGCCGATACTCATACTGTGGCAAAGGACACGGACCCGCTCACCAGGGCGGACATCGCAGCGGGCGCCGGTGCGTGCCCGCTCCACGACGGTGCGCCCTGTCCCTCCTCCCACGCCCACCCCGCCCGGCGCCGCACCCGGCCCTGGACGCTCATGCTCTTCGTGGTGGAGGTGGCCATCGTCGTGGCGCTGGTGGGGTTCTCCTGGACGAGCGGCTCTTGGTCCTGAGCTGACCTGAGCTGCCCTGAGCTGCCGTGAACGGCCCTGAGCCGGCCCTGACCTGCCCGGCGCCATCCGGTGTGGGAGGGAAGGCTTAGGCTGTGCTTCGGCCGCCGGACTGAAAGAGAGCAATGAACCACGACGACGTCGAGGCGCTGCGCCGCGACAACGCCGCCTGGCGGCTCTTGCGTGCAGACTCCGCCCCCTTGGTCCTGAGCTTCCTCGGCCGGGTGTTCATCGAGCAGAACGTCCGCTCGATCGGTGAGGCCGAGCTCATCTCCCTGCTCGACGACGCCCTCTACGACCTGAACTCCGGTGCCGCCCCGGGCGCCGCGCCCTACCCGCGCTCGCCCAAGGCCTACCTCGACACGTGGTCCGGGGTCGATGCTGCATGGTTGCGCAAGTACTACCGGCCCGGCTCGGACGAGCCGCACTACGACGCGACCCCCGCCGTCGAGAAGGCCGTGGGCTTTGTCGCCTCCCTCAGCGGGCGCACCTTCGTGGGCACCGAGTCCCGGCTCAACACCGTCTTCGAGCTGCTGCGCCAGCTCGCCGTGGGCACCGAGACCGACCCGGACGTCCGCCTGGCCGAGCTCGAGGCGCGCCGCGCCCAGATCGACGCCGAGATCGCCCGCGTGCGCGACGGCGTCGTGCCGGTGCTCGACTCCGGCGCCCAGCGCGACCGGTACCAGCAGTTCGCGGCGATGGCCGCCGAGCTGCTCTCGGACTTCCGCGAGGTGGAAGACAACTTCCGCCGCCTCGACCGCGACATGCGCGAGCGCATCACCGGCTGGGACGGGGCCAAGGGTGAGCTGCTCGAGCAGGTGGTGGGCAGCCGCGACTCGATCGCGCAGTCCGACCAGGGCCGCAGCTTCCACGCCTTCTACGACTTCTTGCTCTCCCGCGAGCGCCAGGAAGAGTTCACCGAGCTCATCACCAAGGTCCAGTCCCTCGAGGCGGTCAGCGCCATGAGCGGCGGGGACAAGCGGATGCGCCGCATCCACTACGACTGGCTCGAGGCCGGGGAACGCACCCAGGCCACCGTCAGGGTGCTCTCGGAGCAGCTGCGCCGCTTCCTCGACGACCAGGTGTGGCTGGAGAACCGCCGCGTCATGGACCTGCTGCGCAGCATCGAAGGCCACGCGCTCGCTGTCCGCGACCTCCCGGCCTCGACGCTGGCCGAGCTCACCACGGAGGTGGGCGGGGTGAGCCTGGACATCGTGCTGCCCATGGAACGGCCCTTGTACCGCCCGCACTCGGTCACCCGGATCGACTCCGAGGTGGTGGCCGGCGAGGTCGACTTCGACACCAGCGCGCTGTTCGACCAGGTGCACGTGGACCCCGAGCGGCTCGCCGCCTCGGTGCGCACCGCCCTGGCGCACACCAGCCAGGTGTCCTTGCCGGACGTCATCGCCGCGCAGCCCCTCGACCAGGGCCTGGCCGAGCTTGTCACCTACCTGTCCCTGGACGACCCGCGCTTCGCCGTCGTGCTCGACTCCGAGCACACCGACGAGGTGCGCTGGGAGGTGGGCGACGCCGAGCGGGTGGCGACCGTGCCGCGGGTGACCTTCGTCCGCAAGGGCGGGCCGGGTGCGGTCTCGCCCGCGCCGCCCACCTCGCCCGCCACCGCTCTGTCCACCCCGACCCCGTCCGACCCCGCTCTGGAGACCTCATGACCACCCAGCCCACGGTGCGCACCGACTCCGAGCTCTCGCACGTGGTGACCGCGCTCATGAAGGGCGTCGTCTACCGCGACACCCACGCCCAGCTCTTCGCGGACCTGGTGACCCTCGTCCCCCAGATCCGCGACTACCTCGCCACCATCGCGCTGACCGTCGTGGTCGACGAGTCCGAGGGTTACGCCTACCTGCAGGCGCTGCCCGAGGACGACGAGGAACGCGACACCGCCCTGCGCCTGGTGGCCCGGCGCTCGCTTCCCTTCGACGTGAGCCTGCTGCTCGCGCTGCTGCGCAAGCGCCTGGCGCAGTTCGACTCCGAGGGTGGGGAGACCCGCCTCATCCTCAGTCGCGACGAGATCGTCGAGATGCTGCGGGTGTTCCTGCCGTCCTCGAGCAACGACGTGCGCACCGTGTCCAAGGTCGAGGCCAACATCCACCGCGCCGTCGAGCTCGGCTTCTTGCGGGCCGTCCCGGACGGGTCCTACGAGGTCCGCCGCATCCTCAAGGCCTTCGTCGACGCGCAGTGGCTGGCCGAGCTGGACGCACGGCTCGCCGAGTACGCGGCCCACGCCGCGTCGTCGGGCACACCCACTCACTCAGAAATGGACTCCTGATGGAAGGCCTGTTCAGCGCGGTCGAGCTGCACGACGCGGACGCCGACGTCGACCAGCGGGCGGGGTTCCGCCTGGACCGCCTCGAGGTGCTCAACTGGGGCACCTTCGACAAGCACACCTGGTCCTTCGAGCTCGAGGGGCGCAACGCGCTGCTCACCGGTGACATCGGCTCGGGGAAGTCGACCATCGTCGACGCGATCACCACGCTGCTGCTGCCCGCCAACCGGATCAGCTACAACAAGGCCGCCGGCGCCGAGGCCCGCGAGCGGACCCTGCGCTCCTACGTCTCGGGCTACTACAAGTCCGAGCGCAACGAGGCAACCGGCACCTCCCGGCCCGTCGGGCTGCGCGAGGGGTCGACGTACTCGGTCATCCTCGGGGAGTTCGCCAACCGCGGCTTCGACGCCCGCGGCGTCCTGGCCCAGGTGTTCTGGCTCAAGGACGGCGACCAGGGCCAGCCGAGCCGGTTCTTCGTCACCTCCACCACGCCGATGTCCATCGCCGAGCACTTTGCCAACTTCGACGGGGACATCGCCCTGCTGCGCCGCCGCCTGCGTGAGGCCGGCGCGCAGATCCGCGACACCTTCCCCGAGTACGGCAAGGACTTCCGCCGGCTCCTGGGCATCGAGTCCGACCAGGCGATGGACCTCTTCCACCAGACCGTCTCGATGAAGTCGGTCGGCGACCTCAACGAGTTCGTCCGCCAGCACATGCTCGAGCCCTTCGACTCCGCGCAGTGGACCGAACGCCTCGTCGCCCACTTCGACGACCTCACCCGCGCGCACGACGCCGTCACCCGCGCCCGCGCGCAGATCCTCCAGCTCACCCCGCTGGTCGCCGACTGCGACAAGCACGACGCCGCCGTCGCCGCCGCGCGGGCAGCCGCCGCCCAGCGCGACGCGCTGCGGTACTTCACCGCCGCCCGCAAGGTCGAGCTGCTCACCTCCCAGATCGACGCCTACGACGCCGCCATCGCCGCCCGCGAGGCACGCGTGGTCGCCGTGGACGCCGAGGCCACCACGGTCGAGGCCGAACGCCGCCGCCTCGAGCTGGAGCGCGCCGGGCACGGCGGGGACCGCCTCACCCAGATCGAGGGGGAGGTGGCGCGCCTGGAGGTGCTGCGCGCCGAGCGCGAGCGCAAGGCCGCGGAGTACCGCTCCAACCTCGCCGCCGCCGGGCTGGGCCCGGTGGCCGGTGAGGCCGACTTCGACGAGCGGCGGGCGCAGGTCCTCGCCGACCTCAACGCCGAGAAGACCGAGCTGCGCCAGGTGGAGAGCGCGATCGGCGAGCTCGACGTGGACCTGCGCGAGCAGAAGGTCCTCAGCCGCGAGATCACCGACGAGATCAAGTCCCTGCAGGGGCGCACCTCGAGCCTGCCCAACCGCTCGCTGCTGCTGCGCGCCCAGGTCACCAGCGAGCTGGGGCTGGCCGAGGACGACCTGCCCTTCGCCGGGGAGCTCATCGCCGTGCGTGAGGAGCACCAGGACTGGGAGGGCGCCGCCGAGCGGGTGCTGCGCGGCTTCGCGCTGTCCCTGCTGGTGCCCGCCGAGCACTACGACGCGGTCTCGGGGTGGATCAACGCCAACCACCTGGGCCAGAAGCTCGAGTACTACCGGGTGCCGACCGGCCAGCGCGGACGCGTGGAGACACCGGCTGCGGGCCAGTGGCCCCAGCTCTCCGAGATGCTTGAGATCCGCCAGTCGCCGCTGTCCGGCTGGCTCGAGCAGGAGCTGGCCCGGCGTGCCGGGCTGGACTGCGTGGACACCCTCGCCGACTTCCGTTCGGCGAGCCGTGCGATCACCCGCGAGGGTCAGATCAAGCACTCCGCCAGTCACCACGTGAAGAACGACCGCAACCGGATCGACGACCGGTCGACGTACGTGCTCGGGTGGTCCAACCGCGCCAAGGTCGACACGCTGCTGGCCAAGGCCGCCACCGTCAGCCACGCCCTGGCCGACCTCGGCGACCGCCGCGCCGCGCTCATCGCGGTCAAGGACACCACGGTCAACAAGGGCTACGCCCTCAACCGGCTGGAGATGTTCCGCTCCTACACCGAGCTCGACTGGGAGTCCGTGGTCAACGACATCGCCTCGCTCACCGCGGAGAAGCGCCGGATCGAGGCGAACTCCGTCGAGCTCGCCTCCCTCGCAGTCACCCTGGCCTCCCTCGCCGAGCGGGCCAGCGAGCTCAAGGTCGAGCGTGACGAGCTCATCACCGCCAACGGTGGAGAGCGGCACGCCGTCGAGACCTTCCGCACCCAGCGCCAGACCAGCGAGGCGGTGCTCGCCGAGGCGGGGGCCGGCGTCGGGAAGGAGCAGCAGGCGGCGCTGGCGGCGCTCTTCGAGGAGGTGCGCGGGTCCGGGGTGGCGGTCTCTGACCTGGATGCCGGCGGGCTGGACGCGGCCGAGGCGGCGCTGCGCACCCAGCTCACCGCGGTCGTGGAGGCGCGCCACCGCGAGCAGGGGCTGCTGGCCACGAACGTCGCGCGGGCCATGGCGGCCTTCGCGGTGAAGTTCCCGGTCGAGACGTCGGAGATGGACAACGACGTGCGCGCCGCCGGGGAGTACCGGGCGCTGCTGGAGCGGCTCGAGCGCGACGACCTGCCGCGCTTCGAGGACAACTTCAAGGAGTACCTCAACACGAACACCATCCGCGACGTGGCGCAGTTCGCGGCGGACCTGAAGAAGCAGTCCGAGCTGATGAGCGACCGGATCGAGGTCATCAACGACTCGCTGCGCGCGATCGACTACAACCCCGGGACGTACATCCGCCTGGAGATGGCGGCCACGCCCAACACCGAGGTCCGCGACTTCCGCGCGCAGCTGCGCGCGTGCACCGACAACGTGCTCGGCGACGACCTCGAGCAGTACTCCGAGCAGCGGTTCCTGCGGGTCAAGGAGATCATCGAGCGCTTCCGCGGGCGTGAAGGGCAGACCGAGGCCGACCAGGCGTGGACCCGCCGGGTGACCGACGTGCGCAACTGGTTCGTGCTGTCAGCCTCCGAGCGGTCCAAGGTCGACGACGTCGAGTTCGAGCACTACTCCGACTCCGGCGGGAAGTCTGGCGGGCAGAAGGAGAAGCTCGCGTACACGATCCTCGCGGCGTCGCTGGCCTACCAGTTCCGCCTGGACTGGGGCGCTGTGCGGTCCAAGGCCTTCAGGTTCGTGGTCATCGACGAGGCCTTCGGTCGCGGGTCGGACGAGTCGACACGGTTTGCGCTGCAGCTGTTCCGGAACCTCGGGCTGCAGCTGCTCATCGTCACGCCGCTGCAGAAGATCCATGTGATCGAGCCGTTCATCTCGGCTGTGGGCTACGTGGACAACCCGAGCGGCCGCGGCTCGCGGCTGCAGACCCTGACGATCAACCAGTACCGATCCAAGCGCGCTGCGCACTTGGTGGGCGCACTGACGGCAGAGTAGGCACGCAACGGGGGCGGCGGGCCCCGGCCACGGTTCCCTGAACTCGTGACCGGTGCGCCGAACTCGTGAATCCTCCGCCGAACTCGTGAGCGGCGGGCGTTTCTGGGGGCGAACCCGCCCCTCGCTCACGAGTTCGCGGGCTGGCTCACGAGTTCGCGGGATCGCGTGCGGGGTCGCGGGAGTGCTTGCGGTATGCCAGCGGCGACTCCCCGACGTGGCGTTTGAAGGCTGAGCTGAAGGCGCTCTCGGAGGAGTAGCCGAGGTCGAAGGCGAGCCTGCCCACGGGTGCGTCCCCGGTGCGCAGCTCGCGGCGCGCCAGCAGCATCCGCCAGTCGATGAGGTAGGCCAGCGGGGACGTGCCCGCGACACGGCGGAACCGCTCGACAAAGGTGGAGCGGGACATGGCGGCCGCGCGGGCCAGGTCCTCCAGGCTCCAGCCTTGAGCGGGTTGCTCGTGGATGAGCGCCAGAGCAGGCCTGAGGGACTCGTCGGTCAGGACCTTGAGCCACCCGGCGGGCATGTCGGAGTCGCTCATGTACCCGCGGAGCACGTCGAGCAGGAGCAGCTGAGCGTACTGGCGGATCGCGAAGGCTGAGCCGACGCGGTCGGCGACGATCTCGGTGAACAGCCGCTGGACATGGCCACGCAGCTGCGGCCCCACAGCGCTGTCCTGCCCGACGTGCACCACGGGTGGCAAGGCGCGCAGCAGGAGGTCCCGGCCCGCGGGGTTGAGGTCGACCCGGCCGCCGATGAGCACGTCGGCGCCGGGTGCCTGGGCGTCCTCGGCGTTGATCGCGGCCCCGGGGGAGGGCGGGTCCACGCGGACGGGCTCACCGTCCCCCGTCCCGCCCTCGAGCGCCAGCCATGACCGCCCGTTGAGGATGGCGACGTCTCCGGCGGCCAGCTCGACGGGGGTGTCGAGGCCGTCTGCGCTCAGCCGGGCGCCGCCGCGCACGACGGCGATGAACTTGAGGTCGTCGTCGATGTGGCTGTGGGTCTGCCAGCGGCCGTGCAGCACAGAACCGCCGGAGACGACGCTGCGGACGTCGATGAGGTCGAGCACGTCGGAGAGTCGGTCGGTCGTCACTCGTCGGACTATAGAGCAGAAAAGAAGGACTCCACGTGATGGTCAATCCGGCGCGGGGTGGGCAGGCTTGCTGGTGGTGCAGGACCCGCACCGCCCCCACCATCTGCTGCCGTGGCCTGTGCCGCGGCGCTCAAGGAGCCGTTCGTGAACACCTCACTCATCGCCCTGGTCACCGGTGCCAACAAGGGCATCGGTCGCGAGATCGCCGCTCAGCTCGCGGACCAGGGACACACCGTCGTCATCGGCGCTCGAAGCCTCGACCGGGGAGAGGCGACGGCGGCGCAGCTGCGCGAGCGCGACGGCACCGTCACCGCCGTCGAGCTCGACGTCACGGACCAGGGCTCGGTCGCGGCCGCCGCCCGTGCGGTCCAGGCGCAGTTCGGCCGGCTCGACGCCCTCGTCAACAACGCCGGCATCAGCCATCAGCCGGGTGCGGACTTCGCCGGTCAGGTGCCGCGCACGGCCGACGTCGACCATGTCCGCTTCGTGTTCGAGACCAACGTCTTCGGGGTCATCACGGTAACCAGCGCCTTCCTGCCGCTGCTCCGCCTGTCCTCGACCCCGCGCATCGTCAACGTGTCCAGCAGCGCCGGGTCCTTCGCGGCCATCTCCGACTTTGCCAGCACCGACCCGATCGCCCTCGGGTACGTCCCCTCCAAGACCGCGCTCACCGCAGTCACCATGATGTACGCCCGCGACCTCGCCCGGGAGCGCATCCTTGTCAACGCCGTCTGCCCGGGGTTCGTGGCGACCGACCTGAACAACCACCACGGCACCGGCACCGCGGCGCAGGGCGCAGTGGCAGCCGTGCGCATGGCGACGATCACCCCCGACGGCCCGACCGGCACCTTCACCGACGCAGCCGGCCCCGTCCCCTGGTGACCCCTCCGAGCCCCCAAGCCCCCGAGCCCTAGACCCAGGACACCATGACTGGGTCCCGATCTCCCGAACTCCCGAACTCGTGAACCGTTCGCCGAACTCGTGAGCGAGGGTCCTTTTTCGGGGATCGGACGGGCCTGGCTCACGAGTTCGCGGGGTGGTTCACGAGTTGGGGTGGGGGTTCACGAGTTCGGCGAGAGGGCTCGCCGAGGCTGCCGGGCTCGCCCGGGACGCCGGGCTCGTAGGTGCTGCCGGGCTTGCCCGGGCCGGCGAGCTTGCCAGGGGGGCCGGACCGGGTGGGTCAGGTCTGGATGCGGGCTCCGATGGAGCGGTGGAGCTGGAGGAGGCTGGCCTGGCTGAGCTGGACGGTCTGGGACTCGATGTGGCGGTAGACGTGGCCGTCGTCGAGCACCTTCTCGCTCGACTGGACCAGGACCGTGCCGGCGCCGGTGAAGTCGAACTGGCGCTCCTCGTCGGAGTCCATCCCGAAGAACCCGCCCACCACCGACAAGAAGCTGTGCATCCACGCCGCGTCGAAGTGGTGCGAGGGGGAGGGGCAGTCGGCCCAGCCGACGAGGGCCTGCGGGTCCACCCGCAGCGGCGGCTCGGCGAACATGACCGGCCCGTTGGAGGACGCGAGGAACTTCCCGGTGCCCAGCAGGGTGAGGAACCCCGGCACGATCGACTGCTTGAGGCTCAGCCCGGGCTCGAAGGCCAGCAGGTTGGAGGCGCGGATGGTGAGGTTGCCGTCGTCGAGGTCGAAGGAGTTGATGTTGTACCCGCGGTCCCCGAGGATCAGCTTGCCCTGCCCCTGGGCGACGACCCAGTCGTCGGCATAGAGCGGGGACGAGAACTGCGAGGCGACCATGGCGGTGAGGTTCGTCCGCGACAGCGGCTCGAAGGCCACGTTGCCGTAGTAGGCGATCATCGCGCCCTTGGAGGTGAACCACGGCGTGCCCGCGAGGTCGACGCAGAAGGCGTAGTCGTTGCCGGGGATGTTGTCGTTGACCGGGAGCGTCCCGGGGTTGTGGATCTGGATGCTCATGGCGCCTCCCTCAGAACTTCTTCTCGGATGCCTGCACCCACACGGTGCCCTGGCCGCTCAGCTTGAGCTGCATCGCTTCCCCCGACCCGCGTCCGACGACGTCCCGGAAGCCGACCTGCGCTGACAGGTCCACGGTGATGTTGCCCAGGTGGCCCACGTAGGCCTGCGGGTCCACGACCACCTGCGGCTTGGCGCCGCCGACGGTCATCGAGACGGTGCCGCCGTGGGAGAGCACCGCGACGGTGCCGTAGCCGGTGACCTGGGTGGTGAACATCCCCTGCCCGGTGACCGCGCCGCGCACCGCCCCCCGCACGCCGCCCTGGGAGGACAGGGACACGATCGACGTCTGCACGTTGCCCTCGTAGGCGAGCAGCCGCTCGGCCTCCACGGTCAGCGCGCCCGTCCCGTCCAGCTCGATGACCTGCACGTACAGGCCGTTGCGACCGAAGTACACGGTCCCTGAGCCCTCGGCGACCATGAGGCCGACGTGCTCGCCCTGCATCATCCGTCCGGCCGCGCCGGCGATCGCCCCGGCGCCGGGCATGCCGCCGCCGCTCATCGAGTACGGCGTGAAGGTCACGTCGCCGGTGTAGTAGAGCATCGAGCCCTGGCGGGCGACGACGCGCTGCCCGGGCTGGATGGTCGTCTTGAGCACCTTGTAGTTCTCGAGCTCCATGGCCATGTCAGCGCTCCTCTGGCTGGATGTAGACGATGCCCTGGCCGTCGAAGCGCAAGGAGAACGCCTCACCGTTCCCGCCGCCGACCGCCGAGCGCCACGTCACGTCGGTGACGAAGGTCTGGTTGAGCTGGCCGTGGAAGGCGACGAAGGCGTCAGGGTCCACGACGAGCGGGTACTGCGGGGCCACCTCGAGGGCGATGATCGGCCCGCCGGCGGAGAGCACCGCGATGGTGCCGGTGCCCGTGACGGTCGTGGTGAACAGGCCCTGTCCGGATGTCGCCCCGCGCAGCCCGGTGAACTTCACGTCGGTGCGCAGCTGCCCCACCAGGGCGAGCAGCTGAGACGCCTCCACGTGCAGGGTGTCGTTGGCCAGCTCGAGGATGGTGATGTCCTGCGCGTCGACGGCGAAGTACACCGTGCCGCTGCCGGTCACGTCCATGAGGGACAGCGACTCCCCGGTCATCTTGCGCTTGAACGCCGCCTTGAAGCCGTCACCGCCGCCCACGCCCGCGTTCTTGAAGGTCACCGCGCCGTCGTAGGCGACCATCGACCCGCTGATCGCGCGGATCGTCTCGTTCGCCAGCTCGGCGACGAGCATCCGGTTCCCCTGCATCCTCAGCTCTGCCACTGCACTCCCCACTCTCTAGCCCCACCACCCTGTCGGCCACCCCACACCCCATCCGCTGAGTGCACGATCATGTACGCGACACGCCGGTGCGACACGCGCTTTTTCGTGCACTCAGCGGAGGGGGTGGGTGGGGTGAGTCGGTTGATGATGGCACGTCAGGGGCGTGTTGCGTCAGGGGAGAGGTCCCCATAGGCTCCTCGCGACATCCCTCTCACCATGGCGCCTCGCCGCACGGGATCCATCGGACATCCATCGGACAAGGAGCATCATGGCCGCCCCCGCAGGCTGGTACGTCGACCCGCAGAACCCTCAGCTCATGCGCTACTTCGACGGTCAGAGCTGGACCGCGCAGACCCAGCCGGTCCCCGCGGCCGCGCCCCAGAGCCCGACGACGCCCGGCCAGCAGGGCCCCAGCGTGTCCTACGAGCACCCGGGACGGCAGTCCGCCGGCCAGCCCGGTCAGGCGGGCCAGCCCGGCCAGGGCGGCTACGGCCAGCCCGGCTACGGCCCGACCGGCCAGCCCGGCCAGCCGGCCCCCTCCGAAGAGCGTCCCACCGGCACCTCCCGCGGGGTGAAGCTGGCCATCGCCGGCGCGGCCGTGGGCGTCCTGGTCCTCACCGGCATCGGCTTCGCGCTGAGCAACGACCCCGACGACGCTGACAAGACCGTCGACGGGCTCACCGCCGCCGAGCTCGGCCTGCCGGCCGGCTTCGACTGCCAGCAGCTCGCGGACGAGGCCATCGACCTGTCCTCAGGGGACCCGGTCGAGACCCAGCTCATCACCGCCACGGACCTGTCGGAGTCCAAGAACAACATCGGTCACGTCGTCGTGCCCGAGGAGGGCAAGAGCTCTCTGATCATGGAGTGCTCGGGCGAGGCGACCTGGGGCGACGGCAACGAGACCAACCTCAAGCTCCGCCTGACGCTGGACTCCCTCGGCGAGATCTACGTCGAGTACAGCGACCGCTGACCCGCGTGGCGCGGACCACGTGCGCCCCTGGAATGTCCAGGCGGCGCACGTGGTTGGTACCGGCGTGAGCGAAACACGCACGACCATCAAGGTCGACATCTGGTCCGACATCGCCTGCCCGTGGTGCTTCATCGGCAAGCGCCGCTTCGAGGACGCGCTGATGCGTCTGCGGAGCTCTGGCTTCGACCACACGGTGGAGGTCGAGTACCACTCCTTCGAGCTGGCACCCGACACCCCGGTCGACTTCGAGGGCTCCGAGGTGGACTTCCTCGCCAAGCACAAGGGCATGCCCGCTGACCAGGTTCAGCGCATGCTCACCCAGGTCACCGAGATCGCCGAGTCGGTCGGCCTGCACTACGACTTCGACACGCTGCAGCACACCAAGACCCTCAAGGCCCACGAGCTGCTGCACTTCGCCAAGACTCAGGGCCGCCAGCTCGCCATGAAGGAGCGCCTGCTCGAGGCGTACTTCGAGCAGGGCAAGCACGTGGGACGCGTCGACGAGCTCGTCGACCTCGCGGCCGAGGTGGGCCTGGACCGGGGCGAGACGCGCCACGCCCTGGAGAGCGGAGAGTTCGCCCCGGACGTCGAGGCCGACTTCGCCCAGGCGGCCGCCTACGGCATCCAGGGGGTCCCGTTCTTCGTGGTCAACTCCCGCTACGGGATCTCCGGCGCGCAGGACCCGGCAGTCTTCGTCGACGTCCTCCAGCAGGCCGCGGCCGACGCCGTGGCCCCGGCTGCGCAGGACCCCTCACCCGAGGCGGCAACCGGTGCCCGCTGACCGGGCGGCTGCTCCCTCGCGCGACGCGGTGACGGACGCGGCACCCGAGGCGCCGGCCTTCGTCATGGTGGGGTCCGACGACGCCGGGCTCTGCGTGGACGGCGTCTGCGCGGTGCCGCCACTAGGCTCAGCGCGTGACCAACGAGACGAGCACGACCGACGGCGCTGAAGCGCCTGACGGTGACGTAGCCGACCATCCTTCCGAGAAGGATCGTCCGGCCCGGCACTGGTGGTCGGGGCTGGTCCACGACCCCGCCCTGCCACCCGTGCCGCGCATCTCGCGGTGGTGGAAGCTCAACGGCGTCGGCGCCTGGTTCGCCGTCGTGTTCTTCACGTGGTCGATGACTCCCTCGCTGCTGCCCCGGCCGTGGTACCTCCAGGCGGTCGCGACGGGCATCTGCATGGCGTTCGGCTACGCCGTCGCCATGACTCTCGCCTTCGTGCTGCGCAAGCTTGGCTTCTCCCCGGACTGGTCGGACCGTACCCGGCGGTGGGGATGGATCGCGTTGGCGGTCGTCGCCGTGCTCGAGGTGCCCACCATCCTCCTGCTGGGCTCGCGGTGGCAGTCCATGACCCGCGACCTCGTGGGCATGCCGGGCGGGGACGGGTGGCGGTGGTCGCTCATCCTGCCGTTGTCTGCCCTCATCGCCCTGGCGCTGATCGGTCTGGGCCGGGTCATCATCAAGCTGGCCCGGATCATCGCTCGCTTCGGCTCGCGGGTGGTCCCGCCGCTGCCGGCCAAGCTGATCGGTGCCGCGCTGGCGATCGTTCTCACCATCTTCGTGCTCGAGGACGCCGTGGTCCCGGCGATCGTCGCGGTCGGCGGCAAGGCGGCGGCGGCCACCGACCAGGAGATGGAACCCGGGGTCGACCGGCCTGACGCCCCGGAGCGCTCAGGCTCTCCGGACTCCCCGGTCGCGTGGGAAGACCTCGGGCGCAACGGCCGGGCCTTCGTGGCCGGTGGGCCGACCGCGGCCGAGCTCGAGGAGTTCAGCGGGGTTCCCGCGACGACGCCGATCCGCGTCTACGCGGGGCTCGGCTCGGGCGGGGACGTCGTCGACATCGCGGCGGTCGTCGCCGCGGAGCTGGAGCGGACCGGCGCCTTCGACCGTGCGGTGCTCGCCGTCTCCACGAGCACCGGCAGCGGCTGGGTCAACGGGTACACCACGCAGGCCCTGGAGTACCTCTACAACGGCGACACGGCCGTCGCCGGCATGCAGTACTCCTACCTGCCCAGTCCCCTGGCCTTCATCGCCGACCGGGACACGCCGCCGGCTGCCGGGCGTGCGCTCTTCGACGCCGTCTACGAGCTGTGGAAGGAGCTGCCCGTCGACGACCGCCCGCTGCTCGTCACCTTCGGGGAGTCCTTGGGCTCCTATGGCGGGCAGGCCGCCTTCAGCGGCGCGGGCGACATGGTGGCCCGCAGCGACGGCGCGCTGTGGACCGGCACCCCGAACTTCTCCGAGCCGTGGGGCCGCATCACCGACGGCCGCGACAAGGGCTCGCCCGAGCGCCTCCCCGTGGTCGACTACGGTGCGCACGTGCGCTTCGCAGACGTCCCGGAGGACCTGGACGGGCTCGGCATCTGGGGGGACAGCAGGGTCGTCTACCTCCAGCACGCGACCGACCCCATCGTGTGGTGGTCGCCGGACCTGCTGCTCCGTCAGCCCGACTGGCTCAAGGAAGACCTCGCCTCGAGCGTCAACCCGGAGATGACGTGGTTCCCCCTCGTGACGTTCTGGCAGGTCACGGTGGACATGGTGTTCTCCATCGAGACCCCGGACGGGTACGGGCACAAGTACCAGCAGGGCACCATCGACGCCTGGGCGGCGATCTTGGAGCCCGAGGGGTGGACCGACGCCGAGACGGCCCGGTTGCACGAGTGGGTGGCCCAGCACCGGACCGGCTGAGCGCAGCCCCTCAGAATTCCGGAATCGCCAGGTTCGGGTCGTAGCAGGGTGCGCGCAGCAGGGTGGCCGTCGCCCACCCGGCCCGCAGCAGGGCGGCGTCGGTGCCCGGGCTCTCCGCGCCCTTGACCGCCTCGTACTGCAGCTTCACCTTGCCCTCGTCGAGCTGGTACATGGTGCCCTGCACCTGACCGAAGGACGCCAGGGTCGCCCTGCGCAGCCCGAGGAGCGTGTTCATGGCGACGTCGGGCACGTTGATGTTGAGCACCCCGGGAATCCAGTCGGCCGTCACTGACGGCAGGGTACCCACCCACTCCACCGCTCGGGCGGTGACCTCCGCGGCGGTCTCCCAGTGCACGGGCTCGGGGGAGTCAAGGGACACCGCGATCCCGCGGATCCCGTGGGTCATCGCCGACAGCGCCGCGCCCACCGTCCCGGAGTGCAAGATCGCGTTCCCGGTGTTGGCGCCCCGGTTGATGCCGGAGAGCACGAGGTCGGGGCGCAGCCCGAACCCGTCGTGGGCGGCGACGAAGGTGATGTACGCGGGGGTGGCCTTGACGGCGTAGGAGGGCACGTCGTCGGGCAGGCCGGGGGCGCTGGTCTCGGTGACCAGCAGCCGCCCTTCGCGCTCGGCGCTGATCAGCGCGGCGCCCGAGCCAGAGGACTCTCGTGCCGGGGCGACGACCGTGACCTCGTAGCCCGCCTTCTGCGCGACCTCGGCGAGCACGGCCAGGCCGGGGGAGGTGATGCCGTCGTCGTTGGTGATCAGTGCTCGCATGGTGCTCCTCGAGGTGGTCGGGTCGGAGGGTCAGTGCACGGCGCGCACCGTGACGTGCTGGGCGAGGCGTTCGATCGCGTCCCGGCGGCCGGTGCCCAGGCCGTGCCGGGTGGCGTTGAGGGCGCCGGCGGCCGAGCCGAGCCGCACGGCGTCGTGCATGGAGGTGCCGCGGGCCAGCGCGACGGCGATGCCCGCGGTCATCGAGTCCCCGGCGCCGCGCGGGTCCACCGCGCGCACCCGCGGCGCGGTGACCAGGAGCTGTTCCCCGGGGACGGCCAGCAGCCCGGCCTCGCCCGCCCGGGAGACGGCGACGGCGCGCGCCCCGCCGGCGAGCAGCGCCTGCGCCCCGGCGCGGAGGGAGTCGAGGTCGTCGGCGGTGGCGTACCCGGCGTCGATGAGCTCGGTGTGGCTGATCTTCATGACCGCCCCGCCGACGTCGGCGACTGCGCGGGCCTGGTCCCCGGAGAGGTCGGCCACGACGAGGCAGCCGGCTGTGCGCAGGTCGGCTGCGAGGCGGTGGAAGAAGGAGGCGGTCACCCCGGTGGCCGCGTCGGCGCCGGTGAGCACGCAGACGTCGGCGTCGAGGGCCTCGGTGAGGATGGTGCCGTAGAGGTCGTCCTGCTCGTGACGGTCGAGCGGCTGGGGTGCCATCACGGCCACCTCTCGGCGCTCTCCGGCCCGCCGGTCGTGGATGTAGGTGCCGTTCCCGCGGCCGGCGGTGGAGCGCAGCGTGACGCGCTCGCGGCGCGCGAGGTGCTCGGCGACCACCCCGGTCTCCCCGCCGAAGGGTCCGCAGACGATGGCCTCGGCGCCGAGGGCGGAGACCATCCGGGCGATCCACAGCCCTTGGCCGCCGGCGTGGACGTGGATCTCCGGGGCGGCCGGCGCGTGGGGGCCCTCAGCGGCGGGTCCGGTGCCGGGAACGGCCGCTGCGGCTTCGATCGTCACGGTCAGCAGCGGGGTCGGTGCGAGCACGCACACCCGCGGCTGCTCTGAGGAGCGCTCCTCCACCTCTCGAGCGTAGGCCGACCTCTCGCCGTCTGCCGGGCGCCGCAGAGTTGGCACCACCCAAGTTTCTTGACACTTCAACTAATGAATGATCAACTAGTTCTATCCCCCCGAAGGAGTTTGTGATGAGCCGCGACATGATCAACCCGGCAGCCGCCACCCGCACGCCGACCACCCCCGGCCACGTCCTGGCGCCCGGCGACCTGCTGGCCGCGGACACCTCGATGGACGCCGTGACCCTCTACGTCCACGACATCGACGCCATGGTGACGTTCTACACCGAGGCCCTCGCCCTGCAGGTCCTCGACCACGCCGGGACCGAGTCGGTGGCCGCCGACCGCCGCGACGGCGTCGTGACCATCGGCCGGGGCACCGTGCCGCTCGTGGTGCTGCGCCACGCACCGGACATGCCGCGCCCCGCCCGTGGCTCAGCCGGGCTGTTCCACACCGCGATCCTCTTCGACACCCAGGCCGCGCTCGCCGCGACCGTGCTGCGCGTGGCCGAGGTGGCCCCCGAGCTCTACACCGGCAGCGCCGACCACCTCGTCTCCGAGGCCTTCTACCTCGACGACCCCGAGGGCAACGGCATCGAGCTCTACGTCGACCGCTCCCGCGAGGAGTGGACCTGGACGCAGGGTCGCGTCGCGATGGACTCCCTCGCCCTCGACCCCAACGCCTTCATCCGCACGCACCTCACCGAAGAGGTCGTGGCCGCACCGCAGGAGCAGAAGGCCGTCGTCGGGCACGTGCACCTGCAGGTCGGGGACATCGCCTCGGCCCGCCGCTTCTACGTCGACACCGTCGGCTTCGAGGTCACCACCGAGATGCCCAGCGCCCTGTTCGTCTCCGCCGGCGGCTACCACCACCACATGGCGATGAACACCTGGGGCTCCATGGGCGCCGGACCGCGCGCGGTCACCCTCGGCCTCGGTGAAGTCTCCATCGTCGTGCCCACCGACGACGACGTTGCGGCCCTCACCGACCGCCTGGCTCGCCACGCGATCCCCACCGCGCACGACGGCGCAGCGCTGACCTTCACCGACCCGTGGAAGAACCGCATCGCCGTCTCGGTGGGCTGATCACCCCCAGGCTCAGGCGCCGTGCAGCTTGCGCGCCCGCAGCCTGCTCGCCATCCGGCGGGTGCTGCGGGAGGCCAAGACCCGGGTCAGGGCCGCCGTCGCCCCGGTCACCGCAGCGAAGGTGACGACGCTGACCATCGTCGCGTCGTCGTCGTCCACCGTGGCCGGGGTGTGGCCGGTGGCCTTGGTCCACAAGGCCGTGACGGCCTTCTGGGCCGCCCAGCCGGCAGCTGCCGACACGGCGAGCGTCGCGATCTTCACGGGTATCGACTGGTCATGCGCCATGGTTCCTCCGAAGGGTTCGATCAGGTGTCTTCCCTGATCACCTCACGCTAGTCGGCACGGCGGGCAACCGCACACCACGCCGCGGCGGTAGACTCGTCGAGAACGACAGGGGAGCGCACAAGCGCTGAGAGTGCGGCCAGGCCGCAGACCCTCGAACCTGATCCGGTTAGCACCGGTGTAGGGAGTCGGGAATCTCGCCACGCCCAGCGTGGAACCCCTTCTGTGGCGAACAGTCCAGGAGGACGCAGCACCATGATCACCACCCACGCACGACGCCGCCTGCCCGCACTCGCTGCCACCGCCGTCGCCGGCGCGCTGGTCCTCAGCCTCAGCGCCTGCTCAGACGACACCGGCACCAGCTCCAGCCCCACCGACGACACGACGCTCGACGTCGTCGTGCACGACTCCTTCTCCATGAGCGACGAGGCCAAGGCGGCCTTCGAGCAGGAGAGCGGGCTGACCCTCAACCTCATCACCACCGGCGACGGCGGAGCGCTGGCCAACAAGCTCGTGCTCACCAAGGACGCGCCGCTCGGCGACGTCGCCTTCGGCATCGACAACTCCTTCGCCTCCCGCGCCGTGGAGGAAGGGGTCTTCACCGCCTACACCTCCCCGGCGCTGCCCGAGGACGCCGGTGACATGCTCATCGACGAGGACGGCTCGCTCACCCCCATCGACTACGGCGACGTCTGCCTGAACATCGACACCGGGTGGTTCGCCGAGAAGGGCGTGCCCGCCCCGACGACGCTGACGGACCTCACCACCCCGGCCTACAAGGACCTCACCGTCGTGACCAACCCGGCGACCTCGACCCCGGGCCTGTCCTTCCTCTTCGCCACGATCGGGGAGTTCGGCCAGGACGGCTACCTCGACTACTGGAGCCAGCTCACCGACAACGGCCTCAAGGTCGTCGAAGGCTGGGAGGACGCCTACTACACCGACTTCACCGGAGCCGGCGGGGACGGCAGCCGCCCGATCGTGCTGTCCTACGCCTCATCCCCGGCCTTCACCGTGACCGAGGACGGGTCCGCCTCGACGACCTCGGCCCTGCTGGGTACGTGCTTCCGCCAGGTCGAGTACGCCGGCGTGCTGGCCAACGGGAGCAACCCGGAGGGCGCGCAGGAGTTCATCGACTTCCTCCTGGGGGAGCAGTTCCAGGCCGAGGTGCCGGAGGCGATGTACATGTACCCGGTGAACCCGGACGTGGAGGTGCCCGCGGAGTGGGCGTCCTTCGCACCGGTGCCGGACGCGCCGATCGCCCTGGACCCGGCGGAGATCTCGGCGAACCGGGACTCGTGGATCAAGGCGTGGACTGCTTCGGTGATTGGTTAGTCCTGTGAGCTTGGGTGGTGGGACTCGGCTGGGGCGGGAGGAGGTGGGGCGCCCGTCCTGCCCGGGCGCTCCTTCGTCGCGCCCTGACGCCCACCACACCGGGACGGGCGCCCCACCTCCTCCCTCTGTAGGTCTCTCACCTCGAGGGAGGGGGGAGCGGGCGGGGGTGGGCTCGGCTGCGCCATCGCGGGGCTGGGTCCGGATGGTCTGCTGGGTGCTTGCGGTGGCTGTGCCGGTCGCGTTCCTGGCGATCTTCTTCGTGTGGCCGGTGGTGACGCTGTTCGGGCGGGGGTTCTGGGCGGACGGGGCGCTGGACCTGTCGGGGTTCGTGGAGGTGTTCTCGCAGCCGCGGACCTGGCGGATCGTGGGGCTGACGCTGGCCCAGGGGGTGCTGGGCACCGTGCTGTCCGTGCTGCTGGGGGTGCCGGGGGCCTATGTGCTCTACCGGTGCTCCTTCCGGGGGCAGAAGATTGTCCGGGCGCTGGTCACGGTGCCGTTCGTGCTGCCGACCGTCGTGGTGGGGGTCGCCTTCCGGGCGCTGCTGAACGAGTCCGGCCCGCTGGGCTGGCTCGGCTGGGACGGGACCTTCACGGCGATCATCGCCGCCCTGGTCTTCTTCAACTACTCCGTCGTGGTCCGCACCGTGGGCGGGCTGTGGGAGCACCTGGACCCGCGGGCCGAGCAGGCCGCCCGGGCGCTGGGTGCCTCCCCGGCCCGGGCGTTCTGGACGGTCACCCTGCCTGCGCTGGCCCCAGCCATCGCCTCGGCCGCCGCCGTCGTCTTCCTCTTCTGCGCCACCGCCTTCGGGGTGGTGCTCGTCCTGGGCGGGCAGCGGTACGCCACCATCGAGACCGAGATCTGGATGCAGACCGTCCAGTTCCTCGACCTGCGCACGGCGGCGGTGCTCTCGGTCGCCCAGCTCGTCGTGGTCACCCTCGCCCTGGCGGTCGCCTCCCGGGCCCGCTCGCGCCGCGAGCACGCGCTCAACCTGTCCGCCGCCACACGCTCCACGCACCCGCTGCGCCGGGGCGACGCCGTCCCCGCGGTGATCACCGCCGTCGTCGTCGGGCTGCTGCTCGTGTGGCCGCTGGCGAACCTCGTGGTGAAGTCGCTGCGCACGTCGTCGGGCTGGGGGCTGGGGAACTACACGGCGCTCGGCACGACCGGCGGGCGCAACGCGCTCACCGTGACCGTGTGGGAGGCGGCGGCCACGTCGCTGCGCACCGCCGCCGTGGCGACCGCGATCGCCCTCGTCGTCGGCGGGCTCGTCGCGCTCGTGGTGAGCCGGCGCCCCCGGGCGCCGCGCGCGCGGCGGGCGATCTCGGTCATGGACTCCGTCTTCATGCTGCCGCTCGGGGTCTCCGCGGTGACCGTGGGGTTCGGCTTCCTCATCACCCTCGACAAGCCGCTCGGGCTGGACATCGACCTGCGTACCTCGGGGATGCTCGTGCCGATCGCCCAGGCCGTGGTCGCCACACCGCTCGTGGTCCGCACGGTGCTGCCGGTGCTGCGCGCGATCGACCCCCGCCAGCGTGAGGCGGCCGCCACCCTCGGCGCGCGGCCCGGCCGGGTGCTCGCCACGGTCGACTGGCCGATCGCCGCCCGCTCCCTCGGCCTGGCCATCGGCTTCGCCTTCGCCGTCTCCCTCGGGGAGTTCGGCGCGACGTCCTTCCTCGCCCGACCGGAGACCGCGACCCTGCCGATCGTCATCTTCCGCCTCATCGGGCGACCCGGCGCCGAGAACTACGGCATGGCGCTCGCCGCCTCCGTCGTCCTCGCCCTCATCACCGCGACCGTCATGCTCCTCGCGGAGCGGCTGCGCGGAGAACGAACAGGAGAGTTCTGATGGTCACTCCCATGGACCAGGTCACCGGCGCTCCCGCCCTGCCCGACGCCGGCGCGCGGGCTGGGACGGGCGCGGCACCCGAGCCGCGCGCGGGGGCTGGGCGCAGCGCGGGTGCGGGTCAGAGCGCTGGTGCGGGGCTGCGGATCGAGGACGTCGTCGTCACCTACCCGGCGGCGGGCCGCCGCCGCGGCGAGGAGACCGTGACGGCCGTCGACCACGTGTCCCTGACCATCGCCCCCGGGGAGGTCGTCGCGCTGCTCGGGCCGTCCGGCTGCGGCAAGTCGAGCCTGCTGCGCGCCGTCGCCGGGCTCGAGCCGGTGGCTGGCGGACGGGTGCTGTGGGACGGCGCCGACGTCGGGTCGGTGCCGGTGCACCTGCGCGGCTTCGGGCTGATGTTCCAGGACGGCCAGCTCTTCGCCCACCGCAGCGTGGGCGGCAACGTCGAGTACGGGCTGCGCATGCACCGGGTGCCCAAGGCGACCCGGCGGGCCCGCGTCGCCGAGCTGCTCGACGTCGTCGGGCTCCCTGGCAGCGAGGACCGGTCGGTGGCGACCATGTCCGGCGGGGAGCGGCAGCGCGTCGCGCTCGCGCGGGCACTGGCACCCCAGCCGCAGCTGCTGCTGCTCGACGAGCCGCTCTCCGCTCTCGACCGCGCGCTGCGCGAACGCCTCGCAGACGACCTGCGGGCCGCGCTCGTGGCCACCGGCACCACGGCGCTGTTCGTCACGCACGACCACGACGAGGCATTCACCGTCGCGGACCGGGTGGCCGTCATGTCCGGCGGCCGGTTGCTGCAGGTGGACGAGCCGTCGCGGCTGTGGGCGGCGCCGGCGAGCCGGGAGGTCGCGGAGTTCCTCGGGTACCAGGCGTTCATCCCCGCGGGCGAGGGGTGGCTGGCGGTCGGGCCGCAGGGGCTGGTGGCGTCGGAGCGTGGGGTGGATGGGGCGGCTGGGGTGGCTGTGCCGGGGACGGCGACGCCGGACGCGTCGTCGACGGTCGGTGCGGAGGCGTCCTCCGAGGTGGGTGTGGGGCCGTTCGTCGGCACGGTGGTGAGCTCGACCTTCCGCCGCGGGTACACGGAGGTGGTCGTCGACGTGGACCTCGGCGCCGGCGTCCAGCGCTGCGCGGCGGTGGCGCACGGACCGGCCGGATGGCCCGTCGGCGCGCCGGTCACGCTGACCGTCGCCGACTCAGCCACCGTCGTCGTCCCGTGAGCCTCAGCGGCACGGAGATCCACGACCTCGCGCGCCGCACGGCCCGGGGGCTCGACGCCGTCTCGGAGGGATACCCCTTCACGGACTCACTGCTGGTGTTCAAGGTGTGCGGCCGGGTCTTCCTCGTCGTCACCGAGGTCCCTGACGACCCGCTCGTGACCGTCAAGATCGACCCGGCCTTCGCCGAGGACCTCGTCCGCCAGCACGAGAGCATCACCCTGGGCCGGTACTTCGACAAGCGCCACTGGGTGACGATCGCACCGGGGCCCGGGATCACCGCTGCGCTGGTCGAGAGCCTCGTCCAGGACTCCTACGACACGGTCGCGGACAGCCTCCCGCGCCGAGACCGGGAGCGCATCGACCGGCTGCGCGGTCGCTGACAGCGGACATGGCACGATGGCGCGATGATCACCGAGCATGCGCTGCTACCTGTCATCCCCGGTCGTGAGGAAGAGTTCGAGGCCGCCTTTGCCCAGGCCCGGGAGATCATCTCGGCCATGCCCGGGTTCGGCGGGCTGACCCTGTCCCGGTCGATCGAGTCGCCGAGCACCTACCTGCTGCTCGTGGAGTGGGACCGGCTCGAGGACCACACCGAGGGCTTCCGCGGATCCGCCGAGTACAGCCGCTGGCGCGACCTCCTGCACCACTTCTACGACCCCTTCCCCGTCGTCGAGCACTACACCCCCACCCTCTGACCCACCCACCCACCCTGCCCACCCCACCCCACCGCCCCCAGGTTCCGCTGAGTGCTGGGTTGTGCACGCCTCGCCTCGGCGTGTCGCGTGAACAACCCAGCACTCAGCGGAAGGAGGGCGGGGGAGGGGGCGGAAGGGGACGGCGGGTGGGGCTGGTGGGGTGGGTTAGGAGGGGTTGGCGGCTTGGATGAGGGCGTCTAGCTGGGACTGGTCGAAGAGCATGCCGTCGAAGGAGGCGATGACCTTCAGCGGCATCCCTCCGGCCAGCACCATCATGCCCTCGTCGAGGGGCATGGCCCCCGCCGCGTCGCCCGCCTGGGCCATCGCCGCCCGCAGGATCTCCCCGGCGACCGGGTGGGCGAGCGCCTCGCTGAGCGTGGAGTCCGCGGTCAGCGGCGGCGTGATGTCTTCACCGACCACCGTGATCGAGGAGGCCTCGCGCAGGTCGCGCGAGGACGCGCCGACCGAGACGACGAACTCCCCGCCCTCGACCACCCAGCGCCGCAGCACCGGGTGCCAGTAGGACAGGTCGCGAGCGTCGAGGTCGAAGGTCAGCGTCCGGGACTCGCCCGGGGCGAGCGTGACCTTGGCGAAGGCCTTGAGCTCGCGCTCGGGACGCAGCACGGCGGCCTGCGGGTCACCGACGTACACCTGGGCCACCTCAGCGCCTGCGACCCCACCGGTGTTGGTGACAACGACGCTGGCCTGCACGGACGCCGTCGGGCCAGCGCCGGTGACGGTGACCGCGAGGTCGCTGTAGCCGAAGGTCGTGTAGCTCAGGCCGTGGCCGAAGGGGTAGGCCACCGCCATCCGCTTGGCGTCGTAGTAGCGGTACCCGACGAGGACGCCCTCGCCGTAGCGCACGTGCCCGAACTCCCCGGGGAAGTTGCCGTAGGAGGCGTTGTCCTCGAGCCGTAGCGGGATGGTCTCGGTGAGCTTGCCAGACGGGGTGCGCACCCCGAACAGCAGGTCGGCGACGGCGCCGCCACCGGCCTGCCCGCCGAGCCAGCCCTCCAGGATCGCGGCGGTCTGGTCCTGCCAGGGCGAGGTGGTCACCGCCGACCCGTTCGCCAGCACGACGACGACGCGCGCGCAGACCGCCGCGACCGCGGCCAGCAGCGCGACCTGGTTGGCCGGCAGGTCCATGGTGTCGCGGTCGATGCCCTCGGACTCGTGGCTCGCGGGCAGGCCCAGGAACAGCACGACGGTCTCGGCGCCGCGGGCGAGGTCGACGGCCTCGGTGAGCAGCGCGGCGTCGGCGCCCGCGTCCGGGGTGGCGGTCGTGGTGAAGCCAGCCGCGAAGGGAACCTCGGTCCCGGTGAGCGCCCGGATCTGGCTGAGAGCGTCGTCGAGCATGGTGGGCCGCACCTGGCTCGACCCGGCGCCCTGGTAGCGCGGCGTGCGCGCGAACTCGCCGATGACGGCGAGGGAGGCGGCGCCGGCGGGGTCCAGCGGGAGGGCCGGGACGCCGTCGACGTTCTCGTTGCGCAGGAGCACCGCGCCGTCGGCGGCGGCCTCGCGGGCGAGGGCGTGGTGGGCGGCCTCGTCGTAGCTGCCGGGGGAGGTCCGGGCGGGCAGGGAGCGGTTGAGCAGGGTGAGGTGACGGCGGACCGCCTGGTCGAGGACCGCCTCGTCGAGGGCGCCGGACCGCACCGCGGCGACGATCTCGGCGTCGGTGCGCCCACCGGAGGCAGGCATCTCCAGGTCCAGGCCAGCGGCCAGGGCGGGCACGCGGTCGGTGACCGCACCCCAGTCGGAGACGACGACGCCGTCGTAGCCCCACTCCTCGCGCAGCACCTCGGTGAGCAGCCAGTGGTTCTGGGAGGCGTAGGTGCCGTTGATCTTGTTGTAGGCGCACATGACGGTCCACGGCGCGGCCCGGGTGATGGCGCGCTCGAAGCCGGTGAGGTAGATCTCGCGCAGGGTGCGCTCGTCGACGTCGGCGGAGACGCGCATGCGGTCGGTCTCCTGGTTGTTCGCCGCGAAGTGCTTGATCGAGGTGCCCACGCCCTGGCTCTGCACCCCCTGGATGAGGGCGGCGCCCAGGTCACCGGAGATGACCGGGTCCTCGGAGAAGTACTCGAAGTTGCGTCCGCACAGCGGCGAGCGCTTGATGTTGACGCCCGGGCCGAGCAGCACGGCGACGTCGTTGGCGCGGGTCTCACGGCCCAGGGCCTGGCCCACGCGTTGGACCAGCTCCACGTCCCAGGTGGAGCCGAGGGTGACCGCGGTGGGGAAGCAGGTGGCGGGGACAGAGTTGTTCAGGCCGAGGTGGTCGGCGGCCTCGTCCTGCTTGCGCAGCCCGTGCGGGCCGTCGGTGAGCATGACGGAGGGGACCTGCGCGCCGGGACGGTCGATGGGCTGGGTGTGCCAGAAGTCCAGACCGGAGGTCAGTGACGCCTTCTCCTCGAGGGTGAGGTCCTGGATGAGGCGCTCGACGTCGAGCGGGCCGGCGGTGCGTGGCGTCGTGGGGTGGGGGGAGTCGATGCTCATGCTGCACGTCCTGGGTCTGCGGCTAGCTGCTGTGCTCGGGGACCCCGACCCTATCCCAAAGACCTACCGAGTGGTCGGTAATTGGTGAGGCCCGGAGCCAAGACGCTGGTCAGACGCGCGTCCGCTCGGCGCGCGCCGCCCGGAAGGCGGCCCACGCACCGGTCGACCACAGCGCCCACACCACGAGCAGCGGCTGGAAGAGGAGCCGGACGGCGCGCGCCTGGTCGGAGTCGAGCCCGAAGGCATCGGTCCGCGTGACCAGCTGGGAGATGTTCCCCGGGAAGATCGCCACGAAGAACGCCGCGACGAGCCAGCCGACCTGCACCCGCCGCCCCGGCAGCACCAGCAGCGCCCCACCGAGGGAGATCTCCATGACGCCCGAGACGACCACGACCGTGTCCGGGGTGACCGGCACCCACCGAGGGACCTGGGCGAGGAACTCCGTGCGGGCGAAGGTCAGGTGGCTGATCCCGGCGAAGACGAGGAAGGCTCCCAGCGCGAGGCGCCCCACGGTCCGGGGCGCAGAGCTGGGCGGGGTGAGGGAGGTGTCAGAGTCCATCCCCTATGGTCACCCCGCCGTCCCCTCCCAGCCCGCTGAGCGGGCTAGACGGTCTGGCTCGAGTACGCCTCGACCTTGGCGTCGATGGCGCTGAGGTGCGCGGTGACCTGAGCGAGCTGGGCGAGCACGGCGAGGCGGTGCGTCTGCAACAGCTCCAGGCGCTCCCGCTCGTTGCCGGCGCCCTCCCGGACCAGCTGGGCGTAGCGGCTGACGTCGCGGATCGGCATGCCGGTGGCACGCAGGCAGGTGATGAGCGTGATCCAGCTGATGTCGTCCTCGCAGTAGCGACGGTGCCCGGTGGGCGAGCGGTCCACCTCGCGCAGCAGCAGCCCGTCACGTTCGTAGTACCGCAGGGTGTGCACGGACAGCCCCGTCCGCGCGGCAGCCTCGGCGATCGTCAGATGCATGGTCACAGTCAACACCGTGACCAGCCCAGATCCGGTGACCGCGAGCGGCAGGCCGCCCGGGTGGCGTAGTGTCCGCCGGAGCGCCACAGGGACTCGCCGCGGCGCGGAGGAGGACCCCCGTGCGTGCCGCGATCATCGGCGTGGGCGACATCGCCCGCAAGGCCTACCTGCCCGTGCTCTGCGCAGACCCGCGCCTCACCCCGGTGCTGGTCAGCCGCACCGCCCAGGTGCGCGACGACGTCGCTCGGGCCTACCGCATCCCCGACACCTTCAGCTCGGTCACCGAGGCGCTCGCCAGCGGCCTCGACGTGGCCTTCGTGCACGCCGCGACGGTGGCGCACGCCGAGATCCTCGACGAGCTCATCGCCGCCGGGGTGCACGTCTACGTCGACAAGCCCATCGACGACACCGCCGCCGGGGCCACCCGCCTCGCCGAGGCGGCCCGCCGCGCGGGGGTGAGCCTCGCCGTCGGCTTCAACCGCCGCTTCGCACCCGAGTACGCGGCGCTCGCGGCCTGGGCTGACCGGGACACGGTGATCCTCGGCAAGCACCGGTTCGCCGCACCGTCCCCGCGGGTCTCCGAGGTCACGGCCGGGCGCCTCGACGACGACCGCTCCCTGATCTTCGACGACTTCATCCACGTGCTGGACACCCTGCGCTTCCTCGGCGCAGAAGGAGCCGACGGCGTGGACGTCTCGGCCCGCCGCGACGACGGCGAGCTGCGCCGCATCCAGGTGGTGCTGCGCGACGGTCAGCGCCGGGCGACCGGCCTGATGGACCGCGACAGCGGCGTCACGACCGAGGAGCTCGACGTGTTCGCCCCCGGACGCCGCGCCCGCGTGCGAGACCTGGCGGAGGTGACCACCTACGCCGGCGGCACCACGACCGTGCGCCACCGCCAGGAGTGGACCTCGGTCGCCTACCAGCGCGGCTTCCGCAGCGCGGTGGGTGCCTTCATCGGCGCCGTGAGC
The DNA here is from genome assembly GCF_001552735.1 of Sanguibacter suarezii NBRC 16159. Taxonomy (GTDB): domain Bacteria; phylum Actinomycetota; class Actinomycetes; order Actinomycetales; family Cellulomonadaceae; genus Sanguibacter; species Sanguibacter suarezii. The sequence goes on from NZ_BCRT01000006.1 coordinate 75,039, forward strand.
GCCGGTCAGGTGCTCGACGCCGCGGACGCCGTGCGCACCCACGAGCTGTGCGAGGCGGTCGTGGAACAGCTGAGCCAGATCTGACGGGTGCCGCCGACGGGTGCCGCTGACGGGTGCCGCCGCAGACACGCAGACCGCACAGCGGCGTCTGCCGTTGAGCGGGACCCGACGGTCGGCGACGATGGTCAGATGATCCGTGTGCAGGCCGTCGTCACCGGCGCCGTCCAGGGGGTCGGCTTCCGCTGGGCCACCCGGCGCGAGGCCGCGCGGCTGGCCGTGGCAGGGTTCGTGCGCAACCGGCCCGACGGCAGCGTCGAGGTCGAGGTCGAGGGCGACCCGGACGCCGTCGGGCAGCTGGTGCGGTGGCTGGAGAAGGGGCCGCCCGCCGCGCAGGTGCGCCGGGTGCAGGTCGACGGCCGCCCGCCGCAGGGCACCACCGGCTTCGAGGTGGTCGAGGACGCCTGACCGCTGGTGCGCCGCCCGACCGTCACCGCCAGTCCTCCAGCCGGTCGAGCAGGGTGCGTCGGGCGCGGTGCACCCGGACCTTCGCGGCGACCTCCGTGATCCCCAGGATCGCGCCGACCTGGGCGTGGGTGTGACCGCTGAAGGTGTGCAGGACGAGGGCTGCCCGCTGGTCGAAGGGCAGGGCCATCACCGCCCGCACCACCGCGTCGTGATGATGATGGGCGACCACCACGGTGTCGGTCGTGGGGCTGTGCGCCGCGGGCTCGTCGAGCAGCGGCTGGGTGGGGTGCCGGGCCCGGCCGAGGTTGTGGCAGCGGTTGATGACGATCCGGACGAGCCAGGTGCTGAAGGTCGCGTCGCCATGGAAGCCGGGGAGGGCCTGCCAGGCGGCCAGCAGCGCGTCCTGGACGACGTCTTGAGCGTCCTGCGGGCTGCCGGTCATGCGCAGCGCCACCCGGAAGGCGAGCTCCTCGTGGCGGCGGACGAGGACCTCGAAGGCGCCCTCGTCACCGGACCGTGCCCGCTCCATGAGCTCGCGCTGCCGCCTGGAGTCCTCGGGCGGGACCGCGCCGAGGGCTGTCATGGGGACGGACACGTTCGCTGCATGAGCTGTAACCATTTGCGCTCGGCGGTGTCTAACTAGGTGTTGGTCACCATCATCGACGGTTACCGGTTCCCCAGCGCGGGGTGGGTGACACGCTCGACCACAGTCCAAGGGAGACGACCCACCGTGAGCACACCCACCGCACCCTCCAGCCCGACCCCCGGCGCCGCACCCGGCACCACGTCCACGCCCTCCGGCGGTGCCCTCGCCACCCAGACGGAGCTGCACCGCACGACGCAGGGCCGCACCACCATCGCCGACGGGGTGGTGCAGAAGATCGCCGGCCTGGCCGCCCGCGAGGTAGCGGGCGTGCACGCGCTCGGCGGCGGCACCGCCCGCGCGCTCGGCTCCCTGCGCGAGCGCATCCCCGGCGCCTCCCAGTCCGCCAGCCAGGGCGTGTCCGTTGAGGTCGGAGAGACGCAGGCGGCGGTCGACCTGGACATCGTCACCGAGTACGGCGTGTCCATCGCCGACGTCGCCCGGGCCGTGCGCCGCAACGTCATCTCCGCCGTCGAGGGCATGACCGAGCTGCAGGTCACCGAGGTCAACGTCTCGGTCAACGACATCCACCTGCCCAGCGACGACGACAACGAGCCGGAGTCACGAGTCCAGTGACCCAGTCCGCGGATCAGGGAGCGTGGGTCGATCTCACCGCGCCCGAACCCGCTGACGTCATCGCCACCGCCGTCTCCCGGTGCCCGGACGTGGTCGCCTTGTCCTCCGGCGGCCTGCGCCCGGTGGCCACCTACCTCACCGGGCGCCAGGTGCCCGGGGTCCACGTCGACGACGACCGGGTCCGGGTAGCCCTGGTGGGCGCGATGGGCGTGCCGATCCCGACGATCGCCGCGCAGGTCCGCGCGGCCGTCGCCCCCTTCGCCGGGGGCCGGGCGATCGACGTGGACGTCGTCGACATCCAGCCGGCGGCCACGCCGCCTGCCCGCGAGGCTGGCCAGGCCGGCCAGGCCGGCCGAACCAACGAGCTTCGCCCTGCCCCCCAGGCTCGCGGAGGCTGACCCCGCCTGCCCGCCACGTCCTTCTCCGTCCGTCGGTTGCTCTGGAGGTTGCCATGTCACCGTCCGTCGTCGGCCTGTTCGCAGGTCTGCTGCTCGGCCTGGGCTGGGTCGTCGGGGGCTTCTACGCCTTCGTCGGCGTCGCAGTGCTGGGTGCCATCGGTCTGTTCATCGGCAAGGTCGTCGCGGGTGAGATCGACCTGACGCCCTACCTGGGCGGCGGACGCCGCACCCCGAAATGACCGCCATGAGCGACACCGACCCGGGTGAGCGTGGGCGTCTGCACATCGCCGAGCGGGTCGTGGAGCGGGTGGCCGGGTACGCGGTCACCTTGGTCCCGGACGCCACCGCCGCGCCGCGCCGGGTGCTGGGCCGGTCCATGGGCCAGCGCGACGAGGAGGACGAGGCCAAGGTCAGCGCGGAGGTGCACGGCGGTACGGCCAGCGTGCACGCCACGATCGCGGTGCGCTGGCCGGCGTCGGTGAGAGCAGTGGCTCAGGAGGTCCGCACCCGCATCCGCGACGACCTCACCCACATCACCCAGGTGACGGTCGACCACGTCGACATCGACGTGGTGAGCCTGCCCGCGGAGACCACACGCACCCGAAGGGTCCGGTGACCCCCATGGCGCTCACCCGTCGCATCCTGTCGGTTCTGCTGGCTCTGGTCCTGCTGCTGGGCGGGCTCCTGGCGGCCGTGGAGATCGTGCTGGCCCTGCTGGGCCGCGAGCCCTGGCTCCTGCCGCACGAGGACTGGGCCAACCAGCTCGGGGACCGGAGCTGGGACGAGTCCACCGTCCGCACCGTGCTGGGCGTGGTCGCCGTCGTCGGCCTGCTGCTGCTGCTGGTCGGGCTGAGCCGGGGGCGTCCTGCCGCGCTCACCCTGCCCGCCCGCGCCGACGGACCGGGTGCGGTCACCGTGACCGCCTCCCGCCGGGGCATCGAGCGGAGCCTGGAGCAGGCGGTGCGCGAGTCCGACGGGATCACCGGAGCCAAGGTCACGGTGTCCCGGCGCACCGCGACCGTCTACGCGACCAGCAGCACCCGCGTCCCCGGTGACCTGCGCGCCGGCGTCGAGCAGTCCCTCGCCGACCGGCTGGCTGAGCTCGGCCTGACGGACACGCTGCGCACCAGGGTGCGCGTCACGTCGCGGGAGGCGAGATGAGGTCCCACGCGAGCAGGGTCAACCGCACCGCGCTCACCGTCCTCGGGCTGCTGCTGCTGGCGGCTGGAGTGCTGGGGGTCGTGCTGAGCTCCGGAGGGTTCGGAGAGCGGCGAGCGGCCTCCGCGGTGGTGCCCCAGGACCTGCGCGAGCTGGCCGCGGACAGCTGGTGGTTCTGGCCGGCGCTCGCGGTGGTCGCGCTGATCATCGCCTACCTGGGATGGCGGTGGCTCACGGCTCAGGTGCGCACCGACCGGCTGCGTCAGCTCGACCTCACCGGCAACCCGCGCGAGGGCACCACGACCATCGACACCTCCGCGATCACCCGGGCCCTGGCCGACGAGGTCGACGACCTGCCCGGGGTGTCCGGGGCCGCCGCACACCTGCGCGGCCACGGTGCGCCCCGGATGGACCTCGTCGTCGACCTCACCCGCCGTGCCGACGTCGCGCTGGTTCGCAAGCGGCTGGAGACCGAGGTGGTCCCGCGGCTGCGGCAGGCCTTGGACGACCCGGACCTGCCGGTGGCCATCCAGCTCCGGCCGGGCAAGAACACCAGTCGCGACCTGAGGTGATCGCGGCCGGGTGCCGGCGGCGGGAGAGCGTCTCTCCCGCCGCTGAGCAGTCAGTATCCTCAGGCCATGCCACGTCTGACTGACCCCGTCGTGCCTGCGGGAACGATGACCGCGATGCCGCAGCCGACCCTGGAGCGGGACGGCCTCGTGCTGCGCCCCTTCGAGGCAGGAGACGCCCCTGCCGTCGTCGCCGCGTACGCCGATCCCGGCATCCGGCGCTGGCACGTGCGCACGATGGTCGACGCCGGGGAGGTGGCGAGCTGGATCTCCGACCGCGCCGACCGCTGGCAGGGCGAGCGCGGCGGCGACTGGGCGGTGCTGCGCGACGGCGAGCTGGCCGGACGAGCCGGCCTCAACGCCGTCGACCTCGAGGAGGGCTCGGCCGAGCTGGCGTACTGGGTGGTCCCGGGGGCACGGGGCGCCGGCGTCGCCGTCCGCGCCGCGCGGCTGCTCACCGACTGGGCGTTGAGCGACCTCGGGCTGCACCGGGTGGGCCTGGAGCACTCGACCCAGAACGAGGCGTCCTGCCGGGTGGCCCTGCGGGCCGGGCTGGCCGCCGAGGGCGTGCGGCGCAGCTCGGTGCTGCACGCCGACGGGTGGCACGACATGCACGTCCACGCCCGCATCGCGGACTGATCGCGGGCGCGGACGGATCCCCGGCGGCTCAGCTCGGCTGGGCGGCCAGCTCCGGCTCGGCGGCGTCGCCCATGCGGCGGGCGATGACCGCGCACACGATGAGCTGGATCTGGTGGAAGATCATCAGCGGCAGCACCATGACGCCGATGCTCGCGGCCGGCAGCAGCACGGTCGCCATCGGGATGCCGCTCGCCAGGGACTTCTTGGACCCGCACATGAGCAGCACCACCCGGTCCGCGCGGGAGAAGCCGAGGCGGTGGCCCAGCGACGTGGTGATCCCCAGCACCGCTGCGAGCACCACCACGCAGACCACGCCGACGGCGATGATCGAGCCGACCGAGACCGTGGACCAGATGCCGTCCACGACACCCTGGCTGAAGGCGGAGTACACGACAAGGATGACCGAGCCGCGGTCGGTGAACGTCGTCAGCCGCTTGTGCCGCAGCACCCAGGGCGCCAGCCAGCGCCGCACGAGCTGCCCGGCGATGAAGGGCGCGAGCAGCTGCAGCCCGATCTTCCCGATCGAGTCGGTCGAGAAGCCGACCGTCCCGCCCAGCAGCAGCGCCACCAGCAGCGGGGTGATGACGATCCCGGCGAGGTTGGAGAAGGACGCCGCCACGACCGACCCGGCGACGTTCCCGCGGGCGATCGAGGTGAAGGCGATCGAGGACTGCACCGTCGAGGGCAGCAGGCACATGAACAGCAGGCCGTCGGCGAGGTCGCTCGGGATGATCGTGCCCGGCAGCAGCTGGGTGAGCAGGCCGAGCAGGGGGAACACGACGAAGGTCACCGCCAGGACGCTGCCGTGCAGGCGCCAGTCACGCAGCGCGTTGACGGCCTCCTGGGTGGGCAGGCGCACGCCGTAGAGGAAGAACAACCACCCCACCGCGATGACGACGGCGTAGTCGAGCACGTCCGCGGTGGTGCCGCGGGCGGGCAGCAGCGTAGCGAGCAGGACGGCCCCGAGCAGCGCCACGATGAACAGGTCGACGCGGGCGATGACCCGCCGCACAGCGTTCATCGGTCCTCGTCGTGCAGACCGGTGGGCGGTCCCGCGGGACGGTCTGGCGGCAGGGCCGTGAGCAGGTCAGAGGTCGTGGTGGTGAATCCGAAGCATTGGCGCACGGTGTAGATGGTCGCATCGAAACAGAACTGGGGTGAGGTGGTGGCGACCGCGTCCTCGAGCAGCACCACGTCGTAGCCGATGTTCGCGGCGTCCATGAGGGTGGACAGCACGCACTGGTCGGCGTTGACCCCGGCGAACAGCACGGTGTCGATCCGCAGGTTGCGCAGGATCGAGTCCAACGGGGTGTCCACGAACCCGCTCATCCGGTACTTGTCCACGTGGATGTCGCCCGGCTCGGCCACGAGCTCGTCCACCGTGCCCGCCGACCATGAGCCGGCCTCGAGCACCGGCGTGCCCGCCGGGTTGCTCGGCGACCCGATGCCGACGCCGGCCCCGGCCGGGTCGTAGACGTGCAGCACCCCGGGCGGCAGGTTCGCGCGGTCGGGCCGGTTGCCCCAGTTGAGCCAGAGGACCGGCACCCCCTGTGCGCGCAGCGCGGGCAGCGCCGCGGCGAGCACCGGGATCGGCCCGCGGGCCGCCGTGACGTCCACGCCGATCCCGGCGAGCCAGCCCTCGGGGTGGCAGAAGTCGTTCTGCATGTCCACCACGACGACGGCCGTGCGGGTCAGGTCGAGGGTGAGGCGCTGCGGGGCGGCGGCCACGGTCACCGGCCGCGGCGGGATCGCCGGACGGCGCAGGTCGGCTGCGTCCGGTGACAGCGTCCAGGCGTTGCGGGCACCGGCCGCCGTCCGCGCCGTGCTGGTGGGGTGCGAGGTGGTCACAGTGATCCTCCGGTGGCGAGCTCGACGAGGGAACGGTCCTGTCCCGGTCCGGCGACCAGGCACAGCCCGACCGGTGACGTGCCCACCCGCGGGGTCGGCACGGACAGGGCGGGCAACCCGGCGAGGCTCGCCAGGCAGGTCAGCCGCAGGGTCGCGGCACGGGTGAAGTCGATCTCGACGGCGCTCGCGCCCACCCGCGGGGCGGTGCTCGAGGTGCTCGGCAGGGCCAGCGCCGTCCCCGGTGGCAGCAGCGCCGTCAGGGCGGCGCGGGCCTGGTCGAGGACCGCGGTCGCGGTCTCCAGCTCCTGGGCGGTGATCTGCGCGCCCGCGAGGAAACGGTCCTCGACCGCGGGCTCGAAGGCACCCGGCGCGGCCGCCACGAAGGCCCCGTGCTCCGCCCAGCCCTGGGCTGCCTGGACGGTGCGGAAGGCGGCGAACCAGGACTCGAGCTGCCCGGGACCGATCTCGGTCGCCGTCTCCACGACGGCGTCGGAGGTCAGGGCGAGAGCGAGCAGCGCCGCGCTGACGGCCTCCTGCACCGCGGGCCCGGCGAGGTCCATGAGCGCAGGCACCACGACGACCCGGGTGATCGGGTCCGTGGGCTGGTGCTGGGGCGGGAGCAGGGCGTCCGCCGCGGCGGCGAGGTGGGCGGCGGTGCGGGTGAGCACCCCGACGGCGTCGAAGGCCGGGGCGAGGCCGACGAGCCCGTCGCGTGGGACGACGTCGTGCGTGGTGCGCAGGCCGTAGAGGCCGCAGTAGGAGGCCGGGACGCGCACGGACCCGGCGGTGTCGGTGCCGAGCGCGACGTCGGCCAGGCCGGCGGCCACGGCCGCAGCGGGCCCGGAGGTCGAGCCGCCGGTGATCGCACCGGGGGCGGCGGCGTTGGGTGGGGTGCCGTAGTGGATGTTCGTGCCGGCCAGGGAGAAGGCGAGCTCGTCGGTGTGGGCGATGCCCGCGATCCGTGCGCCGGCGTCGAGCAGGGCGGTGACCGCCCACGCGGAGTCCGTCTCGACCGGGGCGGCGGCCAGCCAGGCCGGGTTCCCGGCGCCGATGCGGTGGCCGGCCACCGCGAAGAGGTCCTTGACCGCGACGGTCAGGCCGGTGAGCGGGAGGCCAGCAGACGGCGCGGGCTCAGGGAAGGGCGCGAGCTCGTTGACGTCGGTGGCAGCGACCCGCCAGATGGTGCTGAGGTCTGCGCCGTCGGGCAGGTGCGGCGCCGGGGGCGCTGGAGCGAGGGAGACGTGCGCGGTCGTCACCTGCCACCGTCCGGCGTCGAGCGACCAGACCTGGGTCTGCACGCCGGTGCCGCCGTCCGCGCGGACCGACTCGGCGACCACGAGCGCGGTCGTGGGGGAGAGGTCCCGCACGTGCACCCGGGTGAGGCGGCGGGGTGGGACAGGCGGGCGCCCGGCGCGGAAGGCGGCGATCTGCTCGTGCCCGACGAGCGTCGTACCGCCGTCGCTGCGGATGGTGGCCGGTGAGCTGGCGAAGAGCGCGTCGAGGACCGCGACGTCGTTGGCCATGAGGGCCTGCTCGTAGCGCCAGAAGGCCTGCAGGAGCTTCGTGCGGGGGTCGATCATCGGGTCCTCCAGGGCGGGCCGGTGCGGCACGGGGTCTCGATCAATGTATACGAAGCATGTTTCGAGCAGTTTTCATGCGTCAAGGAGCAGCAAGTGCCAGCAACGGCACCGCGCGCCGACGTATACCAAGGCGACTACAGTGGCTCCATGAGCACACCCCCGGTCAATCTTGTCGCCCAGGTGACCCAGCTGCTGCGCCAGGACATCGTCGACGGGCGCCTGGAGCCCGGGGAACGGCTGACCGAGGCCCGGCTGAGCGAGCGGTACGGCGTCTCCCGGGTGCCGGTCCGTGAGGCGTTGCGGATGCTCGAGGGCGAAGGCTTCATCGCCACCGACCGCCCGCGGATGCGGACGGTCGCGGTGATCAGCGACCAGGACGCCGACGACCTGTTCACCGTACGGGTGACCGTCGAGGGACTGACCGCGGCGCGCGCCGCCCAGGAGATCACCCCGGAGGGTCTGCGGACGCTGCGCTCGATCCTGGCCGCCGGGCAGGAGGCGCTGGCGACCGGGCGCACGGAGCTGCTGCCCCAGCTCAATACGGACCTGCACCGGGCGATCGCCGCGGCCAGCGGGAGCGCCATGCTCGTCTCCCTGTTCAACCAGATCTCGGGGAAGATCGCCTGGATCTACCGCGGGACGGTGGAGACGCGGGCGCCCTCCTCGTGGGCGGAGCACGCGGAGATCGTCGGGGCGATCATGGACCGCGACCCCGACCGCGCTCGCGACCTCGTGGTCGCCCACATCGAGCGGTCTCGGAGCACGACGCTGCGCGACGCCGGTGCCGGCACCGGTCCCCGCGCCGGTGACTGAGGCTTCCGCGGCGATGTCCTGCGTCACGTCACGTGGACCTCGTGTGCGCGGGTCCCGGCGTGACAGCGCGCCCCTGACCTGCGATGTCTCTCCGCAGAAAGGGCAGAAAACACCGAACCTCCACACCCTGGCGACGTCTCGTCCGTGGGATCGGTGCGCACGATCCCCCGGCAGGTGAAACGATTGTGCGCTGGTACTGCGACCAGTTCGGCGACTGTAGGGGATGCACGTGAACGGCAACGCAACATCGGCCCACCAGAACGTGGCACTGCTGTCCCTCGCCACGACGCTGGCGGACCGGATCACCACGTCGGCAGAGATCGAGTCACGCCTGGGCGCGACGCTCAAGCGGCTCCGCCTGCCGACGGGCCTGCTGCAGCGAGTCGCCGGCATCACCGAACGACGCAACTGGGCCGAGGGACAGAGCTTCGAGACCGCCGCCATCGCAGCCGGCGAGAAGGCGCTCGCCGAGGCCGGCATCGACGCGAGCGAGGTGGGGCTGCTCATCAACACCTCGGTCACCCGCAAGCACCTGGAGCCCTCGGTCGCGGTCCGGATGCACCACGGCCTCGGACTGCCGTCCTCGGCGATCAACTTCGACCTCGCCAACGCCTGCCTCGGCTTCGTCAACGGGATGAGCCTCGCCGCCCAGCTCATCGACTCCGGCGCGGTCCGCTACGCGATGATCATCAACGGCGAGGACGCCGACGAGATCCAGGACAACACCATCGAGCGGCTCAACCGCCCCGGGATCGGCCGCAAGGAGTTCATGAGCGAGTTCGCGAGCCTGACCCTGGGCTCCGGCGCCGCCGCGGCGCTCCTCGGCCCGGCCGACCTCCACGCCTCCGGCCACCGCATCCTCGGCGGGGTCACCCGCGCGGCCACCCAGTTCAACGACCTGTGCGTGGGATCGGTCAACGGGATGTACACCGACGCCAAGGCGCTGCTCAAGGGCGGCATGGAGCTCGTGGTCGCCGCGTGGCAGGAAGCCAAGAAGGACTGGGACTGGTCCTCGATGGACCGCTACATCCTGCACCAGGTGTCCTCGATCCACACCGACGCCATCGTCAAGGCCGCCGGGCTGGACCGCACCAAGGTGCCGGTCACCTACCCGCAGTACGGCAACGTCGGCCCGGCCTCCATCCCGATCACCCTGTCCCGCGAGGCCGCCACGCTGTCCCCCGGGGACCGGGTGCTGCTCATGGGAGTGGGGTCCGGGCTCAACACCGCGATGATGGAAATTGCGTGGTGACGGGACAGTGACCTACGACCTCCCCGCCTCGGCGTCGATCACGGCGCCGGCGGCGCTGCCTCCGCGCGGCCTCGACGGCCTCGACCCCGCCTTCTCCCACCTGGTGACCGTCCCGGCCGCCGGCGACGAGCCGGACCGCACCTGGCACCTGCTCGACAACGCCTCCCAGCTCGACGCCCTGGGCGTCACCCCGGTCGGCACCATCCTGTGCGTGCACGGCAACCCCACCTGGTCCTACCTGTGGCGCCGCCTCGTCACCGACGCCACCGCCCACGCCGCGACCGCGGGCGCGCAGGCCTGGCGGGTGATCGCCGTGGACCAGCTCGACATGGGGTTCTCCGAGCGCACCGGCGCCCAGCGCACCCTGCCGCAGCGGGTCCGTGACCTGGGCGCGCTCACCGCGCACCTCGGCCTCACCGGACCGGTCGTCACCCTCGGGCACGACTGGGGCGGGGTGGTCTCCGCTGGCTGGGCCATCGACCACCCGGACCAGCTCCGGGCGCTCATGCTGCTCAACACGGCGGTGCACCAGCCCGCAGCCGACCCGATCCCCGCTCCGCTGCGCCTCGCGCTGCGCCCGGCGATCCTCGGCGCGGCGACCGTGCAGACCCCCGGGTTCCTGGAGACGACGCTCGCCCTGGCGCACCCGGCGCTGCGCCGCGAGGTCAAGGCAGGCTTCCGTGCGCCCTACACCGACGCCGCCCGCCGCGGCGGGATCGGCGGCTTCGTCGCGGACATCCCCGTCGACGCGGACCACGCCTCCACCCCCGAGCTCGACCGCATCGCCGACGGCCTGCGGTCCCTGGACGTCCCCGCGCTCCTGCTGTGGGGTCCCCGTGACCCGGTCTTCAGCGACCGGTACCTCGACGACCTCGTCGACAGGCTGCCGCACGCGGACGTGCACCGTTTCGAGGGCGCCGGGCACCTCGTCGCCGAGGACGTCGACTACGCGGGCACCGTCCTGACCTGGCTCGAGGGCGCATTGCCGGCAATCGCCGACGCCCCCGCCGCCGACGCCGCAGCTACTGATGCCCCCACCGCCGACGCCCCCGCCCTCACGCAGTGGTCACCCGAGCTGCGCCCGCTGTGGCACCAGCTCGAGGCCCTCGCTGACTCGCCCGACACCGCCCTCGTCGAGATGGCTCCGGCCTCCGGCCCGGCCCCGCGGACCGTCAGCTGGCGCCTGCTCTCCCGGCGGGTCACCGAGATCGCCGCGGGCCTGTCCGCGGCCGGCGTCCGCCACGGGGACCGGGTCTCCCTGCTCGTCCAGCCCGGCGCGGACCTCACCGCCGTGCTCTACGCCTGCCTGCGCATCGGGGCCGTCGTCGTCGTGGCCGACGCCGGGCTCGGCGTCCGCGGGCTCACCCGCGCCGTGCGCGGGGCATGGCCCGCCCACGTCATCGGCGCGCTGCCGGGCCTGAGCGCGGCTCGTGCCCTCGGCTGGCCCGGTCAGAAGATCTCCGTCGTCGACCTCGCCCCGCCCGCCCGGCGCGCGCTCGGCGTCCAGCACACGCTGCGCGAGATCGTCGAGCGCGGCGCAGAGCTCCTGGGCTCAGACCTGCTCGGCTCAGACCTGCGCAACGCCGGTCCCGCGCTGCCGCCCCCGCCTGCCCCGCAGGACCAGGCCGCGATCCTCTTCACCTCCGGCTCGACCGGACCTGCCAAGGGTGTCGTCTACACCCACGCCCAGCTCAGCGCGGTCCGCGACGTGCTCGCCGCCCAGTACGACGTGGGCGTCGGCACCGGCCTGGTGGCCGGGTTCGCGCCCTTCGCGCTGCTCGGCCCGGCGCTGGGGACCCGCTCGGTCACCCCGGACATGGACGTCACCGCCCCCCGCACGCTCACCGCGCGCGGGGTCGCCGCAGCGGTGGCGGCTGCCGACGCCACCGTCGTCTTCCTCTCACCCGCCGCGATCACCAACGTCGTGGCCACCGCGGGCGAGCTCACGGACGAGGACCGCACCGCCCTGGCGGGGGTACAGACCTTCCTGTCCGCCGGAGCGCCGATCTCCGAGGCGCTGCTCGACGCCGTCGCCGAGATCATGCCCGGCGCGACCGGGCACACGCCCTACGGCATGACCGAGGGCCTGCTGCTCACCGACATCACCGCCGAGGGCATCGCCGACGCACGTGCTCTCTCCGAGGCGGCCGGCCGCAGCCTCGGGGTGTGCGTGGGCTCACCGACCGGGCCGGCGCGGGTGCTCATCAGCGCCCTCGACGCCGACGGCCGGGCGACCGGCGTGCCCAGCGACACCCCCGGGGTGACCGGAGAGATCGTGGCCTCCGCGCCGCACCTCAAGGACCACTACGACCGGTTGTGGCTGACCAACGAGGCGAGCGTGCGCGGCACCGACGCCGGACGCTGGCACCGCACCGGCGACGTCGGGCACCTGGACGACGCCGGTCGGCTCTGGATCGAAGGACGCCTCGCGCACGTCATGGTCACCGCGACCGGTGTGGTGACCCCGGTCGGGATCGAGCAGGACATCGAGTCGCTGCCGCAGGTCGCGCGCGCGGCCGTGGTCGGCGTCGGGCCGGTGGGGACCCAGCAGCTCGTCGCGGTCGTCGAGACCACGCCGCCGGTGCGGCGCGTGCAGCGCGCCTCGAGCGAGCTGGCCGCCGCGGTGCGCGCGGTGAGCCACGAGCCGGTGGCCGCGGTGCTCGTGGTCCCCGTCCTGCCCACCGACGTGCGCCACAACTCCAAGATCGATCGCGCGTACCTGTCCGGATGGGCCGGTGCTGCGCTCTCCGGCGGCCGGCTGCGCCCGCCGACCTCCGCCACCCGGCGCCTGCCCTGATGCGAGGAGAAGCATGAAGGTCCTCATCACCGGCGCGAGCGGCTTCCTCGGTCGCACGGTCGTCGCCCACGCGCTGGCCGCCGGCCACGAGGTCCGCACCTTCCAGCGGCGCCCCAGCGGGGTCGACGGCGCGAGCGACGAGCTCGGCTCGGTCACCGACGCCGGCGACGTGGAGCGTGCCATGGACGGCATGGAGGCGGTCATCCACCTCGCAGCCAAGGTCTCCCTCGCGGGCGACCTGGCGGAGTTCGCCGCCGTGAACATCACCGGCACCCAGACCATGCTCGACGCCGCACGCCGCCACGGCGTGCAGCGCTTCGTCCAGGTGTCCTCGCCCTCGGTGGCCCACGCGGGGCACTCGATCGTCGGCGACGACGCCCTGCCGGCGGACCCCGAGCACGCCCGAGGCGACTACGCCCGTACCAAGGCTGCCGGTGAGCTCGTGGCCCTGGCGGCCGACTCCCCGGAGCTGCACGTGGTCGCCGTGCGCCCGCACCTGGTGTGGGGCCCGGGGGACACCCAGCTCGTGGAGCGGGTGGTCGAGCGGGCCCGCGCGGGCCGGCTGCCGCTGCTGGGTGACGGCACCGCGCTCATCGACTCGACCTACGTCGACAACGCCGCCTCGGCGATCGTGGCAGCGCTGCACCGGGCCGACGTCGCGCACGGGCAGGCCTATGTGGTGACCAACGGGGAGCCGCGGATGGTGGCCGAGCTGCTCGAGGGGATCTGCCTCGCCGCAGGGGTGCGACCGCCCCGCTGGAAGGTGCCCGCCTCCCTGGCCCGCGCGGCCGGCGGTGCGATCGAGCGCGTCTGGGCGGTGCGCCCCGGGGTCGACGAACCCCCGATGACGCGGTTCCTCGCCGAACAGCTCTCCACAGCGCACTGGTTCGACCAGCGGCGCACCCGCCGTGACCTCGACTGGACACCCGAGGTGTCGGTCGAGGACGGCTTGGCGCGGCTGGCGGTCAGCTACCGCTGACGAGCAGCCTGACGGTCAGGCCGACGGTCAGGCCAGGGTGAGGAAGAGCTTCTCGAGCTTCTCGATGTCAGCCGGGCCGTTCTCCTCGTCGCTCAGGCAGCCCTTGAGGCCGGAGGCGATGATGGCGAAGCCCGCCCGGTCCAGTGCCTTGGACACGGCGGAGAGCTGGACGACGAGCTCGGCGCAGTCGCCGCCCTCGTCGATCATCCGCACGACCGCGGCGAGCTGGCCCTGAGCCCGCTTGAGGCGGTTCGAGACCTTTTTCATCTCGACGGAGTCGAGCTGCATGATGTGTCCTCTCGCGGTCCGCTGCTGCGGCCGACGTCAGGTGGAGCAGGTGGCGTGGAGCTGAGGGTCAGGGACAGGTGCATCGCTCGGCGACGGGGAACTCGGCGAGGACCTCGTCGGCGTGCATGCCGCAGCCGGTCCAGGTGATCTTGCGGCAGGTGGTGCAACGAACGGGACTGCACATGGTGGTGCTCCTCAGCGGTGTTCAGGGGGTTTGCAACAGGACGGCGCGGTTGATATCTAACGCTTGAAGAGGCGCGAGAAGAAGGATCCTCGGGACGGCTCGGCGTCGTGCCCGGCGCAGCGATCGGCCTTGGGGACTCCCCGCAGGACCTGGTCGACGTGCTGCCCGCAGCCGGCCCAGGTCGTCTTCCCACACTTCTTGCAGCTCACAGCTCTACACACGGTCTACTCCTTGGTGGTTGAGGTTTCACTATACCCCGGGGGGTATAGTCGTCGTAAACCTGACCGTACGCATCGTGGAGGAACGCATGAAGATCATCATCGTCGGAGGGGTTGCCGCAGGGATGTCTGCCGCCACCCGTCTGCGCCGCCTGTCCGAGGAAGCCGAGATCATCGTCCTGGAGGCCGGAGAGCACGTCTCCTTCGCCAACTGCGGCCTGCCGTACTACGCGGGCGGCGTCATCGAGGACCGTGGCGCGCTCCTCCTGCAAACCCCCGAGTCCCTCGCCGCCCGCTTCCGTCTCGACGTCCGCACCCGCAACCGGGTCGTCGACGTCGACGCCGATGCGCACACGGTCACGATCAGCGACCTCGCCTCGGGCGAGCAGTACGTGGAGTCCTACGACAGCCTCGTGCTCAGCCCCGGCGCCCGCCCCGTCGTGCCGCCCGCACCAGGCATGGACCGCGCCCTCGTGCTGCGCGACGTCGCCGACGTCGACCGGCTCGTCGCCGCGGTCGACGGCGCCGGGGAGGGCGGGACCCCCGCTCGCACGGCCGTGGTGATCGGTGGCGGCTTCGTCGGCGTCGAGGTGGCCGAGAACCTCGTCCACCGAGGTATCGCCGTCACCCTCGTCGAGATGGCGGACCAGGTCTTGGCCCCCCTCGACCCGGAGATGGCCATCCGGGTCCAGCAGGAGCTCGCCGCCCACGGCGTCGACGTCCGCACCTCCGCTCAGGTCACCGCCGTGACCGCGGGCGCCGCCGAGCTCTCCGATGCTCAGGGCAACCGCATCGGCGAGGTGCCGGCCGACCTCGTCGTGGCCGCGATCGGCGTGCGCCCCGACACCGAGCTCGCCGTCCTCGCCGGAGCGGCCGTCGGCCCGCGCGGCGGCATCCTCGTCGACGACGAGCTGCGCACCTCCGTGGCGGACATCTACGCCGTCGGCGACGCTGCGACCAAGCGCGACGCCCTCGCCGGCGACGACGCGGGCGAGGCCACGACCCTCATCCCGCTCGCCAACCTGGCCAACCGCCACGGCCGGCACGTCGCCGACGTGATCCTGGGACGGCGCACCAGCATGCGCCCCTCCGTGGGCACCGCGGTCGTCGGCGTCTTCGACCTGACCGCCGCGAGCGTGGGGCGCAACGAGAAGCGGCTGCAGGCCGAGGGGCGCCCCTACCGCGCGATCCACATCCACCCCGCTCAGCACGCCGGGTACTACCCGGGGGCTTCGCAGATGGCGCTCAAGCTGCTCGTCGACCCGGAGACCGACCTCATCCTCGGCGCGCAGGGCCTGGGACGTGACGGCGTCGACAAGCGCATCGACGTGATCTCCACCGCCATCATGGGTGGCCTGACCGCCTCCGAGCTCGCCGACCTCGAGCTTGCCTACGCCCCGGCCTACGGCTCGGCCAAGGACCCGATCAACATGCTCGGGTATGTCGCTGACAATCTGCGCTCCGGGGAGACCCGCAGCGTGCAGTGGCACGAGCTCGACGACCTCGTCGCCCAGGGCGCCACCGTCGTCGACGTGCGGACCGCGGGCGAGCACGCCCGCGGGACCGTGGAGCCGGCGTCCGCAGACGGCGTCGCACTGCCCGCGCTCAACGTCCCGCTCGACGAGCTGCGCGAACGCGCCCGCGCCGAGATCCCCGCGGACCGCCCCGTCGTCGTGCACTGCCAGGTGGGCCAGCGCGGCCACACGGCCGCGCGGCTGCTCACCCAGCTCGGCTACGACGTGCGCAACCTCGACGGCGGGTACCTCACCTGGCGCGACGGGAAGCTCGCGCGCCAGGCGGCTGCGACGGCCCTCGCCCCCGTCGGCGCCTGACGGCACCTCACGCCCAGCCCGGCAGCCCGGCAGCCCGCACGAGGGCGCTGGGCATGCGGGTGCATGCGGGTCAGAAGCGGACGCGCGCCAGCACCCGAGGCTCCGACCAGTGCCCGTGCTCGGACCAGGAGCCCGTGAGGACCTCGGTCCGGCGCCCGGGGGCCGCCGGGTCGAGGTCGGGGGAGTCGGTGTCCGGCTTCCGCACGGTCTCGATGTGCACCTCCCCCTCGGGGAGCGCTGACTCCGTGCCGCTGCCCAGGACCCGTGCGGTGGGCTCGCGCAGCACGGTCTCGCCGTCGGCCTCGACGTACTGGTCCGCCTCCCGGCCACCGGTGAGGATGGTCGTGGCGAGCGCTGTGCGGTAGACCGGGTCGCCGAAGGCGTCATAGACCCAGCGGCGCCCCAGCACCGAGTGCTCCATCGTCGTGATGAGCCACGCCTCCCCGCCCTCCAGCGGTGCGGGACGGTAGGTCAGGGGGACCTGCAGGAGCGGCCCGCCGGCGCGCACGAGCAGCGTCTCCATGCCCACCTCACCGTCGGGGTCGTCGAAGCGGAAGGAGGCGACGAGCGTCGTGCCCGTGCCGGGCCGGCCCTCGAACCACGGCTGGGACGGAGCCCAGTCATCGAGGAGCTCGAGCTTGGTGGGGCGGATCGTCGCGCGGTAGATGTGGGCCATGGTCTGACTCTAGCCAGGGGTCAGGGCAGAATCTCGGTGTGCGTCCAGGTGCCGTCCGCACCCTTGTCGTACCGGGTCTTCAGCGCCGCGACCTCGGGGCCCACCCCCTGCCACAGGTCCACCCGGGTGGGGGTGAAGGCGATCGTCGTCCACGACGCCGGCATCGGCAGGTCCTCGGGGGGACTGGCCGCGTGGTGGGCCACCCGGTCGGCGACGTGTTCCGCGCTCGTGGGGACCTCGGCGGAGACGACGTCCGGGTCGATGGCACCGCCGCCCGCCTCGGCGAGCACGTCGTCGTAGGCCCAGGCGACGAGCTGGAGCTGGCGCGGCCGGGTGGGGAAGGCCGCGCGAGACGTCGCCTCGTCGAGCTCGGTCGCGTGGCCGTGCAGCACCACCTGACGGCCGATCTCAGGCCAGAAGAAGACCGCGGAGGCGCGCGGGTCGGCGCGCAGGTCGCGGGTCTTGGTGGTGGGGACGGAGGAGTGGAAGCGCACGTGCTCGGAGTCGATGAGCGTGCTCAGCACGGTGCGGGCGTGCGGTGCGCCGTCGGGCCCGACGGTGGCGAAGGTGAGGGTGTGCGGGCTCCGCGAGCCAGCCGCGGCGGCCTCCTGGACCCACTGCGCCACCGTCGCGAGCGGGTCCTCGGAGGCGGTGACCTCCCGGGGCGCGGTGCCGGCGGTGATGCTGGCGTGAGGACCTGAGGTGAGGGGTTCGGCCATGGTCGGGCTCCTTCGGTGCTGTCGAGCGTGCGGTGGGCCGGACGCGTCGGGTCAGTGGGTGGGCGCCGCACCGTCCCCGAAGTCCTCGGGGCCGGAGTGCACCACGAGGATCACGCAGTCCTCGGGACCGACCCGGCGGTGGCGGTGCTGGGTCGAGCCGGGGTAGCCGATGCTCTGGCGTGCGGTGAGGGAGTGCAGCTCGGTGACGGGTTCAGCGCCACCGGCGGGACCTGCCGGGACGCTCAGCTCGACCTCGAGGTGGCCGGAGACCACGTAGACGAACTCGTGCCGGCCATGAGCAAAGTAGCTCTCGAAGATGTCAGGGACGTTAAGGAACTCGGTGACGTCAGCGCCGTCGCGGACGTGGCTGAGCAGGCGCGCCGACCCGGACTGGACGGTCAGCGGGAGGCTGTCCCCGGCGTCGACCAGCCCGGTGCCTGCGGGGTCCGTCGGAGCCGCCTCGGCGAGCAGCGTCTGCTGCGTCGTGCCCAGCGCCTGGGCGATGAGGTAGAGGGAGCGCATGGAGGGTCGGGCGAGCCCGCGCTCGAGCTGGCTGAGGAAGGAGTGGGAGAGCTCGCTCGCCGCGGCCACCTCCACGAGGGTCTTGCCGAGGGTGTGCCGCCGGGCGCGGATGACCGTCCCCAGGCGCAGGTCGACGGTCGTCTCGGGCGATCTGGTGGGCGTTTCGCCAGGGTCTTTGGTCCCTGAGGTCATTGGTCACACATCCGGTTCCTCGTGGTTACGTCCGCGAAACAGACGGTGCTTACCGTTCTGAATGTTAGTCACATCAACATTCATTCGCTGCTGGACACACCACGGAGGTGGACATGGCTCGCACCGCGCAGATCACGGCTCAGACCGCCGCCTCGGTCGCCGCCTCGGTCGCCGCTCGTCCGGCCGTCTGCGCCGCCGCCGAGGACTGGTTCCACGTCGCCGACCTCGACGACGGCATCACGCTCATCTCCGAGCCCGGCCACGTCAACTCCTTCCTCGTCCAGGGCGCCGAGCGCGCGCTGCTCTTCGACTCCGGCCTGGGCATCGCGCCCATCTCCGAGGTCGTCCGCTCGCTCACCGACACCCCGCTCGTCGTGGTCAGCTCCCACGACCACGTCGACCACCGCGGCGGCAACGCCGACCTGGCGGCCCACGCCGACGAGCTCGGTCTCCTCGCCATCGCCGCGCACCCCAGCGCGGTGGGTCCGGCCGCCACGAGCCACCGCGAGGTGGATCCGCAGTTCCTGCGCGACTACGCCGCCGCCATGACCGCCGTCTACGAGGACTACCTCCGCTACGAGGCCCTCGACGAGCAGAGCTTCTTCGTCCTGCGCGGCATCGGCCGCCCGCGCCCCATGCCGGACACCTCCGCGTGGCGCGTCCCCGAGGTGCGTCCCACCCAGGCCCTGCACGACGGCGAACGCATCGACCTCGGCGGGCGCTCGCTGCTCGTCCTGCACACCCCGGGGCACACCGCGGACTCCCTGGTCCTGGTGGACGAGAGCACCGGCGCGCTGCTCGCCGGGGACACGGTCATCGCCGCGGCGTTCTGGCTCCACAACGACGGGGCGGACCTTCCCGCCTTCGCCGCCTCGACCGCGCACCTCGCCGGACTGCCGCTGACCCGGGTGCTCACCGCCCACAACCTGCTCGCCGTCCAGCCGCCGGAGTACGTCGCCGCGGTGGCCCGCGCCGCCGCCAGCGTGCAGACCGGGGGGACCCGCCCGGTGGCCGGGCGGGACCTGCTGGGCAACCCCGTCGACCGCCACAGCCACGACGGCGTCGCGCTGCTGCTGCCACCCACCCACGGTGCGCACCGTCCTCTGAGCGCCGCGGACCTCACTGCCCACCTCACCGCCGACCTCAGCAAGGAGCTCGCATGAGCCAGCCCACGCACGTCCCGGTGACCCGGACCGTCCCGCTCGGCTCTCCCCACGGCGCCGGGCACACCGCCGGCGTCGAGGTCAGCGCCGTGCGGTCGGTGCGCCTGGTCGACGGGACGCTCGCCGACCTCCTCGTCGCCGACGGGCACATCACCGCCGTGCTGTCAGCCGCCGTGCGACCGACCGGCACCGCGCGGCCAGCCGGCACCGTGCGACCAACCGGCGCGGCCGGCGTTGGCGTCGAGCTCGACGCGACCGGGTGGCGGGCGCTCCCCGCGGCCTCCGAGCCGCACGCCCACCTCGACAAGGCGCTCAGCGGGGAGCGGGTCGACTACTTCTCCGGCACCACCGGCAACGACCTCTCCGCGGCGATCGAGCAGTGGCGCGGGCTGCTCTCCACGATCGACGAGGCCGACGTCCGCGACCGAGCGACCCGCGCCGTCGAGCGCTACGTCGCCCGCGGGATCACGAGCATCCGCACCCACGTCGACTTCCCGCTCACCGGCGACCCCCTGCGCGGGCTCAAGGCCCTCACCGCCGTGCGCGACGCCCTCGCCGGAGTCATGACCATCCAGGTCGTGGGCCTCGCCGGGCAGCACACCGATGACGCGGTGCTCGCCGACGCGGTCAGCCTCGGCCTGGACGTCATCGGCGGCTGCCCGCACATCTCCGAGGACCCCCACCGCGAGACCACCCGCATGCTCGACCTCGCCGAGCGCACGGGCCTGCCCGTCGACCTGCACACCGACGAGCAGACCAGCGCCCACGAGCTCGACATCGTCGACCTCGCCCACCAGGTCATCGCCCGCGACCTCGGCCAGCTGGTCACCGCCAGCCACTGCGTGCGGCTCGGCTCGCTGCCCCCCGAGCAGCTGCGCCCGGTCCTCGACCTCGTGGCCCGCTCCGGGATGGGCATCGTGACGCTGCCGATCACCAACCTCTACCTGCAGGGCTGGGACGCCACGCACCTGGCCCCCCGCGGCCTCACCGCCGTCCGGGCGATCCTCGACGCGGGCATCCCGCTGGCCGCCGGCGCGGACAACCTCCGCGACCCCTTCAACCCCGTCGGCCGGGCAGACCCCTTCGAGACGACGTCGCTGCTCATCACCGCCGGCCACCTCACCCCCGTCGAGGCCCTCGCCGCCGTGACCACCGGCGCCCGCACCGTCCTCGGCCTGCCCGCCGTGCTCGACGCCGGACCCGGCCGCGCCGCGGCCCCGGGCACCCTGGACCCCGGCACCCCGGTGGCTGCCGACCTCGTCCTCGTCCCGGACGTCGACCTCGGCGACGTGCTCGCCGGGGCGGTCGACGCCCGGGTCGTGCTGCACGCAGGTCGCGTTCTCGCCGACTCCCGGGTCTCGCGGACCCTGGCCCTGCCCACCTCCCCCCACCTGACCTCGACAGCCTCGGCCGCCACCCGCACGGCCCCGAACCGCTCCACCCAGGACCCCGCTGGAACTCCCGACCGACCCGTCCTCGAGCACGTGAGGTGATCACCGTGACCGCACCCACCGACGTTGTCCACGAACGCATCCAGCACATCTCCCAGACCCGCACCCTTGTCCTGGACGACGTGTCCAAGACCTTCCCGACCGGCACCGTCGCCCTGACCGGCGTCAACCTCACGGTCGCCGCAGGCGACTTCGTCTCCGTCGTCGGCCCCTCCGGCTGCGGCAAGTCCACCCTGCTCCGCCTGGCCTCCGGGCTCGACGACGCCACGACCGGCACTGTCGAGGTCAACACCGACTCCACCAGCTACGTCTTCCAGGACCCGACGCTGCTGCAGTGGCGCACCGCCCAGAAGAACGTCGAGCTCATCGGGGAGCTGCGCAGCAGGTCCAAGATCGAGCGCCGCAAGGCCGCCCAGGAGGCCCTCGAGCTCGTCGGGCTCGGTGGCTTCGAGAAGCAGTACCCGCGCCAGCTCTCCGGGGGCATGCGGATGCGCGTCTCCCTCGCCCGGGCGCTCGTGGCCGAGCCGGACCTCTTCCTCTTCGACGAGCCCTTCGGCGCCCTCGACGAGATCACCCGCCTGAACATGCAGACCGAGCTGCAGCGGCTCTTCGCGCTCAAGCAGTTCGCCGGCCTGTTCATCACCCACTCGGTCTCCGAGGCCGTGTACCTGAGCACCCGCGTGATCGTCATGAGCGGCAGGCCCGGGACGGTCGTCGCCGACCTCCCGGTGCCGTTCTCCTACCCCCGCCCGCCCGAGCTGCGCTTCGACCCCGCCTTCGCCGAGCTCTCCGGCACGGTGTCCGCAGCGCTGGAAGGAGACCACCGATGACCGCCGAGACCCGCCCCGTGAGCGCACCCACCCAGGTCGTGCCCGACGCCGTCCACCCCACCGTCAGCCCCACCGTCCCCGTGGCGGTCGCCTCCGCGCAGACCCCCGACCCGGCCACCGTCGAAGCGGAGGCTGCCAGCCCCGCCGGTCCCACCCGCCCCACCCGCCCTACGGCGTCGGGCATGCCCTGGCGGGTGACCAAGACCATCGGCGCGAGCGCGGGGCCGGTGCTCGGCGCCTTCGCCGGCGCGATCGCCCTCTGGTACGCGATCACCTACCTCGTGCTCCCCGAGGGCCGCCGGTTCCTGCTCCCGCCGCCGCACCAGGTGCTCACCGAGTCCGTCCTGGACTGGTCCAAGGTCCAGCCGATGCTCGAGGCGCTCACCCTCACCGCGCAGGTCGCGATGACCGGGCTGGCCATCGCGGTGGTGCTCGGCGTCGGGCAGGCGATCCTCATGAGCCAGGCGCGCTGGCTGGAGAAGTCGCTCTACCCCTACGCGGTGGTGCTGCAGACCATCCCGATCCTCGCCCTCGTCCCGCTCATCGGGCTGTGGTTCGGCTTCGGCTTCACCTCCCGGGTCATCGTCTGCGTGATCATCGCGCTGTTCCCGATGATCTCGAACACGCTCTTCGGCATCCAGTCCGCCGAGCCAGCCGCCCACGACCTGTTCACCCTGAACAAGGCCACCCGGGCGCAGCGGCTGTGGAAGCTGCAGATGCCCGCAGCCGTCCCGTCGATGTTCGCGGGCCTGAAGATCTCCGCCGGTCTGGCCGTGATCGGCGCCATCGTCGGTGACATGTTCTTCCGCCAGGGCGCACCAGGGATCGGCAGCCTGCTCGACGTCTACCGGGCCCGCGTGGAGTCGGAGAACCTGCTCACCGCGATCGGCCTGGCCTCGCTCTTCGGCGTCGTCGTCTTCGCGGTCTTCTCCGCGGTCGACAAGGCCGTCATGACCCGGTGGTACGGGAAGCGCTGACCCTGGCCCCTCCCGCCGCCTGACCCATCTGACTCATCGTCCAACGACCCGCGACCGCGGGCCGTCCCACCTCGCACACCCTTTTTCACCGCTCGCCCGTGGCAGACCCCAACCCCCTCTCAACCCTTTCACCAAGGAGTTGCACCATGATCCGCTCCAGAGCAGCCGTCATCGCAGGGTCCACCGTCTCCCTCTTCTCCATGCTGGCGCTGGGCGCCTGCTCGAGCGGGGACGACACCGCAGACGCCTCGACCCTCGAGGTGCCCGCCGCCGAGAAGGGCTCCGCCCTCGACCTCGCGGACGTCTGCCCCGCGACCGTCGTCTTCCAGCAGGACTGGGAGCCGGAGGCCGAGCACTCCGGCATGTACTCCCTCGTCGGTGCGGACTACACGATCGACGCCGACAAGAAGCGCGTCTCCGGCTCGCTCGTGGCCCAGGGCGTGGACACCGGCGTCGACATCGAGGTCCGCCCCGGCGGGTCCGCGATCAGCTACCAGTCGGTGACCTCGCAGATGTTCGTCGACGAGGACATCATGTTCGGCGCCGTGAACACCGACGGCGCGATCGCGTCGTCGGCCAAGCAGCCGGTCACCGCGGTGGTCGCCCAGCTCAACGTGTCCCCGCAGATCATCATGTGGGACCCCGAGACCTACCCGGGCGCCACCACCGTCGCGGACATCGCGGCCGACGGCGCCTCGATCGTCGTCTCCGGTGGCGGCAGCAACCTGGGCGCGCTGCTCTCGGGCAACGGCACCGTCCCGGCCGACCAGATCGACCCGTCCTACAACGGCGACCCCTCGCGCTTCGTGGGCGACCCGACGATCGCCCAGCAGGGCTTCGCCACGGCTGAGCCGTTCATCTACGAGAACGAGATCTCCTCCTGGGGCAAGCCTGTGGCCTACCAGCTCGTCTCCGAGGTCGGCTACACCATCTACCCCGAGCCGCTCGCGGTGCGCACCGCGGACCTCGAGGAGTACCGGCCCTGCCTGGAGAAGATCGTGCCGATCCTGCAGCAGACGCAGATCGACTACCTCGAGGACCCGGCGTCCACCAACGCGCTGATCGTCGAGAAGTACAACACCGGCTGGGTGTACTCCGCCGGCGTCGCGGAGTTCTCCCACCAGGCGATGAAGGACCTCAAGATCGTCCAGACGGACACCTCCGGGATCTTCGGCGGGATGGACGCGGACCGCATCCAGACCGTCATGGACACCTTCACCCCGATCCTCGAGGCGAGCGGCACCGAGGTGGCGGACGACCTCACCCCCGAGGACCTGTTCACCAACGAGTTCCTGGACACGTCGATCACCCTCGACTGACCGACCTGCGCACCGCTGACAGACAAGGACCCTCATGATCCTCAATCCCGAGGGTGCTGCCGCCTTCGCCGACCTCGTCACCCGCGAGCTCGGCGACGGCGTCGCCAGCACCGACCCGGCCCTCATCCAGAAGTGCTCCTCGGACTGGTCGCGCATGTCGCCGATCCTCCAGGAGAAGCTCCCCCCGGGCCGCTACAACGCCGACCTCGTCGTGCGGCCCACGACTCCCGAGCAGGTGCCGGCCTTCCTCAAGCTCGCCTACGAGCACGACGTGCCTGTGGTGCCGCGCGGGGCGGGGACCGGCAACTACGGCCAGGCCACCCCCTTCACCGGGGGAGCGGTCCTCGACCTGCGCGGGCTGGACGCGATCACCGAGATCGGCGACGACTTCGTCATCGCCCAGGCGGGAGCCAAGCTCACCGCGATCGACTCAGCGGTGCGCGCCCAGGGCCAGGACCTGTGGATGTTCCCCTCCACCAAGGGCTCCACCATCGGCGGGTTCGTCGCCGGGGGCAGCGCCGGGACCGGCACGGTCGAGCGCGGCACCACCGCCGACGGCTTCGTGGCGGCCATGACCATCGCGCCGTGCGACGGCTCGGGCCGGTCTTTCCGGGTCGAGGGCGCCGACACCATCCCCTACATCCACACCTACGGGGTGACCGGGATCGCGACCGAGCTCACCGTCCGCACCGACCCGGCCCGGCACTGGGTGGCCGTCTACGCCGCCTTCGCCGACTACGGCCAGGCCATCGCGGTCCACCGCACCCTGCCTGACCTCCCGGTGCTGCCGCGGCTGGCCTCCCTCGACGAGCCGGGCCTGGTCGCGACCCTGCCCGCACCGATCGAGCTCGATCCCACCCGCACCAGCCTGCGGATGATCCTCGAGGCGTCCACGGTCGAGGAGGTCTCGCGACGCGTCGTGGCCGGCGGTGGCGAGGTGGTCGCGGTCATCGACGACTACGCCGCGACCGACACGCTCTCCTCCATGTCCTACAACCACCCGGTGTACTTCCTCCAGCAGTCCGGGTACCCCTGCTTCCACCTGGAGGTGGGCGGCAGGGCGCTGTGGGACAGCCCGGAGCTCATCCGCACCGTGTACCCCAACGCGATGGTGCACGTGGAGCTGCGGACCATGGGTCCGCTCGGCATGTACGTCGCGGACTACGAGTCCGAGGACCAGGTTCTCGGCGGCTTCGCGGCCCTCGAGGAGCTCGGTGTGGGGATCCACAGCCCGCACCAGTGGCTGGTGGACCGGCACGTCGCCGAGGCTCTCGCCACCGCCCCGATCACCGACCCCAAGGGTCTGCTCAACCAGCTCAAGCTCGACCGAGACGGCGTGATCCCCGCGCGGATCGACACCAGGAATGAGGCTCTCGTTGCCCGCACCCCAGTTCGTTGACCTGACCTTCCAGCAGATCGCAGCCCTGCCCGAGGACACGGTGGCGATCCTGCCGCTCGGTGCCATCGAGCAGCACGGTGCGCACCTGCCGGTCTCCACCGACTACCTCGTGGCCACGAGCGTGGCCGAGGCGGCTGTCGCCTCGGTCGCCGAGGCGGGGACGGCGAACGTCGTGCTGCTGCCGGGCCTGGCGTACACGAAGTCCGACGAGCACCACTGGGCCCCGGGCACCATCTGGCTCACCTGGGAGACGCTCATGAACACCCTCATCGACATCGGGCGGTCCCTCGCGACCTCGCCGGTGAAGAAGCTCATGTTCGTCAACGGCCACGGCGGGAACTCCGCCCTGGGCCAGGTCGCCTGCCGCGAGCTGCACCGGCGGTTCGGGCTGCAGACCTTCTTCGCCCACTCCTCGGTCCCCAAGGACCAGGGCGGGGTGGCGGCGGTCGACGTCGAGAACGGCTTCGGCGTGCACGGCGGGCACTCCGAGACGTCGATGGTCATGCACCTGCGTCCCGAGCTGGTGCACATGGACCTGGCCACCCGGCAGGTGCCCGAGACGATGGGGGAGTACAAGCACATCGGCTTCGGCAAGTCGGTGAGCTTCGGCTGGACCTCGGACGACTTCGGTCCCGGCGGTGTGATCGGGGACCCCACAGGCGCCTCGGCCGACCACGGCAAGCAGCTCTTCGAGGCGGCGGTCGCCAAGATCGCCGAGTCCATCGTCGAAGCCAGCACCTTCACCATCGGCTGACTCCCCCGCCCGCTGCCCCCGCCCCGCCCGCCCCGCCCACCCCCGCCCACCCCACCGCCCATTTCCGCTGACTGCTGGGTTGTACACGCGAAATGGCCTCTTGGGCGTGTACAACCCAGCACTCAGCGGGTGGGAGGGGGTGGAGGGGCGGGTGGGTGGGGGTGTTTGGGGTGGGTGGGGTCTGGGAGGATGGGGGCGGCGTCGGGCAGTTCCGACGCCGGGCGCTCGCGCCCGATCCCGCACACCTCTCGGAGGCGCTCGTGTCCCGCCCACCCCTGCTCGTCGCCTTCGACCTGGACGACACGCTGGCGCCGTCCAAGTCCCCGCTCGACCCGCGGATGGCGACGTTGCTGCTCCAGCTCGTCGACGTCGTCGAGGTCTGCGTGATCTCCGGCGGGCAGTTCGGCCAGTTCCAGATGCAGCTCATCGAGAAGCTCGACGGCGCGACGCCGGAGCAGCTCGCTCGCCTGCACCTCATGCCCACCTGCGGCACGCAGTACTACCGCTACGCCGGCGGGGACTGGGAGCAGGTCTACGCCGAGAACCTCACCGAGGACGAGAAGGCGCGAGCACTGGCCGCCGTCGAAGGCTCCGCCCGTGAGCTCGGGTTGTGGGAGGACGAGACCTGGGGCCCGATCCTCGAGGACCGCGGATCGCAGATCACCTTCTCGGCGCTGGGCCAGGCCGCGCCCGTCGCCGCGAAGACCGCGTGGGACCCGACGGGGGAGAAGAAGACCGCGCTGCGCGAGGCCGTCGCCGCCCAGCTGCCTGACCTCGAGGTCCGCTCCGGCGGGTCCACGTCGGTGGACATCACCCGCAAGGGCATCGACAAGGCCTACGGCATGACCAAGCTCGCCGAGATCACCGGCGTGGACCTGGCGGACATGCTCTTCGTCGGAGACCGCCTGGACGAGGCCGGCAACGACTACCCGGTCCTGGCGATGGGCGTGGAGTGCCGCGCCGTCGAAGGCTGGGAAGACACCGCCGCCCTCCTCGACGACCTCATCCCCACCCTCCCCCTCCCCGCCCAGCACTGACGCCCGGGCCCGGCCCGGCCCGGCCTGACCCGCCCCGGCCCGGCGGGCCC
>NZ_BCRT01000007.1 GCF_001552735.1 Sanguibacter suarezii NBRC 16159
CCCCTGATAGACGACCTCAGCAGACGGACAGGGCTGGCCTGGACCGACAAGCTGGCCCAGTCGGGCCGGCCTGGTCCGGCCTCAGAGCGCAGGTCAGGCTGCGGCGACGGGGACTGTCTCTGGGGCTGGTTGTGCCCGGCGGACCCGTGCCCAGACGAAGAAGCCGATGAGCGTGAACGCCCCGTAGAACAGGTACATGAAGGCTGAGGCGTAGAACCCGGCGCTGACCAGCAGCGGGACTCCGACTGCGTCGACCGCGACCCAGATCAGCCAGAACTCCACCCAGCCGCGTGCCATGCCGTAGGTGGCCAGCAGCGACCCGACGAAGATCCACGCGTCGGCCCACACCGGCTCGTAGGATTCCAGCGCACGGAACACCGGCGTCAGCAGGGCAGTCCCACCCACCATGGCGACGACGATGAAGGCCCGCTGTCCCCACGTCGCCCACTCGGGCTGCACGCCGGTGCCGGTGTCGGCCTTGCTCTGCTTCCACCGCACCCAGCCGTACACCGACACGGCGATGAACATGACCTGACGCCCGGCCTGGCCGAGCAGGTTGACCGAGCTGGGGGTGTTGAAGACCGTCCCGAGGAAGACGGTGAGCAGCAGCAGGTTGCCGACGATCCCCACCGGCCAGGCCCATACCTTGCGCCGCATCCCGCCGAGGGCGCAGATCAGGCCGAAGACGTTCCCGATGATCTCGCGCCAGAGGATGTGCTGGTCACCGATGACGAGCTGAGCGTCGAACAGCCAGCTGATGAGGTCCACTGCGTCTACCTTTCCGAAGTCGACTCCGGGGTAGGCACAGGGAGGAGTGGGAGATCTGCGGGCTCGCCGACCGACGTCGACGGCGAACCGTCGAGACGGCGGCGTCCGTGGACGCACCCTCTCTGCCGCCGAGCACCGGGCGTCGCCGAACGGGCGACGACAGGGCTCTGCCGCATGCTTCTCCCATCCAGACTTTGACTGTCGGTACCGGAGTTCCACCGGTTCAACCGTCCAGGTTTCCCTGGCCGGGTCGCGGACTTTCACCGCCGGTTCGGACTTTCACCGACCCCGAAGCATTGATGTCAGCGTACTCCGTGCAGATTTCATTCCCGCACGACGTCTTGCCCCCTAGGACGATGTGTCCGCGTGTGACCAGCTGACCCCCGAAGCTCAGCCGCCGGGCGAGGGGGCCGCCTCCAGCAGCTCCACCAGGTCCGCCTTGCGGATCTTCCCGTGCACCCCGCTGACCCGGTCCACCACCTGGGAGACGGCGAAGTCGCCGGCGGCGGACAGGTAGGCGAAGGCGTGCGCCGGGTCCATCCCGGCGTCGGTGAGCAGGGCGACCGCGCTGCGGGTGGCCTGGCGCATCGCCTCGTTCAGGTCGACGTCGAGGCCGATCGGGATGAGCAGCTCCTCCGTCTCGCCCCACAGTGCCCGCGGGGCGGTGAGGGTCTCGCGGCGGATGAGGTCGAAGCGCAGGTGGGCGCGCAGCGGTGCCTCGAAGGCGGTGAGCGCCACCTCCCCGTCCCCCTGGGCGAAGTGCGGGTCGCCGACGTAGGCGAGCGCGCCGGGGACCTGGACCGGGATGTTGAGCGTCGATCCGACCCCGAGCAGCGACACGTCGACGTTGCCGCCGTGCGCCCCTGGCGGCACGGAGTGGGCGCGCTCGGTCCCGGCCACGGCCACCCCCATGGTCCCCAGGAAGGGACGCAACGGGAAGCGGACCCGACGCCGGTCGCCGGGTCCGGCGGCCATCGACCCGGTGAGCGCCGTCCCCGCCGCGCCGACCGGCTGGTCCACCGTGCACAGGATCGAGACCACATCTAGGGAACCGTCGACCGGGAACTGCTCGGGCAGCGCCCCGCGTCCGTGCCGGTTGGAGACGATCCCGTAGCCGGTGCGCAGCGCGAGGTCGAGCACGGTGATCGAGAGCACGTCGCCCACCCGGGCGCCGCGGACCTCGATCGGGCCGGTGATCACGTGCGGTCCGTCGGTGAGCGGGTCGTGCGAGACCTCCCGGGCCACCCGCACGGCGTCGTGAAGCACGTCGACGGCGGGCACGCCGTGCCCGCCGAAGAAGGCGACCGGGTCGCGCCCCTGGTCTTCCAGGATGCCCTCGTGGCTCACGGTGTCGATCCACAGCGACTCTCCCGCGTTGATGGTCAGCACGGGGGAGTCGTCGGCGCAGGGCAGGCGGCCCCACAGCACGGTGCGCGGCGTCGCGGGGAGGTAGCCCGGGCGTGAGCCGCGCCCGTGCCCGGGGATCTCGATCCCCGTCGAGAGGGGGTGCAGGACGGGGAGCCGCTCGGCCGTGGTGGTCATGGCTCAGACAGCCGCAGGTGCCGTGGGAGCCAGCGACCGCACGAGGTGGCCGAGGTCCTCGCTGGTGAGCGGCACCTCGGTGCCGTCGGTGACGAGCTTGGCGAAGCCGCCGTCGTTGGCCATGACGGTGATCGTGTACAGGCGGTCGGTCGCGGAGGTGTTGATGATCCGGTGCTCGGAGCCGGGAGCCAGGATGAGCACGTCACCGGCGACGAGGTCGACGGTCTCGGCGTCGCTGTGCGCCTCGGCCTGGCCGGACAGCACGATGAAGATCTCCGCGGAGTCCTCGTGGGAGTTGAGCGGCTGCGCGCCGCCGGGTTCCCAGATCTCCAGGAAGACGCTCGCGCTGGTCCCGTGGGTGGGGCCGGCGAGCTCGGCGAGGCGGACGGTGTCGTCGGGGGAGATGAGGAAGCCGGGGATGTCGGTGAGCTTGCGGACGATGGGAGCTGCGCCGGTCATGGGAAGCCTTTCGGTTCGAGGTGCGAAGTACGAGGTGCGGCGGGCGGGAGACGGTCAGACCGCAGGGGCCAGGGCGAGCGGGTGGAAGGTGCGGGCGAGGTAGCCCAGGCCGTGCGAGCCGTCGCCGGGGGAGGCGTGCACGGTGCGCACCGCGGCGAGGATGAGCGTGTGGTCTCCCGCGGGGATGGTCTGGGTGATCTCGCACTCGACCCCGCGCAGGCTGTCCTGGGGGAGCCAGGGCAGGCCGCTCTCGGTGGTGCCTCGGGCGATCGGGCCCGCCGCCGAGACGAACTTGTCCGGGGACCGGCTCGCGAAGCTCGTCGCGACGTGGGCTGCGTCGCCGTCGAGCACGTTGGCGACGAAGGCGCCCCGGGCCAGCAGCGCGGGCAGGGTGCGTGAGCTGTTGGCCACGCAGACGCCGAAGATCGGGGGGTCCATGCTCACGCTGAACCCTGTCGTGACGGTCAGCCCGGTGGGTGTGCCGTCGTCGTCGGTGGTGATGACGCAGACGCCGCCGGCGAGGGTGGACATGGCCTCGCGGTAGGCCGGGCGCACGTCGGGCGCCGGCTGCTCGGAGGGGGTGGTGCGGGGTGGCTCTGAGGTCAAGGCCGGTGCCATCGGCGTGGTCACTGCGTGTCCCGGTGCAAGTGCAAGGGTCGTCACGGTGATCCTCCTCGTCTCCCTGGAGATGTATCGATGTTGATGCCATCAACATTCACGGTAGGGGCCGATTGTTTCCGT
Source organism: Sanguibacter suarezii NBRC 16159 (assembly GCF_001552735.1). Taxonomy (GTDB): domain Bacteria; phylum Actinomycetota; class Actinomycetes; order Actinomycetales; family Cellulomonadaceae; genus Sanguibacter; species Sanguibacter suarezii. The sequence continues at coordinate 3,511 of NZ_BCRT01000007.1, forward strand.
CAGGAGAGGCCGCGTTTCCGGCGGGTAAACGTTGTGGAAGAACTGCGTAAGACGCCACTTCCGAGCCCTGACCTGGCCCTAGGGTCACAAGAGTCGGCCTCCGTGAGCACGCCTACGCACCCTTCTTCGGGTGCGACCTCGGCGGGGTCCGACCGCAGGAGACACCGTGCCCACCACGCAGCCCCTCGCCCGCCCCCTCATGATCGTCAACGCCCTGCTCCTCCCCATGGCCGACGCCGGCCCGCACCCGGACTGGTACCTCGGCTGGATGAGCGTGGGCACCGACGGCACCATCACCGGGATCGGTCCCGGCACCCCGCCCGCCCCGCCCGCGCCCACCGCCGACGAAGCAGCTCGCCTCGGCGAGCCGGCCGACGTCGAGATCATCGACGTCGGCGGCGCGATGGTCGCCCCGGGGTTCGTCTCCGCGCACAGCCACATCTACACCTCCGGGCTGCGCGGGCTGGCGCACTCCGACACCCTCTATCCGTGGGTGCTCCAGAACGGCAAGGCGCTGCTCGGCTCGGGGGCGGAGGACCTCTACTGGTACACGCTGCACGGCAGCCTGGACTTCCTCGGCAACGGCATCACCTCGGCCTACAACTTCACGCACTCGCGCGTGGCGTGGCTCTACGACGCCCCCGCCGAGCGCAACGTCGCCGCCACGATCAACCCCACGGAGTACCTCACCCGCCAGTTCGACGCGACGGCGGACTCCGGAATCCGGGTGGTCAACAGCTTTCGGCTGGACGACGAGGCCTTCACCGAGACCGAGACCATCGACACCTTCACCGAGATGGTCCACGCGAGCCGCGACCGCACCCCGCCCGCGCAGTTCCTCGGCTCCTCGATCATGGGCGCGGTGCAGTGGTCGAGCGCGCCGCGCACCGCCGAGCTCGAGGCACAGATGATGCGCGAGCTCGGCGTCTCCAACCAGGCGCACTTCGTCGAGACCGCGGAGAACATCGCCTTCCAGCAGTCCAAGTTCAGCTGGTACGACGACGCCGGGGCGCTGGGCGCGCGGTTCCTCTTCGGCCACTTCGTCCACCCGACCGACGCCATGGTCGAGCGGGCCGCCGCGGCCGGCTGCGCGATGGTGTGGCAGCCGACGTCCAACGGGCGCCTGGGCTCGGGGGTGGCAGACGTCGTGCGGCTGCGGGACCTGGGCATGCGGATCGGGATCGGCCTCGACGACCAGTCCTGCACCGACATCTCCGACCCCTTCCAGAACATGCGGATCGGGATGTACACGCTCCGGGCCCTGCACTCCGACGCCGCGATCATGACCCCGCGGGAGGTGCTGCGCATGCACACCCTCGGGTCCGCGGAGGCGCTCGGGGTCGAGGATCAGATCGGCAGCCTCGAGGTGGGCAAGCGAGCGGACTTCCTGGTCGTGGACCCTCGCCGCCCGGACACCGGGCCGATCTGGGACGTGGTGGCGACCTACGTCATGGCCTGCGGGCTGCGCAACCTCACCGACGTCTTCGTCGGGGGAGTGCAGGTCAGCAAGGACGGGCAGCTCACCTCCGACCTCGCCGCCGACGCCAGCCTCGAGCTGCACGCCCGGATCGTGCACAGCGCTCGCAGCCAGGGGATGGAGCTCGCCTACGTCCCCGAGGACGCGACCGCCGAGCGGATCGCGACGGCCAAGGCGTCGGCGCGCGCCACGGCTGGGGCGGTGGGCACGCCAGCCGCACTCAGTCTGGCTCGGTGATCACGGAGGCATCCATCTCGTTCCACCGGAGGAACCATGACATCAACCGCGGCGCCGACCGTGGCGCCACCCGCCTTCACCTGCCCCAAGGACATGACCTACGGGCCGTGCGGAGGGGTGGGCGCTGACGGGGCGTGCGAGGTCTCCGTGCACCGGTGCACCTTCCTCGACGCCCCGGTGGTCCGGTGGGCCGGCGCCGCGGACCGGTGGCCGGACCGTGCGACCCGACCGGCCACCGGCGCGGCCACCCGGCCGGCCACCGGGTCAGCGTCGCTCGACCTGCTCGCCCTCGCCGCCGTCCGTCCCGTCGTCGTCTCCGCCTTCCCCTCCCGGGCGCTGGACGCGGAGTCGGTCACCATCTGCGCCGAGATCATGCAGGGCACGGTCGACGCCGTCCTGGCCGGCGACTCCGGGCAGGCCCGGGTGCAGTTCCCGCCCGCGTACCGGGCGCACCTCATCCAGGCCGCCGGTCTGCCCGCGTGGGCCGGGGTCACCTGCCGGGACCGCAACCGGGTGGCGCTGGAGGGTGAGCTCGCGGCGCTCGCGCACGTCGGGGTGGCCGGGATCCACGCGGTCACCGGCGATCACACCCTCACCGGAGACCGGCCCGACGCCCGGGCCGTCTTCGACCTGGAGTCCACCGAGGTGGTCGCCCTCGCCCGGCGCCTGGGGCTGACCGTCTCGGTCGCGGAGTCCCCGGCCTCGCCGCCGGTCGCCCTGCGGGCGTCGCGCCTGGCGCAGAAGGTGCGCGCCGGCGCCCAGCTGTGCTTCCCGCAGTACTGCGGCGACGTCGACGACGTGCGCCGCTTCGTCGACGCCGCGCGGGAGGCGGGCGCTGACGTGCCCTTCCTGCCGGGAGTTCCCGTCGTCATCGACCGCCCCGGAGCGGTCCAGCTCGCCTCCTTCGCCGCAGCGGTGCTGCCCACCGGGTACGTCGAGTCGATCCTCGCCGCCCGCGACCCCTACCAGGCCGGAGTCGCTGCGGCGATCGACTACGCCGAGCAGCTGCTCGACGTCGACGGGGTGGTCGGGGTGCTTCCGGCCGGTGCGTCCGCGCCCGGCAGCGAGACGGCGATGGCCCACGCGCTCGCCTCGATCGGCCGCGCGCTGGGCGCGGGAGACGGACTGGGTATCCCGCGAACGCCTCGAACCTCGTAGAGTGTCCCCCGATAGACCGGTCTGTCCGGTCCTGCCGAAGGAGCCCTCAATGTCGTTCGCACCTGGCGCCCCGCAGCCCTATCCGTCCCAGGCTGGACCGACGCAGCCCGTCGCCCCGCCGACGCCTGGCGCGCGGTACGCCGGACCAGGTGGCCTGAGCGGACCCGGTGCGCCTGGGCAGCCGCGACCGGCAGGCTCGACGGTGCTGTCCGGCTGCGTCCCTGCGGCGCCTGGACGCAGGACGGCGGCGGCGTTCACGGACGGACTCGTCTCGGCGGCCCCTGCCGTGGTCGCGAGCATCGCCGTGCAGGTGGGGGTGGCCAAGGAGCTGCCAGGTCTCGTCGTGGTCGGTGTCGTGCTGGGCCTGGGCTGGCTGGTGGGCTTCGTCGTCGTGGGGCTGCGGTTCGTGCAGACAGGGGTCAGCCCCGGCAAGAGAGCCACGGGCCTGCGCCTGGTCGACCTGCGCACCGGCGGAGCACCCGGTTTCGCGGCCTGGGGCCGATTCGCGCTGGCCAACCTCGGCGGCGCGGTCCTGGTGGGATGGGTCGTCGCCGTCGTGCAGATCCTCGCGAACAAGGACGGTGAGCGCCGCGCCTGGTACGACGGGCTGACCGGCCTCGTCCTGCTCGACATCGAAGCCGGGCGCGACCCGTTCCTCGCCGTGTCCGCCATGCCGGCCACCGGGGCCGCTCCGCGCAGGGGTGGTCCCCTGGACGGTGACCTCGTCGGCGACGCGCCGACCTGGGTGGGGCCGTCCGTCAGCTCCCTGGCACCGGGACAGCACGGCACTCAGTTCGGTCAGCAGCGCGCGAGTGGTTTTGCGCCACCGGTGCCGACCGTGCCGCCGGTGCCAGCGGTGCCAGCGGTGCCAGCGGTGCCAGCGGTGCCAGCGGTGCCGCCGGTGCCGCTGCCGGGCACCTCGATCCCGGTCGGGGTCGTGCGTCTGCCGCCGGTACCGCCGCCTCCGCCGGTCGTGTCAGCGCCTCCAGTCATGCCGGTTGCGCCGGTCGTGCCGGTCCCGCCGGTCGCGGCGCCTCCGGTGGTCGCCTCTCCGGTTGCTCCGCCTCCCGTAGCGCCGCCGTCTGGTGCCACGCCAGCTCGGGCGATCTTCACCTTCGCCTCGGGGCAGGTCCACGAGGCCACCGGATCTGGCGTGATCGGCCGAGCCCCGCGGCCCAGCCGGACAGGGGAGATGCCCGTGATCGAGCCCGGGGTCCTCACTGTCACCGACGTGACCCGCACGGTCTCCAAGGCGCACCTGTCCTTCCGGGTCGAGGCCTCCGGGGTCTGGCTCACCGACCTCGGCTCCACCAACGGCTCGACGATCATCGGCAGGTACGGCGCCCCGACGGCGCTCGTCGCAGGCACTGCTGTGCTCGCCGCCTACGGGTCCGCGGTGACCGTGGGGGACCTGTCCTTCGCTATCGCCGCGGCGCCCGTGGCACCGGACGACGGCGGCGACCTCGAGCACACCATCCACCGGGACCGCCGGTGACCCAGCCCGTCCCTGTGCCGTTCAGCGGGCGGTGGGGCGCGGCGACCGACACGGGCGCGGTGCGCCGTCACAACGAGGACGCCTTCTTGGCCGCGCCGCCCCTCTTCCTCGTCGCAGACGGCATGGGTGGGCACGCAGCCGGTGACATCGCCGCCTCGCTCGTCGTCGGGACCTTCGCGCAGCTCGTGGACCGCCCCTGCGTCACCGAGGACGACCTCCTGCAGGGTGTCAGGCGCGGGCGGCTGGCGATCGTGGAGTTCTTCGCACCCTCAGAGCTCTCCGGCGGGACGACGTTGTCCGGCATCGGCGTCTCGAGCCAGGACGGCGTGCCGTCGGTGGCCGTGGTGAACATCGGCGACTCGCGCACCTACCGCCTGCGCGACGGTGTGCTCGAGCAGCTGACCAAGGACCACTCCACTGTGCAGGAGCTCGTCGACTCCGGCGCCATCGCGCCCTCCGAGGCGCGCACGCACCCGCACCGCAACATCATCACCCGTGCGATCAGCTCCGTGGGGGACTCCGAGCCGGACGTGCGATCCATCCCCGTGCAGGTCGGTGACCGCTACCTGGCCTGCACCGACGGGCTCACAGGAGAGCTCACAGACGACCAGATCCGCGACGTCCTGGCCTCGGTCGAGGACCCGCAGGCAGCCGCGTCACAGCTCGTCGCCCACGCGCTCTCGGTACGAGGCCGCGACAACATCACCGCCGTCGTGGTCGACGTCGCGCACCTCGCCGACGGCGACCTCCCCGTCCCCCCGTGGCAGCACGCAACCACGGCCCCCGACGTCGACGACTCCTTCGACGACACCCTCCCCACCCGCCCCCGAACCTGACACCGTTCCCGCCTCCCCTGTCTCCTCTCCTCCGCTCTCCCCCTCTCAGCCCTGTCGGCTCCGCCCCCCTCACCCGGCTCACCCACTCTCCGCGCCGTCCCCCTCCGCCACCTCGCTTCGGTGAGGTCGTCTATCAGGTGCGAGGTCGTCTATTCAGATAGACGACCTCGCACCTGATAGACGACCTCGGCTGGCGGGCGGGCAGCCGGGCAGGCGGGCGGGCTGGCGGGCAGCCGGGCGGGCAGGCGGGCGGGCGGGCGGGCAGCTGGGCCGGTTGGGCGGGCGCAGCGGCTGGGCAGGGCGGTATGGAAGACGGTCGGGCGGGGCGGCAGGTCCGGGGGAGCCCGGGGAAACCCCCAGGGCTAGTCCATGGTGAGGAGAGGGCGCGGGGTGAGCTGGACGCCCGGCATGAGCCGGTGGATGCGTCGCAGCAGCACCGGACGCGAGCGGAGGTCCTGGCGGACGACTCGCATCACGCGCCAGCCCTCCTCCTCCACAGCATCTTGGCGTCGTTTCTCACGGATGACGGCGTCGCTCGCGGTGCCGTTCGAGCCGTACTTCGTCACGCCGTCGTACTCGCAGAGCAGACCCGCTTCGCGCCACCCGAGGTCCGACCAGAAGGTGCCCGACGGGGTGCTGACGCGGATCTGGGTCTCTGGGACGGGAAGTCCGAGCACGAGCAGCGTGAACCTCAGCGTCGTCTCGCCGGGGGACTCGGAGCCGGCGTCGGCCAGGGTCAGGATCTCTCGTGCCTGCACCACGCCGCGCTGGCCTGCGCGCGAGCGGAGGATCTCGGCGCAGGCCGCCGGGTCTGCACCCACGTGCAGCGCGGCGTCCGCCACGATCAGGGCAGCCAGCGGGGACAGTGCCTGCGCACAGTCCACGAGGGTGTGTTCCAGGGTGGTGACCGGTAGCCCGTGCCGGAGGGTGGACTGCCGCTGCGAGGGTCGGCCGTGGTGGCGGGCGATGTCAGGCGCGCCGTGCCCCGTCGGGCGGGAGGACTGGGCCACGTGAGTCTGCGCGGGCACTGAGTGCAACGGCAAGCCCCAGAGCAGCGCGGCGGATGCCCGGGTGAAGGTCAGGCCGCCAGCCGACTGGTCCGCGACGGCGACAATCCGTGCCAGGGCGAGCCGACGGCGTCGGGCATAGATCGCTTCGCCAGGCACCGTGTCGACGTAAGCGCCTGGGCGAACCTGCACCCACTCCCCGCGGCGGACACGGTCAGCGATGTGCGGGCGAGGGTAGTGACGCGAGAGATGGACGGCGGGCAGCGGCGCGCGGTCGAGCTGGGTCGGGGAGGGCGGACCAGGGCGGCGGGGCACGAGTCGATCCTGCGCCCACGCGGCCCACCAGGGGAGTGCCCTAGCCGCACCTGTGGACAACTGCAGCCAGACCCCGACATGTGCGCAGCCCCGCCAGCCCACACCGGACGTCGGCGTCCTTGTCCGTCTCCCATCCGCCTCCGCCTCCCATCCGCCTCCCGTGAGGTCGTCTATCAGGGGCGAGGTCGTCTATCTGAACAGACGACCTCGCCCCTGATAGACGACCTCACCGAGCGCGAGAGGGTGAGACGGGGCCTTGGGCGCTGGGGGGAAAGGACCGGTGGGTGGGACTGGGACCGGTGGGTCAGGGGGTCGGGCCGGTGGAGCTTCGGTCGGGGAAGAGGGCGCGGGGCGCGGGGACGCGCTCGAGGGCCGCGAGCTCCAGCGCGACGGCGGCGGGCTCGGCGAGGTCGGGTGCGTCCGGGTCGGTGCCGCGCGAGCCGGGCGGGGCCGTGACGGGACGAGTGGCCAGGATGGCGCAGCCGACGAGGGCGACGAGCACGGCGAAGAGGGTGGTCATGCCCCAGCCGTCACGGACTGTGTCGCCCAGGACGGTGATGCCCACCAGACCCGGCACGACAACCTGGGTGACGCCGACCAGCGCGCGGGCCGGGCCTACCGTCCCGCGCTCGACCGCGCGGGAGAAGGTGACCGAGGACAAGATCGCGAAGCCGATGGTCAGCCACGCCATGGGCGTCAGGAGGAACTCGATCCATCCGCCGGAGGCCCCGTGCGCGGCGCGGGCGCACATCGCAAGGCCTGCTGAGGCGAGGCCGCTGAGCACAGCCTGCACGGAGGAGTTCGCCCGTCGGTAGGTCAGGACGGTCGCGGCGAGCAGGGCGATGAGCAGGACGAGCATGGAGAACCCGAACCAGCTCGGGGTCGCGGCGCGGGACTGCGCGCCGGTGCCCAGCGCGGTGAGCGCGAGGGCTCCCGTCACGGCAAACGCCGCCACCACATCGATGCGGCGCAGCCGGGTGCCGAAGACCACGCGGTCCAGCATCACGGTGACCACGAGGGCCGAGGCGAGGACGGTCTGGACGGTGATCAGCGGCAGGTACTTCAGCGCGACCAGCGAGAACACCCAGGCGATGAGGGTGATGACGGTGCCGACGGCGTACGCCGGACGGCTGAAGACCTTGAACCCTGCGGCCTGGTTCGAGGCCATCGCCTGGACAACAGAACCGCCGCCGTACCCGGCAGCGGCAGCTAACGCAGCGAAGATCGACAGACTCATTTGTTGAATACTCTCAGACAAATCTGTGAATTCGACAAGCGAACCGCCTTATCGTCGGTGCAGCGTGACCTCGTTCGCCTTGACCGACAGCCAGACGGTCGACCCCTCGGCGAGGCCCAGCTCGGCGACTGCCCCTGCGGTGAGGTCCGCCGCCACGGCAGGCTCGACGGTCTGCACCCGGATGCCGGTGGGACCGTGCTCGAGCGCGACGATCGTCGCGGGCCAGCCGTTGCGCGGGCTGGTGCCCTCGGGCCGGTGCAGGCTGACGATGACCGACGCCGGCCGGAAGACGGCGGCGACGGGAGCGCCGTCGGGCACGGCCACCTGCTCGCCGCCGGCCCCGGCGATCCGCAGGCCGTCCGCGGTGACCAGTGCGCCGCCGTCGGCGGTGCCCAGGATGAGGTTGACCCCGGCGATGCGGGCGGTGAAGGGTGAGCGCGGCGCGACCAGGACCCGCGCGGTCGGTCCGGCGTCGACCACCTCACCGTCGACGAGCACCGCCGTCTGGTCGGCGAGCACGACGGCGTCGAGCACGTCGTGGGTGACCAGGACGGCGGTCGTGCCGCTGGCTCGGAGCTGGTCGCGGAGCAGCCGGCGCACAGCCGGGGCGGTGTCGATGTCGAGGGAGGCGAAGGGCTCGTCCAGCAGCAGCAGGCGCGGCGCCGCGGCGAGGGCGCGGGCGATCGCGACCCGTTGCTGCTGCCCGCCGGAGAGCTCGGACGGCCGCCGGTCGCCGAGCCCGAGGAGGCCCACCCGCTCGAGCCAGCGCGCCGCCTCGGCGGTGGCGGCGCGGGCCGGGGTGCCCTGGGCGCGGGGCCCGAAGGCGACGTTGGCGAGGGCGCTCAGGTGCGGGAAGAGCATCGGGTCCTGGCTCAGCAGCCCGATGCCGCGGCCCGACGGCGGGACGTGCACCGGGGCGCCCGGGCCACCCACCCGGGTCAGGTCGCTCCCGTCGAGGCGGACGTGGCCGGAGTCGGGCAGGAGCAGGCCGGCGAGGGCGGCGAGCAGCGTGGACTTCCCGGCGCCGTTGGGGCCGAGGAGGGCGAGGACCTCGCCGCCGGCCAGCTGCAGACGGGCGCGGGCGGTGAAGGAACCGCGGCTCACGTGCAGATCGGCGTCCAGCGCTGCCCCCGTCGCAGCTCCTCCTGCGGAGTCGGGCTGCGCCGTCACCGCGTCGCCCCCGGCTGCCAGCCGCGCACGAGCACGAGGATGACCACCGCGACGACGAGCAGCATGAGGGACAGGGCGATGGCCGAGCCCTGGCTCACGCCGGCGCCGTTGAAGGCGGTATAGATCGCCAGCGGCATGGTCCGGGTGGTACCGGCGGCGTTCCCGGCGAACAGCGCGGTCGCGCCGAACTCCCCGAGGGCCCGGGCGAAGCACAGCACCGTCCCGGCCACCAGCCCGGGGCGCACGAGCGGCAGCGTGATCCGGGTGAACACCGTCCAGCGGCCCGCCCCGAGGGTCGCGGCGACCTGCTCGTACCCGGTGCCCGCGGTGCGCAGCGCCCCCTCGACGGCGAGCACGAGGAAGGGCAGCGCGACGAAGGACTGGGCGATCACCACGGCGGCGGTGGTGAACGGCAGGTGGACGCCCCAGACGTCGAGCACCTGCCCGACCAGCCCGTTGCGCCCGAGCAGGAACAGCAGCGCGATGCCGCCGACCATCGGTGGCAGCACCAGTGGCACCGTGACGAGGGCGCGCAGCATCCCCGCCGTGCGCGCCGGGGCGCGGGCGATGACCAGTGCCAGCGGCAGCCCGAGCACCAAGCACACCGCGGTCGCGGCGAGGCCGGTGCGCAGCGACAGGCTCAGCGCGCTGAGCGCCTCGGGGGAGGTGATGTCCGCGGGCAGGGTCGCCCAGTCCACCCGCTCCAGGAGCCCGGCGAGCGGCAGCACGAGCAGCGCCAGGCCGAGGGCAGCCGGCACGTACAGGACCCGCGGCACGGTTCCCGTCCCCGGCGCGCGCCGCCCCCCTCGCCCCGGGGGCGCGCCCGCAGAGGGCTCGCGATGGCCGCGCGGGGCCCCGGGGGAGCCGTGCCCGACGTCGCCCGTCACCTCGGGTGCCTGGCTCACGGGGCGCTGAACCCGTACCCGGCGAGCACACTCTGCCCGGCAGGGCTGAGCACGAAGCTGACGAAGGCGGCGGCCGCAGCCGGGTTGGCCGCCTCGGCCAGCGCCGCGACGGGGTAGCGGTTGACGACGTCCTCGGCCCCGGGCGGGACGATCGAGGTGACGTCCGTACCTGCGGCGGCGACGTCGGTCGCATAGACGAGCCCGGCGTCGGCCTCGTCGGCTCGGACCTTGGTGAGCACCGCGGAGACGTTCTGCTCCTCGCTCACCGGCGTTACGCTGACCCCGGCCGCCTCGAGCAGCTCGTGAGCGGCTGAGCCGCAGGGCACCGCCGTAGCGCACAGGACGACCGAGACGCCCGGGCGGGCGAGGTCGTCGAGGCTGGTCACCTCTGCGGGGTTGCCGCGGGGGAGGGCGATGACGAGGGTGTTGGCGGCGAAGAGCTGGGCGGGGCCGGCGAGCAGGTCCGCGCCGGCGACGGTGGCCATGGTCGTCTCGTCCGCGGAGGCGAAGACGTCGGCCGGGGCGCCCTCGAGGAGCTGGGTCGCCAGCGTGGAGGACCCGTCGTAGACGAGCGGGGCGACGTCGAGGGCCGGGTGCAGCTCTTCGAAGCGGGTGGCGAGGTCGTCGAAGGCGGCACTGAGAGAGGCGGCGGCGTAGACGGTCAGCTCGCCGGTCAGCTCGGGCCCCGGTGCCTGCGCGGCTGCGGTGGCGCCAGGGCTCGTGTCCGCGGTGGGCTCGGCTGTGCGGCTCGACCCGCCGACGCACGCGGCCAGCAGCGACGCGGTGGTCACCAGCGCGAGCACCGTGCCGGCGCGCCGCCGCCGCGGAGGCGTGGTCATTGCGAGCCGCCGGGGGTCTCGATGATGACGTTGGTGGCCTTGACGACCGCGACGGCGAGCGACCCGACCTCCAGGCCCAGCTCGCGGACCGCCTCGGCCGAGAGCAACGAGACCACGCGGTGCTGTCCGGACTGGATCTCGACCTGGGCTATGACCTGGTCGGTCACCACCCGCGTGACGAGCCCGACGAAGCGGTTGCGGGCGCTGCGACCGACGCTGGACGGATCGTGGGGCGCCTGGGCCAGCTCGACCGCCCGAGCGGCGAGGTCGGTGCCCGCGATGACCTGCCGGCCGGCGTCGTCCACGGCCAGGACGAGGTCGCTGGACTCGACCCAGCGGCGCACCGTGTCGTCGCTGACGCCGAGTAGCTGGGCTGCTTCACTGATCCGGTAGTGAGCCATCTGGGAAGGCTAGCACCGCAGGTGCGGCGAAAAATAGACCTTCGTCCCGCGTGTGCGGCTCTAGGACGGGGAGACTGGGATGCGCGACGCCGCCTCACCGACGGCGGCGCCCCTCGTCCGGCGCCCCGCGTGTCAGGGCGGGCTAGCGTGACACCGTGCGCCCTGCGGCCCCCTGACCGGGTGGTCGACCGAACCACCCACCTGAACCACCCACCTGAACCACCCACCCGAACCGCCGATCCAGGAGTGCCGATGATCACCGTCGAGGACCAGCTCACCCACGTGCTCGCGGGCCTGGAGCCGCTGGGCACCGAGGAGCTCCCGCTCGCCGCGGCGCTCGGGCGGACGCTGGCGGTCGACCTGCGCTCGCGGACCGACATCCCGGTCTTCGACAACTCCGCGATGGACGGCTTCGCGGTCCGCCACCACGACGTCGCGCACGCCTCGCCCGAGCACCCGGTCACCCTCGAGGTGGTCGCCGACCTGCCCGCCGGCAGCGCGGAGGACCCACCGCTCGCCCCCGGCACCGCCGCGCGCATCATGACCGGCGCCCCGGTCCCCACCGAGGCCGACGCGATCGTCCCCGTCGAGCACACCGACGGATTCGGCGCCGACGCCGGCGCCGCCACCACCCGCGTCACCATCACGACGGCGCCCCGCCCGGCCGCGCACATCCGCCGCACCGGCGAAGACCTCTCCGCCGGCGACGTGGTGCTGACCGCCGGCTCCGTGCTCAGCCCCCGGCACCTGTCCGCCGCCGCGGCGGCCGGTCACCCCACCCTCACCGTCCACCGCGCTCCCCGGGTGGCCGTGCTGGCCACCGGCAGCGAGCTCGTCCCGCCGGGGCAGCCGCTCGGCCGCGGCCAGATCCCCGAGTCCAACTCGACGCTGCTGGCCGCCCTCGTGGTCGAGGCCGGTGCCAGCGTCGAGCGCGCGGTCACCGTGCCCGACGACGACGACGCCCTGCGCGCCGAGCTCGCCGCGGCGGTCGAGGCCGGCGTCGACCTCGTGGTGCTCTCCGGCGGTGTGAGCGTGGGCGCCTACGACGTCACCAAGGCCGTCCTGGCCCCTCTCGGCGGAATCGACTTCGTGTCCGTGGCGATGCAGCCGGGCAAGCCCCAGGCCTTCGGGCGGCTGCCCGGAGGCACCCCGGTCTTCGGCCTGCCGGGCAACCCGGTGAGCGCCTGCGTGTCCTTCGAGGTGTTCGTCCGGCCCGCCCTCGCGCGGCTGGCCGGGCGCACCCAGCTCACTCGTCGGATGCTGTCCGCGCAGGTCAGCGACGGGTGGCGGACCCCGCCCGGGCGCCAGCAGTACATGCCCGTCGTGCTCGAGGCCGGCCCCGCCGGGCTCACCGCCCGCCCGGCCACCCGAGGCGGCTCGGGCTCGCACCTGGTCGGCGGTCTGGCCGCGGCGGACGGCTTCGCGGTGGTCGGCGCCGACGTCACCGAGGTTCGACGGGGCGACACCGTCGGTGTCATGCTGGTCACACCATGAACCAGCCCTTTACGCACCTCGACTCCGCAGGCCAGGCCCGCATGGTCGACGTCACCGAGAAGACCCCCACCGTCCGCAGCGCGACCGCGACAGGCTTCGTCCGCTGCGGCCCGCTGGTGATCGCCGCCCTGCGCGACGGCGCCGCTCCCAAGGGCGACGTGCTCGCCGTCGCGCGCATCGCCGGCATCCAGGGCGCCAAGCGCTGCGCTGAGCTGCTGCCCCTCGCGCACATCATCGGGGTGCACGGCGCGGCCGTGGACCTGAGCATCGACGACGACGGCGTCCGGGTGAGCGCGACGGTGCGCACCGCGGACCGGACCGGAGTCGAGATGGAGGCGCTGACAGCCGTCTCGGTGGCGGCCCTCGCCGTCGTCGACATGGTCAAGGGCCTGGACAAGTCCGTCTCGATCGAGGACGTCAAGCTGGTCGCCAAGACCGGCGGGAAGTCCGGCGACTGGCACCGAGCGCAGGACTGAGCGTTGCTATGCCGAGCCTGCTGAGCCTGCCGTGACTGAGGTCCCCGTGCCCTCGCCTGTGCCGGCTGGTGCGCCGGCTCTGGACGCGCTGGTGCTCGCCGGCGGGCGGTCCTCCCGGCTGGGCGGGACCGACAAGGCCGGGGTGGTCGTCGGCGGCGGCACCCTGCTCGACCACGCCCTCGCCGCAGCCGCGCGGATCGGCGCGCAGCGCACCGTCGTCGTCGGGCCGCCCGGCCTGGTGGCTGCCCCGGTGCTCAGCGTCCAGGAGACTCCCGCCTTCGCGGGGCCAGCAGCCGGCGTCGCCGCTGGCCTGGCGGTCCTGAGCGCGGACTGGGTGCTCGTGCTTGCTTGTGACCTGCCACGCGCGCCCGACGTCGCGGTCACGCTGCGGGCCGCGCTGGACGACCTGCTCGACGGTGCCGACAGTGCCGACGGTGCCGACGGTGCGGACGGAACCGACGCCGCCGGCGTCGACGGGCTCTGCCTGCAGGACGCCGGCGGCCGCGTGCAGTGGCTCGCGGGGATCTACCGCAGAGCCGCCCTCGACGCCGCGGTCACCGCGCTGGCCGGTGCGGACGGGCAGGGGCTGACCGGAGCGCCGGTCGGCAGGCTGCTCGGACAGCTCAGGCTACGGACCGTCGCCGACGCCACCGGCGTCGGCGCGGACGTGGACACGTGGCAGGACGTCGAGCGTGCCCGCACCGACGCGGCGCCCTCGCCTCAGCCGCACGACCGCCCCGAAGCGACCCCACCGACCTGATGTGAACCGAGAGAGGCCCGACCATGACTGACCCCACTCCCACCAAGCCCACCAAGCCGGCTGTCAGCCGCACCCTGCCCCCCGAGGCCCTCGAGGGCTGGCTCGCCGCGCTGGCCGCCGAGCTGGGCCTGGACGCCGGGCTCGTGCCGATCGGCGACGTCCTCGACATCGCCCGCGACGTGGCCAACGGGGTCGCGCGCCCGGCGGCTCCGCTGAGCACCTTCCTCGTCGGGCTGGCCGCTGCTCAGCGTGCCGCCAACGGCGAGGACCCCACCGAGGCGCTGCGCGACGCGGCTCGGCGCACGAGCGACCTCGCCGGGCGTTGGGCGGAGCTGTCCGACGCGCAGGCGCCGACCGACGGAGCCTCATGATGGCGAACGTCCGCTACTTCGCAGGTGCGGCCGAGGCGGCCGGCGTCGAGGCCGAGCAGCTCGAGGCGGCGACCGTCGGTGAGCTGGTGGCCCAGATGGGGGCGACCCGTGGCGCCGAGCTTGCCCGGGTGCTGACCCGTTGCTCCCTGCTGGTCAACGGCGTCCGCACCGACGACCCTGCGGCCGCGCTCAACCCCTCCGACGCCGTCGACGTGCTCCCGCCCTTCGCCGGCGGCTGACAGGTGCAGGACCAGTTGAACCGCGCCACTCGCTGACCATCCGCACCGCGCTGCCCGCGCGCAGTCGACCTGGACTCACCCCATCGCGTCGCATTACCGATCATTTCGCCACGTTCGCCGACGCTGAGACGTCGCTCTCGCAACGAGGATGAAATCGCTATCCGCACGCTGTGGTCTGGGACTTTAGGACCACGGAAATCTCAGATCATGAGATGAACTGGCTGTTCGGATGCACGTGCGACTTGGAGTGAGCGGATGGCTAACAACGACCTGGCACCAACGGACCAGGCTGGTGTGTCCCGCCGCTCCGTCCTGAAGTGGAGCGCTGCCGTAGGCGGCGGAGCGGCCCTGGTCGGCACGGGTGCCTACTTCGGGGTGCTGCCCGGCGTCGGAGCCGAGAACGCCGTGGCCCTCACTCCGTCCGGGGACGACAAGATCGTCTGGTCCTCCTGCAACGTCAACTGCGGATCCCGCTGCCCCTTGCGCATGGTGGTCAAGGACGGGCAGATCACCCGCGTCCTCCCCGACGACACCGGTGACGACTCCCTGGGCACCCAGCAGATCCGCGCCTGCGTGCGCGGCCGCTCGATCCGGCACCGCATCTACAACCCGGACCGCCTCAAGACCCCGATGCGCCGTCGGCCCGGGACCAAGCGCGGCGCCGGCCAGTGGGACGAGATCACGTGGGAGGAGGCCTTCGACGAGATCGCCACCACGATGACCCGTCTCATCGCCGAGCACGGCAACGAGTCGATCTACCTCAACTACGGCACCGGCACGCTCGGTGGCACGATCACCCGCAGCTGGCCACCCATCGACACCCCGGTGGCCCGGTTGATGAACTGCGTGGGGGGCTACCTCAACCACTACGGCGACTACTCCTCGGCGCAGATCGCCGGCGCGGCCGCGTACCACTACGGCGGCTGGATCGGCTCGAACAGCTTCGACGACGTCAAGAACTCCCAGCTGCAGGTGATGTTCGGCAACAACCCGCTCGAGACCCGGATGAGCGGCGGCGGCGAGACCTTCGTGACCCAGCAGGCCAAGAAGCTGCACGGTGTCCGCACGATCGTCATCGACCCGCGCTACTCCGAGACCGCCGGGGGCATCGGCGACCAGTGGGTCGCCCCGCGACCGGGGACCGACGCCGCGCTCGTGGCGGGCCTCGCTCACGTGATGATCTCCGAGAACCTCCACGACCAGGAGTTCCTGGACACCTACTGCCTGGGCTTCGACGAAGACCACATGCCCGAGGGCATCCCCGCAGGAAACTCCTACCGCAGCTACATCATGGGCCTGGGCCCGGACGGCATCGAGAAGACGCCGGAGTGGGCGGCGAAGGTCACCGGCGTCCCCGCGCGCACCCTCATCCAGCTCGGCCGCGAGATCGGCCAAGCTCGTCCGGTGCACATCACCCAGGGCTGGGGCCCCCAGCGCCACGCCAACGGGGAGAACCAGGCCCGGGCGATCTTCACCCTCGCGGCGATGACCGGGTCGGTCGGTCTCCCGGGTGGCGGCACGGGCGAGCGAGAGGGCAAGTTCGGCCTGTCGATGGCGAACCCGTTCCGGTCGAAGAACCCGGTCAAGACCTCGATCTCGGTGTTCTCCTGGACCGACGCTATCGAGCGCGGCGAGCAGATGACCGCACTGCGGGACGGGGTGCGGGGCAAGGACAAGCTCGACACCAACATCAAGATGGTCTGGCAGTACGCGGGCAACGCGCTGACCAACCAGCACGGTGACATCAATCGCACCGTCGCCCTCCTGGAAGACGACTCGCTGTGCGAGATGATCGTCGTGATCGACAACCAGATGACCGTCTCCGCGCGCTACGCAGACATCCTCCTGCCCGACGTCTCCAACGCCGAGCAGCTCGACGTGATCCAGCAGGGCAGCGCGGGCAACATGGGGTACGCGATCGTCGCCGACCAGGTGATCGAACCGCTGTACAACTGCAAGACGATCTACGAGATGATGACCGAGATCGCCCGCCGGCTCGGCGTCGAGAGCGAGTTCACCGAAGGCAAGACCCAGGAGGACTGGGTCCGTCAGGTGGTCGAGGAGAGCCGCGAGGCGAACCCCGAGCTGCCCGCCTTCGACGACCTGCGCGAGATGGGCGTCTGGAAGATCGAGGGCCCGAGCTACATCGGCCTCGCGGACTTCCGTGCGGACCCTGTGGCCAACCCCCTGGCGACCGAGTCCGGGAAGATCGAGATCTTCTCCAAGCCGCTGTGGGAGATGGCTCAGACCTGGGAGCTGCCCGAGGGGGACCGGATCACCGCGCTGCCTGAGCACCTGAGCACCTGGGAAGGGGCAGAAGAGGCGCGCACCAACGCGAAGTTCCCGCTCCAGGTGATCGGTCACCACTTCAAGCAGCGCACCCACTCCACCTACGGCAACGTCGACTGGATGAAGGAAGCCCACCCGCAGGTGGTGTGGATCAACCCGATCGACGCCGAGGCTCGCGGAGTGGCCAACGACGACCTCGTCGAGGTGTTCAACGACCGCGGACGCGTCCAGATCCCCGCCCGGGTGACCACGCGGATCGCACCCGGCGTGCTGTCCATCCCCCAGGGCGCGTGGTTCACGCCCGACGCCAAGGGCACCGACACCGGCGGATCGGTCAACACGCTGACCAGCTGGCACCCCTCGCCCATCACGAAGGGCAACGCCCAGCACACCACGCTCGCCCAACTGCGCAAAGCCTGACGGGTAAGACAGGATCATCATGACGACCAACCTCGGATTTCAGTTCGACCAGACCCTGTGCACCGGCTGCAAGGCCTGCTCGGTGGCGTGCAAGGACAAGCACGACCTGCCCGTCGGTGTCTCCTGGCGCCGTGTCGCGGAGTACACCGGCGGCACCTGGCAGCAGGACGGGGACACCTTCGTCCCCAACGTCTTCTCGTACTTCACGTCCATCTCCTGCAACCACTGCGAAGACCCGATTTGCGTGAAGGTGTGCCCCACGACGGCCATGCACGTGGGTGAGGACGGCATCGTCTCCATCGACGACGACAAGTGCGTGGGCTGCCGCTACTGCGAGTGGGCCTGCCCCTACTCGGCCCCGCAGTTCGACCCGAGCTCGGGCCACATGACCAAGTGCGACATGTGCGCGGACTACCGCGCCGAGGGAGAGGACCCTGCCTGCGTGGCGGCCTGCCCCTCCCGCGCCCTGGGCTGGGGACCGATCGACGAGCTGCGCGCCGAGCACGGCTCCCTCGCCGGCGTCGAGCCGCTGCCGGACCCGGCACTGACCCGCCCGCGCCTGGTGATCGTCCCCCACCGTGACGCCCAGCCGACCGGTCACGGGACGGGTGCGATCGTCAACCCTGAGGAGCTGTGAGATGAACGTCCACGAACTTCCGATGATCGCGTTCACGATCTTGGCGCAGATGAGCGTCGGTGCCTTCGTGGTGCTCGGCATCGTCCAGATCGTCGCCTCACGCCGCTTCGGCGCCCAGGCGATCGACAAGGTCACCGACCCGGCCCTGTACGCGATCGGCCCGGTCATGGTGCTCGGCCTCGTGGCCTCCACCTTCCACATGAACGACCCGATGAACACGCTCAACGTGCTGCGCCACTTCGACTCCTCCTGGCTCACCCGCGAGATCATCTTCGGTGCGGCCTTCGCCGGCCTCGGCTTCGTCTTCGCCGCGATGCAGTGGAAGAAGTGGGGCACCATCCGCCAGCGCCAGGCGATGGCGCTGCTCACCGCCGTCGTCGGGCTGGCGCTCGTGACGAGCATGTCGATGATCTACTACTCCCTCGTGACCGTCCCGGCGTGGAACACCATCGCGACCCCCGCGCAGTTCTTCACCACCACCTTCCTGCTGGGCGCGCTCGCCGTGGGCGCCGCGCTCATGGGCGCCGTGATGTGGCGGATCCGGATCGCCTCTCGCGGTGACGTGCCCGCCGACGTCGAGCACGACGTCGTCGACCCGGACTCCCGCAAGCTGCTCACCTCGACCCTCAAGGGCATCGGGATCGCGGCTGTGGTGCTGCTGGGCGTGGAGTTCCTCATCGTCACGCTGCACCTGTCTGACCTCGCCGGCGGCGGCGCCGAGGCGGGTCAGTCCGCGGCGGTGTTCTCCGGGGCGTGGTTCGTCGCCCGCCTCGTGCTCGTCTTCCTCGGGGCCGGGCTGCTGTCCGTCTTCGTCTTCCGTTATGCCAGCAGCAAGGCGGCCGCTCGGCCGCTGGCCATCCTGGCCACCAGCGCCTTCGCGCTGGTGCTCGTGGGCGAGGTCATCGGCCGGTCGCAGTTCTACGACTCGATGTTCCGGATCGGGATGTGAGCCGGTCATGACCACTCCCGCCGCTGTCACCGAGACCGCAGAGCTCGCCCACGACCTGGACCGCATGGCCGCGGCGTTCACCGCACTGTCCCGGGTGCTGCTCGCTCCTCCCGAGCAGGACGTCCTCGACCAGCTGCGCGACGCCGAGCTCCTCGCCCAGTGGCCCGGCCGGCCGTGCAACGAGAGCCGCAGCGGTGTTGCCGCACTCGTGGAGTCCGGGCGTGCGGGGGAGGACGCCCGCGACGTCCGGCGGGACTTCGCCCAGCTCTTCGTCGGTCCGGAGCGGATGACCGCGCCGCCCTACGAGTCGGTGCACCGCTCCCAGGACCGGCTGATCTTCGAGCAGGACACCTTCGTCGTGCGGGCCGCCTATGCCGAGTTCGGCCTCGCCGCCCCGCGCCTCAACCAGGAGCCCGACGACCACATCGGGTTGGAGATGGCCTTCGTCGCCGAGCTCTGCGTGCGCGGCCTGGACGCGCTCGACAGCGCCGACGACGCCGCCCTCACCCGGGTGCTCGCTGCGATCGCCCGCTTCCTGGACGAGCACCTGCTCGCCTGGGGCCCGCAGTGCCTCACCCTCATCACCACTGAAGCCACCACGAGCTTCTACCGCGGGATGGGCGAGCTCGGCCTGGGCCTGCTGTCCGACGCCGGGCGTACCTTCCAGCCGTGACCGGGTCGCTGCGCTCGGTGGCGCGTTGGGTCGCTCGTCAGGACGACGGCGTGATCCTCGAGCTGGTCTGCGCCGAGCACCCGGCTCCGGCGCTGGGGGACCCGGCACGCACCGTCGTGCGCGCGGCGACCTGCCTGGCCGAGGTCCCGGCGCACGAGATCCTCGAGCTGTTCACCGCCGGCGCGCAGACGGTGGTCGTGCGCCGTGACGAGTGCGCACAGCCGCACACCGCCAACGCCCTGCTCGACGCGGCTGCGCAGGTCCTCGCCTCGACCGGCGTCGACCGCCTGCACCTGTCCGGACCGGAGCAGACCGCACCCGAGCAGACCGGCGAGCGCCGGACGCTCCTGGGTCGCCGGCGCCCCCGCGCCCCGCGCCAGTCCCGCCGCGAGGTGCTCGACGCCGAGCGCATGCCCGTGCCCCGCCGCCAGGTCCTGGGCCTGGGGGCCGGGTCCGCCCGCGGCCTCGCGGACGAGTACGCCCCCGACGCTCAGCGGCTGACCACCGCGCTCGCCGCGCTGCTGCCCCCATCGGCCAGTCTCCCGGACCTGCTCAGCCCTGCGGTACAGCTGCGCGGCAAGGGCTGCACCGCCTGCGGGGTGTGCGTCCGTGCCTGCCCCGCGGATGCCCTCACCCTGCGTCACCTCGGCGGGTCCGGGGACGAGGCGAACGCAGCCCTGCTGATGACCACGCTGGTCCAGGACCCGACCCGCTGCGACGGGTGCCTGGCCTGCGTCCAGATCTGCCCCGAGGACGTGCTGACGGCGCAGGGGCGGTGGGGCTGGGACGCGGTCCTCGCGCGCGTCGCCACCCCCGCACCCGCGCCGGTGGCGTCGTTGTCGACCGCGCAGTGCCAGCGCTGCCGCACCCGCTTCCCGACGACGGGGGCCGGGACGCTGTGCCCGGTGTGCGCCTACCGGCGCGCGAACCCCTTCTCCTCGCGCCTGCCGGTCGACATCCGGCCCTGACCCACGGTCACCTCACCCACGGTCACCTCACCCACGGTCACCGCCGCCGCGTCCGGTCTCCCAGGACCGAGCGCTGGAAGTCGCGGCCTGTCTCCGTGGAGAGGATCGCCAGCGTCAGCCGCCCCACCAGGCGCCAGACGTTGGCCTCGCCCTCGCGCACCAGCCGCCCTGCCAGGTCCGGCAGCTCCGAGGAGAGCCGCTCGGTGATGAGGTCCTGCTGACCGGCGCGCAGCGCCTTGGCCTCCTCCACACGCCCATCCGTCCAGGCCTGCGCCTCCTCGCGGCACAGGGCCGCGACCGCACGGAGCCCGTCGACCAGGTGCGCGGACGGCGCGACGAGGGCGTCGTAGCCGATGCGCAGGTCAGCGAGGTCGTCGTGAGGATCGCGCCGCGCTGCGCCGCGCGAGTAGACCTCCAGGCTCATGAGCTCAGCGGTGAGCATGTGGGTGTCGTCCCCGAGCCAGCTCGAGCCCTCCCGCCACACCTGCACCAGCGCCCCGGACCGCAGCCGCTCCACGAGAGCAGCATCCGGTGGGGACAGGACCTCGGCCACGGCGTCCCAGGCGTGAGCGCGGTCGGTGGCGGTCTGGGAGACCTTGGCCAGGAAGGTGCTCGGCAGCGCGCCGAGCAGCCCGGCGCCCGCGGCGACAGCGCCACCGATCGGTTCGGTCACCCTCAGCCGCCGATCGCGCTCATCGGGCGGTCCGGCTGCTGGAAACCGTCGTCGTCGATCCCGTGACCGGCCTGCTTGCCGGCGATGCAGCGGCGCATGAGGTCGGCCACGTCGGCGTCGGTGGCATCCCCGCGCAGCAGCGGGAGCAGGTCGGACTCGGTCCGGGCGAAGAGGCAGCTACGGAGCTGGCCGTCGGCGGTCAGGCGCACCCGGTCGCAGGAGCCGCAGAACGGCGCGGTGACGGAGGCGATGACCCCGACCGTCGTCGGCCCGCCGTCGACCTGCCAGAGCTCGGCGGGGGAGGCGCCGCGCTGACCGACCGGGGTGAGGGTGAAGGCCTCGCTCAGGCGGTCGAGGATCTCCTCCCCGCGGACCATCTCGACCCGGGACCAGGTGTGGCCGGCGTCGAGCGGCATCTGCTCGATGAACCGCATCTGCGCCCCGCGGTCCGCAGCGAAGCGCACCAGGTCGACGAGCTCGTCGTCGTTGACCCCCCGCATCGCGACGGCGTTGATCTTCACCGGGTCGAGCCCGGCGGCCCGCGCGGCGTCGATCCCGGCGAGCACGTCGTCGAGCCGGTTGCGGCGGGTGAGGGCGAGGAACCGGTCCGGTCGCAGCGTGTCCAGGCTGACGTTGGCGCGGGCCAGCCCGGCGTCGGCCAGCTGGCCGGCGAGCTCGACCAGGCGCAGCCCGTTGGTCGTGATGGACACCTCGAGCGGGCCCTGCTCGCCCTCGATCTGCGTCATCCGGCGCACCACGTCGACCACGTCGCGGCGCAGCAACGGCTCGCCGCCGGTCAGACGCACCTCGGTGATGCCCAGCGCAGCGGCCACCCGTGCGACCCGTTCGAGCTCGTCGGTGGTGAGGATGTTGTCCTTGGACAGCCACTCCACGCCCTCGGCCGGCATGCAGTAGGTGCAGCGCAAGGAGCAGCGGTCGGTCAAGGAGATCCGCAGGTCGCGGTGCACCCGACCGAAGCGGTCGACGAGCTGCCCGGTCATGTCAGGCCCACCCAGGAGTGCGTCCCGTCCTCGGTGCTCTGCCGTTTCCAGACGGGCAGCTCGACCTTGACGGCCTCGACGAGGTCGCGGCAGGCCTCGAAGGCAGCGGCGCGGTGCGCGCTGGACACGCAGGCCACGAGGGCGAGGTCACCCACCGCGAGCAGGCCGACCCGGTGGCTCACGGAGATCCGCACCCCGGCGTCGGCGAACTTCTCGACGAAGCGGGTGGCGATGTCGGTGAGGATGCGCCCGGCGTCAGGATGGGCGCTGTACTCGAGGGTGATCACCTCACCGTTGGCCTCCGGGTCGTGGTCGCGGACCTGACCGATGAACGAGGCGACCGCCCCGGCGTCGGGGCTCGCGACCGCCTGCAGGTGCGCGTCCAGGGACAGGGGTTCTGCGCTGACCTGCGCCAGGAGGGCCATCAGTGGTCGCTCCCGTCGAGCTGGGCGAGCACATGCTCCACGAGCGGCAGCAGCACGTCGAGGCCTTGGTCGACCGCGGCCGGCGACCCGGGCAGGTTCACCACGAAGGCGCGGCCGTGGGGCCCGTCGGCGATCCCGGCCAGCCCGCGGGAGAGCACCGCGGCGGCGGTGTGCTCCGCGCCGGAGCGGCGCAGCGCCTCGGCCACGCCGGGCAGTTGCTGGGTCAGCAGGCCCGCGGTGCCCTCAGGCGTCGCATCCCGCGGCCCGACGCCGGTCCCGCCCGTGGTGAGCACCAGGCGCGCGTTGGACTCGAGCGCGGCGACCAGCGCCGCGCGGACCGGTCCCACGCCGTCGGGCACGACCGCGGTGGTCACGACGAAGCCCGCGTCAGCCAGGCGCTGGGCCGCGAGCGGCCCGGCGGTATCAGCCCGGGTGCCCGCAGCGCTGCGGTCGGAGACCGTGATCACGGAGGCCAGGGGGAGGGTGGAACGAGTAGCAGGCTGCACCTCATCAGCGTAGTCCAGCCTTCCTCAGCAGGCCCGGGACCCCTGGCCTGGTGGGTGGGGCTGCGGGTGTGCGTCCCGTTGCGAGGCCACCGCGGCGGGAGCAGACTCGAATGAGCGCGGCGCTTGCCTCAGCGTCTGCGCCTGACGCGGAGGACGCCTCGATGCCGACTGCGAAGAGCCTCGCCCCTGACCTGTCCAACTGGAACCCAGAGAACGAGGAGACGTGGGACTCCCGGCTGGCCTGGCGCACCCTGTGGATCACCACGTACTCGATGCTCCTGGGCTTCGCGACGTGGTACCTGGTCTCGGCGATCGCCCCGGAGCTCAACTCCATCGGCTACAACCTGTCCACCGGTCAGCTGTACTGGCTGGTGGCCATCCCCGGCCTGGCAGCAGGCATCTTCCGGCTGATCTTCATGTTCTTGCCGCCCATCCTCGGCACCCGCAACCTCGTGGCGCTGAGCTCGGCCTTGCTGCTGCTGCCCATGCTCGGCTGGACCATCGTGGTCCGCGACACCTCCACGCCCTACTGGGTGCTGCTCGCCCTGGCTTTCGCCGCCGGGATCGGTGGTGGCACCTTCTCCGGCTTCATGCCTTCGACGAGCTATTTCTTCCCTCGCCGCCTGTCCGGGACCGCGCTGGGCCTGCAGGCTGGGCTGGGTAACTTCGGCATCTCCCTCGTCCAGGTGCTCACGCCCTGGGTGGTGGGCTTCGGCCTCCTGGGCACGGCGAACCTCACCCCGCAGACCACCACCGACGGCGACCTCGTCTGGCTGCACAACGGCGGGCTGGTGCTCGTCCCGTGGGTGATCCTGGCGACCATCCTGGCCCTGGTGTTCTTGCGGCGGGTGCCCATCACCGCGAACTTCCGCCAGCAGATGGACATCTTCCGGCTCAAGCACACCTGGATCATGACGGCGATCTACCTCATGTCCTTCGGGATCTTCAGCGGCCTGGCCGCGCAGATGGGGCTGCTCATCAAGAACGTCTACGGAGGCTTCGAGGGCGCACCCAACCCCTTGGCCTTCGCCTTCATCGGACCGGCGCTCGGCGCCCTGGTCCGCGCGGGGTCCGGGCCGCTCTGCGACCGCTTCGGCGGGGCGATCTTCACGTTCATCGGCGGGGTGGGCATGGTCGCCGGGACGATCGTGACGCTGTTCTTCCTCACGCCGTCGAGCGTGGGGGAGTTCTGGGGCTTCCTCACCGGGATGCTCATCATCTTCTTCTTCTCCGGCTTCGCCAACGCCGGCACCTTCAAGCAGATGCCGATGATCTTCCCCGCCCGCCAAGCCGGTGGTGCCATCGGCTGGACCGCCGCCATCGCGGCCTTCGGCCCGTTCATCGTGGGCGTCACGCTGTCGATCATCGCCCCGACGTCCTTCTTCATCATCTGCCTGGTGTGGTGCCTCTTCTGCACCTGGCTGGCCTGGTACTACTACGCCCGCCCGGGCGCGGAGGCGCCCAGCTGACAGATCCACGACGGTCGTCGACCGTCCCCTGAACCCCGTGACCCGACGTCGCGGCGCTCCCCACGATCGCCCAAGGAGTTCGATGTCCACCCAGACCCAGCACGAGAACGACGCTGCGACCGACGGTCCCGTCGCCGACTCGCTCCTGAAGCTCGGACGGTTCTTGCGCCGTGGAGAGGTCTCCCAGGACCTGCGGTCGCTGTACCTGGAGGGCGGCAGGACCGGTGACTCCTTCTACCGTGACCGCTGGTCCCACGACAAGGTGGTGCGCTCCACCCACGGGGTCAACTGCACCGGGTCCTGCTCATGGAAGGTGTACGTCAAGGACGGCATCATCACATGGGAGACCCAGCAGACCGACTACCCGAGCGTGGGCCCGGACTCCCCGGAGTACGAGCCGCGCGGGTGCCCGCGCGGGGCAGCCTTCAGCTGGTACACCTACTCACCCACCCGGGTGCGCTACCCCTATGTCCGCGGCACCCTGCTCACCTCCTACCGGGAGGCGAAGGCGCGTCTGGGTGACCCCGTGCTCGCCTGGGCGGAGGTGACCGGCAACCCGGAGACCGCTCGCTCCTACAAGAAGTCCCGCGGCAAGGGCGGTCTGGTCCGGGCCACCTGGGAGGAGGCGGCGGAGATCGTCGCCGCGGCGCACGTGCACACGATCAAGACCTACGGTCCGGACAGGATCGCCGGCTTCTCCCCGATCCCGGCCATGTCGATGGTCTCCCACGGCGCCGGTGCCCGGTTCATCAACATGCTCGGCGGCACCATGCTGTCCTTCTACGACTGGTACGCCGACCTCCCGGTGGCCAGCCCGCAGGTGTTCGGCGACCAGACCGACGTCCCCGAGTCCGCGGACTGGTGGAACTCCTCCTACCTCATGATGTGGGGCTCCAACGTCCCGGTCACCCGCACCCCCGACGCCCACTTCATGACCGAGGCCCGCTACCGCGGTCAGAAGGTCATCACTGTCTCGCCGGACTATGCCGACAACACGAAGTTCGCCGACGAGTGGCTCGCCGCCCACCCCGGGACCGACGGCGCGCTGGCCATGGCCATGGGCCACGTCATCCTCAAGGAGTTCTACGTCGACCGGCGCACACCGCGCTTCGAGAGCTACCTGAAGTCCTACGCCGACGCCCCCTTCCTCATCAGCCTCGACCAGCGCGGGGACGCCTGGGTGCCCGGCAAGTTCCTCACCGCAGCCGACCTCACCGCGGACGAGCTCGCCGCGACCGGCCCCGCCGGAGGCGACTCCGCCGAGGCCAACCCCGCCTTCAAGACCGTCCTGCTCGACCAGAGCGGCCACCCCCGGGTACCCAACGGTTCCCTGGGACACCGGTTCGGCCCCGCCGACGAGGGCCGGTGGAACCTCGACCTCGGTGACATCGACCCGGTCCTGTCCATCAGCGACGGCCCCACCTGGGACGGGGCGACCGCACAGGTCGACCTGCCCCGCTTCGACGTGACTCCCGGCGCGGGCGCGGAGCAGACCGGTGGCACCGGCGTCGTGCACCGGGGGGTGCCGGTGGCCCGCGTGGCGGGCCGGCTGGTGACCACCGTCTTCGACCTGCTGCTCGCTCAGTACGGGGTGGGCCGCCCCGGCCTGCCCGGGCAGTGGGCCACCGGCTACGACGACGCCACCTCCCCGGGCACCCCCGCCTGGCAGGAGGAGATCACCTCCGTCCCGGCGGCCAAGGCCGAGCGGATCGGGCGGGAGTTCGCCGAGAACGCCGAGCAGTCCGGCGGACGCTCGATGATCCTCATGGGCGCGGGCACCAACCACTGGTTCCACTCCGACACCATCTACCGCACCTTCCTCGCCCTCACCACGATGACCGGCTGCCAGGGCGTCAACGGTGGTGGCTGGGCGCACTACGTCGGTCAGGAGAAGGTCCGCCCGGTCACCGGGTACAACCAGTACGCCGGCGGCGCCGACTGGGTCCGCCCCAACCGCGCCATGATCGGCACGGCCTTCTGGTACCTGGCCACCGACCAGTGGCGCTACGACGGTCTGCCCGCCGACCAGCTCGCCTCCCCGCTCGCCCGGGGGATGTTCGCCGGGCGCACCACCGCCGACTGCCTCGTGGAGTCGGCCAAGCGCGGCTGGATGCCCAGCTACCCGACCTTCGACCGCAGCTCCCTCGACCTCGTCGACGACGCGGTCGCGGCCGGGGTGGACCCGGCCCAGTACGTCGTGGACTCCCTCCAGGACGGGTCGTTGCGGTACGCCTGCGAGGACCCCGACGCACCCCAGAACTTCCCCCGGGTGCTCAACGTGTGGCGGGCCAACATCCTGGGCTCCTCCGGCAAGGGCAACGAGTACTTCCTCAAGCACCTGCTGGGCACCGACTCCGCGGTGCGTGCCCCGCAGGCCGAGGGCGACCGCCGCCCGCGGACCATGACGTGGCGCGAGGACGCCCCCGAGGGCAAGCTCGACCTCCTGGTGACCACCGACTTCCGGATGACGAGCACCACGCTCTTCTCCGACGTCGTCCTCCCGGCCGCCACCTGGTACGAGAAGTACGACCTCTCCTCCACGGACATGCACCCCTTCATCCACTCCTTCAACCCGGCGATCAAGCCGCCGTGGCAGACCAAGACGGACTTCGACGTCTTCCACGTCATCGCCGGGAAGGTCTCGGAGATGGCCGTGGAGCACCTGGGCGTGCGCAAGGACCTCATCGCCGCACCGCTCATGCACGACACCCCCGACGCGATGGCCACCCCGCACGGCACCGTCACCGACCTCCCGCTGGTCCCGGGGGTGACGATGCCCAAGCTCATCGTCGTCGAGCGCGACTACCCGGCGCTCGCGGCCCGGATGGCGGCCCTGGGGCCGCTGACCGCCAAGCTCGGCATGGCCACCAAGGGCGTCGCCTTCGACCCGACGCCGGAGGTCGCCCTGCTCGCCCAGGTCAACGGGACCGTCGCGACCGGCCCGACGGCGGGGCTACCGCGCCTGGACACCGACATCAGGGCCTGCGAGATGATCCTGGCGCTGTCCGGCACCACCAACGGGAGGCTGTCCGTCCAGGGGTTCCGCGGGCTGGAGAAGCGGACCGGCCAGGAGATCGCGAGCCTGGCCACCGACCACGAAGGTGTCCGGCTCACCTTCCCGGACGTCCAGTCCCGACCGATGTCTGTCATCACCTCCCCGGAGTGGTCCGGCTCCGAGCACGGCGGCCGGCGCTACACGGCCTTCACCATCAACGTCGAGCACCTCAAGCCCTGGCACACCCTCACCGGCCGGATGCACTTCTTCCTCGATCACGACTGGATGAGCGAGCTCGGGGAGAACATGCCGATCTACCGGCCGCCCCTGGACCTGCACCGGCTCTTCGGCGACTCCGTGGTCGGGTCCATGCAGGCCACCGGCGCTCGAGGGTCGGACGGGTACGCGGAGGTCGCGGTCCGCTACCTCACCCCGCACTCCAAGTGGTCCATCCACTCCGAGTACCAGGACAACCTGTTCATGCTCTCGCTGTCACGGGGCGGCCCCACCATCTGGCTGAGCCCGCAGGACGCCGACAAGGTGGGCGTGCGGGACAACGAGTGGATCGAGTCCTACAACCGCAACGGCGTCGTGGTGGCCCGAGCGATCGTCTCGCACCGCATGCCGGAGGGGACGGTGTACATGTACCACGCCAAGGACCGGGTGGTCGATGTCCCTCGCACCGAGACGTCTGGGCTGCGAGGAGGGATCCACAACTCCCTCACCCGCGTGCTGCTCAAGCCCAGCCACCTCATCGGCGGCTACGCCCAGCTGGCATTTGCTTTCAACTACCTCGGACCGACCGGGAACCAACGAGACGAAGTCACCGTGATCCGGCGCCGCAGCCAGGAGGTCGAATACTGATGAAGGTCATGGCGCAGATGTCGATGATCATGAATCTCGACAAGTGCATCGGGTGCCACACCTGCTCGGTCACGTGCAAGCAGGCGTGGACCAACCGCAGCGGCGTGGAGTACGTGTGGTTCAACAACGTGGAGACCCGCCCCGGTGTGGGCTACCCCCGCGGCTACGAGGACCAGGACAAGTGGGGCGGGGGGTGGGTGCGCAACAAGCGCGGCCGGCTCAAGCTGCGCAGCGGTGGTCGCTTCGCCAAGCTTGCGACCATCTTCTCCAACCCCAAGCTGCCTGAGATCCACGACTACTACGAGCCGTGGACCTACGACTACGACATGCTGCTCAACGCCCCAGCCGGGGAGCACACCCCGGTCGCGCGGCCCAAGAGCCTGCTGACCGGCAACGACATGAAGATCGGGTGGTCGGCCAACTGGGACGACAACCTGGGCGGGTCCACGGAGACCATCCAGGAGGACCCGGTCCTGCAGCATATGAGCGAGCACGTGGCCATGGAGTTCGAGAAGACCTTCATGTTCTACCTGCCGCGCATCTGCGAGCACTGTCTCAACCCCTCCTGCGTGGCCTCCTGCCCGTCGGGGGCGATGTACAAGCGGGTCGAGGACGGCATCGTCCTCGTGGACCAGGACGCCTGCCGGGGCTGGCGGATGTGCGTCTCGGGGTGCCCCTACAAGAAGGTCTACTTCAACCACAAGACCGGCAAGGCCGAGAAGTGCACCATGTGCTACCCGCGACTGGAGGTCGGCCTGCCGACCGTCTGCTCGGAGACCTGCGTGGGTCGCCTGCGGTACCTCGGGCTCGTGCTCTACGACGCCGACCAGGTCGCCGAGGCGGCGACGGTCGAGGACGAGACGGCGCTGCTGGAGTCCCAGCGGCAGGTCTTCCTCGACCCGCACGACCCGGCCGTTGTCGCAGCCGCCCGGTCCGAGGGCATCCCTGACGACTGGATCGACGCCGCGCAGCGCAGCCCGATCTGGCGGCTCATCCAGGACTACCGGGTGGCGCTGCCGCTCCACCCGGAGTACCGCACCATGCCGATGGTCTGGTACATCCCGCCGCTGTCGCCGGTGGTCGACGTCGTGGCCAACTCCGGTAACGACGGCGAGGACGCACAGACCCTCTTCGCGGCGATCGAGAAGCTGCGCATCCCCATCGAGTACCTCGCCGGGCTGTTCACCGCCGGTGACGTGGCCCCAGTCGACGCCGTGCTGCGGCGGCTGGCGGCGATGCGCTCCTACATGCGAGGCATCAACCTCAACGGCGATGCGGGCCGGGACGAGTCCATCGCGACGGCGGTCGGCATGACCGGCGCCGAGGTGGAGGAGATGTACCGGCTGCTGGCGATCGCCAAGTATGAGGACCGCTACGTCATCCCGTCGGCCCACGCCGAGCAGGCGGCCGAGCTGGAAGAGCTCGCCTGCTCCCTCGACTACGAGGACGGTCCGGGCATGGGTGGGGCGGGCCCCTTCGGGTCCTCGAGCGGTCCTTCGGTCCCCGTCGCCGTGGAGAACTTCCACGTGCTCGCCGACCGCCAGACCGCGGACCGGCCCTCCACCCCCGGACGGGTCAACCTGCTCAACTGGGACGGCAAGGGCAACGCGAGCGGGCTGTTCCCGCCCGCACCCACCGAGAAGTCCGACCCCGAGCGGGACGCCTCGTCCCCGGGCGGGGGGCAGTGATGGCCAGGCGCCCGCCTCCGCACATCGCGGTCAGCTCGATGCCTGCCCCGGTCAGGCCCGTCGCCATGACCGAGGACCAGCGGGCGCTGACCCACATGGCCACCTCGCTCCTGCTCGACTACCCCGACACGGGTTTCCACGCCCGCGCCGGACAGGTCGCCGCCGTCCTGCCCTCCTTGCCCGGCCCCGTCCGCACGGCGCTGGAGACCTTCCTCGCCACCGTGGCGGGGCTGGACGCGCAAGACTTCGAGAAGTCTTACGTGGGCACCTTCGACCTCAAGCGCAAGTGCTGCATGTACCTCAGCTACTACGCCACGGGTGACACCCGCCGGCGCGGTCAGGCGCTGGTGTCCTTCAAGGAGGCCTACCGGGCGGCCGGCTGGGAGTTCGACGCCGACGAGCTGCCGGACTACCTGCCAGCGGTGCTGGAGTTCTCCGCAGTGAGCGACTCCCCGGTCGCCGGGCAGCTGCTCGCCTCGCACCGCGAGGGCATCGAGGTGCTGCGCGCCGCCCTGCTCGCCATGTCGAGCCCGTACGCCGGTGTCATCGAGGTGGTCTGCATGTCCTTGCCGCCCATCACCGACGCCACCCGGGACCGCTACCTCGCCCTGGTCAACGACGGGCCGCCGACCGAGACGGTCGGGCTGACCTTCCTCGGCGAGCTCCAACCCTTCGCCTCCGGCGGAGCCGCAGCGCAGGAGGCGCGACGATGATGATGGCCGTGGCTGGTACCGAGACGGTGACTCCGCTCAGCATCCTGCTCTGGGTCGCGCTGCCCTACGCGGCGGCGGCGGTGTTCGTCGTCGGGCACGTGTGGCGGTACCGGTACGACAAGTTCGGCTGGACCACCCGCTCGAGCCAGGTCTACGAGAACCGGCTGCTGCGGCTGGGGTCGCCGATGTTCCACATCGGGATCCTGCTGGTGCTGATCGGTCACGTGGTGGGGTTGTTCATCCCACGGGACTGGCTGTACTCGATCGGTGTCAGCGAGCACGCCTACCACCTGGGCGCGACGTGGATCGGGTCCTTCGCCGCGATCTTGACCATCGTGGGTCTCATCATCCTCATCTACCGGCGGCGGACCGTGGGGCCGGTGTTCCTGGCCACCACGCCGATGGACAAGGTCATGTACGTCGCGCTTGGAGGGACCATCGCCTTCGGTGCGGCGGCGACCTTCATGCTGCAGGTCTTCGGTTCAGGCTACGAGTACCGCGGGACCATCTCGCCCTGGGTGCGCAGCCTGTTCACCCTGCAGCCCAAGCCCGAGCTCATGGCCGACGTCCCGCTGATGTTCCAGATCCACGTCCTGTTCGGGACGGCCCTGTTCATGCTGTGGCCCTTCACCCGGCTGGTGCACGTCTTCTCCGCACCGGTCGGCTACCTCGTGCGCCCCTACATCGTCTACCGCTCGCGTGACGAGCAGCGGGGCACCCGGACCAAGCGGCGTGGCTGGGAAGAGGTCAAGCCGCCCGACCCGGAGAAGCTGCGCCGGCTGTAACCCGCCCCTCCGGCCTCAAGCGAGCTTCTTCTGCCACATCCCGACCACCCCGGTGGGCTGGAAGCCGAGCGCGACGTTGATCGCGAGCATGTGCGCGTTCTCCTCCGCGTTCCACGTGTGGATCCGCCGCACGGCCGGGTGCTGGACCATGAGCTCGCGCAGGTTCACGGTCTTGACGAGCATGCCGAGGCGGTGCCCGCGGTGGGCCTCCAGCACGAGAGTGTCCTCCTGGAAGGCGAGCTCGCTCTGGCGCGGGGTGACGAAGGCGGTGTAGGCGACCAGCTCCCCGGTGGCCTGGTCCATCGCGGCGGTCACCAGCATCGAGCGCCCCGTCGAGGTGACGATGTGCTCGCTGTCGCGGACCCGCGCCGCGTCCCACGGGTCCTCGACGACGTCGAGACCGGCGAGCGGGATCGCCGTGGACATGCGCGTGGCGAGCAGCGCGAACTGCTCGACCAGCTCGTCGGGGCAGCGGTCCACCCAGGTGACCGTGCGGTACCGGTCGCCGGCGGCCTCGACCGCGTCGGCGTGCAGGCGGTCCACCAGGGCGGGGTCCTCGAGCGGCAGGTGCAGGACGGAGTACCGCTCGCCCTGCTCCAGGGTGTACCCGTGGCCTAGCGCGAAGGCCACTGCGGGGTCGGTGCGGCTGAACCGCCCGCTGCCGGTCGGGGGGACGAGGGCGTCGGGGTCGTCCGCAGCGCTCTCGCGGTTGTGCGTGCTGTCCAGGATGAAGGTCGTGCGTCCCCGCTCGGTGGCCAGCTGCTCGGCCGCGGTCAGCAGCGCCGAGCCGATCCCGACGCGGCGGTGCTCGGCGTCGACGGTCACGCTGAAGGAGGCCAGGTGCGTGTTGCCGGTCCGGTCGAGGCTCACGTCCACGATGCCGAGCACGTCGTCAGCCCCCGGGGAGACCGGTGCTGGGCTCGCCGTGGCGACCAGCGGGAACCGCTCGACGTGCTGCTGGTCTCGCAGCACCGCGAGCAGCATGGCCGGGGGATAGGTGAGGTCGGCGTGCCCCCAGGTGCGGCGCTCGACGTCGGCTGAGACGCGGGCTGCGCCGAGGACCGCCCAGGCGTCGGGAGAGTCGAGGGTCTCGGGCAGAGGGGCGGGGGTGATGGTCCAGGGAGTCACCGGTCCAGCGTGGCAGGCGACGCCCCGCTGAGCAACGGATTTTGTCCCTACCTCCGGGTGTGCGCAGCTGGTCTCACTCAGGAGTATTCTCTGGATCCTGATACCGGTGGGACGAGCCGACCTGTACGAGGGTGAGAGTTGCGCGATGGATTCCCAGTGGTTCGCCAAGACTGCCGCGAGCAGCGAGATGGGCACAGCTGTTCTCGCCTTCCCGTGGGAGACGACTCCCCTCGGTCCGATCTCCACCTGGGACGAGTCCCTGCGCCAGGTGGCTCGCACCTGCTTCAGCACAGGCTTCCCGGTGATGATCGCCTGGGGCCCCGAGCTGACGATGATCTACAACGACTCCTACCGCGAGATCCTGGGCTCCAAGAAGCGGCTCACCGCCCTCGGGGAGCCCGTGCGTGAGGTGCTGAGCGAGATCTGGGACGAGATCGGTCCGCAGTTCGACCTCGTCATGAGCACCCGGGTGCCGACGTGGACGACGGACGCCCCCCTGACCCTCAACCGCTCGGGATATGAGGAGGAGGCGTTCTTCACCTACTCCTACAGCCCGCTGGTCGACGACGCGGGTCGGGTGGCGGGAGTCCTCGACATCGCGACCGAGACGACCGACCGGGTCATGTCGAACCGCCGGCTCACTGCGATCGCCCGGCTGCACCTCGTGCTGCAGGAGCACCAGGGTGGGCCGTCGTCGTTCATGGCTCTCGCCGTCGAGACGCTGAGCGGCTCCGCGGACATCGGGCGGTGCGCCATCTACCTCCCGGCGTCCTCAGGGCTCGCGCTCGTGGCCTCGAGCGCCCCGGACCTGCCTGACGAGCTCGACACCACCGTCGTCGAGCAGGTGTGCCGCACGGGTGAGGCCGTGGTCGACGGGCGGCTGTTCTTCGCCCCGCTCGTCTCCAACGACGCCAGCGCGACCGTCGGGGTGCTCGTCGTGGAGGCGCCCTCGCACCGCCTCTCCGACGACGACCACCGGGCCTTCATGACCCTCATCGCGGCGTCCGTGGGGGCAGCCCTGCGGTCCGCGGAGAGCCAGCAGGCTCAGCTCGACTATGTCCGGGCCCACGCAGAGCTCGCCGAGATGCGCGAAGGACGCGTGCGCGAGGCGTCGATCACCCTGCAGCAGTCCTTGCTCACGCCACCGCCTGAGCCGGACCACCTCCAGATCGCCGTGCGCTATCAGCCGGCAGGCGACGACCTGGAGATCGGTGGCGACTGGTACGACTCCTTCCTCACCCGCGACGGGGCGACGACCATCGTCGTCGGCGACGTCACCGGTCACGACCACACCGCGGCCGCGATGATGGGCCAACTGCGCGGCCTCATCCGGACCACCGCGTACATCACCGGCGAGACGCCCGCCGCCGTCCTGGCCGAGGCCGACGACGCGATCGTCGGGCTCGGCCTGGGTGAGGGCGCGACCGCGACGGTGATCGTCGCTCGCATCGAGCAGCTCCCTGCCGACCGGCACACCGGAACCCGCACCGTGCGCTGGTCCAACGCCGGCCACCCCTACCCGGTGGTCATCCGCGCCGACGGTGAGGTCGAGGTGCTCAACCGGGGCAACGACCTGCTGCTCGGTGTGAACCCCACGGCCACTCGCCGCGACCACACGGTCGAGCTGGAGGACAACGACACGCTCTTCCTCTACACCGACGGGCTCATCGAACGTCGAGGCATGACGATCGCCGACAGCCTGACGCTGCTCACCCAGACGCTGCGCGGCTGCCACGAGCTCACCCTCGACGAGCTGAGCGACCACGTCCTGAGCGTCCTGGCGCCGGGCGCGGAGGCCGACGACGTCGCGCTGGTGCTGCTGCGCACCTTCCCCGAGGACCGGCCCCGCCCGCCCGAGGCAGGCCCTGAGGACCTCACCCCGGGGATCGACCCGCCCGAGATCGCTCCCGACATCACGCCGGAGCCCGAGTCCGCCTGACCCAGCACGCACCCGTCCGCGCCCAGGAGGTCCCCATGCCCGTCCCCACCATGCCTGTCGTCGCTGTCACCGGGGGGAGCGGCAAGCTCGGCCGCGCCGTCGTCCGCGACCTGCTCGAGCACGGGTACGAGGTGGTGATCCTCGACCGGGTCGCGCCGTCCGAGCACCTCGAGCGGTTCACCCGCGTGGACCTGACCGACTACGGCCAGGTCCTCGGTGCGCTCAGCGGGATCGACGACCGCACCGCGGGGCCGGTCGACGCCGTCGTGCATCTCGGTGCCATCCCGGCGCCGGGGATGGCACCGAACGCGGCGACGTTCACGAACAACATCACGAGCACGTACAACGTCTTCGAGGCCGCGCGCACCGCCGGCATCACGACGGTCGTGTGGGCCTCCAGCGAGACCGTGCTCGGGCTGCCCTTCCAGACGCCGCCGCCCTACGTCCCCGTCGACGAGGAGTACCACCCGCGCCCGGAGTCCTCCTACTCCCTCGCCAAGACGCTCGAGGAGGAGATGGCGCGCCAGTTTGCCCGGTGGAACCCGCAGCTCAAGGCCATCGGCCTGCGGTTCTCCAATGTCATGGAGCCCGGCGACTACGCCGCCTTCGCGGCCTACGACGCCGACCCTGCCGCGCGGCGGTGGAACCTGTGGGGCTACATCGACGCGCGCGACGGCGCCCAGGCCGTGCGCCGGGCCCTGCAGGTCGAGCTCACCGGCGTCGAGGTGTTCATCATCGCCAACGCGGACACCGTCATGACGACGCCGAACGCCGAGCTCCTCGCCGACCAGTTCCCCGGTGTGCCCCTCACCCGGGAGGTGGGCGCGCACGAGACGCTGCTCAGCATCGACAAGGCGCGCCGCGTGCTCGGCTTCGAGCCGCAGCACAGCTGGCGTCAGCCCCTCCAGGCGTAGGGCGCGACGCGTCGAGTCGAACGACGCGACGACCGGCCCCCTCGAAGGCCCAGGCTGGGCTATCGAAGGAGCCGGTCGTCGACGGCAGAGCGGGGTCGAGCGCGGTGGTCAGGCCTTGACGACGAAGGCGGCGTCGAGCAGGACCTCGTTGCGCGAGGACGGCCCCACCCGGAGCTGGAACTCGCCGGGCTCGACCACCCGGCGCCCCTCGGCGTCGACCAGCGTGCAGTCGGTCACCGGCAGGGAGAGGTCGACCGTGACGGTCTCGCCGGGAGCCACGTCGACCTGGCGGTAGGTCTTGAGCTCCTTCTCCGCCCAGGTGACCGACGTGACGGTGTCGCGCAGGTAGACCTGGACCGTCTCGCGGGCCGGTCGGGTGCCGCTGTTGTGCAGCGTGACCTGGGCGCGGACCTCGTCCGCCAGGCCCACGGTCGGGGTCAGGACGGTGAGGTCGGAGTACTCGATCGTGGTGTAGCTCAGGCCCTCGCCGAAGGCGAAGGGCGCGCGCTGGGTGAGGTCGGCGTACCGCGTGCCGTGCTGGCCCGGCAGCTGGTTGTAGTAGACGGGCAGCTGGCCGGCGTGCTCGGCGAAGGAGATCGGCAGGCGTCCGGACGGCTCGATGAGCCCGAGCGCGAGCTCGGCGATCGCGCGGCCGCCGGCCATGCCGGGGTTGGCTGCCCAGACGATCGCTGCGGCCTCGCGTGCAGACTTCGGCAGCACGAGCGGCTTGGACGCGATGACGACGACGATCATCGGGGTGCCGGTCTCGGCGAGGGCGTCGAGCAGCGCGACCTGGGCGCCGAAGAGCTCCAGGGTTGCGGTCGAGAGGGTCTCGCCGTTGAGCTCGATCTGGTCACCGACGACGGCGACGACGTAGTCGGCGGCCTTCGCCTGGGCCACGGCCTCGGCGATCATCGCGGCGTCGGGCTCGGCCGGGTAGGCGTAGAGCGGGCGCGGCTGGCCGTCGGGCATGAACTCGCCGTCCGGGTCGATGCCCGTGGTGAGGATGTCCGCACCGCGGGCGTGGGTGATGGTCCAGTCCGACGGGGACTGCTCACGGAAGCCGTCCAGGACGGTCCGGGTCATCTCCCGCGGGTGGCCCTCCATGAGCCAGTCCGCCTGGCCGGAGGCACCGGCCCAGTCACCGAGCTGGGAGTGCTGGTCGTCCGCGTTGGGGCCGACGACGGCGACGGTGCGCGGCGTCGCCGAGCTCGTCGCGCGGCCGTCCGGTCCGGCCGTGAGGCCGCCGGCGAGGGGCAGCGTGCCGTCGTTGGTCAGCAGGACCAGGGAGCGGCGAGCGACCTCGAGGTTGAGGTCGAGGTGCTCGGCGCAGCCGATGACCGTGCGCTGGAGCTCGGGGTCGGGGCGGCGCGGGTTCTCGAAGAGGCCGAGGTCGAACTTCAGGGTGAGGATGCGTGCCACGGCGTCGTCGATGAGCTTCTCATCGAGCATGCCGCGGGCGACCGCGTCCTGCGCGCCCTCGAAGAAGCGGGGCGTGACCATCACGACGTCGTTGCCGGCGCGGACCGCGGCGGCTGCGGCGTGGGTGTAGTCGGGCTGGATGTGCTGCTCCCAGACCATGCGGCCCACGTTGTCCCAGTCGGTGATGAGGGTGCCGGTGTAGCCCCACTCCCCGCGCAGGACGTCGTTGAGCAGCCAGTTGTTGATGGTGATCGGCACGCCGTCCATGGACTGGTAGCCGAGCATGAAGGTGCGGCAGCCCTCGCGGGCCACACGCTCGAAGGGCGGCAGGAACCAGGAGCGGAGCTTGCGCCGGGAGATGTCCGCCTCGCTCGCATCACGCCCGCCCTGGGTCTCGGAGTACCCGGCGAAGTGCTTGGCCGTGGCCAGGATCGCGGTCGGGTCGTCGAGGCCGTCACCCTGGTAGCCGCGGACCATGGCCGAGGCCATCTCGCCGATGAGGAAGGGGTCCTCGCCGAAGGTCTCCGACACGCGGCCCCAGCGCAGGTCGCGGGCGATGCACAGGACGGGGGAGAAGGTCCAGTGGATGCCGGTCGCGGCTACCTCGACCGCGGTGGCGCGGGCGGTCTTCTCCACCAGCGGCGCGTCCCAGGTCGCGGCCATGCCGAGCTGGGTGGGGTAGATCGTGGCGCCCTTCCAGAAGGAGTGGCCATGGATGCAGTCCTCGGCGATGAGCAGCGGGATCTGCAGGCGCGTGGTCGCGGTGAGGGCGTGAGCCTCCAGGACGCGCTCAGGGGAGGTGTGCAGGATCGATCCGGCGTGCATGTCGGTGACGAGAGGGCCGACGCCCTCCTTGGCGTTGAGCTGGAGCATCTGCCCGACCTTCTCGGGCAGGGTCATCCGGGCGACCAGGTCGGCGACCCGCTCGGCAGTGGGCAGGCTTGCGTCGCGGTATGCGGGGAGGGAGCTCATCGAGCGGCCTTTCGAGACTGGTGGGCGCGGATCGGATCGATTCGACCGCAGCGTGCGGCAGTGCACGTGCGAGAAACCTTACACCGCTAGGTTTTCAGATGGAAGCGTTCCCACGGTCGACTTCTCCGGACGGGCGGGACAGCCCGAGGACGTCGTAGACCAGGGTGGCGAGGGGACCGTCCAGCGTCGCCTCGTCGTCGACCATCCACTGCAGCTGGGCGCCGTCGGCCGCGGCGATGATGAGGCGGGCGAGGGCATCAGGATCGAGGTGGGCCGGGATCTGGCCTGCCTCCTGCAGGTCGCGCATCGCCCCCTGGATCCGCAGCCGCATGGAGGTGTACCGGCGGGCGAGCTGCTCGTGCGCCGGGTGGTCGTGGTCGCGGGCCGCGGCCACGAGCGAGACGAAGAGCTCGACCAGCCCGGGCTGGTCGGTGTTGGCGCGGATCCCGTCGACGAGGGCGTGCGGCTCCACACGCGAGGTGCCGGCTGGACGCGGGATCGTGTCGCGACGGGCGATGACCTGGGCGAGCAGGTCCTCGCGCGAGTCGAAGTAGTGCAGCACGCCGGCGACGCTGAGCCCGCAACGGGCTGCGACCGTGCGCAGGCTGGTGCCGCGGTAGCCCTCGTCGGCGAACACCTCGAGGGCGGTGTCGAGGATCTGCTCGCGCTTGAGCACGCCCTTGGGGTACCTGCCGGTGGCCATCGCCCGATCCTAGACGTGCTCCGGCTGCTGCTCGAGGTTCGCGAAGAGGTCAACCGTGGTCCCGTCCGGGTCCAGCACCGTCGCGTAGCGCTGCCCCCAGAAGGCGTCCCACGGCGCGCGGTGCCCCTCGAAGCCCGCATCCACCAGCGACGCGTACGTCGCGTCGACCTCGGCGGGGGAGTCGCACAGGAAGGCCGGTGCCATCCGGTGACCGCCGCTCGGCGGCGTCCAGCCGGGCTCGAAGGACAGCACGACGTCAGTCGTGTCCCAGGCCAGGCGCAGCCCACCGGGCAGCACGTGCTCCACGTGCGCCTCGGCGTCGGCCGCCGCGGGGATGTCCAGGCCGAGGCGTCGGTAGAAGTCCAGCGTGCGCGCCATGTCGGTGACGACGAAGCCGATGAGGTCGAGGCGTGGGGTCATGTGATCACGGTAGCGCTGCGTGACTCGACGTGACTCGCCGCCGCCTCGGGCATCCCTGGCGGTCGCCACGGGCTCCTCGCACGTGAGGGAGAATCTCCCTATGGGTTGGAACACGTCTGCACTCTTCGTCCGCGACCGCACTCCCGAGAGCCTCCTCTCCCTGCTGGGAGACGCCCCGATCGAGGCGGTCGGCGAGGTGAGCGCGGAGGAAGCCACCTCAAGCTTCCCCGCGGACCGCGTCTACGTGCAGTCCGACGGCTCCTGGGCGCAGCTGTGGGACCCGGCTGCGCGCGTCGTCCTCGACCCCGAGGCGCTCATGACGATCGAGGCGACCGAGGTGCTGCTGGGCACGGTCGCGCTCGTCGTGCTGGTGTTCTCCACCTCGGACACCTACGGCTTCTGGTACTACGAGGACGGTGCGCTGACCCGGTGCGGCGTGTTCTCCGAGGGTGAGCGCGTGGAAGAGGTCGGCGAACCGCTGCCCGCAGAGACGGCGGTGGCCGTGGGGCCGGACGGGGTGGACGAGGACTACATCTTCTCGGTGGCTCACGCCCTCACCGGGCAGACCCTCGACCTGGACGCCCCCTTCGCGGCCTACACCGTCGAGGACTAGCCCCGGCGTTGCCCCTTTCGCCTCCACACGATCCCCCGACGGTGTGCACAGACGCCATGGGCGGGCATCCATTACACTTTTCTCACCATGGATGACCCTCCCTCGCATAGACCATTGCCCCTTCGTGACGAATTGACCGGCTATCGCCCGCGTCAGGACTCGCCAGGGGGCATCCGATGAACGAATGGGCCCTGGTCGGGATCGGCCTGCTGCTCACGGTCGGAACCGGGCTGTTCGTCGCTTCAGAGTTCGCGCTGGTCAACTTGGACCGCAAGGACCTCGAGGCCCGCGAACGCCGCGGCGAGAAACGTCTCGGACCGACCATCAAGGCGTTGAGGATCACCTCGACCCACCTCTCGAGCGCGCAGCTCGGCATCACGCTGACCACGCTGCTCACCGGCTACACCTTCGAGCCAGCCATCACCTCGCTCCTCACCGAGCCGCTGACAGACCTCGGCCTGCCCGCCGGATCGGTGCGCGCCGTCGGCGGGATCCTCGGCATCGCCCTGGCGACCCTCTTCTCGATGGTCATCGGCGAGCTGGTCCCCAAGAACTTCGCCCTCGCGCTCCCCCTCGCCACCGCCAAGGTGGTCATCCCCTTCCAGGCCGCGTTCACCGCGGTCTTCAAGCCGGTGATCCTCGCCTTCAACAACACCGCGAACGCGATCATCCGCTCGATGGGGATCGAGCCCAAGGAGGAGCTCTCCGGAGCCCGCTCGGCTGAAGAGCTCAGCTCCCTCGTGCGCCGCTCGGCGCTGCAGGGGATGCTCGACCAGGACCACGCCACGCTGCTCGGCAAGGCGCTGGAGTTCTCCGGTCACACCGCCGCTGAGGTCATGACCCCCCGGGTGCGCATGGACACCGTCACCGAGGCGGACACCGCCGCGGACGTCCTTGCCCTGGCTCAGCGCACCGGCCACTCACGCTTCGCCGTGACCGGTGACGACATCGACCACATCGTCGGCGTGGTGCACGTCAAGCACGCCTTCGCAGTCGACGTCGACGCCCAGGCCACGACGCCGGTCACCTCTCTCATGGTCGAGCCCTTGCTCGTCCCGGTGTCGATGGGCATCGACGCGCTGCTGGGTCTGCTGCGCCGCAGCGGTTTCCAGATCGCGGTCGCAACCGACGAGTACGGGGGGACGGCCGGCCTGGTCACCCTCGAGGACCTCGTCGAAGAGCTGATCGGCGAGCTCGAGGACGAGCACGACCACACGCCGTCCGGCGTCAGGCGCGAGGGCACCACGGTGATCTTCGACGCCGGGCTACGACCGGACGAGCTGGCCGACCGTGCCCAGATCGTCGTCCCGGACACCGGCGACTACGAGACGGTCGCCGGCTTCGTCACGGCCGAGCTCGGCCGTCTGCCCGAGGTCGGTGACGAGGTGACCCTCGACACCGGCGTGCTGCGGGTCAGCGCCGTCGACGGTCGGCGCGTGGAGGAGATCACCTACGTCCCCCACGACCCGACCACGGACCGGAGCGGGCTCAGTCACCACGACCAGATCGTGGGCCGCCTGCGCGGGGAGACCCTGCCAGGCGCCGACGACGACGCGAGCACCACCGTGCTCGACCACACCACCGAGGAGTCGCAGCGATGAGCGAGTACCTCCCAGGCATCATCTGGCTCGTCGTCCTGCTCGTGGTCAACGCGTTCTTCGTGGGCGCCGAGTTCGCGGTCATCTCTGCGCGCCGGTCCCAGATCGAGCCGAAGGCCGAGGCCGGCAGCAAGGCCGCCAAGACGACGCTGTGGGCGATGGAGCACGCCACGCTCATGCTGGCCACGAGCCAGCTGGGCATCACCGTGTGCTCGCTGCTCATCCTCAACGTCGCCGAGCCGTCCATCCACCACCTCCTGGAGATCCCGCTCGGGGCGACGTCCCTGTCCGCCAGTGCGATCACCGGGATCGCCTTCGCCCTCACCCTCGCGCTGGTGACCTTCTTGCACGTGGTCTTCGGTGAGATGGTCCCCAAGAACCTGTCCTTCTCGGTGCCGGACCGTGCAGCGCTGCTGCTCGCTCCGCCGCTGGTGCTGGTCGGACGGGTCTTCAGCCCGGTGATCGTGAGCCTCAACTGGCTTGCGAACCTCGTGCTGCGGGCCTTCAAGGTGGAGCCCAAGGACGAGGCGACGAGCACCTACACCCTCGATGAGGTCGCCACCATCGTGGAGCAGTCCACCTACG
Source organism: Sanguibacter suarezii NBRC 16159 (assembly GCF_001552735.1). GTDB lineage: Bacteria > Actinomycetota > Actinomycetes > Actinomycetales > Cellulomonadaceae > Sanguibacter > Sanguibacter suarezii. The sequence goes on from NZ_BCRT01000007.1 coordinate 45,277, forward strand.
AGGGCATGCTCGACGACGCGTCGGGCACGTTGACCAAGGCCTTCGAGTTCACCACCAAGACCGTCGCGGACGTCCAGGTGCCGCTCGCAGCGTTGATCCGGCTCCCTGCCGGGTCCTCGCCTCGGGACCTGCAGCGAGCGGTCGCCACACATGGCTTCTCGCGGTACCCGCTGACCGGCCCGGACGGCGCGCCGTCGGGCTATGTCCACCTCAAGGACGTGCTCGACCTCACCGGCCCGGCCGACGTGACCCGGCCGATCCCGGCAGACCGGCTGCGTCCGCTCGGGGCGGTCCCGGCCGACGCCGAGCTCGAGGACGCCCTGGCCTCGATGCGCCGGACCGGCTCGCACGTCGCCGCCGCCTGCGGTGCGGACGGGTCCATCGTCGGCGCGCTCTTCCTCGAGGACATCATCGAAGAGCTCGTCGGAGAGGTCGACGACGCGACGAGCCGCTGACCAGGCTCGACCTGCGTGGGCCCGGTCAGCGGCTCACGGGCGCGGCAGCGCCCTGCCGTTCAGGTGCGGTCCATCGTGCTGGTGCTCCCCCTGCGAGCACCAGCACGACGGACAGCGTCAGCTCCTACGGCGCCTGATCCCCATCACGAGTGCCCCGGCGCCCACGAGGAGCAGGGCGCCGAGCCCGAGGGGCAGGCTGTCGCTCCCTGTCGGTGCGAAGGCGGTCGGCGACGATGACCGTGACGACCACCCGTACGTCCCCATGACTGCGGTCCGCGGTGCGGCGGGCACGGGGTGCGTCGTCGTGCGGCACCACTCGTCCGGGTCGACGACCACTGCCGCTGCGACGAGAGCTGTCACCGGGAGGGTATCCACCGTCCCTGGGGGCAAGCACGGGTCCACGCCCGGGCTGGTCACGACGTTGACCAGGGTGGCGCCAGCAGCGTCGGCGCTGACGAGCACCTGGTAGGTCAGGGTCGCGGCGTCGGCGAGCGGTCCCACGTCCCAGACCAGGGACGACCCGGTGAGCGTGGCGGTTCCCAGTGACGCGGTGATCGACCCGGGCACCAAGGACGCGTTGTCGAGCACCCGGGTGAGATCGTCGGTGACGACCACCCCAGGATCGGCTCCGTCGTTGGTCTTGCGTGCGGTGACGGTATAGGTGATGAGCGAGCCCGGTGTGACGGTCTGTCCGTCACCGGGAGCGCTCGTCTTGACCACCGCGAAGGTGCCCGGTCGGTCGTCGTTGACGATGCGGCACACGACCGCCTGTCCGAGGGCGACGGTCACCGAGGAATCGACCACGGGTACAGGGACGGCTTCGGTCGTCCCGGTCGCGGGCGCCTCACAGGTCCACTGCCCGGCGTCGTAGCCCACCGGACCGCCGTCCTCGGAGAGGGCGTACGTCCCGGCGATGACCTCTGCGGAGGTCACCGCGGGGTCACCAGTGACGCCGCTGAGGCCTGTGGTCGGACCATCTGCGGACAGCGTCCAGGCGGTGGGGTCTGCCTGCCCGCCGTCGTCGTTGACGACGTCCTTGATCAGCGTCAGTCGCCCGGGCTGGTCGACGTTGGTGATGGTGCAGACCACGATGTCCACGGCCTCCAGGAGGATCGTGGTGACGGCCTGGCCAGGGACGGGGGCGTCACAGATGATCCCTCGGTTGAGATACCCGCTGGGGGTGCCGGACTCGGTGAGCTCGTAGGTCACCCCGGGCCGCACGGTCAGCAGCCCGCTGGTCGAGGACCCCTGGACGCTCTGGGCGACCACGCCGGCGGGCGCGGGGCCGATCGGCGTGGCGGTGAGGACCCAGTCTGAGGGGATCGCTTCTCCGCCCCAGGCGTTCTCGACCACCTTGCGCAGGTCCAGGGTCGCCCCCTGGTTGACCGCCGAGCACCGGATCCAGGTGCCGAGCGGGACGGTCACTCCACCGTTGAGCCCGTCGGCGAATCCAGGGATGACGGTGGTGCCGTCGGCGGCGACCTGGACGCACAGCCAGGTGCCGCTCGATCGGGGGATGAGCACGGCGTTGGGTCCGACGACCTGAGCGTAGTTCGGGTCACCGCCCGACTCGGCGAGCGCATACGTGGCGCCTGGGGTCACGGAGGCGGTCGCCGCAGCCGACCCTGTCGTGCCTGCTGGCCCGGGCAGGGAACCCGTTGGCGCGAAGGCCTCAAGATCCCATGCCGTCGGGGCGGCGGGGCCGCCCTGGACGATCTTCTCGAGGGTGAGCCTCGTGTCGCAGGTGACGGTGTTGGTGATCGTCGCAGTGTTGCTCCCGGCGACGAGGGCGGGGGAGTAGGGCAGCGCCTCGTCCTGCGCCGCCCCGTTGAAGGACGTCGCCCGGCTGCTGTCGAGGGTGCACTGGGTGAGATTGACTGCGGTGGTCTCGGCGATGGTGGGAGAGGTGGGGATCTGGAAGCCCGTGCGCGGCACGCCCCATCCCTGGTCGGTCCCGTCGATGGTGGCCGAGGCGTCGAGGCCCTCGGGTTGCTGGCCGTCCGCGTAGGTCGTCCCGTTGACCACCCACTGCTTGGACAGCGTCAGGGACGCCGTCTCGGCGGGGGCCCGGTTGTAGACGTCGCACGAGACGCTGCCTGTGGAGGTGGCCGCGACGGTGAAGCCTGTGGTGCCGTCGTTGGTCACGGGGATGTTCGCCCCGGTGGCCACGTCGGTGCAGACCGCGTTGAAGCCGTTCACCTGATGGAGGGTGAAGCCGCCGATGAGAGTCTCGGTGAGGGAGACGTTACCGCTGGTGACCCCGCCGGCGAAGGTGAGGGCGAAGTTCGCTGCTCCGGTGCCCGCGGCGGTCGTGGCGGTGCCCGGTGCGTCGACCGACACCCCCGGGCTGGTCGTCGTGGCGGTGAAGTCCCACCCGCCGGCCGGCTCCGCTCCGGCGGTCGAGCCGACAGGAGTCGTGGAGGGGACCGTCTGCTTGACCACGGTGACCGTGCCCGCGCAGTTCCCCAGTGCCAGCGCGCGCAGCTCCTCCTCGGCATCTTCGTAGTCGGCAGCCTGGAAGTAGTCGGTGCCCAGGGTGGTGCCGGAGATGGCGCGGAGGTTGAGCCCGCTCCCGGCGCTCGAGACTCCCGAGCCGACGCCCACGGCGAGCATGTGCGTCCCTTGAGCCTTCACGGCGTTGGCGCTGAAGATCCCGTTCTCGGTCTCGCGCAGGCGGGTGTAGCCTCCGGGGCCTTCCTGGTTCCCGTAGAAGGTGGGGTTGCCGTCGGTGATGACCACGGCGACGTCGTAGCCCGCGGGGTCGCTCGCGACCTGGTAGATGCCGCGGTCCCAGTTGGTTCCTCCGGAGGCGGTGTAGCTGTTGATCTGGCTCTTGACCGTCTCTGCGCTCGCTGCCGTGGAGACCGGCGTGGCGGCCAGGTTGGGGTTGCCGGCCGCGGGTGCGAGGGAGCTGAAGGTGAACAGTGCCACGCTGGACGGTGTGCCGGTGAGTGCGTCGACGAACCCGTTGGCAGCTGTCTTGAGATCGGCCAGGGACGGGGCGACCGACCCGGACAGGTCGAGGATCAGCGCCACGTCGATGCCGCACTGGGCGGGGAACGTCGGGTTGGTCCGCGAGCTCTGCCAGATCCCACCCGACGCCCTGGGGTTGGTGTTACCGGTGCTGAGCATGAACGCGCCCTGCGAGGTGTAGGTGGTCCCCGCGACGAGGGCCGGGCCCGTGCGGAACTGGTACGGCGTCGGTGTCTCTCCGTCGGAGCCAGTGCCCAGGGTCGGGTTGGCGTACCAGCCGGCCGGGACGCCGGTCTGCTGGATCCAGAACCTGCGGTTGAAGTTGGCGCCGCCGAACTGGGTCTGCGGGACGATGAAGGAGCAGTCGCCGTCCGCGTCGGAGATGCAGGTCGCCCAAGGGTCAGTGAGCGCTGCCCCGGGTTCGGAGCCGTCTGTGTAGAGCTGCAGGGTCACCCCGGCGAGGGGGCCAACCGCGACGGGGGAGGTGCGGTCTCCACCGACCTTGACGGAGATCACGGCGTTGGTGCCGGTCGCCGGTGGCACGACGAACGGGACGACTGCCCCGTCCTCCTCGGCCGGGGCCGCGGGGGCGTCCTCGGCGGGCTGGTCGTCCGGGGCCTCGGTCGAAGGGCTGGGGGAGGCGTCTGGTGACTCCTCTGGCGAGGGAGGAACGGTGGCGTCCTGGGGGACCGGCGCCGGTTCTGACCCCGGTGCGCGCTCAGGCGCTGATTCTTCCGTCGGAGCCGGGACGGCGGGCGCCGACGCGGTGTCCTCGGGGACCGGTGTGGCGGTCGCTGCGGCGCTGACTGAGAGATCGTCTGACGGGTCCGGGCTGGTCGCGGCCTGAGCGGGGGCGAGCGCCCCGACTCCCAGCACCGCGAGGGTGGCGGTGGCGACGAGCAGCTTCGACAGGAGGCTGCGCAGCGGGCTGAGGCGGTCTCGACGTTCGTCCATGGTGCTTCCCTCGAGTTGGGTCCCCCTTGCCGCGGAGCTGGTCGAGCCGCAGCAGGACCTCAGAATTACACCGGATCTGTCCAGGCGCGACCGATAACTACCGACTGCGAAGGATGCCCACTGCGTTCCTCTCGCCGAGGGGTCGGGAATACATGTGTGGGCGACGGGGTTGAGCCACATAGACTCAAGTTTGAGTTCCCGAGCTTGCGCATCGCGGGCGGGGGGCGCAGACTTGAGTGGAAGAGACTCAACCAGCACGCCGAGCGGCCGCGCCGCCGGTCGTCGGACGCCGCGGGGAGACCCGCAGGCGCAGGCAAGGGAAGGCAACACACATGGCACGTGCAGTCGGAATTGACCTCGGAACCACCAACTCGGTCGTCTCGGTCCTCGAAGGTGGCGAGCCCACCGTCATCGCGAACGCCGAAGGCGCCCGCACCACCCCCTCCGTCGTGGCGTTCTCCAAGACCGGCGAGGTTCTCGTCGGCGAGATCGCCAAGCGTCAGGCAGTCACCAACGTCGACCGCACCATCACCTCGGTGAAGCGTCACATGGGCACGGACTGGACCGTCTCCATCGACGACAAGACCTACAACGCGCAGGAGATCTCCGCGCGCATCCTCGGCAAGCTCAAGCGCGACGCCGAGGAGTACCTGGGCGAGCCCGTCACGGACGCGGTCATCACCGTCCCGGCCTACTTCAACGACGCTGAGCGCCAGGCGACCAAGGACGCCGGCCAGATCGCCGGGCTCAACGTCCTGCGCATCGTCAACGAGCCGACCGCCGCGGCCCTCGCCTACGGCCTGGAGAAGGGCAAGGAAGACGAGCTCATCCTGGTCTTCGACCTCGGTGGCGGTACCTTCGACGTCTCCCTCCTCGAGGTGGGCAAGGACGAGGACGACTTCTCGACCATCCAGGTTCGCGCGACTTCCGGTGACAACCGCCTCGGTGGCGACGACTGGGACAACCGCATCGTGGAGCACCTGATCAAGGAGGTCAAGAACTCCTCGGGTGTCGACCTGTCCAAGGACAAGATCGCCCTGCAGCGTCTGCGCGAGGCTGCTGAGCAGGCCAAGAAGGAGCTCTCCTCGGCCACCAGCACCAACATCTCGATGCAGTACCTGTCCATGAGCGAGAACGGCCCCATCCACCTGGACTCCAAGCTCACGCGCGCGCAGTTCCAGCAGATGACCCAGGACCTCATCGACCGGACGAAGGCACCGTTCCACGCCGTCATCCGTGACGCGGGCGTGTCCATCAACGACATCGACCACGTCATCCTCGTCGGTGGCTCGACCCGTATGCCCGCGGTGACCGAGGTCGTCAAGGAGCTCACGGGCGGCAAGGAGCCCAACAAGGGCGTCAACCCGGACGAGGTCGTCGCCGTCGGCGCTGCCCTGCAGGCCGGTGTCATCAAGGGTGAGCGCAAGGACATCCTGCTCATCGACGTGACCCCGCTGTCCCTGGGTATCGAGACCAAGGGCGGCGTGATGACCAAGCTCATCGAGCGCAACACGGCCATCCCGACCAAGCGCAGCGAGATCTTCTCCACCGCGGACGACAACCAGCCCTCGGTGCTGATCCAGGTCTTCCAGGGTGAGCGCGAGTTCGCCCGGGACAACAAGCCGCTGGGCACCTTCGAGCTCACCGGCATCGCGCCGGCTCCGCGCGGGGTTCCCCAGATCGAGGTCACCTTCGACATCGACGCCAACGGCATCGTCCACGTCTCCGCCAAGGACCGTGGCACGAACAAGGAGCAGTCGATGACGATCACCGGTGGCTCCGCGCTGCCGAAGGAAGACATCGAGCGCATGGTCCGCGAGGCTGAGGAGCACGCGGCCGAGGACAAGGCCCGCCGCGAGGAGGCCGAGATCCGCAACCAGGCCGAGTCCTTCGCCTACTCGACCGAGAAGCTGCTCAAGGACAACGAGGACAAGATCTCCGAGGAGATCCGCACCGAGGTCCAGGCCGCGATCGACGACGTCAAGAAGGCCCTCGAGGGGACTGACGTCGCCGAGGTCAAGGCCAAGCAGGAGACGCTGAACACCGTCGCGCAGAAGATCGGCGAGGCGCTGTACGCAGCGCAGTCCGAGGCGCCCGAGGGTGCGACCGCGTCTGAGCCTGCCGGTTCCGAGGAAGACGTCGTCGACGCCGAGATCGTCGATGACGAGGAAGAGGCCAAGTGACCACCAACGACAGCGCCTCCGGCGCAGACGGTACGGATCCGCTGGAAGGACTCGACTTCGAGCCGAGCCAGCAGGCCTTCGATGTCGATGCCGACCAGCCCACGCCCGAGCTCACCGAGCTCGAGAAGGCACAGGCGGAGTCGGCGGAGCGGCTGGGCGACCTGCAGCGCCTCAACGCGGAGTACGTGAACTTCTCCAAGCGCGCCAAGCGCGAGCAGGAGCTGGCACGCAACCGCGGCATCGAGGACCTGCTCGTCGGCCTGCTCCCGGTGCTCGACGACGTCTCGCGGGCACGCGCCGCAGGTGACCTCACCGGGCCGTTCGAGGCGATCTCGGACAAGCTCCAGGCAACCCTGACGCGCTTCGGCGTGGAGTCCTACGGGGAGGTCGGGGAAGAGTTCGACCCCGCCGTCCACGAGGCGCTCATGCACCAGTCCTCCCCGGATGCCACGTCGACGACGGTCACGGCCGTCATCGAGACCGGCTACCGGATCGGCGACCGGATCGTGCGCGCAGCGCGCGTGGCGGTCACCGGACCGCAAGACTGACACCTGCTCCACCCTGCGAGCCCGGACCCGTCCGGGTCCGGGCTCGCAGCACACGACACAGTCATCAGCTCGCCCGTGCCCGGCACGGTGAGCGCAGCAGACGAAAGGAGGCGCCTTGACCGGTCAGGATTGGATCGAGAAGGACTTCTATGCCGCTCTCGGCGTCTCGAAGGACGCGGACGACGCCACGATCAAGAAGGCGTACCGCAAGCTCGCCCGCAAGTACCACCCGGACCAGAACTCCGGTGATCCCACGGCAGAGGCCAAGTTCAAGGAGATCGGCGAGGCGTACTCCGTGCTCTCCGACCCCGAGGAGCGCCAGCAGTACGACGCCATCCGCGCGATGGCCGGCGGCGGCGCCCGGTTCTCGGCTGGGTCGGGCGGACGCGGGTCCGCAGGCTTCGAGGACCTGTTCGGCGGGATGTTCGGCGGTGGCGGCGGAACCCGCACGCAGTACTCCACCCGTGGTGGAGGCGGCATGCCTGACGGCTTCGACGACATCCTCAGCTCGATGTTCGGCGGCGGCGGTGGCGGCCAGACCGGCTTCCGTCCCAACCCCCGTGCCCAGGCCGGGCGGCCCGGCGAAGACATCGTCGCGACGACGACGCTCCCCTTCCGCGACGCGGTCGAGGGATGCACCGTCACGCTGAACGTCGAAGGTCGCACGGTCACCGCACGTATCCCCGCCGGGGTCCGCGACGGGCAGAAGATCCGCCTGCGCGGCAAGGGTCGCCCTGGGACCGGCGGCGCGCCGGCCGGTGACCTGACGATCACCGTCTCGGTGACCCCGCACCCGGTCTACTCGGTCGACGGCACCAACCTCCGCATGACCGTCCCGGTCACCTTCGCCGAGGCTGCCCTCGGTGCGCAGATCGAGGTGCCGACCCTGGACGGCTCGACCGTCAAGCTCAAGGTGCCTGCGGGCACTCCCTCCGGCCGGGTCCTGCGCGTCAAGGGACGCGGTATCGCGACGACCAAGCAGACGGGTGACCTGCTCGTCACCGTCCAGGTCGTCGTCCCCCAGAAGCTGACCAAGGAGGCCAAGCAGGCCGTGGAGGCCTTCGCCGCCGCGACCGAGGGCGACGACGTCCGCGCCGGGCTGCTGGACCGAGCGAAGGAGTAGCGACATGCGTCTGGAGAGGGCTTTCGACGGCAGCCTGCGTGAGGACGAACCTGCGTTCGCGATCTCCCGCGCGGCTGAGCTCGCGGGCATGCATCCCCAGACTCTTCGCCAGTACGACCGCCTCGGCCTCGTCTCCCCTCAGCGGACGGCGGGGCGGGGGCGCAGGTACTCCCTGCGTGACATCAGCCAGCTCATCGAGGTGCAGCGGCTCAGCCACGAGGGCATCAACCTCGCGGGGATCAAGCGCATCCTCGACCTCGAGGCCGAGGTCCGCCGGCTGCAGCACCGCGTCGAGCTGCTCGCCGCCGCGGCCGACCCCGGCTCGCGTGTCTTCACCGCCGGTTCCTCCGGCGACGTCGTCGCGGTCCGCAGAGGGCAGCGGTTCCGCCGTCGCGGCCGCGGGCGCGAGCAGCAGCCGGGTGACGGCCCCCAGGACAGCGGTGCCCTCGTCCTCTGGCGCCCTCAGCGCTGACGTCCTCTGACTGACGCTCGCAGCTATCGTCCGATCCGCCGCAGCTCCTCATCGACGACGAGGGTCGCGTCAGGCAAGAGCTCACGTTCAGCCGGGTCGATGTTCGTGAAGGCGCTGCGGACGGAGGCTGCATCGGTGAGGTAGGGCCTGAAGTTCTCGTCCGCCTCCCGGGTGAAGTGACGGAGCATGCGCTGCGCCGCGCGCGCGTACTCGTTCCCGTCGACGACCACCTCGGCGAAGACAAGAGCGGTCGTCGCGAGATCCACCCCTGCTGAGCCCAGCCTGGCCGACTCCCAGTCGATGACCCGTGGTCCGTCGGCGGTGAGCAGGACGTTCCCCGGGTGCAGGTCGAGGTGAAGCATGCTGGTCCCCGACCTGGGAGCGGTGGGCGCGGGCACGCGCGCGATGGTGCCTGCGGTTCCTGGCGGGCTGTCCAGCCTGACCGTAGGGATCGGGGGGAGGGGGAGTGCGTGCAAGGAGGAGTGCAGATCAAGGAGGATCCGCACGCCCTGGGACATCGAGACCTCGCCGGTGTCGAGGGCCTGGAGCAGGTTGGGTCCGTGCAGGCGTTCCAGGATGAGGTCGGTCCCGTCAGCCTCGATGATGCGGGCCGTCGGATATCCCAGTGAATTGAGGTGTCGCAGCAGGTCGATGTTGGGATAGGTGAGAGCGCCCGTGTGCAGCCGCCGCAGCACCTGGGTGTCGTTCATGAGGTAGACATCCGCGTTGCGTCCGCGCACGATCAGGTGCGCGGAGTCTGCGATGTAGTCGCGACTCTCGCGCGTCGTGCCGCCGTCGGGTGCGGGGGTGTCCGCGTCGGCGTGGCGGCCGTCGCCCAACGCACTGGGAACCTGGACGTCCATGTAATCACGGTAGACCCGACAGCCCGGGAGCGCACCCAGTCGCCCGCCTGCGCGGATGTGGCTGACATGCAGGAATGTCGATCAGCTATTTTCGAATACGCAACAATGCACTCTCCTAATGTGGTGGTTAAAAGGCTCGAGTAAGTAAGTCCTTGCTTGCTAGGCAAGAATTCCCCTGCGGGTTTACGGTGGACTTCACGGCGTGCCGAGACAGTGTGCACCCGCCCCGAACGTTGGAGGAATCATGAGTGCACTGCTCGATCTGCCCCACGTCAGTGAGTGTTCCGTCGCGACCTGCGGCTATAACCACGACGGCTGCCACGCCGGCGCCGTGACGGTCGCCGGACATTCTGGCTCCGCTGAATGCGTCACGTTCATCCCGCTGTCTCACAAGGGCGGCCTCGACAAGGTCGTCGGCCAGGTCGGCGCCTGCCAGCGCAGCGAGTGCGTGCACAACGCCGCCCTGGAGTGCACCGCCTCGTCGGTCCGGATCGGAGCTGGCCCGTCGGCGAGCGAGATGGCGGACTGCCTGACATACAGCCCTCGCTGACCCCAGCCACACGATGCCCGCGCCCGCACCGGGTGCGGGCATCGCTGCGCCCAGGCGCTGCGTGCCGTGCTGTCGAGTCGTCGATGACAGTGACCGGTCGAGCGGTGGTGCTACCTCCGGCGGTGCGCGGCGAGCAGCGCCGCGGCGGCGGAGTGGGTCGGGGGGAGCTCTTGGCGCCACACTCGTGGAGGGTGCCTGAGCACCGCGGAGATGCCGAGGTCGCTCGCCGACCCTTCGATGCGTCGGGCCAGGGCCTGTCCGGCGGCCTCCGTGGTGTCTTCATGGTCAGCGAGGATCACGTAGAAGCCGCCGCCGAGCGCTGCGGTCGGTCGGCCTGCGCCGAACACCTCGGTCAGCGTGCGGCCCATGCCTGCTGACCGTGCGACACGCTCCCACAGCGAGAGGTTCTCCAGCCCCACGTCCACGAAGAGCAGGGTGCTGCAGTCTGCGGGACGCGTCGAGGACTGGTACGCCTCGAGCAGCCGGACGATGAAGTACTCCAGGGTGTGCAGGCCAGACCCTGCGTCGATGCACCCGATCGCCGGGGCGGCGATGGCCTGACCGTCCACCCAGCCGAGGGTCAGCGCGCGCACGTCCGAGACCGGCACGCTGCGACTGATCGTCGTGAACAGACAGGTCAAGTCGTCGATGGCCTCCCCGATCCCGCATCCGGCGTCGGCGCGTGCGAGGCCGAGCCCTTCGCAGGCGGGTTCGGTCGGCGAGCCGCGGGTCAAGGCCACCAGGAGCGCGTCCACGCTCGGGTGGTACCAGTCGTCGGCGTGCCGCCAGACGGACGACAGGCTCGACGCGCGCCACCGCTCACGCAGGGCGTCGAGCGGGGGCAGAGTGCCCTGGACGAGGAGGTTCACGTCATCAGAGACAGGTCTGAGGGAGATTCATGACGCGGATCGGCGAGGGGATTTCTGCGAACTGCGGCGAGTGTGCTGGTCAGGGGCCTATGGCAGCGTGACACGCCCGGATCTGCGCCCTCTAGACCTCTCACCGCATGTCAGGCAAAATGCATGGGGGCATCCAGATGTGCGAGACGGGGGTGGAGTGACCCAGGACCAGCTGTCTTCGTGGAGCCCACACTCCTCGGACGCCGAGCTGATCGCCGCCGTACGCAACGGGGCGACGGCGGCCTTCGGCGTGCTCTACGAGCGTCACGCCGGGGCGGCGCGCACCGTCGCGCGCCAGTACATGAGCGCCTCCGGAGGCGCGGACGACGTCGTCGCCGACGCCTTCGCCAAGGTCCTGGCTGTCCTGGTCGGTGGTGGTGGACCGACCACCGCCTTCCGCGCCTACCTCTTCACCGTGGTGCGCCGCCTCGCCTACGTGGCCGTCAACCAGAGCCGCCGGATCCTGCCCACCGACGACGCGGCCTTCGAGTCGGTCTTCGGGCCGTCGGCCTCGAGCGAGGAGCCGGCCCTCGAGAAGTTCGAGCGGAGCACCGTCGCCAAGGCCTTCAAGGCACTCCCAGAGCGGTGGCAGGCCGCGCTGTGGTACTCCGAGGTCGAGGGCCTCACCCCGGCCCAGTTCGCTCCCAGCCTGGGGCTGACGGCCAACGGAGCCGCCGCTCTGGCCTACCGCGCCCGCGAAGGGCTGCGCCAGCAGTACCTGCAGCAGCATCTCTCGACCTCCCTCGACGCCGGTTGCGCCCAGACCGGTCCCTTGCTGGCCGGCTACGTCCGTGGCGGGCTGTCCAAGCGCGACCTGGCTCTCGTGGAGAGCCACCTCGAGCCCTGCGGTGAGTGCCGCGGCCTGCTCGTCGAGCTCGGCGACGTCTCCCACGGCATGCGGGCGATCATCGCGCCGCTCGTGCTCGGGACCGCTGGCGTCGGCGCCCTCGGAGGGCTGCCGCTGTGGGGGACCGCTGTCGCTGCGACTGGGGCTGGTGGTGCGGGGGGAGTGCTCGAGGCGACCGGGAGCAGCAGCGGGGCGGGTGGCGGTTCGGCAGCAGGGACGAGCTCCGGTGCTGGCGCAGGTACGACTGCTGGCTCTACCGCGGGTTCTGCCGCTGGGGCAGCCGGCACGGGCCTCGCAGGAACCGCGTCGGGTGCGGGGATCGCGGGGATCGGCGCAGCGCTCGCCGGCGTCCCGGCGCTGCTCGTCGCAGCGGCTGCGGTCGTCGTGGTGGGCGTCGGCGTTGCGGTCTCAGCAGCCCTCGGGGTCTTCTCCGACGAGACCGAGGCGCCGCTGGCGGCGTCGGTCCCGAGCGCGTCCCCCGACACCGACGCCGGCTCGTCCCCGTCGCCTGACGCGGCGGCGAGCGACCCGACTGACCCGGCCAACACCCTCGTGCCCGACTCTGCGCCGACCGGCGAGGCAGAGGCGCCCGCCGACGGGACGATGCCCGCGCCAGGCGCCAGGGCCGCCACCCCTTCCCCGAGCGCGAGCCCCGGCACGACCGCACCGCCTGCGGCGTCGGACCCGACGCCGGGAGCAGCGGGTCCGCGCCCCGCAGCTACCCCTGGCCCTGGGGGCCAGCCGGCGACGGATCCGGCGACGGATCCCACGGCAGAGCCGCCGGCCGGTCCCACGCCTGCGCCCTCGACAGACCCGACCACCGAGCCCACGACAGAGCCGACACCCCCGCCCGCAGCCCCGGCCGCCCTGGAGCTGAGCTTCGGCGCCGGGACCGAGATCGTGGCACGCCAGAACAACACCGTCGCGGTGTCGCTGCGCAACACCGGGGGAACGGTCGCCACGGACGTCGCCGTCTCCCTGACCGTCCCAGGGACCCTGCGCTTCGTCGCCGACTCCGCGAGCGGCGGTGTCTTCGGTCCGCGCCTGCTCCGGACGTCGGCCGAGGGCTGGTCCTGCGCCGCCTCCGGAGCGGACACCGACACCCAGGTCGTGCACTGCGTCGTCGACGAGATCGCCCCAGCGGCAGACGTCACCCTCACGCTCACCTTCTATGCCGAGGACGCCGTCACGGCAGACCTCGCGGCGCAGGTCTTCGTGGGCGAGGATGCGGTCGGGGACCCCTGGCCGTTCACCTCCTCGGTCGTCTCGGCTCCGCCGCGGCTGTCCGCCAGCGTCGCACCGGTCGCAGAGCTCGTGGCCGGCCGGCCCGGGCACCTGGCGCTGACCGTGGCGAACGGAGGTCAGCTGCCGGCCGCTGACCCGGAGGTCGTGCTCGCCCTGCCGCAGAACAGCGGCATCGGGTGGCGCGACGCCCCGATCGTCCCGGCGCCGGGCAGCACGCCTGGCTGGTCGTGCTCGGTCGCCGACGACGCGCTCGTGTGCGGCGGACCGCAGATCGACGGCGATCGCTTGGCCACCGTCATCGTGCCGGTCGCGGTGGCCCCCGGTCCGTCCTTCACCAGGGCCGTGTCGCCGACGACGACCTTCGCCGGGTCACCGGAGCCTGCGCCTGCGATCCGTCCCTCCGAGCTGTCGGTCCTGCGTGAGGGGCTGTCCGCTGCGAGCATCCTCGCCGGGCCGCTGCAGGTGGCGCACATCGCTGGGCCGTTGGGAACCGCACCCCATCTCACCGTGCCAACCGTGCCAACCGTGCCCACCGCACCCGACGGCCTCACTGTGCGCGAGGCTGTGCTCACCTGGTCCGGGCTGGACGCCGACGGTCGTGACGCCCAGGCGCTGTCCACGGTCGAGCTACGGACCGACGCCGGTGGGTTTGCTCGCGAGCAGGTCGTCGGGACTGCCGCGGTCCAGCCGCCGGGGGCCGAGGGGGCGAGCAGCTACTCGGGCACCGCAGATGTCACCGCGCTGGTCACCGGGCACGCTGCGCCCGGTCGATGGTCCCTCGCGCCGGTCGAGGGGGCCGTGCTGCCTGATGATCTCGTGTGGTCGTTGACCGTGGTCTACGCTCACGCCGGGCTGCCCGACGCGACCGTCGCGCTGCTTCTTGCAGACCCCGCCGCTGCCGGCGCGGCAGCACGCCCTCTGCCGCTCCCGGCCTCCGGTCCGGTCCGCGTCGCCATGACCGGCACGGTGCGCGGCGGCGTCGCCCTCGACGATCCCCTCCGTCGTGACCTGACGGTCAACGGAACCGCCCTGGCCCCGGTCACCGGTGGCCTCACGGATGTCGTCACCTACCGCTCGGACGACCTGCTGCCTGTCTCTCAGGGCGTGCACAGCCCGTTGATGCTGTCCCTCGATCCAGGGTCGTCCGTCCACTCCGTCCTGGCCGTGCACTCCTCAGCCGCGGCTGAGCGCCCTGAGCCCGCACTGACCGGCGTCCTCGATCAGCCCCAGCCAGTCGTCACCGCCCCGGCCGTCTCGGTCGAGGTCGCCGATGCGGTGGAGATCGGGGACGGGGTCGAGGTGCCCGTCACGGTGCGCAACGACTCAGGCGTCGACCTGGCAGACGTGTCGGTGACCGTCACCCTGCCCGCGGGGATCACCACCCCGACAGGACAGGCGTGCGCGGCAGCCCCTGTCGCGCCGACGGACGCGGCAGCCCGCGCCGCGCAGTCACCGGACGGCGGAGCTGCCGTCCCCGCCACCGTCACCTGCCTCGTCGGTCCGCTCGCAGCCGGGGAGACGGTCGTCGTCACCGTCGCCCTCGCCGGCGTCGACGGCCTCGTGGTGAGCGGGGAGGTGGGGTACTCAGTCGTCGGGACCGATCCGGTCACCGGCGCCGGCGCCGAGGCGAGCGGTGCCTTCGCTGTCACCGCCCACCCCGGGCTGGACGTCCGCGGCACGTGGCGTGGAACGGTCGCGGTGACCGAGGTCGGCGCACCGCTCATGCGGTGCTCCCCGCTCAGCTGCTGGCTGGCCAGCGGCGGATGGTGGTCCGACGCGACCAACGACCTGCTCGCCATGCGTCCGCTCAACGACGCCGGCGGCGTGACCTCCTCGTCCTCAGCCACCGTGACGATCCCGGTGGGGGCGACGGTCAAGCACGCAGGTCTGTACTGGTCCGCGAACCGCACGGCCACAGACCGCTTCACCCAGGACCTCACCTCCGCGCGGCTGCGCGCACCGGGCACCGGCACCTACACCGCCGTCACCGGCGAGGTGCTCGGCGAGGTCTCCGACAGCACAGGGCGAGTCTCCTACCAGTCCTACGCCGACGTCACAGAGATGGTCGCCGCGCACGGTGCCGGAGAGTGGTCGGTGGCCGACGTCGCGCTGGCGGGCCACTCCGACGGCTCGGGGTGGAACGGCATCATCGGCTCCCGCGACCTCTACGCGGGCTGGTCTCTCGTCGTCGTCTACGAGGACGCGGCGTTGCCGACCGGGTCGGTGACGGTGCTCGACACCCCCGTCGCGGTGACGCGAAGCTCCGGGATGACCTTCAGCGTCCTCGACGAGGCAGCCACCACCACGACGCTGGGCGTCGTGGCCTGGGAGGGTGACCGCCAGGTGACCGGTGACCAGGTGCTGGTCAACTCGATCCCGGTGCGACCGCACGCGGGCGAGGGCGCCTCTGGTCGTGCGGTGCTCGGCTCCGCACAGGACGCCTTCTCCTCTGTCGCGTGGGGCTCGAGGACACGCTACGAGAACACCCTCGGCGTGGACGCCAAGAAGTTCGAGCCTGCCGCGACGGCGCCCGGTGCGACCACCGTCTCGGCGATCACCACGGGCGACGAGTACGTCGTCGGGGTGGTCACCGTCACCAGCCGCTGACGAGGATCAGCCGGTAGCCGCAGCTCACCCTGCCTGAGCCGCCTCGATGACCTCGACGTACTCGCTGCGTGCGAAGCGGTAGCCGGCGCCACGCACGGTGATGATCTGGTTCTCCAAGCCGAGCTTGTCACGCAGGCGCCGTACGTGGACGTCGATGGTCCGGGACGCGGAGTCGACCTGCTCGGCGCGCCACACCGACAGCAGCAGCTCCGAGCGGGAGACCACACGACCGGCTGACGTCACGAGGTGGGCCAGCAGCTCGAACTCCTTGTAGGTGAGCTTCTGCTCCGCGCCGTCTGCCGTGACCTGCCGGGCGGGCAGGTCGATGCGCACCCGCGGGGAGAGGTCGACGTCGAAGACCGGCGGACTCCGCCGGGTCGCCTCTGCGGTGTCGCTCGAGCGCGATGCGGCGTCGAAGACGCCTGCATCGGACCACAGCGGCGTGTGCGCGATCACCTCGAGGGCAGCCAGCCGTTGGCGCAGCGCACCGAGGTCCTCGGTGCGCGGGGAGCGGGGCCCGGCGTCGCCCAAGGACAGCGCGGTGAAGGTCTCCGCGGTGGGCAGCAGCTCGCGGGCGAGCTCACCGAGGGTCTCGGCGAGCTCGATGATCTCGGCGGCGTGCCGCCTGCGGTCGGCGGGGTTGACGCCGACCCACAGCAGGAAGCCGGGCTGGGGGCGTGAGGTCGTGGAAACGTCGATGGGGGCCGTCATGGCACTCTCCGGGTATGCGTGGTGTCCCGGTCGCGGGACTGGTCGTCGGACTGTTCTGAGGCGTCAGAACCGACAACACGCACGGCCGCACGCGGACATGACGGGGCGCACCGAGGTGGCGGCGTCAGTCAGGCGTGGGCTGTTCATAGGGGAAGAGTCGCAGGAGAACGCCCGATCACCTAGAGATGATCGGAAAGTCTCACATGGTGGCCACGGTGGCGTGGGTCAGTCGACGACGCCGTACAGACGGTCGCCCGCGTCGCCGAGCCCGGGGACGATGTACCCGTTCTCGTCCAGACGCTCGTCGACCGCCGCCACCACGACCTTGACGTCGACCCGGTCACCGATCGCCTTGTCGAGGATCTCCAGGCCTTCGGGGGCCGCGAGCAGGCACACGGCGGTGACGTCGCGCGCGCCGCGGTCGAAGAGGAAGTTGATCGCCGCGACGAGCGTCCCGCCGGTCGCGAGCATCGGGTCGACGAGGAAGCACTGGCGACCGGTGAGGTCGTCGGGGAGGCGGTTGGCGTAGGTGATCGCCTCGAAGGTCTCCTCGTCGCGCTGCATGCCCAGGAAGCCGACCTCGGCCGTGGGGAGCAGGCGGGTCATGCCGTCGAGCATGCCCAGGCCAGCGCGCAGGATCGGCACGACGAGCGGGCGCGGGTCGGCGATCCGGGTGCCGACGGTCTCGGTCACCGGCGTGGTGATGGTGTGGGGCTCGGTGCGCACCTCACGGGTGGCCTCGTAGGCCAGGAGCGTGACGAGCTCGTCGACCAGCAGCCGGAACGTCGGGGACGCCGTCTCGATGTTTCGCAGGACGGTGAGCTTGTGGGCGACCAGAGGGTGGTCGATGA
The DNA here is from genome assembly GCF_001552735.1 of Sanguibacter suarezii NBRC 16159. Classification (GTDB taxonomy): domain Bacteria; phylum Actinomycetota; class Actinomycetes; order Actinomycetales; family Cellulomonadaceae; genus Sanguibacter; species Sanguibacter suarezii. The sequence continues at coordinate 62,558 of NZ_BCRT01000007.1, forward strand.
CGTGCAGGCGCATGCCCCCAACTTACCGTCTTGACGGGCATGCGCTGACAGGACCTGGGCAGGACCCGCGCGCACGCAGGTCAGGTCACGTGCAGACGCGTCAGGCCGGGCGATAGGCTCGAGCGGTGCCAGATCCTGCCGACCAGCCCATCCCCGTCCTGGACCGCGCCGAGCGCGAGCACCTCATGGGGCTCGCCATGGCCGAGGCGACCCTGGCGACAGCCACGGGCGACGTGCCCGTCGGCGCGATCGTCGTGGGACCTGACGGGACCATCATCGGCCGAGGTCACAACGCTCGCGAGGCCACCGGCGACCCCACCGCCCACGCGGAGGTGCTCGCCCTGCGGGAGGCCGCGCAGGTGGTGGGGGAGTGGCGGCTGTCCGGCTGCACCCTCGTGGTCACCCTCGAGCCCTGCGCGATGTGCGCCGGAGCGATCCTGCTCGCTCGGGTGCCACGTCTGGTGCTCGGGGCGTGGGACGCCAAGGCGGGTGCGACCGGCTCGGTCTGGGACCTCGTGCGGGACCGGCGGATGAACCACCGCGTCGAGGTGCTCGGCGGGGTCCGTGAGGCCGAGTGCGCCCAGCAGCTCGTCGAGTTCTTCGCCCAGCACCGGGTCTGACACCCGGGCGCGGCCCGCTGACGGGAGCTGACCGGCCTCGACGCCGATCAGCTGCTGGCGCCGAGGGCGTCCGCGAGGGCGCGCAGCGTCGTCGTCGTCCCGGCGTCGAGGGTGAGGGCTGCGAGGTGGTCGCCGCGGGTGGCGCCGCGGTTGACGATGGCCACCGGCTTGCCAGCCTTCGCCGCGTGCTTGACGAAGCGCAGGCCTGAGTGGACGGTCAGCGAGGACCCGGCCACCAGGAGCGCGGTGGCGTCGTCCACCATGGCGAAGGCGCGCTGCACCCGGGCCTTGGGGACCATCTCCCCGAAGTACACGATGTCGGGCTTGAGCAGGCCGCCGCAGCGGTCGCAGTCCACCGGGCGGAAGTGCGCGGTCGCCTCGATGACCGCGTCGGCGTCGGGGGCGATCTCGATGTCCTCGACGCGGCCGACGGACTCCACGAAGCCCGGGTTGGCAGCCTCCAGGCGCACCGCCAGAGACTCACGCGAGACCAGCGTCCCGCACTGCAGGCAGACGACCCGGTCGAAGCTCCCGTGCAGGTCGACGAACTGGGAGGTGCCGGCGGCGGCGTGCAGGGTGTCGACGTTCTGGGTGATGACGCCGGTGAGGCGGCCCGCGATCTCCAGGTCCGTGAGAGCGCGGTGGCCGTCGTTGGGGTGAGCGCGGCGCACGTGCTGCCAACCGACGTGGTTGCGGGCCCAGTAGTGACGACGGAAGGCCGGGTCGCCGATGAACTGCTGGTAGGTCATCGGACGGCGCTCCGGGGACCCTGGTCCGCGGTAGTCGGGGATCCCGGAGTCGGTGGACAGGCCAGCACCGGTGAGGACAGCGAACGGGCCCGCTGAGAGCAGGCCGACGAGCGCGTCGAGCTGTTCACCGGAGAGGTGCTGGTCAGACCCTGATTCGTTGACAGGGCTGGGCTGGGCTGGACGACGGGCGTGGTCGGTGAGTGAGGCATCCACCCCTTCAGGCTACGTCGTCGCGGTGACCTGCGAACTCGCCTCATCCCGCGGACCGGACATAAAATTGGGCGCATGCGACCTTCTGACAGCCGACCCCCAGGTCCGAAGGAGCGGCGGATCGCCTCGGGGTCCAACGCCACTGACACGAGGTTCTTCGGTCACCCGCTCGGCCTGATGACCCTCTTCGGAACAGAGTTCTGGGAGCGGTTCAGCTACTACGGGATGCGCGCCATCCTGCTGTACTACCTGACGGACGCCATCGCCGACGGCGGTCTGGGGCTCGCCCCGGAGACCGGCCTCGCGATCACCGCGATCTACGGATCCTCGGTGTACCTGCTGTCCGTCGTCGGAGGCTGGTGCGCCGACCGGCTCATCGGAGCCAGACGCTCCATCCTCTACGGCGGTGTGGTGATCGCCATAGGGCACGTGCTGCTGTCGGTGCCGGCCGGCCCGGGGTACTCCTACTCAGGGATCGTGGCCGTGGCGATCGGGACCGGGCTGCTCAAGCCCAACGTCTCGAGCCTGGTCGGAGAGCTCTACGAGCGCGACGACGACCGGCGCGACTCGGGCTTCTCGATCTTCTACATGGGCATCAACATGGGGTCCCTCGCGGCGCCCTTCGTGGTGGGGATCGCCCGGTCCATCGGTGGTTTCCACGCCGGGTTCGTCGTAGCGGCCATCGGTATGGCCTTCGCCCTGGTGTTCTTCGTCCTGGGACAGGCGCAGCTGCGCGGGGCCGGCGACGAGGTGATGAACCCGATCAGGCGCGAGGAGCGCCCCCAGGTGCTGCGTAGCGCGCTCGCCATCGGCGCACTCATCCTCGTCCTGGGGATCGTCGCGCTCGTGGTCACCAGCGTCAAGGCAGGAGAGCTGGCCTTCGGCCCTGAGGGCATCGTCAACCTCATCAGCTACCTGGCCTTCGCTGCCCCGATCCTCTACTTCACGGTCATGCTCCGCTCGCCGAAGGTCACCACCCCAGAGCGCTCGCGCATGCTGGCCTACATCCCCCTGTTCGTCGCGGCGATGCTCTTCTGGATGATCTTCGAGCAGGCGTCGTCGTCGTTGTCGGCCTTCGCTGCGAGCAAGATTCATCTCAACTTCGCCGGGGTGACCATCCAGCCGGAGTTCTTCCAGTCGGTCAACCCAGCCTTGATCGTCCTCTTCGCGCCGGTCTTCGCGTGGCTGTGGATCAAGCTCGGTGACCGCGGGCCGAGCACGGCGGTGAAGTTCGGCATCGGGCTGGCCATGGCGTCCCTGTCCTTCCTGTTCCTGTCTGCCATGACGGCGCTCGCCGGTGACGCCAAGGTGAGCTCCTGGGTGCTGGTGGGGACGTACCTCATCCAGACCATCGGGGAGCTGTGCCTGTCCCCGGTCGGGCTCGCCGCAACCACGCTGCTGGCGCCTGCGGCCTTCCGGTCCCAGGCGATGGCCCTGTGGTTCCTCGCTCCGGCGGCCGGGCAGGCGATCACCGCGCAGATCGTCTCGGCCACAGCCGACCTGGCCGACAACTTCGCGGCGTACTTCGGCACGATCGGGCTCATCACGCTCGTGCTCACCGGAGGGTTCTTCCTGCTGACGCCGTGGATCACCCGGCACATCGCCGAGGGCGAGCAGGTCGTGGGAGTCGCGCCGGCCGGACGGTGACCGCACGACCGTGTGCTGCGCCGCTCGCCTCGCCGCTCGCCCTGCAGGGACGCGGCTAGGTGAGCGCGGCCGGCGGGAACAGGCGACGCTGATCAGCCTCGAACTGGCGGTGCCCGACGGTCTTGTAGGCCAGGCGCGCCGGCAACGGAAGGTTCTTGCGGAGCCAGGCCTCTCGCTCTGCCGGAGACATCGAGACGAGGAGCCACCCGAGACGGACAAACATCCGGTCCCGGGGCAACGCGCTGCGCGCGGCCTCGCCGATCCGGTCCCACTCAGCCTGGGACAGCATGACGCTGGCGAGCGGGAGGATGTCGTCCTCCTCGGCGCCCAGGTGCAGCACGAGCGTGGTGCGGATCGAGTCGAGAGCCGCCAGCACGGTCTGCCTGGCGGCGGGGCTCGCGGTCGCCTCGAACTCGGGGAGGACCTCCTCGAGCTCCTCCGTCAGTGCGGCGACGACGGCGTGCTGGGCGCGCATCTGATCTACGTGGAGCGCGCAGGCGGGGACCCGCGTCACGAGGGCGTCGCCGAGCACCTCGTCCTCGATCGCGTGGTGGTTGTGCAGTGCTTCGGTGATCTCGCGCAGATGCTCGGCGACGACCTTCGCCCGGGTCGCGTCGGCGTCGGGGACACCGCGGATGAGCGGCCGGGCCTGGGTGAACAGGTGCCGGAAGAGGTTGTGGACCACGAGCATGTCGGCTGTGTCGCACCCGAGAGACGTCGGCGTGTCGTTCATGGCTCTCCCGATGGGTCATCAGCGTGTCGACGGGCTCTAGGACAAACGGTTCCTGGGATTGCCGAGCGTCGCAACACGGACAGCCGGCCGGCAGCAGATCGCGGGGGAGGGCGTGCGGGCGCCGGTGCCGATTTAGTCGATCGGGCGTCGAGAAGGTACTGTTCTGGGCGAGGTAGCGTGTCCGAGCGGCCTAAGGAGCACGCCTCGAAAGCGTGTGTGGGTGAAAGTCCACCGTGAGTTCGAATCTCACCGCTACCGCCATCGAAGGGCCCCACCCGCAGATCCTGCGGATGTGGGGCCCTTCGTCGTACCCGGGCCTCCATGGGCCACCGTCGTGCCCGCAGCCTGCAGGCAGAGCAGCGCTCGGCCGCCGTCGTCATCGCCGTCTTACAGGCTCCCGCCGGCCTCGACTCTCATGCCGCACATCCACCAGTCTCCGTCGAGTCGCATCGGTTCCTCGCAGGCCATGCCCCACATGTCCCGGCCCTCCGGTGAGGTGCCAGGCGTGAACCAGAATCCTCCCGCATCGTCTACCCATCCGGCCCATTGCGGTATGAAGACGCCCCCGGACCCGTCCGTCGAGACGTAGCCGTAGACCGCCATGGCTTGGAGTGATCGCGGAAGATCGGTGTCGTGCCTGGCGGCACCGGCTGCCGAGACAGTCGGGAGCGCGGCAATCTGCTCGAGCTGGGGGCGCATGGCGGTGAACAGGGCGTAGGCGCCGGGATACGGCACGCTCGGCGACGCGAGGGCAGCGACCAGACCGACCGCGATGACCGGCGCCGCGATCCACCGGGGTCGTGCCAGCCGGAGGGCGATCCAGACGAGGAGGCCGAGAGCGACTGCGGCACCGACCCAGCGGACGTACACCCCTGGGCCTCGTGGCCACACCATCCATCCTGCGGACTGAGGAAGCAGGTCGTGGCTCGCGAGCGACGACGCGATCCGCCCGGAGAGCGCAGTGAGCCACGCGACGACGCCAGCCAGCACCGCGATGGTCATGAACCTCCGCTGATGGTGATGCGCCATCGTCATGTCGGAACAGTAGCGCCCGCGCGAGGTCTGCATTTCGGTCGTACCGTCGAGGAGGTGAGAATCGCGGCTCAACGGCGGGGGAGGCTCTGTGAAGAGCTCAGGTGACGGCCCAGGCGGCAGGTCCCCGAAGCGCCCCAAGGGCAGCCCGATGCTCATCGTGCTGATGATCATCGTGGTGCTCCCCGGTGTGCTGCTCGCCGATGCCTGGGGGGCGGGCTCGGTGGGGATCATCGGCGGGCTGACGGGTATGTTCGCGCTGGTCGCATTCATGGGTGGGCCGCTCCGGTCTGACCTCCGCGTGGCTGCGGTCATGGGGCCCCTGCTGATCTTTGCCGCAGCTGTCCCGCGCTTGGTGGCCGAGGCCTCGCGACCGGCGGCGATAGCACTCGTCGTGCTGCTGACCTTCGTAGCCGCACTGCTTCCTCTGGTCGGCCCGCGCTTCGCCAACGCCGGGATGGGGCTGGGGATGACCGCGGTGTACGGATACGGCTATGCGCCGGTGGGTGGGGCGGACCACCGGCAGGTGTTCGCGGCAGCGATCGCGGGCGTCGTCGTGGCGCTCGTCCTGCGCATCCTCATGGGGATCTCCGACCCGTCCAAGCCGACGCGGGAGCAGGTTGCTCAGGTGCTCGTGGCTGACGATCCCACGACCGCCACGACGACTGCCTTCGGCACCTGGCTCAGCGACGGCAGGCAGCGCTGGCTCGCCGAAGCCCTGGAGGGAGCCTCGCGCTATCGTCTGGCCCTGCACACGGCAGGGCTGGCGGGCGCGGGAGGACCAGACGACGCCGCGCTCCGAGGGCGGGCTGGGGATCTGGCGGACCAGCTGAAGACCAAGGCGAGGCGGGACACGTCCACCCGGCCCTCTCCTGCACCGACTGCCTCGGCGACCTCGAGGAACCCGATGGCGCCGTCGACGTCGGCCGTCGCCGAGGCGCCTCTCGCCGACGCCGCCCGCGCCCTGGACGCCGTCGAGCAGGCAGTCGTGACGCGCGACACCACCGCGGTCCAGCTTGATCGTGACCGGCGCCACCAGCTCCAGGACGCGGTCCTCCACCCGTCTGCCAGGCTCCAGTCCATCCAGGTCCGTCACGCGTTGCGCACGGCCTTCGCGATGCTGGTGATGCTGGTGATCACCTCCGGTCTGGAACGAGGCGACCCGCTGGTCTCGACCGTGCTGCTGACGACCTTCGGCATCCTGCAGGCCAGCTGGAGAGACACCGCGACGAAGGCGAGGAACAAGATCATCGGTCTGGTCTCGGGTTCCCTCGCGGTGGCCGTCGTCCTGCTGGTGGTCCCGTCCCGCAATCTCGTCCTCGTCTCAGTCGTCGCACTGTGCCTGGGGCTCTGGTACATCGTCACCCGCCCGGCGCTGGGCGCTGCGTTCATGGTCATGGTCAGCGTCGGTTTCAACTCCGCCTCCCGTGACCTGAACGCCGTCACCCTCCTGGCGCAGTACGTGGGACTCACCCTGACCGCAGTGCTGGTCGGACTGGTCCTCGGCTTCGTCGTGGTCCCTGGTTTCCGTCCCGAACCTCTGCGGCGACGCATCGAGGCAGCGATCGAGGCCACCTCGACTGCGCTCCGTGCCTCCTCGGCCAGCGCAGGGCTGCGACAGCCTGAGGAGATCGCCCTGGTCCGGGATGCCGTGCGCAAGCAGGACGAGCTCGTGCCTGACCGCGACCCGCTCGACGACCGGCAGCTCGCCGAGCTCGACACGCTGCGGGACGGGTTGCGCAACCTGACCGTCCTGGCCGACGCCACGGAGCTCACCCGCGACGAGCTGGACCACGTCCTCCTGGCACTGAGTCCGGGTGACCAGCAGGGACAGGCCGAACAGGACGACACCGCCCCCGAGGACTCCGGCTCGGCATCCTCGACCCTGTGGGACCTGGCGCTGCAGGCTGGCTCAGCCGAGCGGTACCTGCTGCGGACGCTGCCTGCCAGCAGCTGAGGCGGCCCGCTGCGTCTGCAGTCGGTGCGCGGTCTGGCAGACCCAGGGCCGACCGCGCTGAGGAGGGCAGGACCGCCGCCGCTGTGGCCGGAGCGGGGTCTCGGGCGTAGGTTCGCAGGAGCGCTCGCCGCCGGGTGAACGCCGGGCCGCAGTCATGGGCTCACGTTCCACGGAGGTGAGAGATGACCACGTACACCGTTGGATACCTCGTCGGCAGCCTGTCCCGCGAGTCGATCAATCGCACGCTCTCCAAAGCCCTCATCAGGCTCGCGCCGCCGTCGCTGACCTTCACCGAGATCGGCATCGGCAACCTCCCGCTCTACAACCGTGACCTCGACGCGAGCTATCCGCCGGCTGCCCTTGAGCTCAAGGCGGCGATCGAGGCCGCGGACGCGGTGCTGTTCATCACCCCGGAGTACAACCGCTCCCTGCCCGGCGCGTTGAAGAACGCCCTCGACTGGGCGAGCCGGCCGTGGGGGGCCAACTCGCTCACCCACAAGCCCTCCGGCGTCATCGGCGCCTCGCCCGGGGCACTGGGGACGGCCCTGGCCCAGCAGAGCCTGCGCGGGGTGCTCGCCTTCTGCAACGCACCGCAGATGACCGCACCGGAGGCGTACATCCACTTCCTCCCCGACGTGTTCCTCGAGGACGGCACCGTCGCCAACGAGAGCACCGAGGAGTTCCTGCGGACGTACATGCAGGAGTTCGCGGACTTCGTCGAGCGGGTGCACACGATCCTGCCGCAGCGGCGCGGGCAGGGCTGATCGGCGTCGCCTCCACGCGCGCTGGTGTGTGAGACTCGAGACATGCACGACCTCTCTCCAGACACCGACCAGCTCACCCTGGTCCCCTTGTACATCGCGGTCGAGCCACGTGACCCGCGGGGTGAAGGTGCCCTGTCGGACGAAGCCATCGAGCACATCCCCGCGGCCACCCTGGGTGAGGTCGCCGAGGTCCTCATCCAGCTGGGCGTGCCCGCCGACCTGCTCGACGGCGCGGTGCTCGGTGCGCCGGGCTGGGTCATCGCCCGCACGGTGGGCTGGAGCGACGGGCGGATCGTGCGGTGGGCCCCGGACGAGAACCCGGTCAACGGGCCGTTCCCCACGCTGTCCAGCGACGACGTCGCGACCTACCTGTCACGGGCGATCGACGTGAGCTGCCGTGTCGCCAGCGACCTGGAGATACCGGGCCACAGCCTGGGCGAGGATGCGGTGGGGCTGATCATCGAGCAGCGCTCAGGCGCCGTCGTCGGCGGCATGCGCTCCACCGACCTGCCGTGGCTGGCCCACCAGGTCTCCTCCGACCTGTGGTTCACGCAGATCGACGGGACGTCGATCGTGACCGGCGTCGACCCGGCGACCGACCTCGAGCCCGTGGTGACCAGCGCGTCCCCGGTGCCCAACGTGGGGCTCGAGCGCAACGGGCCGTGGCGGCGGATGGGGCTGGTGCGCTCAGGGGCGATCGTCACGGCCCACCAGTGGGGACCGCAGTGGTTCCGGGTGGACCCCTCCGGAGGCGCCGACCCAGACTCCGACGTGCTCACTCTCGTCGACAACTACTTCGACGCGCCGAGCGCCGACGCGGAGGACATCGCCCAGGAGTTCAACCTGGGTCCCGCCCAGACCGACCAGCTCGCGGACCTGCTCGACGACGCCGACGCCGACGACCCCTTCACCACGCTGCTGCGCCTGCTCGACCTGCCGGTCGAGGCCGCCGAGGTGGCCGAGGGCTGGTTGCCGCCCGCCGACCTGACAGACGTCCGCCGGGTCGAGGCGCAGTCGATGGCGGGGGCCTTCTGGTCCTCCCTCACCACGGTGCCCACCGAACCGGGCGTCCTCAACGACCTGCAGCGGATGTGGATCCAGCGACCGCGGTCGTACTGGGTGCTCACCATCGCCGAGGCTGTCCTCTGCCTGGGGGGAGCGGTGGCTCTGCTGCGCGCTCCGCGGAGCGGGGCGTCGCGGTATCCCCGGTTGCGCAGGGCCGGTGGGCGGGCGCTCGCCGCCACCGCTGTCCTCAACGCGCTGGACATGGCCGTCCCGCGGCGCTGGCGCGGCCACGGTGCCACGAGTGATCCCACTCGCGCCGGCGAGGGCGCTCAGGGATGAGCCCCTCCCAGGCCTTGTCTAGGCTGGTGACATGGACCTGAGAATCTTCACCGAACCACAGCAAGGCGCGACCTACGACGACATCCTCACCGTGGCAAAGGCCACCGAGGACCTCGGTTTCGACGCGTTCTTCCGCTCCGACCACTTCCTGGCGATGGGTGGCGACGGCCTCCCGGGGCCGACCGACGCCTGGCTGACGCTCGCCGGGCTCGCCCGTGAGACCTCGCGCATCAAGCTCGGCACGCTCGTCACCTCGGCGACCTTCCGCCACCCCGGGCTGCTGGCCATCCAGGTGGCCCAGGTCGACCAGATGAGCGGCGGTCGCGTCGAGCTCGGACTCGGCGCCGGCTGGTACGCCGAGGAGCACAGCGCCTACGGCGTGCCCTTCCCGGCCAAGCGTTTCGGTCTGCTCGAGGAACAGCTGGAGATCATCACCGGTCTGTGGGGCACCCCGGTCGGTGAGCACTACTCCTTCGCCGGCAAGCACTACACCCTCGAGAACTCCCCGGCCCTGCCCAAGCCGGTCCAGTCGCCCGTCCCGGTCATCGTCGGCGGCAACGGTCCCAAGCGGACGCCCGCCCTGGCTGCCCGCTTCGCGACCGAGTTCAACGCAGCCTTCCCCGAGATCGCGGACATCGCGCCGATGTTCGCGCGCGTGCGGGCTGCGTGCGAGGAGATCGGCCGTGACGGCGACGACCTCACGTACTCCACGGCGCTGGTGCTGTGCGTGGGTCGCGACGAGGCAGAGTTCGTCAAGCGCGCGGCTGCGATCGGCCGGGAGCCGGACGAGCTGCGCGAGCACGGTGTCGCCGGGACCGTGAGCGAGGCTGTGGACCGTCTCGGCGAGCTCTCCGCCGCGGGGGCCGAGCGCGTGTACCTGCAGATGCTCGACCTGGCCGACCTCGACCACCTCGACCTGGTGGCCCGCGAGGTCGTCCCGGGGCTCTAGCCCGACCGGACCTCCCACAACCCCCTCACCAGGGCGTCGACCGCTGTCGGCGCCCTGGTCGTCTGCGTGCCCCAGGCTCGGCGTCCACCAGGTGGACACGCCTGGCGTCCAGGATCCGGATGCCGACGCGGCGATGGGAGCGCGACCATCGCGCCCTGGCGCGCATCCTGGGGCCTGTCGCCGTACGCAGTGACGAAACGGCGTGGCTGGTCAGCGCCTCAGAGAGCGGTATCACGAAGTGGGCAGAAGTCAACCCCCTATCGGCGAACTCCGCGCGAGTATGACGATTTCTCTCTGACGAGCAATGTGATCTGACTCACACTGGCCGGCCGGTGTGCGACCGAAGAGCGCGGTGCATGCTGGCATCTTCCAGCCCCGTCGACCCGCTCACCGCCTCGCCGACCACGTTCCATCCACGTCCCACCCCACGTCTCGTCCCGCGTCGCTCCTCATGTCGCACCGCACGCCGTCAGACGCCGCCAGCGCAGCCGTCGTCCCCACCAGCTGACCTGCTCATCACGAGCACTCACCAGTCAGGGGTCACCCTCATGGCCGTCTCCGAGTTCGAACGTCTTGTCATCACGCCCCGCCGCAGCGACCCCGCGGACCGCGGTCCCCGCCATCCCGGCGTCCAGGCCCCCACCTCACCGGCCGACCTCTCGCCGCAGCTGCGCGACGCGTCAGCCGGGGTCAACGTCGGTCAGTCGCCCTCGCTCATGATGATCGTGCTGCTGGCCACCCTCGGCATCGTGGCCTACACGTTCTTCCTGCTCAACCCGAGCAACATGGGCGACATGCTGCCGTACTCGATGGTCATCGCGGCCGAGTCGGTCCTCGTCCTGCAAGCGCTGCTGGCGATGTGGACCATCCTGTCCAGCGGGTACAACCCGCGGAACTTCGCCTTCTACCACGCCCAGGACCGCCTGCACGACGTCTCGGAGATCATCCGGGAGGCGACCGAGGGCTCGCCCCAGGACTGGACGCTCTACCTCCACGACAAGCCCGTGGTCGTCGACGTCTTCATCACGACCTACGGCGAGCCGATCGAGACCATCCGTCGCACTGTGACGGCCGCCCTCGCCATCCGGGGCCGGCATCGCGTCTGGGTCCTCGACGACGGACGGTCCGACGACGTCCGTGAGCTCGCCGGCGAGCTCGGAGCGCGCTACGTGCGCCGGTTGTCGAGCAACGGGGCCAAGGCGGGCAACATCAACCACGCCCTGTCTCTGGCCAAGGGCGACTACTTCGCGATCTTCGACGCGGACTTCGTCCCCCGGCCCAACTTCTTCGTCGAGACGCTGCCGTTCTTCGTCGACGACCACGTCGCCTTCGTCCAGACACCTCAGACCTACGGCAACCTCAACACCCTCATCTCCCGGGGGGCGGGGTACATGCAGGCGGTCTTCTACCGCTTCATCCAGCCCGGACGCAACCGCTTCAACGCTGCGTTCTGCGTCGGGACCAACGTCATCTTCCGGCGAACCGCGATCGACGACATCGGCGGCATGTACACCGACTCCAAGTCCGAGGACGTGTGGACCTCGCTCATGCTCCACGAGCGCGGCTGGCGCTCGGTGTACATCCCCAAGACCCTCGCTGTGGGAGACACCCCCGAGACCATCGAGGCCTACACCAAGCAGCAGCTGCGCTGGGCGACCGGCGGGTTCGAGATCATGCTCACCCACAACCCCCTCAGCCCGCGCCGTCAGTTGACCATGGACCAGCGCCTGCAGTACGCGGTGACGGCCACCCACTACCTCGCCGGCATCTGCCCGCTGCTGCTGCTCATGGTGCCCCCGCTGGAGATCTACTTCGACCTCATCCCGATGAACCTGTCCATCTCGACGGGGACCTGGCTGCTCTACTACGCGGGCTTCTACGTGCTCCAGATCGCGATCGCCTTCTTCACCCTGGGGTCCTTCCGCTGGGAGGTGCTCATGCTCGCGAGCGTCTCCTTCCCGATCTACACCCGGGCGCTGTGGAACGCGATCACCCGCAAGGAGCAGCGCTGGCACGTGACCGGCCAGGCCGGGAAGGCGAGCTCACCCTTCAACTTCATCATCCCGCAGGTGCTCTTCTTCGCCTTCCTCGCACTGACCACCGCCGTCGGTGCCTGGAAGGACTGGGGGAATGGGTCGCTCAGCCTCGCCCTGGCCTGGAACGCGACCAACACGGTGATCCTGGGGGCCTTCTGCATCACCGCCCTCAAGGAGAGCCACGACCTGTCCGCAGCCGCCCGCCGCGCGCCCAGCGCGGACCAGACCATCGAGCCCCGCGCGCGCCGGCTGCAGCCGGCCGCCGCTCCCAGCTCCACCGGAGGTGCAGCATGACCTGGCCCAACCGTCTTCGCCTCGCACTCGGGCTGCTGCTCGTGCTCGCCGTGACCGCGGCGTTCACCATCGTCCTCAACCGGCGCATCACCCAGGTGACGAGCGCCAGCGCCTCGATCCAGGCCCTGCACCTGGACATCGGCACCGACTACGCCGGGACCGTCATGACCTCCTCGGTGGAGGTGGGCGACGACGTCGCGGAGGGGGACACCATCGTCACGGTGCAGAGCCAGGCCCTCGCCCACGACATCGCGATCGGCCTGATCAGGGCGGACGCCGCACCCTTCGACGTCACCCCCGACGGGACGATGACCTTCGTCGCGCCCGCCGACGGGATCGTCACCGCCCTGCCCGCCCAGGAGGGCGCCTTCGTCCAAGCCGGCACCGTCCTGGTCACGCTCGACCGGGCGGACTCTCTCTACGTCAGCGCGGAGTACTCCCTGGACGCCGGGGACTACGAGCGGATCGAGACGGGAGCGGCGGTCTCGATCGTGCTGCCCAACCAGGAGGAGGTCTCCGGCACGGTCGAGAGCGTGGCGGTGCACACCTCGGCCGACCGCGCGGAGTCGGTCATCACCATCGCGAGCACCGACCTCCAGCGCGGGGGCCAGAACGGCCTCATCGCCCCCGGTGTCCCGGTCCTTGCCAGCGTCGAGCTGCGCGACGACGGGATCATGGCCGGCGTCGAGGCCACCGCCACGGCCTTCCTGCGCAAGGTCACGAGCTGATGGCCGCCCGGACCGGTAGCGCACCCGCCCGGACGGCGCGACGCCGGACGGCGGCCGTCGTCGCCGGGGTCCTTGCCCTGACCGCCGCCGCGTGCGGTTCCCGCGACACCCCGGACGTCACCTCACCCCTCGTCGACGCCCAGCCCGCTGCCGTCATCGACTCGTCCGCCGCCGTCGCAGCCGTCCCGCACCGCCAGGTGGGCGCCGCGCCCACCATGCGCCTGGCCGACGGCCTGCTCCCGCCGACCAACCGCTGGTTCTCGGGCTTGGTCTTCGGTGACACGGCGCAACCGGTGTTCCCGATGCCGCTCGCGGTGACCGTGACCGCGGACGGGGTCGCCGTCGGGCTGCCCACGCCCGTCACCAGCGCCGACGCGATCATCGGAGCCGCGAGCCAGGACGTCGCCCTGGACGTCGGCGCGAGCACCTTCGAGGTGAGCGCCTACGACACGGCGAGCGTCACCCTCACCCTGCGCGACGACGCAGGGTCAGCCCTGGGCACCCTCACCCTCGTCCAGGGGGTGCCCTGGGTGTCCTACACCGCGGCCGCCGACCAGGACGTGACCGTGTCGGTGGCCTTCTCGGGCACGGTGCCGACGGCCACGGTGGACGGGAAGATCTTCGCCCTGGCGACCGACGGGACGCTGGACGGCGACCGCCTCGAGCTGAAGGCCGGGCAGAGTGCAGCGGTCGTCGCCGCACCGCAGACGGCGCCCGGAGACGACGCGCAGGAGACGCTGGAGACCCTGACCGAGCTCGCCCTCGACCCGGTCACGGGGACCACTCTCGCCCACGCCGTCGCCGACGACACCGTCTCCACGGCGATCACCTACACGACCGCCGGCGGCGGGGAGACGGCCTTCGTCCGGATGGCGCACCAGCAGTCCGCGCCGGCCGGCACCCAGACGGCTGACTGCTCGCTGGGGACCTACGCCACCGTGTACGGCACCGTGGACCTGTGCCGCGGCACGGCCGCAGCCTGGACCGCGCCGACCCTGCGTCCGGCCGGTGAGCTGGACCTGTCCGGCCTGGACGAGGCCCAGCGCGCCGAGCTCGCCGAGCAGGTCCGGGCTGACATCGCCGCGATCCCCGCGGCGCCGTCGGACACGTACTTCGGCGGCAAGGCGCTCTACCGCGACACCAACCTGCTGGTCCTTGCCACCCAGCTCGGCCTGGACGACGTCGCCGCGCCGCTGCGCACCCAGCTCACCGAGCGTCTGGTCGAGTGGAGCCAGGCGGACGGCTGCACCCAGCGCGAGGCGCGGTGCTTCGTCTACGACGACGCCGTGCGCGGCGTCGTCGGGCTCACGCCGTCCTTCGGCTCGGAGGAGTTCAACGACCACCACTTCCACTACGGCTACTTCCTCTACGCCGCCGGGGTGCTGGGCGCGGACGACCCGGCGCTGGTGGACCAGGTGCGCGAGGTCATGGACCTGCTCGCCGCGGACATCGCCGCTCCCACGACGACCGCGGACTTCCCGGCGCTGCGCGTCTTCGACGCCTACGCGGGCCACTCGTGGGCCTCGGGATTCTCACCCTTCGCCGACGGCAACAACCAAGAGTCCAGCTCGGAGGCCGTGACAGCCTGGAACGGCTTGGGTCTGTGGGCGCAGGCGAGCGGCAACGACGGGCTCGCGGGCCTGGCGACCTGGCTGCTGTCCGCGGAGGCGGACTCGGCCCGTGCCTACTGGACCGACATCGATCTCGACGACCCGGCGCTCGAGGGCTTCGACCACACGATCGCCAGCCTCAACTGGGGCGCCAAGCGTGACTACGCCACATGGTTCAGCCCGGAACCGTCGGCGATGCTCGGCATCCTCGTGCTGCCGATGAGCCCGGTGAGCGGATACCTGGCTCAGGACCCGGACCGGATCCGCACGAACCTCACGCCCGTCGTGGGTGCCGGCTCAGGGACCGGCTACGACGTGATGTTCGGCGACTACCTGCTCATGTACTCCGCCCTCGCGGGCCCGCAGGACGCGGCCGACGCCCTCGTGGCTGCACGGGCGCTGCCGGACTCGCGCATCGACGACGGCAACACCCGCAGCTACCTGCTGGCCTCGGTGATGGCGGCGGGCGGCTAGCCCGTCACGGCTGCGCCAAGGGCGGCCGCGAAGAGCAGGACCGCCGCGACCGCGACGACGCTCATCACGACCGCCCCGGTGTACCCGAGGATCAGACCGGCCAGTGCCAGCCCGCCACCCTGCTCACCGGTCCGGCGGATCTGCCCGCGGGCGATGTGCCCGAGCACCACCGCCACGATCGAGGCGACGAGAGGCAGGACGGTCCAGCCGACGATCCCGGCGACCAGAGCGGCGACCGACATCGCGTTGGTGGGCGGTGGGCCGTAGCCGGGGTAGCCCCCGGGCGGCGGGTAGCCAGGCTGCCCGGGGTACCCGGGCTGGGCCTCGTAGCCCGAGGCCGGCGCGTACCCGTGCCCCTGCTCCTGGCCGAGGGGTGTGAGGCTCGGGTCTGGGGCGGCTGCGGGGTCGTTGACCATCTTGGACAGATGAGGACGCCAGGTCTGGTCGTCCCCGGGAGCGTCGCCCGGCGAGGGGGCGGGGGAGTGGTCGGGACGATCAGGCACGGCAGGCTCCTCGAACAGTGACGACCAGGTTGTGGACATCGTAGTGACATCCCGGGAATCAGGGGAGGAAGGCGGCAGTATCCTGCTTCCTGGCCCGCAGCAGCGCGCCGACAGCACGTCCCACAGATCAGGAGCAGCACGGTGAACCTTGGTTGGACAGTTCATGGCGACGGCAAGACGATCGGCGCGACCAGCGTCGTCGCGCCGGGAGAGCGGCTCGCATGGCCGCTGACGATCGGGATCGGGCTGCAGCACATCGTCGCGATGTTCGGCGCGACCTTCCTGGTGCCGCTGCTGACCGGGTTCTCCCCGGCCACCACTCTCTTCTTCTCCGCGATCGGGACGATCCTGTTCCTGGTCATCACGGGCAACCGGCTCCCCAGCTACCTGGGGTCCAGCTTCGCCTTCATCGCCCCGATCGGCGCGGCGACGGCGTCCGGGGGGCAGTCCGCCGCGGTCGGCGGCATCTTCGTGGCCGGCCTGACCCTCGCCCTCGTCGGTGTCATCGTCCACTTCGCGGGGGCGAAGTGGATCAACGCGATCATGCCGCCGATCGTCACCGGCACGATCGTCGCCCTCATCGGCTTCAACCTCGCGCCCGCCGCCTGGGACAACTTCCAGAAGGCGCCGGTCACCGCGACCGTCACCCTCACGGCGATCATCCTCATCACGGTCTTCTTCCGCGGGATCATCGGGCGTCTGGCGATCCTGCTCGGCGTGGTCGTCGGCTACGTCACCGCGATGCTCCGCGACGAGATCGACTTCACCGACTTCAAGGCCGCGTCCTGGGTCGGCTTCCCGGAGTTCGTCACCCCGACCTTCCACGTCTCGGTCCTGGGCCTGTTCATCCCGGTGGTCCTCGTGCTCATCGCCGAGAACGTCGGGCACGTGAAGTCCGTGGCCGCGATGACCGGCCAGAACCTCGACGACCTCGCCGGACGCGCGCTGCTGGCTGACGGTATCGCCACGACCTTCGCCGGCGTCGGCGGTGGCTCGGGAACCACGACGTACGCCGAGAACATCGGTGTCATGGCCGCGACGCGGGTGTACTCCACGGCCGCCTACTGGGTGGCTGCCTTCGGTGCGCTGGTCCTGAGCATGTCCCCGAAGTTCGGTGCGCTCATCGCCACCGTGCCGGTCGGTGTGCTCGGCGGCGCCGCGACACTCCTCTACGGCATGATCGGCATGCTCGGCGCCCGTATCTGGGTGCAGAACAAGGTCAACTTCTCCGACCCGGTCAACCTCACCACGGCGGCCATCTCGCTCGTCGTCGGCATCGCGAACTTCACCTGGGTGATCGGTGACCTGACCTTCGAGGGCATCGCCCTCGGCACGGCCACCGCTCTGGTCGTCTACCACCTCATGCGGGCCATCGCCCGCTGGCGCGGGACCAGCCAGGAGGCTGCCTCCCCGGCGTCGGTCCCGGACGGCACGGAGCTCGAGACGGTCTGACGCTGCTGACCACCGCCGTGGGGCGCTGGCAGAGGGGTACCGGTGGGTCAGCCCGCCGGAACGTCTTCTGCCGGCGCCTCTTCTGCTGGTACCTCTTCCGCGGGGGCCTCGTCAGCGGGCGCCTCGGGGGCGGCCGTGGTCGGCTGGGGCTCGGGGGTGATGGTCTCGATGAGCACGCAGCCCTCGACCGAGGCCATGGCCACGGCCGGGTCGAGGAGGACGGCCTCGAGGTCGGCGAAGCCCGCGTAGCTGTCGCCCAGGTACAGGTCGAGGCTCGCGTCCTCGCGGTCGTCGTAGTAGAGGCGCGCCTCGGGAAGGTGCGCGGCGAGGGTGTACGCAGAGGCGAGCCCGGCCGCGCCGAAGGAGATCTGGACGCCGGAGTACGCCTTGCTCGCGTTGCCGGTCGTCTCGACCACGAAGCCGCGGGAGATGAGCTCGTCGGCGGCGGAGGACGCCAGTCCGGGACGGCTCGTCGCGTTGAGGACACGGACGGTCACGGAGGAGTACGGCACCGGCAGGGTGTCCGCCGCGAGGCACGGCTGCGGTGTCAGCTTGTCGTCCTCGGACTCCTTGGCGGTGAAGCCCCGCTCGAAGGGCGGGTCGATCGCCCCGGTGTAGACCGCCGCGGCGGCGAGCCCGCTGACGGCCAGGAAGGCGATGAGCACGCCGAAGATGACGGCCTGGCGCTCCTGCTTGTGACGACGGCGCGCAGCGCGCTCACGCTTGGCCTGGTCCGGGGTGCTCATCCGAGAAATTTACCCTTGTTCTGCGGCGTCGAGCACGAGCACACGCGCGTGCAGCAGGGCGCGTTGCGCCAGTGCGGCGCGGACCGCCCGGTGCAGGCCGTCCTCGAGGTACATGACACCTTCGTACTGGACGACATGAGCGAAGAGATCGCCGTAGAAGGTGGAGTCCTCGGCGAGCAGGTTGTCGAGGTTGAGGGTGCGCTTGGTGGTGACCAGGTCGACGAGACGGACCTGGCGCGGGGGCACCGTGGACCAGTCCTTTGCGGTGACGAGCCCGTGGTCGGGGTACGGGCGCCCGTCACCGACGCGCTTGAAGATCATGGGACCACTGTAGTCGGATGCCCGTTTTGACGGGCATCCTCACCGGACCAGCGTGTCTGGTGCCGGTCACACGTGCTGAGCGGCCTCGCGGCGACGGTGAGCATCGGCGATGAGCGTCTCGCGGAGCTTCTCCCGGGCAGGCAGCGCGGCGTCGAGACGGTCCATGAGCTCG
This sequence comes from Sanguibacter suarezii NBRC 16159, assembly GCF_001552735.1. Lineage (GTDB taxonomy): Bacteria > Actinomycetota > Actinomycetes > Actinomycetales > Cellulomonadaceae > Sanguibacter > Sanguibacter suarezii. Next base: position 80,899 of record NZ_BCRT01000007.1, read on the forward strand.
AGTGAGGCGGGAAGGTCGAACACCTCGCTGATGAACCGCGGGAGGTCGGCGCGGTAGTCGTGGGCCCAGGCGCGGTAGTAGCCCGGCTGCTGGGCGTTCTTCATGTCGATCAGGGTCTGGAAGAACGTCGTGACCGGTCGCCAGCTCATCCACGGCGGCGTGCCGCGCGGGCTCACCGGGATCCGCGGGTCGCTCGGCGGCGGGGCCGGCCTCCCGGCGCGCGCCTCGGCGTCGAGCCAGCGCGGTCGCCTGACCGCGAGGTCCAGCCCGAGCTTGGTGACGCCGTCGTTGTCGTGGCTGACCATGACGTAGCGCAGCATGGCCCGGCGCTCGGGGCCGAGGTCCTCCAGCTCACCGAAGTCGTTGACCACGGTGACCGACTCCGGGTCCACGTCCAGGCGCCCGCTCGAGGTGACCTCGTGCATCCAGCCGCTCGTGTACGGCGTCCCGATCCACAGCGCGCGGTCGATGCCCAGCGCGGACGGGCCGATCGTCCCCCAGTTGAGGAAGACGTCCTGGCTCGTGTGAGCCCCCAGGCTCTCGCCGAAGAGGACCACCCGCGGGCGCCGGGACTCGGGGATGGCGCGCAGCCGGATGAGGATCTCCATCCACAGCAGGCGGTTCTGCTCGCGGGCTGCGGGCACCTTGGCCAGGGACAGCGGCGAGGGGCGCTTGGAGTACTGCATCGTCACGGTCGCCACGTCGCCGCGGGTGAGGTACTGCAGGGCCGCGAGGGCGACGTAGTTGACGTACCCGGTCCCGGTGGGGGAGATGAGCACCAGCAGCGACCGGTCGAAGGCTCCGAGCCGGGCCATCTCCGCCAGGGCCAGGTTGACCCGGTCCCGGGCGGTCGGAGCGCTGTCGAGACCGACGTAGACCTGGACCGGCTCGGCGACCGCCGGCTGGCCGACGACGGTCTCGATGGAGAAGTCGGGGATCTGCAGATCCTCGGTGACGATGTCCCGCGGGGTGGTCGGCAACTGGGACAGGACGTGGCGCCGGCCTTCTCGGCCGAGGGTCTCCCACGGCACGAGGCTCCCCGTGCTGCCGCTGACGGTGGGGCGGGTGAAGTCAGCGGGGTCGACGCCGGGCAGCAGCACCTCCTCGGTCTGGGTCGCGGCCTCGATGCGTTGCATGGCCCTGTCCCACACCGTGACCATCACGGCCCCCAGCCCAGCCAGGCTCGCGGTGCGCGCAGCCATCCGCCACAGGCGTTGCGAGCCGGGCAGGCGGTGGTCCAGCGCGTCGCCGAGATGGTGGGTGAGGGCGGTGTCTGCGGCGGCCACGCCGGTCAGCGAGGCGATGATGGCCGCCGCGATCGCGCCGGAGGTGAGGCGCGACGTCGACGACAGGGCGCGCAGCTCGGGGGAGGCGGGGAGGGCACGCTCGGAGCGGCGACGCTCCAGGCTGTAGGCGACCGCGCCGCCCAGCGGGATGGACAGCGGGAACCGCGCGAGGGCTCCATGGGCGCCGACCCTCTGGTCGACGGAGGTGAGGACGGCGCGTCCCCCCAGGAGGGTGGCGCCGGCCGCGCCGGACAGTGCGAAACGGTACCCGCCGAAGCGGGCCACGGCCCGCAGCGGCGGCTCGTCGGGGTGGTGGTCGAACAGCAGGCCGACGGCGCAGCCGATCGGCACCGCGCACAGGTCCACCACTCCTTCCAGGAACCGGACCCGCTGGGCGTCGTCGAGCCAGCCCGCTCCGCGCAGGAAGGTGGAGTCGATGAGCTGGTGAGCGACGTCGGACAGCAGGTCCTGGGCCGCGACCGCGACGAGGTAGTGGGAGCCGACGGACAGGCCGGTGATGATGCCTTGGTCGAGGGAGCTGCGCGGGGCGAGGGAGGGGACGAAGGTCTCCGACACCAGCGATGACGCGATGAGCAGGCCGGTCTGGGCTGAGCTCGGTCGCGGCGGGAGAGGCGCGTTGAACGTGGCGTCCACCTGTTCATTGAAGCACCGGGGTGCCGCGCGTGCCGGGCGAGGAAACGACGAAGGGCCCGTGACGATGAACGTCACGGACCCTTCGATGCTGCGGAGGATGGGGGATTCGAACCCCCGAGGGCGTTAACCCAACCGCCTTTCCAAGACGGCGCCATAGGCCACTAGGCGAATCCTCCAGCACGCACTGGTTGAAGCCAGCCCGATGAGAATACCGGACAGACGGCTGTGGACCGAATCGGGTGCCTCGGGCCGTCGTCGTGAGGCTGTGACGAGGGCGGACGTGGGGCGGGTGGCTGCGCCTCGGCGGGTTTCGCACTGGACGGCCCGCTTGCGTTAGGCTGTGGGCAGACCCCTCGTACGGCGTCATCTCACTGAACTCCCCCAGGGCCGGAAGGCAGCAAGGGCAGGTGAGCTCTGATGGGTGTGCGGGGGGTCCTTTTGTGCTCCCGGGGAGGGGATTTCAGAGGGTTCGCCCCGGTCGTCTTGCCATGCGAGCGCCTAATGTACCGAGGCGTGAGATTTTCCGGCTCTCAGGTTGAGATCTGCGCGAGGCGGCGCGCATCATAGATCCCATGATCACGACCACCCACGCCACCGTCATCCGGGCCAGCGCCTCGCGCCGCCCGATGATGTGCTGCCGTGCGGGCCTCATGCCCGGCGGGTGCTGTCGCTGACCTGCGACACACCCGGATCGGGATCTCCTCCCGGTGATCGCCGCGCCAGCGGCACCCTCTCTCGCCGTCGGCGTCCCAGCCGCGGCTCCCGCGTCCGTGGCCGACGGCCCGCACGTGCACCGATTCTCCAGACCTCAACGTCGGCCCTGCGCCGAGCCCACACTGCGCCGACCGAGCGCACACCGGAAGGAACCCCCTCATGATCCGCACCACCCGCGCCGCCAAGGCCTTCGGCGCCCTCGCGCTCGTCACGGCACTCAGCTTCTCCCTGTCAGCCTGCTCGGGCTCGGACTCCGAAGCGGCTTCCGGCGAGAAGGACGACCCCATCAAGATCGGCGTCGTGGGCGCAGCAGCGGACGACCAGTGGTCCGTCTTCGAGGAGCAGGCCGAGGCGGCAGGCATCTACGTCGACATCATCGACCTGAGCGACTACCCGCTGCCCAACCCGGCGCTGACCTCAGGTGAGCTCGACCTCAACCAGTTCCAGCACCTGCAGTACCTCGCGGACTACAACGTGAACGCGGGCGAAGACCTCACCCCGATCGGGTCGACGGCCATCTACCCGCTGAGCCTGTACTCCACCAAGTACGACTCGCTCGAGGCGATCCCCGAGGGCGCCGAGATCGTCGTCCCCAACGACCCGTCCAACCTCGCCCGCGCGCTCCTGGTGCTGCGTGACGTCGGCCTCATCGAGCTCAAGGACGGCGGCTCGGCCACCTCGTCCGAGCTGGACGTCCTGGACACCTCACGCGTCAAGGTCACCCCGATCGACGCGACCCAGACGGTGCTCAACCTTGACAGCGTCGACGGCGCCGTCGTGAACAACGACTTCGTCAAGGACTCGGGCCTCGACCCGAACGATGCTCTGGCCGCGGACTCCGCCGAGTCTGACGGTGCCCAGCCATACATCAACATCTGGGTCTCCCGCGCCGAGGACAAGGACAACGAGACCTTCGCCAAGCTCGTGGAGATCTCCCAGTCGGCTGAGGTCGAGGCAGCGCTCCAGGACGCCTCGCTCAACACCGCGGTTCTCGTCCACAAGACCCCCGCTGAGCTCGCGGAGATCCTCTCCGGCATCCAGTCCTCGCTCTCCTGACCCGTCAGCCGCCGGTCGGCGGCTCCCGCTCACCCCGCCCGCTCCTCCGTTGAGCCCGACCAGGACGTGCCGCCCCGAGCGCCACGTCCTTGGTCGGGCGTGCAGCGCCTGGAGCAGGTGGGGTGACCTGGGGATGGGGCAGGTGAGGAAGGGGACTGGCAAGATGTGGGGGTCATACGGTTGTCAGGGAACGGAGCAAGGATGAGCGGCACCACGTCCGCGATGGTGCGGTTCAGCGACGTCACCAAGACATTTGTGGGGGACACGGGACCGTTCAACGCGGTCGACGGCGTCACCCTGGACATCGCCCGGGGAGAGATCTTCGGGGTGATCGGCTACTCCGGAGCCGGCAAGTCCACCCTCGTTCGGCTGATCAACGCCCTCGAGCTGACCAGCGCCGGCACCGTGGAGGTCGACGGACGCCCGATCACCGGGCTGTCCGAGGGTGCGCTGCGCGAGGTCCGCGCCGGGATCGGCATGATCTTCCAGCAGTTCAACCTGCTCAACTCCCGCACCATCGCCGGGAACATCGCCTACCCGCTCGAGGTGGCCCGCTGGCCCAAGGCCAAGCGCAAGGCCCGGGTCGCCGAGCTGCTCGACTTCGTCGGGATCGCGGACAAGGCCAAGCAGCGCCCGGCCCAGCTCTCCGGCGGGCAGAAGCAGCGCGTGGGCATCGCCCGCGCCCTCGCCACCAACCCCAGCATCCTGCTCGCCGACGAGGCGACCAGCGCCCTGGACCCCGAGACGACGCAAGACGTCCTCGCCCTGCTCAAGAAGGTCAACGCCGAGCTCGGCATCACCGTCGTGGTCATCACCCACGAGATGGACGTCGTGAAGACGATCTGCGACCGGGTCGCGGTCATGGAGCAGGGCAAGGTCGTCGAGCTCGGCGACGTCTACTCCGTCTTCGCCAACCCCCGTCACCCGGCCACCCGCCGGTTCGTCGAGGCGACGATCAAGGACCGCCCGAGCCAGGACGCCCTCGTCCGGCTGCGTCGGCGCCACCCCAACCGCCTCATCACCGTCTCCGTCCATGAGGACGGGACCTCCGGCGGGCGCATCACCGACGTGCTCAACGCCAACTCCGTCCAGGGCAGCATCATCTTCGGCGGGATCAGCGAGGTGACCGAGCGTCCCTTCGGATCCCTGACCTGGGAGCTGATCGGTGACACGGCGGACGTCGACCGCTGCGTCGCGACCTTGAGGGGCTACACCCGGGTGGTCGACCTCGGGACGGCTGCCCATCCCCTGGCTGACCCGGACGCCTACGCACCCGGAACGGAGAAGCTATGAGCACCGACTGGACCGCACTGTGGCCCAAGCTCGTCCAGTCCTTCGGCGAGACGCTCCAGATGGTCTCGATCACGCTGCTGGTGGGCGGGTTCTTCGGCCTGCTCATCGGGCTGGGCCTCTATGTCACCCGCAAGGGGAACCTGTTCCCCAACGTCGTGGTGTTCAACGTGCTCAACGTGCTCGTCAACATCATCCGGCCGATCCCCTTCATCATCTTCATCACCGCTGTCCGCCCGGTCACCCTGCAGCTCACGGGGGCGACCATCGGCACTGCAGCAGTGATCTTCCCGATGACGGTCATGGCTGCCTTCGCCTTCTCGCGGATCGTCGAGCAGAACCTCGTGGCCCTCGATCCTGGTGTGGTCGAGGCCGCCCGGGCGATGGGTGCCTCGCGGCTGCGGATCATCTGGTCGGTCATCGTCCCCGAGGCGCTCGCACCGCTGATCCTCGGCTTCACCTTCCTCTTCGTCGGTGTCGTGGACATGTCGGCGATGGCTGGTGCGATCGGCGGTGGTGGGCTCGGTGACTTCGCCATCCGCTTCGGGTACCAGAAGTTCGACGAGCAGGTCACGCTGGTGACGGTGATCATCATCATCCTGCTCGTGCAGACGGCGCAGTTCATCGGCAACGGGCTGGCGAAGAAGGCTCTGCACCGGTGACGGGCGCCGCGGGGCCCCGCGGCGCCGAGGCCGGGCCGGGGATGTCAGACGCACCGTCTAAGGTTGCGGTGTGAGCACAGCCCTGTACCGCCGCTACCGTCCCGAGAACTTCGCCGAGGTGATCGGTCAGGAGCACGTGACGGAGCCTCTCATGCAGGCTCTGCGCTCCAACCGCGTCAACCACGCCTATCTGTTCTCCGGGCCGCGAGGCTGCGGCAAGACGACGTCCGCGCGCATCCTCGCGCGGATCCTCAACTGCGCCCGCAACACCCCCGAGACGCCGTCGGACACCCCGTGCGGGGAGTGCGAGTCGTGCGTGGAGCTGGCCCGCGGCGGACCCGGGAGCCTCGACGTCGTCGAGATCGACGCGGCGAGCCACGGTGGTGTCGACGACGCCCGCGAGCTCCGCGAGCGTGCGACCTTCAGCCCGTCGCGCGACCGCTTCAAGATCTTCATCCTCGACGAGGCTCACATGGTCACCGCGCAGGGCTTCAACGCCCTGCTCAAGATCGTCGAAGAACCGCCGGAGTACCTGAAGTTCATCTTCGCCACGACGGAGCCGGAGAAGGTCATCGGGACCATCCGCTCGCGGACCCACCACTACCCCTTCCGCCTCGTCGCCCCCGAGACGCTGCAGTCCTACCTGGCCTCCCTCGCCGCGAGCGAGAACATCGAGGTCGGGGCGGGCGTGCTGCCTCTGGTCGTGCGTGCCGGCGGCGGCTCGGTGCGTGACTCCCTCTCCGTGCTCGACCAGCTCATGGCCGGTGCCGAGGGCGCCACCCTGGACTACGAGCGCGCCGTGGCGCTGCTCGGCTTCACCCACGTCACCCTGCTCGACGACGTCGTGGACGCGCTGGCCGCCCGTGACGGCGCGTCGATGTTCCGCGTGGTCGACCATGTCATCGCGACCGGGCACGAACCGCGCCGCTTCGTCGAAGACCTCCTGGAGCGTCTGCGCGACCTCATCGTGCTCGCCGTCTCGGGGGACTCCGCGCAGGCGGTGCTCCGCTCGGTGCCAGCCGACCAGCTGGCCCGGATGCGCACCCAGGCGACCAACCTCGGGGCGAGCGAGCTGTCCCGCTCGGCTGACGTGGTCAACGCCGCACTCACCGAGATGAGCGGTGCTACCTCGCCAAGGCTGCACCTGGAGCTGCTGTGCGCCCGGCTGCTGCTGCCCGCTGTGGACGACACCACGGCCGGGATCGGCGCACGTCTTGACCGCCTCGAGCGCGGCCTGGCGAGCGGGGCGCTGCTGCACCCGAGCGCGTCCGGCACGGTCGCCAGCGCGCCTGTGGCCCCTGCCGTGACCGCGACGCCGCCGGCACCCGCCGCGACGGTCTCGAGCGTCTCCGCGCCCGCTGCCCCGGCTGCTGCGCCCGCGCCGGCCGAGCCTGCCGCCGCTCCTGCACCCGCACCTGCTGCGCCCGCACCGGCTGTGACCACCGCGGCTGCGACCACCTCGGTTCCCGCAGCTCCGGCCGGTATCGAACCGCCCCCGTGGGACACCACGGACACCGGCGCGACGTCGAGGCCCCCGGCGCCCGCAGCGACCCCCGCAGCGAGCCCTCCCGCGCCCACCAACCATCAGGCTGCGCCGCCCGTCTCCCACGACCCGGCTCCGGCCCATCCGGCGCCCGCCGCAGCGGCGCCCGTCCAGACCATCCCCGCGCCGGTCGCCGCGGAGGCTCCCGCGACCAGCGATGGGACCAGTGCTGGGTCCTCCGCGGCGTCGACCACGGACATGCTGCGCCGCCGGTGGCCCGAGGTGCTCGACACCCTGAGCCGCCTGCGCAAGGCGACGTGGGCCCTCGTGGCCCAGAACGCCCAGGTCGCCGAGCTCACCGACTCCACGCTGCGGCTCACCTTCGCCTCGGCGGGGTTGGCCACGGCCTTCCGCAACGGGCCGGGCGCTGAGCTCGTCCAGCGCGCCATCCGCGAGACGCTCGGCTTCGACGTGCGCGTCGAGGGCGGGATCGAGGAGCCCGGCCGGGCCCCGGCCCGACCTGCCGCGACAGACCCCGGAGCGCAGAGCCCCGCAGCCCGCTCGGTCCCGGTCGGGACCGTCGCGGGCATCGACCCGGCTGCTGCGGCCGCGTCCTGGGACGTCCCCGCGACGCCGGCGACCCCCGCGACGCCTCCACCGGCTGCGGCCGCCGTGCCCTCACGTCCGTCGGCGCCGGCATCCCCGGCAGCGGCACCCCGTCCGGCCGCTGAGCCCGGCACCGAGTCCAGCGAGGACCGCGCCGCCAGCCCAGCGGACGCTCCCGTGGCTGTTGCCACGGTGGAGTTCGGGGAGGAGCCACCCGGCGACTTCGACCACGAACCTGCGCCGGAGTTCGCGCGGAGCCGCCCGGCCGGAGGCACGGCCCCCACCGAGAGCCCGCGTCAGGCCGCCGAGCGCCGCGTGGCCGCGAGCCGCGCCCAGGAAGAGGCTCGGGCGAAGATCGTCGACGACCCCCAGCCTGACGACGAGGACCTCGCGTCCTCGGGGCAGGTCGGCGCCCCGCTGGTCGCCCAGATCCTGGGTGGCGTGGTCATCGAGGAGATCCTCGACTCCGAGGTCTGAGCGGGCCCCGGCTCGACGTAGGCTTGGGCTGTGTATGAAGGCGCAGTCCAAGACCTGATCGACGAGCTCGGCCGGCTTCCCGGCATCGGGCCCAAGAGCGCGCAGCGGATCGCGTTCCACCTCCTCGCGGCAGACGCCGACGACGCCCGCCGGCTCGCCGACGCGTTGACCGAGGTCAAGCTCCGCGTGCGGTTCTGCGAGATCTGCGGCAACGTCGCAGAGGCCGAGCAGTGCCGCATCTGCCAGGACCCCCGCCGCTCCCTCGCCGTGATCTGCGTCGTGGAAGAAGCCAAGGACGTCGTGGCGATCGAGCGGACCCGGGAGTTCCGGGGCAAGTACCACGTGCTCGGCGGAGCCATCAACCCGATCGACAACGTCGGACCCGACGACCTGCGGATCAAAGAGCTGCTCACCCGCCTCGCCGACGGCGCGGTCCAGGAGGTCATCCTCGCGATGGACCCCAACGTCGAGGGGGAGGCCACCGCGACGTACCTCGCCCGGCTGCTCGGCCCCATGGGGCTGCGGGTCACTCGCCTCGCGTCCGGCCTGCCTGTCGGGGGAGACTTGGAGTACGCCGACGAGGTCACCCTCGGGCGGGCGTTCGAGGGACGGAGGGTCGTCGGTGGTTGACGTGACAACGGCATCCGACCTGCAGTCGGTTTCCGCCGCAGTCGTGCCGCAGGCCAAGCGGTTCCTGCAGACCTGCGCCGAGGTCGCCTCCGGCGCGGCGCCCGAGGCGGCGATCCCGCTGCTGCTGCTGGCCACCTCAGACATCCTCGGAGCAGGTGCGCGCCTGGGCGCGATGGTCGACGTCGTCCCGTCGGCACGCTTCGAGCCCGACGCCGGTGAAGAGACCGACCTCGACCCCCTGCGTCTGGGCCTGGCCCAGGTCCTCGAAGGGATCGACGAGTACGTCGAGGTCATCGACCCCGTGCTGGGCGCCGAGCTCGGCGGCTCGTCCATCTCCGCCGACCTCGCCACCATCGCCTCAGCGCTCACCCAGGGCCTGGCGCACTTCGAGGCGGGCAACGAGATCGAGGCGCTGTGGTGGTGGCAGTTCTCCTACCTGTCCATCTGGGGTGAGCGTGCCGCGAGCACGCTGCGCGTCCTCCAGCTCATCCTGGGCCACCTGCGCCTGGACGTGGCCGACGACGTCGCCGCCGAGGCGGAGTACGACGCCCTCCAGTCCTGACGGTCAGCCGACCGAGACTCAGGCGACGCGGGTCCCGCGCGTCAGCTTCCCCTGCGGGATCCGCAGCCGCCGCACGGTCAGCGCGATCGCCCCGGCCCCCAGCAGCAGGTTGATCGCGAGGCCGAGCGGCCACACCGGCGCCGTCGAGGGCACCTGTTCCTCGACCCCGGAGATCTCTGCCGGGCAGCTGGACGAGGGCTCCGAGGCCCCGTTGCGGGCCACCCGCACGCCTTCGCGGATGCCGCTCAGGGGATCGAGGCGCATGACGTCGAAGGTCTCGTGGCCCGGCGCGGCGTCGGCCACGACCACGTAGGGGTTCATCGCGAGCAGCCACCACGTGCGCTCGGTGTGCATCACGCGCTCCTGCGTGAACTGCACCTCGCAGGCCGTCACCTCGCCCGTCGTGGCGTCCCACTCGCTCGCCTGGAGAACGCTCGACTGCTGGGTGCTGGTCATCGGGATGAGAGTGAGCAGGAAGACGATCAGGGTGCCGAAGGCCAGGGCCGCGACCGTGAGGTAGGACAGCACGGTGGAGCCGGTCGGCTTGGAGACCAGCGCCGAGAAGCCCAACGAGATGGCCGAGACCACCCCCAGCATGAGGGTGACGAGCACCAGGGTGCTCAGCACAGCGGTGACCGGGACCCCGCCGGCGAGGAAGGACCAGAGGATGAACGGCACGCTGATGACCAGGAAGGCCAGCGAGGCCACCCACCCGGCGAGCACCTTGCCGATCGCGATCTCCGCCGAGGTGAGCAGCGTGACCTGAAGGATCGCGAGGGTCCCGGCGATCCGGTCGCCGTTGATGGCCGCCGAGCTCAAGGTAGGGGTGACCAGCAACCCCATCGACAGGATGAACATGACGTTGAGCCCGAACATGAGCGGACCGGTCTCGATGCTGCGGGTGCTGTTGGTGGTGACCGTCGTGCTGATGAGCAGGCAGATCGCCCCGACGACGAGGAACCACACACCGAGGGCGACCTTCCACCGGGTCGAGCGCAGCCGCTGGGTCAGCTCGAGCCGGGCGACCGTACGCACCCCGTGCCAGGACAGCGACCAGTCCCCGCGCGGACGCTGGGCCGGGTGGCCGACGGGGGTGGGCTTCGTCGCCGGGGCGGCGGGATAGGGGTGGCTCATCGTCGGTCCTCGTCGAGGGAGAGATAGGTCTGTTCCAGCGCTCCGCCGGAGGGGGACATGGACACGACCGGGACGCCGGCCACGATCGCGTCGCGCAGCAGCCGGGCCGCTGCTTCCTCGCCGCCGATCTGGATGAGCAGCCCGCCGTCGGCGTGCTCGGCGCAGGGCAGGTTGACCGACCGGAGCCAGCCGAGCAGCGGCTCCGGGGTCAGCGCCTTGATTCGCCACGTGCGGTGGTGCACGCGCGCCTCGACCACGGACTCCTGGGCGACGGTCCGCCCGCGGGAGATGAAGACCGCGTCGTCGGCCATCTCGTCGAGCTCGGTGAGGATGTGGCTGGAGACGAGCACGGTCGTGCCGCGGGCGGCGAGGGAGCGGACCAGGGTACGCAGCTCGATCCGGGAACGAGGGTCCAGCCCGTTGGCGGGCTCGTCGAGGATGAGCACGGCCGGGTCGTGCACGAGGGCCCGGGCCAGTCCCAGGCGCTGCTTCTGCCCGCGGGAGAGCACGTGCGCGGGGGCGTCGGCGAGGTCGGTCAGGTGCACGGTCGCCAGGAGCTCGGCGGCGCGCTGGCGTGAGTGCTCCGGGCTCATCCGGTACGTCGCCCCGGTCGTGACGAGCACCTCCCGGGCGGTGAGGGAGTCCCACGTGCCGAAGACGTCGGGCATCCACCCCACCTGGGATCGGGCCGAATAGTTCTGGGTCACCGGGTCGTGGCCGCCGACGAGGATCCTGCCGGCGTCGGGGGCCAGGAGCCCGGCGAGCATGAGCATGAGCGTCGTCTTGCCTGAGCCGTTCGGTCCGATGAGCGCGGTGACCGCGCCGCGCCGGGCACGCAGGTCGATGCCGGCCACCGCGGTGACCGAGCCGAAGCGGCGCTGCACGCCGTGGGCGATCACCCCGAACTCCGACGACGGGTCCGCGGGCGCGGGGCCGGGGACGATCCCGTAGGCAGGGGACGGGGAGGGCAGGTCGCTCGTCATGGCCGTGATCCTACAACCGCGACGGATCGGGCAAGAGGCCCATGTGGGATCCCGCGGCTGGACGACAGTGGTGTTTGTGCCTCGTCCCCCCTAGACTCGGGGCGTTCGGACAGCACCTGGTGGACGTTTAGATCGACGGGACCAGCAACGTAACGGAGCAAGCACGTGGCACTTGTAGTGCAGAAGTACGGCGGATCATCCGTCTCCGATGCCGAGAGCATCAAGCGCGTAGCCAAGCGGATCGCCGAGTACAAGCGGGCCGGGAACGACGTCGTCGTCGTGGTCTCCGCGATGGGCGACACGACCGACGAGCTCATCGACCTCGCCCAGCAGGTCACCCCGCTGCCTCCCTCGCGGGAGATGGACATCCTCCTCACCGCAGGTGAGCGCATCTCGATGTCCCTGCTGGCGATGGCCATCAACAACCTGGGCGTCAAGGCGAAGTCCTTCACCGGCCAGCAGGCCGGTCTGATCACCGACGCCGTGCACGGCAAGGCGCGCATCGTCGACGTCGTGCCGGGGCGCATCCGGGAGACCATCGAGAAGGGCTCGGTCGCGATCGTCGCCGGGTTCCAGGGGGTCACCCTCAACACCAACGACGTCACGACGCTGGGACGCGGAGGCTCCGACACGACCGCCGTCGCGCTCGCCGCCGGCCTCGGCGCCGACGTCTGCGAGATCTACACCGACGTGGACGGCATCTTCACCGCCGACCCGCGCATCGTCCCCTCGGCCCGCAAGGTCGACCGCATCACCTACGAGGAGATGCTCGAGATGGCGGCCAGCGGCGCGAAGATCCTCGCGCTGCGGTGCGTGGAGTACGCCCGCCGCTACAACGTCCCCATCCACGTCCGGTCCTCGTTCTCGGGCAAGGAAGGGACCCTCGTCACCGCCATCCCCGCGCCCGCCGCGGCCAGCCAGAGCGCAGGAGAAGAAGCCATGGAAGACCCGATCATCTCTGGAGTCGCGCACGACCGCAGCGAGGCCAAGATCACCGTCGTGGGCGTCCCCGACGTCCCCGGCACCGCCGCTCGCATCTTCGAGGTCGTGGCGAGCGCCGGCGCGAACATCGACATGATCGTCCAGAACGTCTCCGCAGCCTCGACCGGCCTGACCGACATCTCCTTCACCCTCCCCGAGGACGACGGCCCGATCGCGATGACCGCGCTCAACGCGGTCCGCGAGGAGATCGGCTTCGGATCGCTGCAGTACGACGACCAGATCGGCAAGATCTCCCTCGTCGGGGCGGGCATGAAGTCGCACCCCGGAGTCTCCGCCCGCCTCTTCGGCGCGCTGCGCGACGCCGGGATCAACATCGAGATGATCACCACCTCGGAGATCCGCATCTCCGTGGTCACCCGCGAGGACAGCCTGGACGACGCCGTGCGCGCCGTGCACTCCGCCTTCGGCCTGGACGGCGAGGGCGAGGCCGTCGTCTACGGCGGCACCGGCCGCTGACCGCGCCCCCCGTCGCGCGACGGCGCGTCTTCCGCGCCGTCGCGCCTCCCGCTCGCCGCGGCGAGCGTCATCATCTGCTGTGAACGTGTCTTCGTGAAAAGAGCCCACCCATGAGTGCATCAGGCGTGAACGTCGCCGTCGTCGGAGCCACCGGTCAGGTCGGTGCTGTCATGCGCCGCCTGCTCGTCGAGCGCGACTTCCCGGTCGCCCAGATCCGCTACTTCGCCTCCGCCCGCTCGGCCGGCACCACCCTGCCGTGGCGCGGCGAGGACATCGTCGTCGAGGACGCCGCGACCGCGGACCTGTCCGGGATCGACATCGCCCTCTTCTCCGCCGGCGGGTCCACCTCGAAGGAGCAGGCGCCGCGCTTCGCGGCGGCCGGAGCCATCGTCATCGACAACTCCTCCGCATGGCGGCTGGACCCCGAGGTGCCGTTGGTGGTCTCCGAGGTCAACCCGGAGGCGATCGAGAACGCGCCCAAGGGCATCATCGCCAACCCCAACTGCACCACCATGGCCGCCATGCCGGTCCTCAAGCCGCTGGCAGACGCCGCCGGGCTGGAACGCCTCATCGTCACGACCTTCCAGGCCGTCTCCGGGTCCGGCCTCGCCGGGGCGACCGAGCTCGACACCCAGGTGCGCGCCGCGGTCGAGCAGGACACCCTGGCCCTCGTGCACGACGGCGCGGCGGTCACCCTCCCCGAGCCGGCCAAGTACGTGAAGAACATCGCCTTCAACGTCGTGCCGCTGGCCGGCTCGATCGTCGAGGACGGCTCCGAGGAGACCGACGAGGAGCAGAAGCTGCGCAACGAGTCCCGCAAGATCCTTGGCCTGCCCGACCTCGCCGTCGCGGGCACCTGCGTGCGAGTGCCCGTCTTCACCGGGCACTCCCTCGCGATCAACGCCGAGTTCTCCCGGGCGATCACCCCGGACGAGGCGCGCGAGCTGCTCGCCGCCGCTCCCGGCGTCGAGCTGGCTGACGTGCCCAACCCGCTCGAGGCCGCGGGCGCTGATCCGAGCTTCGTCGGTCGCATCCGGGTGGACCAGTCCGTCCCCGGCGGCCGCGGCCTGGCGATGTTCGTGAGCAACGACAACCTGCGCAAGGGCGCCGCCCTCAACGCCGTCCAGGTAGCCGAGCTAGTCGCCGCCCGCCTGACTCACTGACCCCCCTCCGCTGAGAGCACGAAAACGCGCGTGTCGCCCCGGCGTTTCGCGTACAGGATCGTGCACTCAGCGGGGGCGGGGCTTGTGTTAGCCTCGACGCGTGACCGGACATCGTTCGTATTGGCGCTTTACGCTGGCTCTTGGTGGAGCTCAGCGGGCGATCGCCTGACCAACTTTCCACCCGGAGCCAGCACAGGGCCTCGACGCGTATGCGTTGTGGCCCTTCGTCGTTTCAGACGGGCCGACTCCGTGACACCGGTAGGCCGCTGCGGCTCCGTCTGAGCGCCCCCTCAGACCACAGACCCGCCAGATTCGGAGCCTCACCTCGTGTCCACCCCCACGCTCACGCAGCCACTCTCACCCTCGGAGATCGACATGGATTCCCAGCGCACCAACGACCTGCGCATCCGTGCGCTCGATCCGCTGCCCGCCCCGGCCGACATGCTCGCCGAGCTCCCGCTCTCCCCGGAGGCGGCAGACCTCGTCGCCCGCAGCCGCGAGGGCGTGCGCACCATCATGAACGGCACCGACGACCGGCTCCTCGTCGTCGTCGGGCCGTGCTCGGTGCACGACCCGGTCGCCGCTCTCGACTACGCGCGCCGCCTCGCCGCCCTCGAGCGCGAGCTGGCGCAGGACCTGTGCATCGTCATGCGCGTGTACTTCGAGAAGCCACGCACCACGGTCGGGTGGAAGGGACTCATCAACGACCCCGGCATGGACAACACCTTCGACGTCCACCGCGGGCTGCGCCTCGCCCGTGAGGTGCTGCTCGGCGTGCTCGCCGAGGGTGTCCCGGCCGCGTGCGAGTTCCTCGAGCCGACCAGTCCGCAGTACATCGCCGACGCCGTCTCCTGGGGCGCGATCGGCGCCCGCAACCCCGAGAGCCAGGTCCACCGCCAGCTCGCCTCCGGCGTCTCGATGCCCGTGGGCTTCAAGAACGCGACCGACGGCGACGTCCAGGCGGCCGTCGACGGCTGCGTGACGGCCGCGGCAGAGCACACCTTCTTCGGGATCGACGCGCAGGGCCGGGCCGCCGCGGTCGCCACGACCGGCAACCCGGACTGCCACGTCATCCTGCGGGGTGGGCGCGGGGGACCGAACTACGACGACGCCTCCGTCGCCGCTGCCCTCGACGTCGTCACCGCGGCGGGCCTCGAGCCTCGCCTGATGATCGACGCGAGCCACGGCAACTCCGGCAAGTCCCACGTCCGTCAGGCCGAGGTGGTCCGCGAGATCGCCGGGTCCGTCGCGGCCGGGAACGACGGTGTCGCCGGGATCATGATCGAGAGCTTCCTCGTGGCGGGGGCGCAGAAGCCCGCGGCCGAGGGCCTCACGTACGGGCAGTCCGTCACGGACGCGTGCATCGACTGGGACACCACGGCAGACCTGCTCCGAGAGCTCGCCGCCGCAGCTCGCAGTCGCCGTGCGGTAGGCGCCGGACGCTAGTGGTGCGGTGGGCGGCCGGCGGGCCGCCCACCCGGCAGAGGGGGAACCCACCGACGGGCCGCACCACCTGTCTGCGAGGGCTCGCGACCGGTAGAACCCGGCAGTACTGTCGGTGTGTGTGAGCGACATGTGGATCACCGTGGTGGTGCTTCTGGTCGCGGTGGTCGTCTTCGTGGCCAACAAGATCCCGGTCGGCATCGTCGCTGTCGGGGTCGCCCTCGCGCTGTACCTCACCGGAGTTCTCACCGTCGAGCAGGTCTTCGCAGGCTTCGGCGACCCTGTCGTCATCTTCATCGCGGCGTTGTTCGTGGTGAGCGACGGGCTTGATGCCTCAGGTGTGACGGCATGGGCTGGGCAGCGCCTGGTCGAGAGAGCCGGCGGGGACCAGCGCAAGCTGCTCGTGCTCATCATGGCGGTGGTCGCCGTGGTGACCGCGTTGATCAGCGTCAACGGCGCCGTCGCCGCCCTGCTGCCGCTCGTGGTCGTGACGGCCGTCAGGCTGCACCTCAGCCCCTCGCGGCTCCTCATCCCGCTGGCCTTCGGGGCGCACGCCGGGTCCCTGCTCGTCCTGACCGGTACGCCGGTCAACGTGCTGGTCTCGGAGATCGCCGCAGGGGCCGGTCACGGCACCTTCGGATTCTTCGAGTTCGCGCTGGTGGGGATCCCTCTCGTGATCGGGACGATCCTCATCACGGTGACCCTCGGTCCTCGGCTGCTCCCTGCCCGCACGGCTGACTCGATCCCGAGGGACCTGAGCCAGCACGCCAACATCCTGGCCATGCAGTACGCCGTGCCCGAGGACATCGACCTGATCAGCCGGGAGCACGGCGTCTCCGAGGTCGTGGTCGCACCGCGTTCAGAGCTCATCGGCCAGACGGTGTTCCCGGGGATGATCACCGAGAGCGGTGACCTTCTCATCGTGGCGATCCAGCGGGGAGGGGAGAACCTCGGCAAGACGGTGCTGGCAGCCGGGGACGCCTTGCTGCTGCGCGGTCCGTGGGAGGCGCTCGACATCAACACCACGGACTCCGCCGTCATCGTCGTGGACTCCCCGCAGATGATCCGCCGTCAGGCCGTGCCGCTGGGCCCCAGGGCCAAGCCCGCCCTGATCATCGTGGCGGCGATGGTCGTGCTGCTCGCCTCCGGCATCGTCCCAGCGTCGATCGCCGCGGTGCTGGCCGCGTGCGCCATGGTCCTCGCGCGGGTGGTGACCGTCGCTGAGGCGCACCGATCCATCTCGTGGACCACGTTGCTGCTGGTGGGAGGCATGATCCCGTTGTCCGTCGCGATGGAGGAGACTGGGGTGGCCGAGTCCCTGGCGACCTCCCTCATCACCCTTGTCGGTGCGGACCAGCCGCATCTGCTGATCCTGGGGATCTCGGTGGTCACACTCGTCCTGGGTCAGCTCATCAGCAACATGGCCACTGCGCTGATCATCGCCCCGATCGCGGTGGCCGTCGCCCTCGACGCGGGGCTGTCGCCCCTGCCCCTGCTCATGGCGGTGACCGTCTCGGCCGCGGCAGCCTTCTTGACGCCCGTGGCGACCCCGGCCAACACGATGGTCCTGGGACCGGGCGGGTATCGCTTCGGGGACTACTGGAAGCTCGGGCTGCCGCTCGCGGCATTCTTCGTCGTGGTGGCGACCTTCCTGGTGCCCGTCATCTGGCCGTTCTGAAGTGTCGGAGGGTGGCTGCCGTAGGTACGGTGGTCTGGTCCAGGCCGCTCCGCGTGCCGACCGTCTGACGGATGATGGAGGCAACGACCATGAAGAAGCGCACAGTGGTGCGGTGGGGTCTCGGAGCGGTGATCGCGACGACCGCGCTCGTCGGCTGCGGCAACGACGGCATCGACGGGGAGCCGATCGAAAGCCCGGGTGAGGCCACGAGCGCCGACCCGGACTACGTCCGTGGCACGCCGGAGGGAGTCTCGGTCCCCGCCGACGCCGGGGCAGGTGCTGGATGGGTCGCGGACCGTGAGCGCGAGCTGTGGGTGATGACCATCAGCTCCAGCTCCAACCCTCTCGTGGCCACCGCGGCGACCGCGGACGGCCAGACGATCACCATCACCCTCGAGATGGCTGACGCCGATGGGCCCGCCACCAACGACCTCGCACCCACGACCTCCTACGTCGAGGTGCCTGACGGGGTCGACGTCGACTCACCGGTGACGGTGAACCTGGGCGAGCTGGGGACCGCGGAGATCATGGATCCGGACAACCCCGGCTGGTTGCTGGACAACTCCTGACCCGTTGCACGACGACGGCCCACCGGAGAACCGGTGGGCCGTCGTCGTGCAGGGGGTGTCTCAGGCTGGTCAGCCCACGTGGACGACGTCCGGTGCGTCGAGCAGGTCCTTCTTGGACATGGAGATGAGGAAGAAGGAGATCGGCGCGGCGCACAGGATGAGGGCGCCGGCCCAGACGAAGGCGACCGAGTAGCCGTCGACGAGGGCTTCCATCTGCGCCGACCCGGAGGTCACCGAGGTGGTGACCGCAGCGGCGTAGAAGGCGGTGATGAGCGCTGTGCCGATCGACCCGCCGATCTGCTGGGCGGAGGAGACCGCGGCGCTGGCCACGCCGGCGTCGTGCTCGTCCACGCCGGACAGGGCGACGTTCTGCAGCGGCACGAAGAGGCATGCCAGGCCGATGCCGAGCAGCACGACGCCGGGCAGCACCTGGGCGGCGAAGTTGCCCTCGACGGTCACGAAGGCTGCCATGTAGAACAGTCCGGCGGCCGCGATGATCGGACCGACGGTCATCGGCAGGCGCACGCCGACCTGGGGCAGCACCTTGGACAGCAGCGGGGCGCAGATCATGATGGTCACGGTCATCGGCAGCGAGGCGACGCCGGCGATCACGGGGGAGTAGCCCAGGACGATCTGGAAGTAGAAGGTCAGGAAGAGCAGGCCACCCAGCAGTGCGGCGCCGGTCAGCGTCGCGACGAGGAAGGCTCCACCGCGGGCCTTGTGCGCGAGCACGCGCAGCGGGAGCAGCGGGTGGTTGGAGCGGGACTCGACCCGCACGAAGGCGAGGAGCAGGACGACCCCGAGGGCGAGGAAGACGAGCGTCTGGGGCCGGCCCCAGCCGTTCTCCGCCTGAGCGAAGCCGTAGACGAGGGAACCCAGGCCGGCGACGACGAGGACGGCACCGGGGATGTCGTAGCGGGTGTCTCCGTGCGCGCGGCTCTCACGGATGAGCGGGAACCCGGCGATGACCGCGACAGCGGCGATCGGGATGTTGACGAGCAGGCACCAGTGCCAGCTGACGTACTCGGTGAGCACCCCACCCAGGACCAGGCCGATCGCGGCACCACCACCGGCGATCGCACCGAAGACGGCGAATGCCTTGATGCGGTCCTTGCCGGAGGGGAAGGTGATCGTCAGGATGGCCAGCGCCGCAGGGGCGAGCAGGGCGGCGAAGGCGCCCTGGAGCCCACGAGCGGCGAGCAGCATCTCCGTGGAGGTGGCGAAGCCGCCGATCCCGGAGGCGATGGCGAAGCCGATCATGCCGGTCATGAAGGTGCGCTTGCGCCCCCAGTAGTCGGCGATGCGCCCGCCGAGCAGCAGCAGCGAGCCGAAGGCCAGGGCGTAGATGGTGACGACCCAGGTGCGGTCGCCGTCGGACATGCCCAGGTCGAGCTGAGCGGCGGGCAGGGCGATGTTCACGATGGTCCCGTCGAGGACCACCATGAGCTGGGTGAGGGAGATCACGGCGAGGAGCCACCACCGACGGGGGTGGGCGGAGGCGTGCTCGGGCGGGTGATCGATCGTCTCGGTGGGAGACAGGGGTGCTGCAGACGTCATGAAGTCAATAATCCTTTACGGAACGAACTAGTTGGTTGGGTTAGAATATCAGGATGAGGAGCGACGGCCTGGCGACCAGGATGCGGATCTTCGAGGCCGCGCGCATCGAGTTCGCCGAGCACGGCTTGGCCGGGGCGCGAGTCGACCGCATCGCCGCGGCGGCCCATGCCAGCAAGGAACGGCTCTACGCCTACTTCGGTGACAAGCGGTCGCTGTTCATCGCGACGATCGAGGAGAACTTCGCGATGCTCGCCGAAGCCATCCCCTTCACCCCCCACGACCTGCCCGGTTTCGCCGGAGCGGTCTACGACCACGTGACCGCCCACCCTGAGCACGCCAGGATGCTCTCCTGGGCGCGGCTGGAAGGCGAGGGAGCGGCCGTCGCGGCGGCGAAGGGCGTGCGCCACGGCAACCACGGCCAGGACCTCGCCCAGGCCATGGTGGGCAGCGACATCGACCCCCGCTGGCGCGAGGACGACCTCATCACGATGATCTTCGCGCTCGCTACGGGGTGGGAGCAGAACCCGGGGCTGTTCGCGGGCGAGGGGCGGGACTGTGGCGAGGAGGTCCGTCGTCGTCGGCGTGAGGCGGTGGTGCTCGCGGCCTGCAAGCTCGTGAGCCCGCCGGTGCCGCGCTGATCTGAGGGCCGTCTCGCTGAGTCGCCACTGTGGTGGAACGCCGACCGCGACGTGGAACGAGAAGAACCCCCGGTCCGTGGACCGGGGGTTCTTCTGCTCTGCTCGTCGGGGTGACAGGATTTGAACCTGCGACCTCGTCGTCCCGAACGACGCGCGCTACCAAGCTGCGCCACACCCCGAGCTGCTTCGGCGCGCACATCACACTTCGATGTTCACTGCTGGAGCCTGATCAGAATAGCGGACGCGAGCCGCGATACGAAACCGGCCCCCGCCGTACCAGGCGTCAGCGAGCGGTCAGTGTGAGCAACGTCGCCTCGGGGCGGCAGGCGAAGCGGACCGGTGCGTACGGGGAGGTGCCCAGACCGGCGCACACGTGCATCCAGGTGGAGTCCTCGCCCCCGGCAGCGTCCGGGCGAGCGCCCGGCCATCCGTGCAGGCCCTTGGCCCGCCCGCGGTCGACGTCGCAGTTGGTCACCAGCGCACCGTAGAACGGCAGGCACAGCTGCCCGCCGTGGGTGTGCCCGGCAAGGATCACGTCAGAGCCGTCCTCGTGCATCTGGTCCAGGACCCGCGTGTACGGGGCGTGCGTCACGCCAAGACGCAGGTCGCTGGTGGCGCCCGACGCCGGGACGGGAGCGGGGAACTCGTCCCGGTCCAGGTGCGGGTCGTCCACCCCGACGAGGGAGATCCGCCGGCCGTCGGCCACCACGGTGTCCCGGCGGTTGGTGAGGTCCTTCCAGCCGGCCGCGGTCATGGTGGCAGCGAGCTTGTCAGCCGGCAGCGGCGTCGGCTCGACGGACCGGCCGATGCGCGCGTCCGCCTGGAGGTAGCGCGCGGGGTTCTTGAACGACGGGGCGAAGTAGTCGTTCGACCCCATGACAAAGGCGCCGGGGAGCTCGAGGAGCGGCGCGAGGGCGAACTCCAGGGACGGGAGCACGTCGACGTGGGCCATGTTGTCGCCGGTGTCCACCACGAGGTCAGGCTGGAGATCGGCCAGGGACCGGACCCAGGCGATCTTCCCCTCCTGGGAGGGGGTCAGGTGCAGGTCAGAGATGTGCAGGATGCGCAGGTCAGGCTGCCCCGGCGGCAGGACCGGGACGCTCACCTCGCGCAGGGTGTACATCGACGTCTCAAGGTGGGCCCAGGCGAGCGCGCCGACGCCAGCTGCCGCGCCGAGACCGAGCGCGGTGAGGACGGGGTGTCGCATCAGTCGTCGTTCCCGCGGTCTTCGCCGTTGCCGGGACCTCCGTTGCCCTGGCCGTTGTTGCCCGGGTTCGGGGCCGGAGCATTCGGGTCGCCGCCGGCGCCTGGGTCGGCTGGAGCAGCCGGAGCTGTGGGGGGCGGCGCGGGTGCCTTGCCGAGCTGCGCCTCTCCGACCTCAGGGAACCCGACGTTCGGCGTGCCCTCCAGGACCTTGTCCATGTATCGCTTCCAGGTGGGGGCGCCGATCGTGGAGCCGTAGACGTAGCGGTGGGGCTTGCCAGCGATCGTGATGTTCTGCATCGAGACCTTGCCGTTGGGGTTGCCCATCCAGTAGGCGGTCGACAGGGTCGGGGTGTAGCCGATGAACCAGGCGTTGCCGTTGTCGTTCGTCGTCCCGGTCTTGCCCGCTGCGGTGTGGTTAGCCAAGACCGAGGCCTTGGCACCGCCCTGGGGCGAGAGCACCTGCTGGAGGGCGTAGTTGACGCCGTTGGCGGTAGCAGTGTCCAGGACAGGCTTGCAGTCGGCCGGCGGCACCTGGTGGTCGGAGCCATCAGCGTTCGTGACCGAGAGGATGGCGATCGGCTCGCAGTAGATCCCGCCCGAGGCGAAGGTCGCATAGGCGCTGGCCATGGACAGAGGGGTGGTGTTCTGCACCCCGAGAGTCATGGACATCACCTTCTCCACTGGGGCGCCGTCCGCAGAACGGAAGCCGACCTTCGTGGCCATGTCAGCGATGTTGCAGAGGCTGAGCTTGCTCGACATCGACGCGTAGGCGGTGTTGATAGATTTCGCCGTCGCCTCGAGGACGGTCCGCATACCCTGGCCTGCGCCGTCGGAGTTGCGTGGGTTCCATGATGCTCCGCGCAGGTCCGCGCAGTCTCGGGGCGTTGCGGCGAAGTCGCTTGGCAGCAGCTTCTGCCTGTTGGCGTTGACGGTCTCGCGCAGCGTGTGCCCCTCCTGGAGCCACTGGGCGAGTACGAAGGCCTTGAACGTCGACCCCGCCTGGAACCCCCTGGAACCGCCGTGGGTGACGTCGGTGTTGTAGTTGACGAAGGTCGATCCGGCGGGAGCCGGTTGGGCGGTCGAGAACTCTCGGTTCTGCGCCATGGCCAGGATCTTGCCGGTGCCGGGCTCCACGGTGACCATCGCGTTGGCGATGCCGTTGGGGTCATCGACGGGGACTGCCAGGCGCAGCTCCTCGTCAGCCACCGCCTGCATGCCCAGGTCGATGGTCGTTGTGATCTCCAGGCCGCCGCGGTTGAGGAGGTTGGCGCGCTCCTCGGCCGTGTCACCGAAGACCGGGTCCTGCAAGATCACTTTGGTGACGTAGTCGCAGAAGTACGCTGCTCCGTCGGCGCCGGCGCAGCCACGGGTGATCGGTTGCACGTTGAGGGTGTCCGCCAGCGGCGTCGCACGAGCGGCCTCGTACTCCTCCTTGGTGATGTACCCCTCGTTGTACATGTTGGACAGGACGACGTTGCGTCGGCGCTCAGAGGCAGCCGGGTCGTTCGTGGGGTCGAAGGCCGTAGGGCGCTGGGTGATCCCGGCGATGGTGGCTGCCTCGACGATGGACACGTCTGCGGCGGTCTTGCCGAAGTACCGCTGAGCCGCTGCCTCCACGCCGTTGACGTTGAGCCCGAACTGGGCGATGTTCAGGTAGCCGGCAAGGATCTCTTCCTTGGTCATCCGCTTCTCGAGGGAGATTGCCAGCTTGGCCTCACGGAGCTTGCGGTCGATCGAGCCTTCCTGAGCCGCGGCGACTCCGGCAGCGTCGCCAGCGGTGTTGGCCTTCTCGATGAGCACGTTCTTGACGTACTGCTGCGTCAAGGTCGAGGCGCCCTGCGTCCCTGCGTTCTTCTTCACCAGGTTGTTCACCGCAGCGCGGGTCATGCCCTTGGGGTCGATGCCGCCGTGGGAGAAGAACCGGCGGTCCTCGGTCGAGATGACCGCGTTCTGCAGGTAGGGAGAGATGCTCGTGAGCGGGACGACCTCGCGGTTCTCCTCGAAGAAGGTGGCGAGCGGGGTGCCGTCGCTGGCATAGATGTACGAGGCCTGCGAGAGCGGACCCGGTTCAAGGTCCGTGGGCAGGTCGTAGAACGCCTGGGTGGTTCCCTGCGCGATGGTGCTGGTCCCCGCGGCGAGCGGGATCACCAGACCGGCGGCGAGCACACCTCCCACGGTGGCGAGCAGGACAAAGGTCAGCAGCAGCGCCAACGCCTGGAAGACGTTGACCGAGTGACGTGAGCGGGCCGCCGGGGCACCGGAAGACGGTGACGCGTCCTCACCGAGCGCAGAGTTTGCCATGAGAACAGAGTACGGGAGCGGTTTGCGACGACGCTGAAGACTCCGGGTGGCGCCATGGGGGGATTGTGTGAGCGTGAGACGGGGGCTGCGAGCGCTCGGCGCCGGGGACTACCCTCGGACCATGGCACAGACGTGGGAGTACTCGACAGTTCCGCTCATGATTCACGCGACCAAGCAGATCCTCGACATGTGGGGTTCGGACGGCTGGGAGCTGGTCCAGATCGTCACCGGTCCGGACGGCAACGGCCTCGTCGCGTACCTCAAGCGACCGACCGGCGACGGCGCATGAGCGTCGCGAGCCGCCTCGCAGAGCTCGGCATCGTGCTGCCGGGGGTCGCCGCACCCGTGGCCGCGTACGTCCCCGCGTTGCGAGCAGGTCGCCAGGTGTGGACCTCGGGCCAGCTGCCCTTCGTCGAGGGCCGCCTCGCGGTCACCGGCAAGGTCGGTGACGGTGAAGGACTGGTATCGCCCGAGGTCGCAGCAGACCTGGCGCGCACTGCGGTGCTCAACGCCCTCGCAGCCGTGGCCTCGGAGATCGGTTCCCTCGACCAGGTCACCCGCATCGTCAAGGTCACCGGCTTCGTGGCGAGCGACCCGTCCTTCACCGGCCAGCCCGCGGTGATCAACGGCGCGAGCCTCGTGCTGGGGGAGATCTTCGGTGCGGCCGGCGTGCACGTGCGCAGCGCGGTGGGCGTCACGGTGCTGCCGCTCGACTCCCCGGTCGAGGTCGAGCTCATCGTCGAGGTCGCGGAGGCCTGAGCCGTCCGGCTGACAGACGACGAGGCGGTGCACCCGGACCGGGTGCACCGCCTCGTCTGCACGCTGGTGGACGTCAGCGAGCGCGGCGTTCCAGGCGGTCGATGTCGAGGAGGACCACGGCGCGTCCTTCACGGCGGACCCATCCGCGACCGGCGAAGTCGGCGAGGGCCTTGTTCACGGTCTCGCGCGAGGCCCCGACGAGCTGGGCGAGCTCTTCCTGGGTGAGGTCGTGAGCGACACGGATGCCCTCGTCGACCCGCTCGCCGAACCGGGTGGAGAGGTCGAGCAGGGCCTTGGCGACGCGGCCCGGGACGTCGGAGAAGACGAGGTCGGCGAGGGCCTCGTTGGTGCGGCGTAGGCGGCGCGCCAGGGCGGTGAGCAGGTGCTTCGCCACTCCGGGGTTCTCCTCGAGCGCAGCGACCAGCGCGGCGTGGCCGAGCTCGTAGACGACCGAGTCGGACACGGCGCTCGCGCCGAGGGACCGGGGGCCCGGGTCGAACAGGGAGAGCTCGCCGAACATCTCACCGGGGCCGAGGACGGCGATGAGGTTCTCGCGTCCGTCGCCCGAGCTGCGGCCGAGCTTGATCTTGCCCTCGCGGATGACGTAGAGACGGTCGCCGGGCTGCCCCTCGGTGAAGAGCACATCCCCGCGGGCCAGCTCGATCTTGGTCATCGAAGCCAAGAGCGCCCGCGTCTCAGCCTCCTCCATGGTGGCAAAAAGTGGTGCTGAGAGCACTACGTCGTCGTTGTCCACGTGGAACGTCCTTCACCCAGTCGCCGGATTCCTTGCGCAGCACAGTCTGCCTCATGCGTGCTGACCTACGGTACATTGCGCGGCCTCTGTGAGCGCCCCGCGAGGTTCGCCGGACGCCTGCGGCAGGTGGAGCGCGCGGAAGGCCGGATCCTCGCTCATCCGGTCCACGAGCGCGTCGGTGGCGATCATGAGCGCGCGCCGGACCTCGGCCTCGTAGTCCGCGAGCGACCCTTCGACCGAACGCAGCCGCGGCAGGTCGGTCACCGACAGTCCCGTCCCCGCAGGCTGGGCGATCCCGACGAGGACGCTGTGGCTGACGGTCGGCGCGGTAGACCCCCGCTCGGCGACGCCGTCACCGAGCCGTCCGGGCAGGACGGCGCGCGCTACCGTGAGGTCGAGCCGGGCGCGGACCAGGCGCCGCCAGTGACCGATCTGGGTGATCTCGTACCGCAGGCGCGCGCAGACCGCGCGGAGCTCGTCGGCGTCCATCGCGTGGATCGGCCGTGGTGCGGGATTCACGATCGGTGCCCCTCTCGACGCGCGTGGTCTATACCCAGTTTTCGGCAGCACACCGGGGTTTCTTGAGTGATTGTGCGATTCTTGAGCGATCGTGAACGGGGACGGCACAGGGAGGCAGCAGTGAAGGCGGTCAGCTCGACAGGTGACCCGGCAGCATTGCCGGCGCCGTCCGCGGTGGCGCTCGTGCGCCGTGCCCGGCGTATCGACCGCGAGCTCGCCGTGGTCTACCCCGATGCCCGGTGCGAGCTGGACTTCACCACCCCGCTCGAGCTCCTCGTCGCCACTGTGCTCTCCGCCCAGTGCACCGACAAGCGGGTCAACCAGGTCACCCCGGCGCTGTTCGCCCGGTATCCCGACGCCGCCGCCTACGCGGCCGCCGACCCCAGCGAGCTGGAGGAGATGATCCGTCCGACCGGCTTCTTCCGCCCCAAGGCGCGCGCGCTGAGCGGGATCGGGGTGGCTCTTGTCGAGCGTTTCGACGGCGAGGTCCCCGCCACGCTGGAGGACCTGGTGAGCCTGCCCGGGGTGGGGCGCAAGACCGCCAACGTGGTGCTGGGCGACGCCTTCGGTGTCCCGGGGATCACCGTGGACACTCATGTGGGACGGCTGGTGCGTCGCTGGGGATGGACCACGAGCGAGGATCCGGTGCGGGTCGAGCACGAGATCGGCGCGCTCATCGAGCGCAAGGAGTGGACGCAGTTCTCCCACCGCACGATCTTCCACGGACGACGGGTGTGCTTCGCCCGCCGCCCGGCCTGCGGTGCCTGCCCGATCGCCCGCCTGTGCCCGTCAGCGGGCATCGGAGAGATGGACCCGGTCGCCGCGGCGGCCATGGTCAAGACCGCTTGAGCGACCCCATCCAGTCCAGCAGGAGCGCGTTGACCTGCTCGGGCGCTTCCTCGGGCAGGAAGTGCCCGGCGCCGGGGACCATCTCGAAGCGCAGGTCACGGCACAGCGCCGAGGCGTCGACGTCGGCCAGGGACGGTCGCAGGATCGTGTCCTGAGCGCCGTGGATCTGCAGCGCGGGGACCGAGACCGGGGTGCGCATGGCCGACAGGTAGCGGCGTCCGCTGCCCGAGGGCATGGCGCGGGAGTACCACCGCACCGCCTCCAGGGCGCTGTGCGCGGCGAAGGGCACCCGGATGGCGTTGGTGTACGTCTCCACGACCTCCTCCGGCCAGGTGAACTCCGGCCGGGTGCCCAGGATCTGGGCCATCAGGCCCGCCTGGGTGAGGCTGCGCTCAGGCAGGTTGGGAAGCTGGAGGTAGGCCAGGCGGGTCAGGGCCGAGCGGGTCATCGCGGTGCGCAGGGGGACGTGCATCCGTGCCGGGTGCGGGGCGGAGATCGCCGCGACGGCCTCGGTCAGCGCCGGCTGCAGGGCAGCCATCGACCAGGCGACCGCACCTCCGAGACCGTGCCCGACGACGATGGCCCGGTCCGCGCCGAGGGAGCGGATCACCCCGGCCGCGTCACGGGTGCGGGTGGGGACGTCGTAGCCGATGGGCGGCTTGTCCGAGGCGCCGGTCCCGCGCAGGTCCATCGCGGCGACCCGGTACCCGGCCTCGCCCAGTGCGGTGAGCTGATGGCGCCAGGCCCACCAGAACTGCGGGAAGGAGTGCAGCAGCATCACGAGCGGGGCGGAGCTGTCGCTGGGCCCGGTGAGCGCGACGTGGAACCGAGCGCCGTTCGCCGGGACGAACTCGTGCTGCCAGTCGCCGGGGATCAGGACGTCGGTGAAATCAATGGTCACCTTGGCGAACTTACCGGAGCGGTCGAGGCATCGCCCACCTGGTCGGACCCGTCGTCGAGGTCACCGTGACCGCCGTCGGCGCTGCGGGCCGCCGCGTCTGCGGCGTCCGCGGCGCTCTCCGCGGCAGCCTGTGCGGCGCGTCGGTCCTTGAGCGGGTCGAAGCGGTAGCCGACGTTGCGGACGGTTCCGATGAGCTGGTCATACTCGGGGCCCAGCTTGGCGCGCAGACGACGCACGTGCACGTCGACGGTCCGGGTGCCTCCGTAGTAGTCGTAGCCCCAGACCTCCTGGAGCAGCTGGGCGCGGGTGAAGACGCGTCCCGGGTGCTGCACGAGGTACTTGAGGAGCTCGAACTCCTTGTAGGTGAGGTCGAGCGGGGTCCCGCGCAGACGTGCGGTGTAGCCGCTCGCGTCGATCATGAGCTCGCCGGAGGAGATCTCCTCGGGCTGGTCACCGGTGCCGTGGTGGGAGCTGCGCTCGCGGGCCAGCCGCAGCCGCGCCTCGACCTCGGCCGGGGTGGCGTTCTCGAGCAGGAGGTCGTCCGCGCCCCACTCGGCCGTGACGACCATGAGGCCACCCTCGGTGAGGATGAGGATCAGCGGCACGGTCAGCCCGGTGGCGCGCAGCAGCCGGCAGGTGGTGCGCGCACCGACGAGGTCACGACGGGCGTCGAGCAGCACGACGTCGGAGTCGGGGGCGTCCACCAA
Organism: Sanguibacter suarezii NBRC 16159; assembly: GCF_001552735.1. Taxonomy (GTDB): domain Bacteria; phylum Actinomycetota; class Actinomycetes; order Actinomycetales; family Cellulomonadaceae; genus Sanguibacter; species Sanguibacter suarezii. Next base: position 108,938 of record NZ_BCRT01000007.1, read on the forward strand.
GGCCGAGGGTTCCATGGGAAGGACCCGGATGCGGTGCGTGAGCAGACCCAGGGCCGGAAGGACCTGCGCCGAACCACCGGCGGAAGGTGTCAGCAGCAAGAGCTCCGCCACGATTCCCACCTCCTCTCCGACTGGCGCTCACGGTACCGCGATGCAGGCGCATGTGGATGACACGACCATATGGTGGTGTCGTCGGTCACTGATTCTTCCACGGCTGACGCGGCAGTTCGGGGACGGTGGGGTCCATCTGGGACACTCTCTGGTGTGAACCTCTCCACGCGTGCCGTCGCCTCCGCCTGCGCAGCCGCCGCGATCGCCGGTGGTGCGTACCTCGGGGCAGTGCCGTTGCTCGTCGTGCTCGGGGTGCTCGTGGTCCTCTTCGCCGCAGGCTGGGCCCCGCTGCTGGGGCTGCCCGTCCCGGGCGGGACGTTCTTCGTCGTCGCGCTGCCCGGACTGGGAGCGCTGGCCGCGGCGCAGGTCACGCAGAGCGAGCCGTGGCTGGCCAACCTCCCCCTCGTCATCGCGATGGGTGTCCTGCTCGCCTTCATCAACGAGCTGCTGCGCGCTGACGGGCGCGAGCGGCTGGTCGAGTCGCTCGCGGGCGGGGTGAGCGGGATGGTCGTGGCGGTCTCCGCCGCGGGATGGATCAGCGCGTACAAGACCGACGGCGGCGTGTCGCTCGTCGTGCTCAGCGCCGCCTCGCTGGCAGCGGCGTCGGCCGCGTCGGCCGCGCGGTTGCACGGATGGCTGTCCCTGGTGGCCACGATGGCCGGCTCGGTGATCGTCTCGGTCGTGGTCGCCCTCGTCATGGAGCACCTCACCTGGGCGGACGGCCTGTGGACGGGACTGGTCGCCGGGCTCCTCGTCGCCTCGCTCCAGCTCCTCTTCGACCGGCTGCCCGAGCTGCGCCGCCCATGGGCCGCGCTCGCCGCGATCGTGCTGCCGATCGCCGTGGGCGGGATGCTCGTCTACGTCGTCGGACGCCTGCTCGTCGGCTGAGCCGCACCCGGCTGCTCGACGCCGCCGCCGCGCAAGCAGGTCAGTAGACCAGCGCCTGCGTCCCCGGCGTCATGATCTCTTCGACGAACTTCGGGGCGCCGGCGATGCGCACCCCGGGCAGCAGGTCCTCCTGCGTCAGGCCGCGCCGCACCGCGCACTGCGTGCACACGGTGAGCGTCCCGCCCTCGAGGACAGCCTCGACGAGCTCGGCCATCGACGCCGCGTGCTCGAGCGCGATGTCGCCCGCGCGGCCAGGGACGGCGAGCCAGGCGGAGTCACCGGTCAGCCACAGGCTGACCTCGACGCCAGCGGCCACGGCGGTCGCCGCGACGGTGAAGGCCTGGTTGGTCGTCTCGGGCGCCGAGGCGCCCGCCGTCGACTTGATGACCAGGCGTTGTGATGCACTCGATGACGGTCCGCTCATGCGGTCAGGGTAGCGCGACGTAGGATGGCGCCATGGATGTTGATGTTCTCGAGATGATCTTCCTCGGCCTGCTCGTGGCGGCCACCGTGACGATCACCTGGTTCGCCGGGTTCGTCGTCTACAAGCTCTACAAGGGCCAGCGCTAGCCATGGCTTTCACGCTGCCGGAAGGGCTCGCCCCGGAGGTCTACCCGCTCGCCTGGCTCGTGGGGTCCTGGCGGGGTGAAGGAGTGCTCTCCTACCCCGGGATCGACGACGCCACGTTCGTCCAGGACGTGACCTTCGACCACGACGGCGGACCGTACCTGCGGTACACCTCCACGATCCGGGTGCTCACGCCCGTCGTCCCGGAGACCTTGCCCGCGGACTGGACCGAGGACATGCCGGAGGAGGGCGCGGCCGAGCTCGACGACGAGCCCGCCGAGCCTGACGACGCGCAGACGTCTGAGGAGCAGCCGCTGGACGAGACGCTCGAGGAGCCCTCCGAGCAGGAGCGCGAGCTGCGGGTCTGGTCCACGGAGACCGGGTACTGGCGCGTGCCGCCGGAACGCCCCGAGGGTCTCCCCGAGGACAAGGCGCCCCTCGAGGTGCTCCTCGCCGACCCGGCCGGACGGGTGACGCTGTACATCGGCGCGATCGGCAACGGCCGCATCGACCTGGTGAGCGACCTCGTGGCACGCACCGCGACGGCCGCTGAGGTCACCGCGTCCAACCGGCTCTACGGCCTGGTCGAGGGCGACCTCATGTGGGTCTGGGAGCTGGCGGCCTTCGGTCACCCGCTGCAGTCCTACGCCTCCGCCCGGTTGTCCCGGCTGGACGGCTGACGTGGCCGGTCCCAGCCCTGTGCTCTCCCGTCACGGCGCGGTCGCGGCGGCCGGCCCGGACGCGGGCGTCGCCTGGCACTACGGCGACCCCACGGCCGAGCAGCGCGCCCTCGAGCGCCACGGCGCCTTCGTCGACCTCTCCCACTACGGCGTGGTCACCGTCTCCGGACCGGACCGGCTGAGCTGGCTCAACTCGATCACCTCCCAGGAGCTCACCGGGCTGGGGGTGCGGGAGTCGACCGAGACCCTCGTCCTCTCCCCGCACGGCCACATCGAGCACGCCGCTGGTGTGGTCGACGACGGCGAGACCACCTGGCTCATCACCGAGGGCAGCCACGCCGGCGACCTGACCGCCTGGCTCACCCGGATGAAGTTCATGATGCAGGTGGAGATCGCCGACGTCACCGACCAGTGGGCGGTCATCGGCGAGCCCGTCGACGCCGAGGGCGGCGACGACGAGCCGATCACCTGGCGCGACCCGTGGCCGCGCACCCTGCCTGGTGGCACCCGGTACGGCCTGCCCGACGACGAGCACCCCGGCTCCGAGCGCCCGTGGCGCCTGGTCCTGGTCCCGCGCGCCTCCCTGCCAGACGCCGTCGCCGCCCGTGAGGCAGCAGGCTGGCGCCTCGCCGGGACCTGGGCGAGCGAGGCCCTGCGCATCGCGGCCTGGCGTCCGCGGCTGGCGACCGAGGTGGACCACAAGACGATCCCGCACGAGCTCGACTGGCTGCGGACCGCCGTGCACCTGCACAAGGGCTGCTACCGCGGCCAGGAGACGGTCGCTCGCGTGCACAACATGGGCCGGCCCCCGCGGCGTCTGGTCATGGCGCACCTGGACGGCTCGGGGCACCTGATCCCCGAGCGCGGCGCCGAGGTGAGCGCCGACGAGCGTGTGGTCGGCGCCGTGACCTCGGTCGCGCGGCACCACCTGCTCGGACCGATCGCGCTCGCCGTGATCAAGCGCAGCGCTCCCACCGACGTCGACCTGCTGGTCGCGTGCGAGGGTGGCGACGTGGCGGCCGGGCAAGAGGTCGTCGTTCCCGGTGAAGGCGTGTCGGTAGACCGTCCGGCCCCCCGCGGGCCGGTCGCGCGTGGCCTGACGCCGCGGTGAGGCTCCTGGACGCAGAGTCGGTCACGGTCGGGCGTCGCACCTGCTGATGGGCGACACCACGAAGGTCGGTGACCTGCGCGAGAACCCGGCTGACGACGGCTCCTTCGTCATGTCCCAGCTCGCGCGCGCCATGGTGCAGCTGCGCGTGCGGGTCCGGCAGGGCAGCACCCGGGTCCGGGTCGGCTTCTGGCCGATCATCCTCGTGTCCGTCGCGGCGAGCCTGTCCTACGGTCTCTCCCTGTGGTTCCTCGGCCACACCTACCCCTTCTTCGCGCCGGTGTGCGTGTGGATCTGCCTGGGCTTCTCGACCGACCGGAGCATGCGCCGGGTGGCCGAGCTCGGCATCGGCGTCACGGTGGGGGTGGGCCTGGGCGAGCTCATCGTGCACAGGATCGGCGTCGGCGTCCTGCAGATCGGTCTGGTGCTGGCGCTCTCCGCGCTGGTCGCCCGGTTCATCGACCGCGGGGCGCTGCTCACCACGCAGGCCGGGGTGCAGGCGATCGTCATCGTGGGGCTCCCGATGGCCGCGACCGGGGGCGGGTTCGGTCGCTGGACCGATGCACTGGTCGGCGCGGCGGTGGCCTTCCTGGTGGCCGCCTTCACTCCCAGCGACCTGCGCCGTCGGCCTCGCCGGATCGGGGGCGAGGGCCTCATCGAGCTGGCCCGGACCTTCGAGGCGGTCGCCCACGGCGTGCGCAGCGGTGACCCCTCCGACCGGGAGGCGGCGCTGCTGCGGGGCAGGGCGAGCGAGCCGGCCCTGGACGAGTGGCAGGCGGTGACCCGCGAGGCGCTGGAGAACTCCCGGGTGACCGCGAGCGGGCGCAAGTACCGCGAAGAGCTCGTGTCGATCGGGCGCAGCTCGGTCCTGGTCGACCGCACGATGCGGACCGTGCGGGTCATCGCGCGGCGCGCGCTGTCCCTGCCGACGGGCCCCGTCGTCGACCAGCTCGCCGGGCTGCTCGACGACCTCGCCGAGGCCACTCGTGACCTCGCCGAGGCCGTCGCCTCAGGCCGGGACCCTCGACGGGCTCGGGCGCGCATCGCCGCGGTCGCCGCGGCTGCGGACCCGGGCGCGCTGGGCAGCGGGGACTGGCAGGTGCAGTCGCTCATCCTCATCCTGCGGTCGGCGATCGTCGACCTCCAGGAGGCCGCCGGGGCGACCCCCGAGCAGGCCCGCGAGGCCCTGGCTCCGATGTAGCCGGTCGGCTGGCTTAGGCTGTGGGGCATGTTCGCCTTGCTGCAGGTCTACCTCCTGGCCTTGATCACCGTGGCGCTTCTCGTCGTAGAGGTCTACGCCCTGATCGACGCCCTCCGACGCACCAACGAGGCGTTCGTGAGCGCGGGCAAGCGCACCAAGTCCTTCTGGGCGATCCTGCTGGGGGTGGGCGCTGCCCTCGGCTTCGTCGGGGTCACCCCGCCCCTCGGCCTCGGTCTCCTCGGCCTCGCCGCGCTCTTCGCGGTCATCCCGGCACTGATCTACCTCTCCGACGTGCGCCCCGCCCTCGGCGCCCGCCGCCCGCGCAAGCAGGGGCCGAGCTCCCCGCGCGGGGGGTGGTGAGCAGTGCGCGCCGTCGTGCAGCGGGCCTCCCGCGCCAGCGTGACCGTCGACGGTGACGTCGTCTCCTCCTTCGACGGGCCTGGTCTCGTCGCGCTCGTCGGCGTCACGCACGACGACGGCGCGGAGCAGGTGGCGACCATCGCCCGCAAGATCGCCGAGCTGCGGCTGTTCACCGCCCCGCAGGACGATCCTGCGGCCGGGGTCGGTGAGGTCAGCGCCCTGGATCTCGGAGCGCCGGTCATCGTCGTCAGCCAGTTCACCCTGTACGCAGACACCAAGAAGGGTCGCCGCCCCTCGTGGAACGGCGCGGCGCCGGGTCCCGTCGCCGAGCCGTTGGTCGACGCCGTCGTGGCAGACCTGCGCGGACGCGGGCTGACCGTGGGCACCGGACGTTTCGGGGCGCACATGGAGGTCGAGCTGATCAACGACGGCCCCGTGACGATCATCCTCGACGCATGAGCGGCATGGACGAGCAGCCGGCCGAGCCGGCTGGGCAGGGTGCGGCTGGACAGGGTGTGGCTGGACAGGGCGCGCCGCTGCGCGTGGGACTGGTCATCGATGACTCCCTCGACCGGCCCGACGGCGTGCAGCAGCACGTGCTCACCCTCGGTGCGTGGCTGTCCGGACAGGGGCACGAGGTGCACTACCTGTCGAGCACCACGGTGCGCACCGACCTGGCGAACATGCACTCCCTCGCCCGTAACCTCCGGCTGAAGTTCAACGGCAACCGGCTCGGCATCCCCCTGCCCGCACCCGCCCGCGGCATCACGGCGCTGCTCGGCTCGGTCGACTTCGACGTGCTGCACATCAACATGCCCTACAGCCCGCTGCTCGCCGGGCGGGTGATCGCCCGGGCCCGGCCCGGCACCCGCGTGGTGGGAACCTTCCACATCCTGCCGTGGACCCGGCTGACCCGGTGGGGAACCCGGCTGCTCGGCCTCGTCCAGCGCCGCCAGCTGCGCCGGTTCACCACGGTCATCGCCGTGTCGGCGCCCGCTGCGGTCTTCGCCGCCGAGGCGCTCCACGTCTCACCCGTGGTCATCGGCAACCCGGTCGACGTCGCGCGCTTCGCCCAGGCGCGCGAGGCTGAGCTGGCCCGCGTCGCGGAGCCGGCTGGCACGGACCAGCACCCAGTGCGGATCGTCTTTCTCGGCCGGCTCGTCGAGCGCAAGGGCGCCGGAGAGCTGCTGCGGGCCGTGGCAGCGCTGCGCGCCCTCACCCCGGCCCCGGTCCAGGTGGTCCTGGGCGGCACCGGCCCGCTGCGCGACGAGCTCGAGGCCTACGTCGCAGCGCAGGGCCTGGGCGACTGCGTGGAGTTCATCGGCTATGTCGCCGAGGAGGACAAGGCCGCGCTGCTCGCCGGCGCCGACGTCGTCGCGCTGCCCTCCACCGGTGGGGAGAGCTTCGGCATCTCGGTCGTGGAGGCGCTCGCCGCGAGCCGCGGCGTCGTGCTGGCGGGGGACAACCCCGGCTACCGCACGGTGATGGAAGGTCTCGAGGACCAGCTGGTCGACGCGACCGACACGCCTGCTTTCGCTATCGCGCTCAAGCGATATGTCGATGACGCGGCGGCGCGCACCGAGGCGAGCGCACGCCAGGTGATCCACGCCGGGCGCTTCGACGTGAACGTCATCGGGGCCCAGGTGCTCGAGGTGTACCGGGGCTGAGGCTCAGCTCGCGGCGTGCTCGGCGCAGCGGTCGGCGTTCCAGCCGGCCCACGCGGCGGCGGTGACGAGCACGTCGCCGGACTCCAGGACCTGGACCACGTCGTCGGTGAGGATCTGGGCCCCGCACGGCGCGCCGTCGACCGAGGCGGTGCAGCGCGCACCGGAGACCTTGGCGAAGAGGTCGCCGGCGAGCAGGGTGCCGCCGGTGACCGTGGAGATCGGGGAGACGGGGATCTCGGAGGGCTCGTGCTCGGCGAACTCGAAGGACTCGTCCGTCAGGCCCTCGGTCTCGACCAGGCGACGGACCGCGTACTGACCGGGGACCTCAGGGTAGGTGTCCTCGATCTCCTCAGCTGCTGCCTCCGGGTCTTCCCAGACACCCAGGGGAACGACGACACCTCCGGTGAGCCGGTCGATGATGACGAAGAGGTCTGCGCTGTCTGGGCTGGTCATGGTGCTCCGAGCGGGCGTGTGGAGGGGACAAGGACGGCCTCTATCATCCCATCTTCGGATCAGGGGCAGGATCAGGGTGATCACGGATGCGCGCGGCCCTCTCGACCAGCGACGATGGAGTCATGAGCACGCCTGACTATTCACAGACCCCGCCCCCGGCCCTGACCCCGATGCAGAAGTTCTTCGCCTGGGTCCGGCGGCTCGGGGTGTACCGCTCCTCCGACCGGGTGCTGGGCGGCGTCGCCGCCGGGACCGCACGCCGGCTCGGCATCGATCCCTGGCTCATGCGCCTGATCCTCATCGTGCTGGTCGTCGTCGCCGGGCTCAGCGTGTGGGTCTACGTCGTGGCGTGGATCTGCCTGCCGGACGAGCGCACGGGCCAGATCCCGCTCGAGAACTGGACCCGGCCGCGCTGACCTCGCACGGCTCCCGTCTCTGCCTGACGGCCCCCGCCGTCGTCACAGAGCCCCGGCGGCCCACTCCGGCACCGCGAGGTCCCGCAGCTGGTCCGTGCGCAACGGGGTGACGTGCCAACGGGCCTCCACGACGTCGCCGCCGGGCAGTGCCCGCAGCACCAACCGGTGCGGGGACGAGGTGACCACGGCCGCGGCCTCCCAGCCGCCGTCGTCGGTGAGGCGCCCGCGGGCGGCGACCGGCACGACCGCCGACCCGACCGGGACGTGCGTGCGACGCCACTCCTGGGAGCCGACCGCGAAGGTCAGCCCGTCCAGGTCGACCACCCACCCGGAGCCGTCCGGGCGCACCGTCCCGCGCGCGTAGACGTCGGTCGACGTCGCCGGGGTCAGTGGGACCTCGGCCGCGCCGAGGCGCGTGGTGAGGGCGTCCAGCGCCTCGGGGTCGGCAGGCAAGGGCTGGGCGGACAGCTCGGGCAGCAGCTCCCACACCGCGTCGAGCTCGGCCTGGACGTCCACGGTGGCGCTGGTCAGCGCGACGACGAGGTCTGCCTCGGGCACCACCAGGCACAGCTGACCGTAGGCGCCGTCCGCGCGGAAGCCGTGCCGGCTGCGCCAGAGCATGAAGCCGTAGCCCTGTGCCCAGTCCGGTGACGCGCCCGGCGCCGCCGTGTCGACGTGGACGGCGGAGGCCAGGTCCACCCAACCGGCCGGAAGCACCTGCGCACCGGCGAAGGCCCCGCCGTCGAGCATGGTCTGGCCGAGGGACAGGATGTCCCCGACGGTCGCGTGCAGCCCGGTGAAGCCGAGGTCGAGCTCGCCGGCGCCCGTCCACCAGCGCCGCCCGATGCCCAGCGGGGCGAAGAGGCGCGGACCCAGGTACTCCCCGAGGCCCTGGCCGCTCGCCCGGGTGATCGCGGCGGACAGCAGGAAGGGGGCCGCCTGGTTGTAGGTGAAGTGCGTGCCCGTGGCGTGCTCGGGCTCGACGGCGAGCAGCGCGGACACCGGGTCAGGGCCGAAGATCGGGTCCACCACGTCCGCGTCGTGCCCGGTCGCCATGGCCAGCAGGTCACGCACCCGCATCGTCGCCGACCGCCCCGGGGCCGCGATCTCGGGGAAGTACCCGGCGATCGGGGCGTCGAGGTCGAGCAGCCCCTCGTCGACGGCGAAGCCCACGGCGGCCTGCAGCACGGTCTTGGACACGGAGTAGACCAGGGCGGCGTCCTGGAGCCGGTACGGCGCCCAGGCGCCGGAGGTCAGCACGTGCCCGTGCCGCGCGACGGCGAGGGCGTGCGGGTCGCTGCCCTGGCCTTCGAGGCGGTCGACCAGAGCGAGCAGGGCGCCGGACGGCACGCCCTGGCTCTCCGGCGTCGCGGGCGGCAGCGAGGTGAGTCCCGGCGCCGGCGTCGACGTCGGCTGGGCGGCGGGCTGGGCACCGACAGCAGTCATGAAGCCACCGTAGCAACGGCGTCCTGCGAGCGTACGGACGTGAGCGGGACATGACGAAGGCCCTGCGTCCCGGTGCGGAGACCGACTACGCTCGTGGGGGGTCGTGTCCAGCACAGCGGCATGCCCTCTCCTGAACCGACCTGAAGGGTGACGCCCCGTGACCTCATACGACCTCTCCGGCACCGCAGCCTGGACCGCGCTGCGCGACGAGCACGCGACCCTGGCCGCCACGAACCTGCGCGAGCTCTTCGCTGCGGACCCCACGCGTGCTGAGCGCCTGACCGCTGACGCCGGCGAGCTGCACCTGGACTACTCCAAGAACCTCGTCACCGACTCGACCATCGACGCCCTCGTCGCGCTCGCGGACGAGGCGGGCCTGCGGGCCAAGATCGACGCGATGTTCGCCGGTGAGCACATCAACGTCACCGAGGACCGCGCCGTCCTGCACACCGCGCTGCGCCTGCCCCGCGACGCGACGCTCGTCGTCGACGGTCAGGACGTCGTCGCGGACGTGCACGCCGTGCTGGACTCGATGGGCGCCTTCGCGGACCGGGTCCGCTCGGGTGAGTGGACCGGGTACTCCGGCAAGCGCATCACGACGGTCGTCAACATCGGCATCGGCGGATCCGACCTCGGCCCGGTCATGGCCTACGAGGCGCTGCGCGCCTACGCCGACCGCGACATCGAGTGCCGCTTCGTCTCCAACATCGACCCCACGGACGTCTTCGAGAAGGTCCACGACGTCGACTTCGAGCGCACGCTGTTCATCGTCGCCTCCAAAACCTTCAGCACCCAGGAGACGCTGACCAACGCCCGCACCGCGCGCGACTGGCTCATCGCGGCCTACGACGGCGACGCCGCCGCGGTGGCCAAGCACTTCGTCGCGGTCTCCACGAACGCCGAGCGCGTCGCGGAGTTCGGCATCGACACCGCGAACATGTTCGGGTTCTGGGACTGGGTCGGTGGACGCTACTCCTTCGACTCCGCCGTCGGCCTGGCCATCATGCTCTCGATCGGCCCGGACCAGTTCGCGCAGATGCTCGACGGCTTCCACCAGATGGACGAGCACTTCCGCACGACGCCCTTCGCCCAGAACGTTCCCGTCCTCATGGGCCTGCTCAACGTCTGGTACAACAACTTCTACGGCACCGGCTCGCACGTGGTGCTGCCCTACAGCCAGTACCTGCACCGCTTCCCGGCGTACCTGCAGCAGCTGACCATGGAGTCCAACGGCAAGTCCGTGCACCTGGACGGCACCCCCGTGGCCGACGACGTCGCCGGTGGCATCGCCGGGCAGACCGGTGAGATCTTCTGGGGAGAGCCGGGCACCAACGGCCAGCACGCCTTCTACCAGCTGCTGCACCAGGGCACGAAGATGACCCCGGCAGACTTCATCGGTTTCGCGGTGCCCAACCACGACCTCGGCGAGATGCACGACCTCTTCATGTCGAACTTCTTCGCCCAGACCGCTGCCCTCGCCTTCGGCAAGACCGCCGAGGAGGTCGCCGCGGACGGCACACCCGCCGCGATCGTCCCGCACAAGGTCATGCCCGGGAACCGGCCGTCGAACACGATCCTCGCCGAGAAGCTCACGCCCTCGGTGCTCGGTCAGCTCGTCGCGCTCTACGAGCACATCACCTTCACGCAGTCGGTCATCTGGGGCATCAACGCCTTCGACCAGTGGGGTGTCGAGCTCGGCAAGGCGCTGGCCAACCAGCTCGCACCGAAGCTGTCCTCCGAGGCTGCTCCCGAGGACGACTCCGACGCGTCCACGAACGCGCTCATCACGCGGTACCGCGCGCTGCGCGGCCGCTGAGCCGAGCCGCTCTGCCTGAGCCGCTCTGCCTGAGCTGCTGACGGCCCGCCGCCCCTCCCCGGGGC
>NZ_BCRT01000008.1 GCF_001552735.1 Sanguibacter suarezii NBRC 16159
CCCCTCCCCGGGGCGGCGGGCCGTCGTCGTCGGGGATCCGGCGACAGGGTGTGCGTGCCCGTCGACAAGTTGTGCACGGGGGCCCGGCGGGCGCCCGCGGCCATGCTGCGATGAGCCTTCGACGTGCGCGTACGCAGCCAGGAAGAAGGAATGTCGATGACGACAGCACCAGGGCGAGGCCTCCCGACGACACCACGCGCCGGGATGGCGACGCTCACCGCCGTGGTTCTGCTCGCACTCACCGGGTGCTCCATCGCCCAGGACGGCGAGGACGCGCCGGGCTCCTACGCCGTCCGCGAGGTCACCGACGGCACCACGACCTTCACCGTCGTCACCAACCCGGGAGCCGGGCCGGTCCTGTCCTTCGGCGTGGACAGCGGGATCAAGCTGCTCACCGACGAGGTCGACGGCGTGACGGTCGCCTTCAAGGACATGAACGCCAACGGCACGCTCGACGCCTGGGAGGACTGGCGGCGCTCGCCCCAGGACCGGGCCGCAGCGCTGGCCCAGGAGGTGTCGATCGAGCAGATCGCCGGTCTCATGCTGTTCGGCACCCAGGAGTACTCACCGGCCGACGGGCTCACCGCCGTCCAGGAGACCTACCTGTCGCAATCGCGGGTGCGCAACGTCAACTACGCCGGCCCCAACGACGTCGAGGCGACCGCCACGTGGTCCAACGAGATGCAGGCCTACGCGGAGTCCCTCGCCAGCGCGCAGGAGCCGTACATCCCGGTCAACCTCGCCTCCGACCCGCGCTCGACCGCGGGGACCGCCAGCTACAACGCCTCCGGCACGGACCTCTCACGCTGGCCGTCCAACCTGGGCATGGCCGCGACCTTCGCCGTAGCGACGGTCGAGGCCTTCTCCACGATGGTCTCAGCCGAGTACCGGGCCATGGGCATCGCCTCGGCCATCACCCCCCAGATCGACCTGGCGACGGATCCGCGCTGGTTGCGCACCGAAGGGACCTTCGGCGAGGACGCCGAGCTCACCAGCACGCTGGCGAAGGTCAACGTCGACGGCTTCCAGAGCTCGACGGGCGTGGACGGCTGGGGGCCGGAGTCGATCAACGCCATGATCAAGCACTGGGCTGGCGAGGGCCCGGGGGAGGGCGGCCGGGAGCCGCACACCGTCGCCGGCACGTACAGCGTGTACCCCGGGGGCAACTTCGACACGCACACGCAGGCCTTCCTCGGTGCGCTGGACTCGGCCTCCGTCATGACCTCCTACTCGATCCTGCTCAACGCGAACGGTGACCCCCTCTTCGCCGACCGCACGGGCGCGGCCTACGACACCGGGCGGATCGCGCTCCTGCGCGAGAGCTACGACGGCGTCGTCGTCACCGACTGGAACGTCACCCGGTCGACCTCCGACCCGGACTCGAGCGGCGGCACCGCCTGGGGCGCGGAGGACCTCACGGTCGACGAGCGCCACTACGCCGTCCTGCGGACCGGGCACGACATGTTCGGCGGCAACAACGACGTCGGGCCGGTGCTGGCCGCCTTCGACCTGTGGCAGGCGGACTACGACGCCGGAGCGATCGACGTCGACGCCGACACACGGTTCCGGGAGTCGGCCGCGCGCATCCTCACCCTGATGTTCCAGCCGGGGCTCTACGAGAACGCCTACCTCGACCTCGACCGGTCCCGGGCGGCCGCCGGGTCACCGGACAAGGTCGCCGCCGGTTTCCAGGCCCAGCTGGACTCCGCCGTGATGCTCAAGAACGACGCGCAGACCATCGCCCCCACTGACGCGGCGGACTGGTCCGAGGCGACCGTCTACATCCCTCGCTCCTACGCCACGACCCGGCCCGCGGACAGCAGCGGCGCCTTCGGGCCCGAGGTGTACACGGAGGCTCCGGGGCTCGACGTCGAGGCCGCGCAGGCCTACGTCGGCAAGGTCGTCACCGACGAGGCGGTCCTGGACGCCGACGGCACGGTCATCAGCTACTCGGCCCCTGACCTCAGCGGCGTCGACGTCGTGCTGGTCGGCATGAGCAGCCCGGCCAACGGCACCCACTTCAGCTCGGTCGGGCGCGACAGCGACACCGGGGGGTGGTACCCGTTGTCCTTGCAGTACCGCCCGTACACCGCGGACGGGGAGCACGTGCGCCGGGTCTCCATCTCCGGCGACATCCTTGCCGACGGGTCCCAGGAGAACCGGTCCTACTTCGGCGCGACGTCGCGGATCGAGAACGAGTCAGACCTCGACGCCTTCGAGCGCGCGGTGGCCGCCGTCGAGGCCAGCGGCAGGGACATCCCGGTGATCACGGTCCTCAAGGCCACCAACCCGGTGGTCCCGGCGGAGTTCGAGGCACGGTCGGACGCGATCCTCGTCGGCTTCGGGATCAGCGACCAGGCGCTCATCGAGGTGGCGCTCGGCCTGTCCGAGCCGCAGGGACGCCTGCCCATCGGCTTCCCCGCCTCGATGGACGCGGTCGAGGCGCAGCTCGAGGACGTCGGCGGGGACACCGAGCCCTACGTCGACTCAGCCGGCAACGCCTACGCCTTCGGCTTCGGCCTGAGCTATTCGGGGGCGATCACCGGCTGACCGGCGGCCGGGCCGGCACGCCGGGCCGGCACGCCGGGCCGCCCGGGTTCGCGGCCGAGATCCCGCGGCCAACGGTCCCACGGTGACTGTCGCGCGCCGTGGCACCATGGCACAGTGCCCACCTCGAACGGATCAGCCGCCGCCGGAGAGCGCCGCGCCGCGGCGACCCGCCGTCGGCGTCGGTCCCCAGGCTGGGTACCCGACCAGCACGGAGCCTGGGCGATGCTCGTCATCCCGCTGCTGCTCGGCGTCGTGGCCTCAGGACCGACGTGGGTCCACCTCCCGCTGGCCGTCGTGTGGGTGCTGGGCTACTTCGCCTTCTACGCCGTCGGGCTGTGGCTGAAGTCGCGGCTGAAGAAGAAGTACTTCCCTCCGGTGCGCGCCTACGTGATCGCGCTGATCGTCCCCGCCGTGGCGGTCCTGCTGCTCCAGCCGGCGCTGGTCGTGTGGTCCCTCCCCTTCGCCCCGCTCATCGCGATCAGCCTGTGGTGCTCCTACCAGCGCCGGGACCGGTCGCTGCTCAACGACGGCGTGACGGTCCTGGCCGCCTGCCTCATGCTCCCGGTCGCCTACTCCGCAGGCCTCCCGCACACCCCCCTGCCCGACGTCGCGGGCTGGCTCGGCCAGCCCGGTCCGGTCGGCTGGCCCGCGGTCTGGGCGGCGACCGGCCTCGTGCTGGCGTACTTCCTCGGGACCGTGCTCTACGTGAAGTCCCTCATCCGCCAGCGCGGGGACCGGCGCTTCCTCGCTGCCTCCGTGGGCTACCACGCCCTCGTCACGGTGATCGTGCTCGTGGTGGCGGCCGCGACGCGTGGCGCCGACGCCGGACCGTGGTGGTGGGTGGCCGCGATCGTGTTCGCGCTGCTCACGGTTCGGGCGTGGTGGGTTCCGCGGACGGCGGCGAAGCCCCTGCAGTTCGGCCTGGGCGAGTTCGCGGCCTCGGTCGTCGTGGGACTCGTCGCGCTCGGAGTGCTGGGCGTCGTCGGCTGAGCGGTCCTGCCGTCGTCGTGCCCCCGGGCTACTTCCTCGAGGTGCGGCGCTTGCGGCGGGCGCGGAAGGAACCGGCGACCACACCGAGGAAGAAGAGGATGGCCAGCAGCAGCCACGTCGGCGTCGTCAGGGTCATCCAGAGCAGGTGGACGGTGGAGTCTCCGGTGTTCTGCAGGACGAAGACCAGGACAGCCGCGACGATGACGATCGTCAGCCAGCGCTGCTTGAGGAACTCGCCGAAGGCGTTCGTCGATGTGGTCGGATCGGACATGGCGCGCCTCCGGGGACGAGTCCGGCCGGGAGGTGGTCGGGCTGATGTCCCATACTTACCAAACTTGACCGTGACGTGCCCGGATCCATGGTGCGTCACGGGCCTCGACCGTCTCACGGGACGACGAGTCTTCACGCCTGCGGCGAACAAGGGCATATCGAGAGGGACTGACCCGTTGCTGCCTACTAGAGTCGATGCGGTCAGGCCTGGGAGCCTTCCAGTTCCGGCCCGCACCTGTGAGGAGCGCACATGTTCGAGAGATTTACCGACCGAGCCCGTCGGGTGGTCGTCCTTGCCCAAGAAGAGGCACGGATGCTCAACCACAACTACATCGGGACCGAACACATCCTGCTCGGCCTCATCCACGAGGGTGAGGGTGTAGCAGCCAAGGCACTTGAGTCCTTGGGCATCTCCCTCGATGCGGTGCGCTCACAGGTCACCGAGATCATCGGCGAGGGCCAGCAGGCTCCCTCCGGCCACATCCCCTTCACGCCCCGCGCGAAGAAGGTTCTCGAGCTGTCCCTGCGCGAGGCGCTGCAGCTCGGCCACAACTACATCGGGACCGAGCACATCCTGCTCGGCCTCATCCGCGAGGGCGAGGGCGTCGCCGCCCAGGTCCTGACGAAGCTGGGTGCTGACCTCAACCGGGTCCGCCAGCAGGTCATCCAGCTGCTCTCCGGCTACCAGGGCAAGGAACAGGTCGCCTCGGGCGCCCCCTCCGAGGGCACCCCGGCCGGTTCGGCCGTGCTCGACCAGTTCGGTCGCAACCTGACCCAGGCTGCCCGCGAGGGCAAGCTCGACCCGGTCATCGGTCGCAGCAAAGAGATCGAACGTGTCATGCAGGTCCTCAGCCGACGCACCAAGAACAACCCGGTGCTCATCGGTGAACCTGGTGTCGGTAAGACCGCTGTCGTGGAAGGCCTCGCCCAGGACATCGTCTCCGGCGACGTCCCCGAGACCCTCAAGGACAAGCAGCTCTACACCCTCGACCTCGGGTCGCTGGTCGCCGGGTCCCGCTACCGCGGTGACTTCGAAGAGCGCCTGAAGAAGGTCCTCAAGGAGATCCGCACCCGCGGCGACATCATCCTGTTCATCGACGAGATCCACACCCTCGTCGGAGCCGGTGCAGCCGAGGGCGCGATCGACGCCGCCTCGATCCTCAAGCCGATGCTGGCCCGTGGGGAGCTCCAGACCATCGGAGCGACCACCCTGGACGAGTACCGCAAGCACATCGAGAAGGACGCCGCCCTCGAGCGTCGTTTCCAGCCGGTGCAGGTCGCTGAGCCGTCCCTGCCCCACGCGATCGAGATCCTCAAGGGTCTGCGTGACCGCTACGAGGCGCACCACCGCGTCTCCATCACCGACGGCGCACTCGTCGCCGCGGCAACCCTGGCCGACCGTTACGTCAACGACCGGTTCCTGCCGGACAAGGCGATCGACCTGGTCGACGAGGCCGGTGCGCGTCTGCGCATCCGCCGCATGACCGCTCCGCCGGAGCTGCGTGAGCTCGACGACGAGATCGCCGAGGCACGCCGCAACAAGGAGTCGGCGATCGACGAGCAGGACTTCGAGAAGGCCGCCGGGCTGCGTGACGTGGAGAAGCAGCTCACGCAGAAGCGCGCGGATCGCGAGAAGGCCTGGAAGTCCGGAGACCTGGACACCGTCGCCGAGGTGGATGAGGATCTCATCGCCGAGGTGCTGGCCATGTCCACCGGTATCCCCGTGTTCAAGCTGACCGAGGAAGAGTCCTCGCGCCTGCTGAAGATGGAGGACGAGCTGCACAAGCGCGTCGTCGGGCAGGACATCGCGATCAAGGGTCTGGCGCAGGCGATCCGTCGTACGCGTGCCGGGCTCAAGGACCCCAAGCGTCCGGGTGGTTCGTTCATCTTCGCCGGTCCCACCGGTGTGGGTAAGACCGAGCTCGCCAAGGCGCTCGCCGAGTTCCTCTTCGGCGACGAGGACGCGCTCATCCAGCTCGACATGTCGGAGTTCTCCGAGAAGCACACGGTCTCCCGTCTCTTCGGTTCCCCTCCCGGCTACGTCGGCTACGACGAGGGCGGTCAGCTCACCGAGAAGGTTCGCCGTCGTCCGTTCTCCGTCGTGCTCTTCGACGAGGTCGAGAAGGCACACCCGGACATCTTCAACTCGCTGCTGCAGATCCTCGAGGACGGTCGCCTGACCGACTCTCAGGGCCGTGTCGTGGACTTCAAGAACACCGTGATCATCATGACCACGAACCTGGGGACCCGGGACATCGCCAAGGGCATGCAGACCGGCTTCAACGCCGGTGGCGACCTGGGCACGACCTACGAGCGCATGAAGGCCAAGGTCAACGAGGAGCTCAAGCAGCACTTCCGCCCCGAGTTCCTCAACCGCGTGGACGACACGATCGTCTTCCCGCAGCTGACCCAGGACGAGATCGTCCAGATCGTCGACCTGATGATCGCCAAGCTCGACGGTCGTCTGCAGGACAAGGACATGGGCATCGAGCTCACGCCCGCGGCCAAGCGTCTGCTCGCGGAGAAGGGCTACGACCCCGTGCTCGGCGCCCGACCGCTGCGTCGTGCGATCCAGCGCGAGATCGAGGACGTCCTCTCCGAGAAGATCCTCTTCGGCGACATCAAGGCCGGCGAGGTCATCCTGGTCGACGCCGAGGGCGAAGGCATCCTCGGGGAGTTCACCTTCCGCGGTGTCCCCAAGGAAGACCACAAGCGTGGACCGGTCGCCGCAGCCGCGGCGCTCGTGATCGGCGACGGCCCGGTGGACATCACCAAGCTGCCCCCGACCGGTGGCCTGAGCGCCACCGCCGGCGCGGAGTGACCACTCCCGCCTGAGACGGTATGACGAAGGGCCCCGGACCTGATGGTCCGGGGCCCTTCGTCATGCCGCTGGGCCGCTGGGCCGCTGGGCCGCTGGGCCGCTGCGCCGCTGGGCCGCTGCGCCGCTGGGCCGCTGGGCCACTGCGCCCGCCTCCAACCGTCTCCGGCCCCCGGTCCGGCCCCGGTCGCTCAATGGTGAGTGCGTGCTTTCCGTTGTGGTGCGTGACTTCGAAGTCGCGCACCGCAACTAGAGGCACGCACTCGCGGAGGGGGCGGGCCCGCGGGGGTCAGAAGACCGAGCGGTAGAGCGCGCGGACCTCCTCGCGGGTGGCCGGGCGGGGGTTCCCGCCGGCGCAGACGTCGGCCAGGGCAGCGTCGGTCAGGGCGTCCAGGCCCTCGGCGGTGACGCCGACCTGACGGAGGCTGGACGGGTTGCCGAGGCTGCGGGCCAGGTCGCGGACAGCGTCGACGGCGGCCTTGCGAGCGACGTCGAGCGGCAGGTCTGCCGCGCCCTCGACGCCGAGGGCCGCTGCCACGTGGCGCAGCTTCTCCCCGGTGTGCTCGGCATTGAACTCCATCACCGTCGCGAGCAGGATGCCGTTGGCGACCCCGTGCGGGGTGCCGAACTGGGCGCCGAGGGGGTGGGCCATGGCGTGCACCAGGCCGAGGCCCACGTTGGAGAAGCCCATCCCGGCCATGTACTGGCCCAGCGCCATGCGCTCGACGGCGTCCGGGTCGCCGGCCGCGGCGCCGGGCAGCGACTGCGCGATGATCTCGATGGCCTTGAGGTGCAAGGTGTCGGTGAGCTCCCAGGCGCCGAGGGTGGTGTATCCCTCGATGGCGTGGGTGAGGGCATCCAGCCCGGTGGCGACCTTGAGGCCGGCCGGCATGCCGTCCATCATGTCCGCGTCGACGACGGCGAGCACCGGGATCGCGTGCGGGTCCACGCAGACGAACTTGCGGGCGTTCTGGGTGTCGGTGATGACGTAGTTGATCGTCACCTCGGCGGCGGTCCCGGCCGTGGTGGGTACCGCGATGATCGGCACGCTCGGGTTGGCGGTGGCGGCGACGCCCTCCAGGCTGCGCACGTCGGCGAACTCGGGGTTGGCCGCGACGATCCCGATGGCCTTGCAGGTGTCCTGCGGAGAGCCGCCGCCGATGGCGAGCAGGACGTCGGCGCCCGAGGCGAGGAAGTGCTCGACGCCGGCGCGGACGTTCTCGATCGGCGGGTTGGGTTCGACGTCGCTGAACACCTCGTAGGGGAATCCGGCGGCGTCGAGCAGGGCGGTGACCTTGGTGGCGACGCCGGTGTCCAGGAGCACCTGGTCGGTGACGACCAGAGCCTTGGTGGCTCCCTGTGCGAGGAGCGCCCCCGGGATCTCCGAGATGGCGCCGCGGCCGAAGTAGGCGGTCTGGTTGAGGATCATGCGCTGGACCATGGTGACTCCTAGGTGCGGCTTGTGCGGTGGATGACGGGGCGTCGCCACACTGCGGGCGCCCCGCCCTCCTGTTGAACGTAGCGCGATGGGAAGCGCTATCCACGGGCCGAACGTCCCGATCTTCTGAGCCGGGGACGGGCCGGGGCGAGGCATCGGCTCTAGGCTCGGAAGATGGCTGCACCCCGTGGACCGGCCGCCGGAACTCTCCCGGCCGCCGTCACAGACACCGCCTCAGCGACGATGACCATGGTGGCGGGCGAGGTCATCCCCGACGCCCTGCCCGCGCCAGCGCCCAGCCGGACGCGTCCGTTCTCCCGTCCCGGCGCGCCTGCTGCGCCGCCCACGCCTGCACCCGCAGCGCCGGGCGACCCGGTGACCCATCTCTGGCTGCCCGACGTGCTCGGTGAGGGCTACGAGCGACTGACGCTCCCGCTGGCCGCCGACGACGAGGGCCCGGTCATGGCGACGCTGGTGCGACGGGTCCCGGAGGAGGGCTCGGACGTCGTACCGGACGCGGGCTTCGACGTGCTCTACGTCCACGGCTGGTCGGACTACTTCTTCCAGACCGAGCTCGCCGACTTCTGGGCGGCCCGCGGCGCGCGGTTCTTCGCCCTCGACCTGCGCAAGTACGGCCGCAGCCTGCGGGCCTGGCAGACCCCAGGCTTCGTCTCCGACCTGCAGACCTACGACGAAGACATCGACGCGGCCCTCGCGGCGATGGCCGCGCCCATCCCCGAGGCCGCTGCCCGAGCGGGGCGAGCTGCCCAGCGGGCCCCCGCTGAGCCGCCGGTCACCCCGCGGCGGCTGGTGATCATGGGGCACTCCACCGGTGGGCTGACGATGAGCCTCTGGGTCGCGCGGAACCAGGACCGGGTCAGCGCCCTGGTGCTCAACAGCCCGTGGCTGGAGTTCCAGACGCGGCAGGTCGGCCGGGTCGCGCTGGCTCCGCTCGTCACCCTCGGGGCCCGGCTCGACCCGCGGGCGCCCTTGCCCACGGTCGACCTGGGCTTTTACACCCGGGCGGTCTCGGCGGACTTCGACGGCGAGTGGAGCTACAGCTACATCTGGCGCCCGGTGCACGGCTTCGAGGTGCGCCCAGGATGGCTGGGTGCCGTCCTCGCCGGGCACGCTCAGGTGGCCCACGGGCTGAAGATCTCTGTCCCGATCCTCACGCTGCTGTCCACCCGCAGCACCCTGCTGCCCCGGTGGACCCCGGAGATGATGCACACCGACACCGCGCTCGACGTCGTGGGGATCGCGCGCCGGGCCACCGACCTCGGTGCGACCTGCACGATTGCCCGGATCGACGGCGCCCTGCACGACGTGGTGCTGTCAGCCCCGGAGGTCCGCGCCGTCGCCTACCAGCAGATCGCGGCGTGGCTGCGGGCCTACGTGCCCGTCGGCGCAGCTGACTCGGCAGGCCCGGCAGGCCCGGACGCACCGGTGGGCTCAGCAGCCGGCCGGGAGGGCTGAGCCGCGACAGCTGCGGCGTGCAAGGCGCGGATGTCACGCTCGGCCTGAGCCACGCGCACGGCCCGGCACCCCTGGGAGACCCAGTGGCGGATGAGCGCTGGCTCGTCGCGCAGCAGCCCCCATCCCCGGCGGATCAGGGTGAGCGGCGGCTTGCGGGACTCACCCAGGTCACGCAGCAGACGGAACCAGAACGTCACCAGACGGGGGCGCGTCACACAGATCGCGTCGGCGAGGATCCCCTCGCTGCGGCACGCGGCGACCAGCTCGGAGGCGAAGATGCCCTCGGCGATGATGATCGGCTCCCCGGTCAGGTCCGCGTGGGTGGTGCCGGTCCGGCGTGACGTGGGGATGTCGTAGAGCGGGAGCTCAGCGTGGCCGGTCGTGCACAGCTCGACGAGGGCGGCGAGCGCGCCGGCGCCGTCCCAGCTGTCGGGAGAGTCCCAGTCGGCGATGCCGAAGCGGCGCGGCATCCCCGGGTGGTCGTGGTCGTGATAGAAGTCGTCGAGGGCGACCGAGGCCAGCCCCAGCCGCCGGACCAGGCTCGACTTCCCCGACCCGGACGGACCGGTGAGGAGCACCACGCGGGCCGACGGCTGCCGGGTCCCAGGAGGGAGGTCGAAGAGGCCGTCGGAGTCCTGTGCAGTCACCAGAACATCTTTCCAGACTGTGGAGGTCCGCGAGATCGTTCGCCAGCAGGGCTGGCCGTTGAGTCGCGCAGAGCTCGATGGCGACCACGTCACTCGTGCGTACCAAGCGTCAGGAGAGGAACACGCGAAGAACGTCCTCACTGAGTGCACGATCGGCGAACACGAGACGCACGGCGTCCGGATCCGGGTTGCCTGCGTCATGACCGCGCCAGACGACCTTCAGACCGGCGCGCTCAGCGGCCCGACGAGATCCTTCGTTGTGCTCGAGGAGGAACGCAACCACGGGCAGGTCAGATCCTGCCTCCGCTGTCGCAGCGCGGGCTGCCGTGATGATCTCCTGCGCATAGCCCTGCCCCCAGGCAGCGGGAGCTAGGCGGTAGTAGAGGTTCCAGGCGAGGCCTTCGCGAAGGCTGGGACCGCCGATACCCACCAAGGCATCCGTCTCGGTGTCGCGTGCCACCCACACGTCGAGCCCATTCATCTCCCACCCCGCGACGTAGCGGTCGATCAGCTCGCGAGTCTCTGAGGGCTTGGTGTGACGTGCAGAGGGCAAGTGCTTCCACACCTCAGGGTCAGCGTGGAGGTCGTAGAGCTCCAGCAGATCCCGCTCGGTCGGGCGGGAGAGCGTCAATCGTGGCGTCATGGTCGCGGGGATGAAGTGAGACATGTTCTCCATCCTCTCGCGAGCTCGAGCAGGTCTCGAGAACGAGGCGCTCTACTTCGCCTTGTTCATCGGTCGCGGTGCGCTCAGCGCGCCCCGGGCACGGTCGCGGGACGAGCCGTCGGGGAGCGTCGGCGCACCCGGACGACGAGCGCTGCGAGCAGCACCACCGCGGCGGCTGCGGCGGCCACCGGAGCGACGGTGGCGTCCTCGAGCGGCCCGTCCCAGCGTCCGACCGCGATCCACGCCAGGCCCCAGGCCATCGCCAGGTTGATGGTGAGGCGGCCACCGGTGTGGATCGCGAAGGCGATGCCGATCACCGCGGCGGCGACGAGCAGCACGACGGACCACCCGGTCGCGCCGAGCCCCAGGTCGCCCGGCTCGGAGGAGGCCGCTGCGGCGGCGACGTTGGCGATCGCAGCGACGGTCACCCAGCCGAGGTAGAGCCCGAAGGTCCCGTCCACGAGCACCGTCTCCACCCACGAGGACGACGCCGTGGCGCGCATCCGCTCCAGGATGAGCACGAGCACCACGAGCAGGGCGGCCATCACCACCACGCTCACCCAGACCCACCCGGCCTGGACCACGAGCAGCCACGCTGCGTTGAGCACGAGCGAGGCAGCCGCTAGCCACCCCATCGCGCGCTGGCGGGTCGACTCCCGCTGGGCAGGCAGCGCCTGCCAGACGGCGTACCCGATGAGTCCGAGGTAGATCACCGACCAGATGGCGAAGGCCGTGGAGGCGGGAGCGACCGGTGTGGCGCTCGCGGACAGCGCTCCTCCGGCAGCCTCGGAGGTCGGTGTCCCGCCGAAGGCACCGGAGCCGTAGGCCGCTCCGACGATGGCGAGCACGCCGAGGACAACGACACTGATCTGTCGGATGAGATCCCGGTTCTTCGTCATCGCACGACACTGGCACATCGCGTCACCGTCAGCATCTCGACACGGTCGCCGGCAGGTCTCTGAACAGCCATGACGGGGCGCGGGGACCTGCGCCGGTCGGCGTGCTGCTCACTGCTGCTGGGTCGGGTACCGCCGTGCCGGCTACGCCTGGACGATGATCACGTGCAAGGTCCGCGGCCCGTGCACGCCCTCCACGCGGGAGAGCTCGATGTCGCTGGTCGCGCTCGGGCCGGAGATCCAGGTCTGGGGGCGGTCGGGGTGCTCAGCGAGGATGGCCACACCCTCGGGGACGGAGTCCACCACTTGGTCGGTGCGCACGACGCAGACGTGGACGTCGGGCACGAGGGTGATGGCGCGGCGGCCCTGGTCCTCGGCGCCGTCCAGCACGATCGTCCCGGTGTCCGCGATCGCCACCCGGGCGGCGGTGACCACGGCGTCGACCTCGTCGAGCTCCAGGGCGGTCATCGGCGCCTCGCGGGAGTCGGTGAGCACCGTGGTCCCGGACGGCAGCCCGTCCACCCAGTGCGTGGCGAGCCCCGCGGGCACGACGACGGAGCGCGCCGCGTCGCCCGTCTCGGCATCGAGGGTGGCGAAGTGGGAGGCGAGGACCTCGCCGACGAGGGCCGTCACGGCCTCGTCGGTCTCGACCCGGTGCACGTGGGCCTTGTAGTCCTCGAGGCGGTCGACCAGCAGGTCGATCGCGCCGGGGGAGCCGGGCGCGTGCTCGCCCGTCCGGCGGTACTCCCGGGCTACCGGGGGAAGGGTTCCCTGGTGGCCCGTGACGCCGTCGAGCGCGGCGCGGACACGGTGCAGGATCTCGCTGCGTGCGCTCATGAGGCGTCCTCGGGAGTGGTCGGAGAGTCGTCGTGAGTACTGGCCCACCACTGCCGGAAGGTCTCCTTGGGCGGGGCGGGGATGTCCCGGGCGCCGGTCCACAGGGAGCCGGGGTAGGGCAGGGAGGTGACCCGTTTCTTCTTCCCGGCCAGCAGGCGCAGCGCGGCGGTGCCCTTCTCGGCGGTGGCGAAGCGCGTGGAGTCGGCCATGACGAAGGACGCCGCCTTCATCGCCGCGCCCCAGGCCGTGGGCCGGTGGCGGGCCTTGTCCTCCTCGACCGTGCGGGCGCGCAGGTGCACCAGCAGGGAGGGGATGTCGATCTTGACCGGGCACACCTCGTAGCAGGCGCCGCACAGGGTCGAGGCGAAGGGCAGGGTGTTGTTGGGGTCGGAGTGGCCGGTGGACCCGGTGAGCTGGGGGGTGAGGATCGCGCCGATGGGGCCGGGGTAGACCGAGCCGTAGGCGTGCCCGCCGACCCGCTCGTAGACGGGGCACACGTTGAGGCACGCCGAGCAGCGGATGCACTTGAGCGCGGCCCGGCCTACGTCGTCGGCCAGGGCGTTGGTGCGGCCGTTGTCCAGGAGCACCAGGTGGACGTTCTGCGGGCCGTCGCCGGGGGTGACCCCGGTCCACAGGCTCGTGTAGGGGTTCATCCGCTCCCCGGTCGAGGACCGCGGCAGCAGCTGCATGAAGACCTCGAGGTCTTCGAAGGTCGGCACGAGCTTCTCGATGCCCATGACGGTGATGAGGGTCTCGGGGAGGGTCAGGCACATCCGCCCGTTGCCCTCGGACTCCACGACGGTCAGCGTCCCGGTGCTCGCCACGGCGAAGTTCGCGCCGCTGATGGCGACCTTGGCGGCGAGGAACTTGCGGCGCAGGTGCGCCCGGGCGGCCATCGCCAGCTCACGCGGTGCGTCGGTCATCCCCTCGGGGGTGTGCTCCATCCGTTCGAGGAAGATCTCGCGGATCTCCGAGCGGTTGCGGTGGATGGCCGGGACGAGGATGTGGGAGGGCATGTCGTCGGCGAGCTGGACGATGAGCTCGGCGAGGTCGGTCTCGAAGGCGGCGATGCCCTCGGCGGCGAGTGCCTCGTTGAGGCCGATCTCCTGGGTGGCCATGGACTTGACCTTGACCACCTCGGTCTCCCCGGTGGCCTTGACGAGGTCGGCGACGATGCGATTGGCCTCGGCGGCGTCCCGGGCCCAGTGGATGATGCCGCCGCGGGCGGTGAAGTTCTTCTCGAACTCCTCCAGCAACGCCGGCAGGTCAGCCATGACGCGGACCTTGAGGTCCGAGCCCGCGGTGCGCAGCTCTTCCCAGTCAGGCACCTCGCCGACCACCGCGGCGCGCTTGGCGCGGATGGTCGACGTCGCATGGGCGAGGTTGCGACGCAGCTGGGAGTTGTTCAGGGCCGCGCGGGCGGCGTCGGGGAAGGTCTCGCCCCAGCGCAGCGGCGCGTCGGGGTGGGGGACGTCGTCGCCCACCCGGGTGCGGTCGGCGCCGGTCTGGTCGGCTGCGGGGCCGCGGCGGGAGGCGCCGGGGGCGGCGAGGGACGGCATGCCCAGGAAGGTGCTCATCGGGTGCTCACCTCGATGCTCGTGGCCGAGCGGTCGGTGCCCGGGTCGCCCACGGTCGGGGGCTGGGCGGGCTCGGTGCGGGTGCTGGCGAGGATCTCGGCGAGGTGCATGGTGCGCACCCCCGAGCGGGTGCGGCTGAGGCCGCCGCCGATGTGCATGAGGCAGGAGTAGTCCCCGGCGGTGAGGACCTCGGCGCCGGTGGACCGCACGTTCGTCATCTTGTCCCCGAGCATGGCCACCGACGTCTCGGAGTTCTTCAGCGCGAAGGTGCCGCCGAACCCGCAGCAGGACTCGGCGTCGGGCAGCTCGACGAGGTCGATGCCGTCGACGGCGCGCAGCAGCTGGAGCGGGCGGTCGCCCACGTGCAGCATCCGCAGGGAGTGGCAGGTGGGGTGGTAGGTGACGCGGTGGGGGAAGTGCGCGCCGACGTCGGTCACGCCGAGCACGTCGACGAGGAGCTCGGAGAGCTCGTAGGTCTTGGCGGCGACGGCCTCGGCCGTGACGGCGAGCTTCTCGTTGCCCTGGGTGCGGCACACCATCGCCTGCTGGTGGCGGATGGACCCGGTGCACGAGCCGGAGGGGACGACGATCGCGTCCCACTCGTCGTCCAGGACCGGGGAGAAGGCCTCGACGTGGTTCGTGATGATGGGCATCGCGTCGGCGAAGTACCCGGTGTTGACGTGCATCTGCCCGCAGCAGGTCTGGGTGGGCGGGAACACCACCTCGTGGCCGAGGCGCTCGAGCAGGCGCACCGTGGCCTGCGGGGCCTGGGGGAACATGGCGTCGGCGAGACAGGTCGCCGCGAGAGCGATGCGCACGGTGGTCCTTGGGGGAGGCGGGTTGCTGACAGAACTCCACGATAACGCATGTGGCCTGACCACAGGATAGCGCTTTCCCAAAGGCTCGAGTTCGGTGAGGTCGTCTATCAGGTGCGAGGTCGTCTGTTCAGATAGACGACCTCGCACCTGATAGACGACCTCACGGTCCGGCGACCGGCGCCTGGCGGCCGGCGCCTGGCGGCCGGGTTCCGGCGCTCGGCGGCGCTCGCCGGCGTCCGCCGGCCGGCGGAGGGGGTTAGGCGAAGGCGCCTGTCGCCTCGGGGAATGCGGTCGCCAGGTCGCGGGTCGCCTCGTGCTTGGGCGAGGTCAGCAGGTCCTGCAGGCTGCCGGTCTCCACGAAGGTCCCGTGGTCGAGCACGTGGACGGTGGGGCACAGGCGGTTGATGAGCTCGAGGTCGTGGGAGGCCACGAGCAGCCCGATGTTGTCCTCCTCGACGATCTCGGCCAGGCGCCGGCTGACCGCGTCCTTGAGGGACTGGTCCAGGGCGGTGGTCGGCTCGTCGAGCAGCAGGATGTCAGGCCGGGTGGCCAGCGCTGCGGCCAGGGCGAGACGCTGACGCTCGCCGCCGGAGAGGGAGGAGATGGTGCGCGGGAGGAAGCGCGGCTCGAGGAACATGACGGCGATGACGTCCGCCGCGCTCGCGCCGGTCGCCCGGCCGGCCTTGCGTGCCTTGGTCAGCTCGCCCTCGATCGCCTTCTGGACCGTCTGGCGCGAGTCAAGGCCGCTGAACCCGTTCTGGGCGACGGACCGGACCGCGACACCGAAGCGCTTCTTGTCCCGGATGCCCAGCCGGCCCACGGTCGCGCCGTCGAAGTTGACCCGCCCGCCGCGGACCTTGAGCTCGCCGGTCATCGCCTTGATCAGCGTCGTCTTGCCGACCCCTGAGCGGCCGATGATCCCGATGGCGCCGGTGCTGGGGGAGACCAGGAGGTCCACCCCGTTGATCGACGGCGTGCTTCCGTAGCCTGCCACGAGCCCGTGTGCGGACAGGCTGGACGTCTTGGCGCTCATCATTCTCCTGTTCGGGGCGTTGCCCCTTGATCGGTCCTCGCTCGGCAGCCGTCACAGCTGTCATGACGTTCAACGATCGAGGACGCTTCTACGCTCCCACGATATGCCGAGGATGGCACCGTCATGTGCCATCGGTCCTAGAGATCTCCGGCTGACGGCGCTAACGCGGCGATACGCTGGCCGGATGCGCACCCATGAAGCTGTTCTCGCCCGCATCGAGGCGGACCTCGCCGCCGGGCGGTGGGCCATCGGAGAGCGGCTCCCGGCCGAGCGTGCCTTCGCCGAAGAGCTCGGCGTCTCGCGCCCCTCGGTCCGCGAGGCCATCCGCGTCCTGGAGGCCATGGGCATCGTGCGCACCGCCGTCGGCTCAGGGCCCGACGCCGGGGCGAGCGTCATCAACCGGCCGGCGGCCGGGCTGGGCTCGGCCATGCGCCTGCACCTCGCCGTGGGCACCTTGCCGGTGCGCGACGTCGTCGAGCTGCGGGTGCTGCTCGAGACGTGGGCGGTGGGCCGGATCGGGGAACGGGTCGGTGAGCGGGGCGGTGAGGACGAGGCGCAGGCCGGCGGGCGGGCACT
Organism: Sanguibacter suarezii NBRC 16159; assembly: GCF_001552735.1. Taxonomy (GTDB): domain Bacteria; phylum Actinomycetota; class Actinomycetes; order Actinomycetales; family Cellulomonadaceae; genus Sanguibacter; species Sanguibacter suarezii. The sequence goes on from NZ_BCRT01000008.1 coordinate 16,591, forward strand.
GGACGCCGCGGAGGTGCTGCTCGACCAGATGGACGACGAGGAGCTCACGCCGCAGGCGTTCCAGGAGCTCGACTCCGCCTTTCACGTCGCGCTGGCTGGGCTGTCGGGGAACCTGCTCGTCGAGGCGGTGATGCTCGGCCTGCGCGGCGCGATCGAGAGCTACGTGCTCGCTGCCACGGCGACGATGCCGGACTGGCCGGCGACCGCTGCCCGTCTGCGCAGCGAGCATCGCACGATCCTCGCGGCGGTCGCTGCGGGGGATTCCGCCGGTGCGCAGGCGGCGGTCGAACGCCACATCGCCGGCTTCGCCCAGGAAGCAGGGCTTTGACACGCACTCCGATGCTGGTGCGCCGCCCCGCGAGCGGGCCCACGCACTCGTGCGCAAACCCGCGAACTCGTGCGTGAGCCCGCGAACTCGTGCGCCAGGGCGGGTGGGTCGCCCGTGCCGGGGCCTGGCGCACGAGCTCGGCGAATGGTTCACGAGCTCGGCGAATGGGTCACGAGCTCGGGGAGCGGGTCACGAGTTCGGCGGGGAGAGGGACGGGGACGGGGGTGGGTCAGTCGATGACCTTGAGGCCGACGACGCAGGCGACGATCCCCAGCAGCAGCAGGATGCGCACGAGCGAGGCGGGCTCGGCGCCGGTGGCCATCGCGTAGGTGACGGTGCCGACCGCGCCGATCCCCACCCAGACGGCGTAGGCCGTCCCGGTGGGCAGGTCGCGCATGGCGTAGGCGAGGCCGGCCATGGAGACCAGCAGCGCGGCGCCGAACACGACGGTCGGTGCGAGCTTGCTCAGGCCTTCGCTGCGGCCGAGCGCGGTGGCCCAGACGGCTTCGAAGACGCCAGAGATGACAAGAATGATCCAGGACATGACAACCCTCCACGCGCCGTCTTGTCGCTGACCGGGTACGGCGCACCTCGTCCGGGGTGCCAGGTGGCTTGGGTTCGGAGCAGGAAACCGGCGAGCCGGTGCGTCTGATCCACCTCCACGGTACCCCATCGGGTGTCGCGCTGGCAGGTCAGCAGGTCAGCAGCTCACGCGCTCAGGACCTCAGGCGTCCGTGACCTCGATGGTCAGCGTCATCCCGGCGGCGCGGTGCCCGCTGACGCTGCACCAGCCGTCGAGGCTCTCGTCGACGACGCCGAGGTCGAGGACGGCGGACTTGTCGCGCGGGAGCAGCTCGGTGGCCAGGTCGTTCTCGAAGACGAGGTCGTGGGGCATGGAGTCGGCGTTCTTGGCCTCGATGATCACGTGGGTGCCGGGCTCGACCTCGATGACCGAGGGCTCGAAGCGCATGTCCTTCATGAGCACGGTCACGGTCACGGTGCCGTCCGAGGCTGTCTCGGCCGTGCCCGGTTCGTCGACCGGGCCGCTGCACGCGCCCAGGGCGGCGAAGACGCCGACGCAGACGGCGAGGCGTCCGCGGGTCGTGGCGTGGCGGGTGGGGACGGGCCTCAGGCGGCGTGGCCGCCCGATCTGGCACAGCCGGTTGGCGGGGTTGAGGTCGCTGCACTGACGGATATCACGGTGAAACACACCCCTACTCTACGGCCGGGGCCGGGTGGCGGGCCCGGTCGAGGCACGGGGCACCAGACGCGAGGGCACAGTCTCGGTCCGCGGCTCCGCCTCCGGGTCGCTCATGCGGGCGAGGAGGAGCTGGGCGGCGAGCCGTCCGAGCTCGTCGGAGCGGCCTTCGATCGTGGTCAGGGCAGGCCGGGCCATCCCCTCGGGCAGGGCGTCGTCGCAGCCGACGACGCTCAGCTCCCCGGGCACGTCCACCCCCCGCTCGGCGCAGCGTGACTGCAGGCCCAGGGCCATGAGGTCGTCGTAGCAGATGACGGCACCGTGGCCGGAGGCCAGGACCTCGTCAGCCACCTGGCGGCCACCGTCGAAGGTGGGGCGGTGAGGGCCCCAGGTGGTGAGCTGGACGGCGTGGGTGCGGGCGGCGTCGTGCAGGGCGCGCTCCTTGGCCTGGCCGGACCAGGAGCCGGCCGGGCCGGCGAGGTAGAGCACGCGGGTGTGCCCGAGGGCAGCGAGGTGCTCCACGGCCCCGGTGAAGCCGGGGGCGACGTCGATGACGGCGCTGTCCAGCCCGTCCAGGCGCCGGTTGGCCAGGACCACCGGGACGCGGGCGGCGAGGGCGAGGATCTCGGAGTCGGGCAGGCGGGAGGAGACCAGGACGAGCCCGTCGGCCTGGCTGGTCATGCGCTGAGCGATGCGCAGCTCGGCGGCGGGGTCCTCGCGGGAGTCGCCGATGAGCACGCCGAGGTCGTGGGTCTGGGCGGCGGACTCGACCGCTGCGAGCAGCGGGGCGAAGAAGGGGTTGGTGACGTCGGGGAGGATGACGCCGAAGTTCGCCGAGCGGCCGGTGACCAGGCCGCGGGCGGTTCGCGAGGGGGTGTACCCGAGCTCGCGGGCGACCTCGCGGACCCGGGCGACGGTCTCGGGGAGCACCCGCTCACCGCTGTTGAGCGCGCGCGAGACGGTCGCGATGGACACGCCTGCGGCGGCTGCGACGTCCTTGATGGTGGCGGCCTTGGACGCGGGGGACGACGGCGGTCCGGGCTGGGAGGCCATCACGTGCTCGATTCCTGGTCGGTGGGGGTGCTGTGCGTCGGCCGCGGCAGGGTGGGGTCGCGGGGGCTGGCGCTGCTGGGGGTCTGTGGAGCCGGTGGGGCTGGTCTCCGTCTCCCGGAAACGCTAGCATGTAAACGTTTCCGCACGCTTCCGCCGATGATCGAGGACCCATGTCCACCGAGCTCGCCCCCACGGATCTCGCCCCCGGCGTCCCCGCCGGAGCCGCCCTCCTGCTGCGCCCCGACGACGACGTCGTGGTGACCATCCGCGACCTGCCCGGCATCCCCCGCGGTCACAAGGTCGCCACGCGGGACCTGCCCGCCGGCACGCAGGTGCGCAAGTACGGCCAGTCGATCGGCGTCGCGACCCGCGACATCGCCGCGGGCGAGCACGTGCACTCCCACAACCTCGGGATGGACCTCGCCGAGCGCGAGCACGAGTTCGCGACCGTGCACCACGAGCTCACCACCCCCGACGGCCCCCGCCCCACCTTCCAGGGCTACCGCCGCGCGAACGGCCGCGTCGGCACCCGCAACTACATCGGCATCCTCACCTCGGTGAACTGCTCGGCGAGCACCGCGAAGATGATCGCCGACCAGTTCCGCGGCCCGGTCCTGGACGCCTTCGACGACGTCGACGGCGTGATGGCGCTCACCCACTCCTCCGGCTGCGGGCTCGTCCCGGTGAGCGAGGGCGCGCAGATGCTCGTGCGCACGCTCAAGGGCTACGCCGAGCACCCCAACTTCGCCGGGATCCTCGTGGTGGGGCTGGGCTGCGAGATGATCGCAGTCGGCTCGCTCATCGACAGCCTCGAGCTGTCCCCGGACACCGTGCTGAAGCACCTGACCATCCAGGAGTCGGGGGGCATTCGCGCCACAGTGCGCCAAGGCGTCGCCGCGATCCGGGAGATGTTGCCCGAGGTGAACAACCACCGCCGGGAGACCTGCGACGTGAGCGAGCTGGTGCTCGGCCTCAACTGTGGAGGGTCCGACGGGTACTCCGGCATCACGGCCAACCCCGCCCTCGGCTTCGCCTCTGACTTGCTCGTCTCCTACGGCGGCGCGTCCGTGCTCGCGGAGACCCCCGAGGTGTTCGGCGCCGAGCACCTGCTCACCCGCCGCGCGGTGACCGAGGAGGTCGGGCGCAAGCTCTTGCGCCGCATCGACTGGTGGCAGAAGTACGCGGCCGACGGCGGCGGCTCCCTCGACAACAACCCCTCGCCCGGGAACAAGGCCGGCGGGCTGACGACCATCCTGGAGAAGTCCCTCGGCGCCGTCGCCAAGGGCGGCCAGGCCGACCTCGTCGCGGTCTACGAGTACGCCGAGCCGATCCTCGCCAAGGGCTTCTCCTTCATGGACACCCCTGGCTACGACCCGGTGTCGGTGACGGGGCTCATCGCCGGCGGCTCGACGATCATCTGCTTCACCACCGGCCGCGGCTCGGTGCTCGGCGCCAAGCCCACGCCGTCGATCAAGCTCGCCACCAACTCCGAGCTCTACGCCCGCCAGGCCGAGGACATCGACATCAACTGCGGGCGGATCGTGGACGGCACGGCGACCGTGGAGGAGGTCGGCCGGGAGATCTTCGCCGAGATCCTCGCGGTGGCCTCGGGGAAGGTGACGGTCTCGGAGGACCTGGACCTCGGTCAGGACGAGTTCATCCCGTGGCAGCTCGGGACGGTGACCTGAGCGGCAGGACCTGAGCGGCAGGACCTGAACGGCAGGGGCTGAGCGGACCGGGACCGGGTCGCTCAGCCGAGCACCGCGGGCCCGTCCTGGGCACAGGCGAGACAGCGGTCCGCGGCCGGGCGAGCGAGCAGGCGCTCGCGGGGGATGGGTGTGCCGCACTGCAGGCAGGTGCCGTAGGTGCCCTGTTCCATCCGCAGCAGCGCGCGGTCCACCTCGACCAGCCGTGCCTCGAGCTCTGAGCGCACCCCTGTGCTGTGCGACCACTGGGAGGACAGGGTCGCGCCCTCGGGGTCGTGCTCGTCGTCGTCGGACTGGGTGCCGCGGGAGTCGCGGACGGTGCGCAGGTCCTCGAGCACCTGCTCGAGGTCGTGGGTGAGCACGCGCTGGCGTTCGAGGAGCGCGGCGGTGAGCTCGGGGTCAGACCCGGCGGTGGGGGAGGTGGTCATGCCTCATCGTCACACGCGTGCCCAGCTCTCGCGTGAGCAGGCTTCGTGGGGATGAGGCACGACCACCGATCCTGCCTACCAGTCGTGCACGGTCCCGTCCCGCAACCGGTTGACCGGCAGGTACGCCGGCGTGTACTCGAACTTCGCGGCCATCTCCTCGTCGAGGTCCACGCCCAGGCCGGGGTTCTCGCCCGGGTGCAGCAACCCGTTCGTGAAGGTGTAGCTGGTGCGGAACACGTCGAGGGTCTCGGCCGAGTGCTGCATGTACTCCTGGATGCCGAAGTTGTGGATGGCCAGGTCGATGTGCAGCGCGGCGGCCATGCCGACGGGGGAAATATCGGTGGGCCCGTGCATGCCGGACTTGATGCCGTAGATCGCGGCGAAGTCCAGCAGCTTCTTCATCCCCGTCACACCGCCGGTGTGCGTGACGGCGGAGCGCACGTAGTCGATGAGGCGCTCGGTGATGAGCGTCTGGTAGTCGTGGACGGAGTTGAACACCTCGCCGATCGCGATGGGCGTCGTGGTGTGCTGACGCACCAGGCGCAGCGCGGCCTGGTCCTCGCCCGGGGTGCAGTCCTCGAGCCAGAACAGGTCGTAGGGCTCGAGGGACTTGCCGAGCTTGGCGGCCTGGATGGGGGTCATGCGGTGGTGGCCGTCGTGCAGCAGCGGCAGCTCAGGACCAAACTCGTTGCGCACGGCCTCGAAGACCGTCGGCACGTGGCGCAGGTAGGCGCGGGTGTCCCAGGCCTCCTCGACCGGCAGCGGCCGCCCGTCCACGACGTTGCGCTTGGCCGGCTCGTAGTCGTAGCGCGCGCCCGGCTTCTGGTCCGAGGCCACCCCGTAGACCTGCCCCAGGCCCGGCACACCGGTCTGGATGCGGATGGCCTGGTAGCCGAGCTCGAGGTGGTTGCGGATGGAGTCGAACAGCGCGGGGATGTCCGAGCCGGAGGCATGGCCGTAGGCCAGTGCCCCGGTCCGCGACGCGCCGCCGAGCAGCTGGTACAGCGGCAGCCCGGCGACCTTGGCCTTGATGTCCCACAGTGCCATGTCGACGGCGGCGATCGCGGCCATGGTGATCGGTCCGCGGCGCCAGTACGCCCCGCGGTACAGGTACTGCCAGGTGTCTTCGATGGTGTGCGCCTCGCGGCCGATGAGCAGCGGGGCGACGTGGTCGGTGAGGTAGCTGGCGACGGCGATCTCGCGCCCGTTGACGGTCGCGTCACCGAGCCCGACGACGCCGTCGGAGGTGGTGATCTTCAGGGTGACGAAGTTCCGTCCGGGGCTGGTGATGACGACGCTGACATCACTGATCAACATGAGACTTCCGATCCAGGAGTGGGTGCGCTCAGGGCGCTGGGTAGGCCGCGAGCGGCAGGTTGTAGGCGAGGTCGACCGCGGTCTCCACGGCTTCGTCGAGGTCGAGGCGGTGCTCGGCGACCAGACGGGCCAGGTAGCCCGCGTCGATCCGGCGCGACAGGTCGTGGCGCGCGGGGATGGAGGCGAAGGCCCGGGTGTCGTCGACGAAGCCGGTGGTGTTGTAGAAGCCGGCGGTCTCGGTCGCGGTGTCCCGGAAGCGGCGCATGCCGTCGGGGGAGTCGAGGAACCACCACGGAGCCCCGAGCTTCATCGCCGGGTACACCCCGGCCATCGGGGCGAGCTCGCGGGAGTAGACCGTCTCGTCGATGGTGAAGACGATGATCCGGAAACCGGGGTGGTGACCGAAGGCCTCGAGCAGCGGGCGCAGCGCCCGGGTGTACTCCACCGCGATGGGGATGTCGTAGCCCTTGTCCGGCCCGAAGGTCGCCAGGGCGGCCTCGTCGTGGTTGCGCAGCACTCCCGGGTGCAGCTGCATGACCAGGCCGTCCTCGGCGGACATCGCGGCCATCTGGAAGAGCATGTGCCCGCTGAAGGCCTGCGCGGCGACCGGGTCCACCGGCCCCCCGCTCAGGGCGAGGTCGAAGATCCGGTTCGCCTCGACGTCGGGCAGCGGGGTGGTGTCGGCGAGCAGGTGGCCGTGGTCGGTGGCCCGCGCGCCGGCTGCGATGAAGGCCTGGCGGCGCTGGCGCAGCGCAGCGAGGAAGCTCGCGTAGGACACGACGTCGATGCCCGACGCCGCGCTGAGCGCCGCGATGTCCGAGGCCCAGCCGGCGCGGTCCAGGTGGAGCAGCGGGTCGGGCCGGAAGGTCGGGACGACCTTGTCGCCCCAGCCCTGGGCGGCGAGGCTCGCGTGGTGGGCGAGGTCGCTGCTGGCCGGGTCGGTCGTGGCGAGGATCTCGATGTTGAAGCGGTCGAAGAGCGCTCGCGGCCGGAAGGCGTCGGTGGTCAGCACGCCGGCCAGGTGGTCGTAGATCGCGTCGGCGGTCTCGGCGCTGGGACGCTGACGCACCCCGAACACCTCGACGAGCTCGTGCTCCATCCAGTACCGGGTGGGTGTGCCGCGGAACAGGTGCCAGTTCTCGCAGAAGGTGCGCCAGATCGCCCGGTGGTCGGTGCGCGGGCTGACCCCGCTCGCGGGGTCGACGGGGGCGACTCCCATGTGCGCGACGCCGTCGGGGCTCGTGCCCTGGGAGACGATCATCCGCACGAGGTAGTGGTCGGGGATGATGAGCAGCTCGGTCGGGTCGCCGAAGAGCGGGTTCTCGTCGAGCAGCTGGGCGTCGACGTGGCCGTGCATCGAGACGATCGGCAGGTCCGTCGTCGCGGCGTAGATCTCCCGCGCGATCGGTCTGGTGACCGGATCGGCGGGCAGTGCCCGGTCCGGGTGCAGCGTCCAGTGCTCCGGGTCGCCGCTCGGGGTCGTGGTGTCGGTGATGGTCTGTGCAGGGCCCGCTGTGGGGAGTCCTGCGACGTGCTGTGCAGTCAAGTCCGCCTCCTCGTTGAAACAGACTGCGATCGTTTGCAGTCCCCATCGTGCCCGGCTCCGCTCGGGAGCGCAAGCCTCAAAATTCGCGGGGGAGCCGGCCCGGCGAGGTCGTCTATAACGAATCTGCATCGACGACTTGACGGAATGCCACAATCGTTTGCAGACTGATCGATGACGACGCAGCGTGGCGTGGTTCACCCCCGGCGATCCCGGAGGCCCAGCCCCTCGGAGGCGTCGACGCCGCGTCCTGGACGCGAACCGCAAAACCGGACGAGGAGGTGGACCCGTGGCAACAGTGCGTGATGTCGCAGCGATGGCAGGAGTCTCGATCTCCACCGTCTCGCGAGCCCTGTCAGCCCCCGACCTCGTCAACGAGGTCACCCGGCAACGAGTGGTCGACGCGGCCCGGGAGCTGGACTACCGCCCCAACCCGGCCGCCCGCGGCCTGCGGGTGGGACGGACGAACAACCTCGGTCTGCTCATCCCCGACCTGGAGAACCCGTTCTTCGCGTCGGTGACCAAGGGCGTGCAGAGCCGTGCTCGCGCGGCCGGCTACGCCGTCTTCGTCGCAGACTCCGACGAGGACCCGGCGCAGGAGATCGAGCTCATCGCGAACCTCGCCACCCAGGTCGACGGCATCATCCTCGCCTCCCCCCGCGCTCCGAGCCCCGACATCCTCGAGGCCGTCGCGGGCAAGACCGTCGTCATGCTCAACCGAGAGATCGGCGACATCCCGTCCCTGACCATCGACAACGCCGACGGGATCCTGCAGGCGGTCACCCACCTGCGGGCCCTGGGGCACCGGACCATCGCCTACGCGAGCGGCCCGGTCCACTCCTGGTCCGGTGAGGAGCGCCGGCGCGGGATGGCCGCGGCCGCCGAGGAGTTCCCCGACCTCACGGTCGTCGAGCTCGGTCACTTCCGTCCCTACTTCTCCGGCGGCTACCCGGCCGCCGACATCGCCGTGGCGAGCGGGGCCACCGCCGTCATCGCCTACAACGACGTGATGGCGCTGGGCATCATCGACCGCCTGCGCCAGCGCGGCGTCTCCGTCCCGGGCGACATGTCCGTCGTGGGATTCGACGACGTCCCTGTCGCCTCCCTCGTCTCACCCGCCCTCACCACGGTCCAGATCCCGCTCGCGGGCATGGGCCGTCGAGGCGTCGACCTCCTGGTCGAGCGCCTGGAGGGGGCGGTCGACGTGACCACCCGATCCGAGGTTCCTGTCGAGCTCATCATCAGGAACTCCTCCTCCGTGCCTGCTGCGGTCCCCGCCGCAGGCGCACCAGCCCACCCGCAGTAACCGCAGTCACCTTCGGTGCGTGGCAACGACGCCGCTCACCACCACGCCTGAGGACATCGGTGTCCCCAGGAAGAGAAAGGTATGTGCAGATGCGCTATCCCCAGCGACTCAAGCTCGCCGCAGGCGTCCTCACCCTCGGGCTCGTGGTCTCCGCGTGCTCGGCGCCCAGCACCAGCTCGGGCAACCCCACCACCACGGCCCCCGGCTCCTCGGCCGCCCCGGCGGGCGTCCCGGAGAAGCCGTCCGCGCCCGTCACGCTGAACATCCTCGACGTGGCTGGCAACCAGAAGCTCACCGCCGGGATGATCGAGGCCTTCGTCGCTGACCACCCCGACGTCATCTCCGCGGTCACGTGGGAGAGCGGTGGCGCCCCGGACCTCGTGGGCACCATCAAGCCCCAGGTCGACAGCGGCAACCTGCAGATCGACCTCGTCCTGACCGGGACCGACGGGCTCTCCGCCGGCATCGGGCAGGACCTGTGGATCCCGCTCGTCGACGAGTTCGGCGACCGGATCGACAACCAGGCGAACTACATGGAGCCCGCCGCGAAGATGCAGGAGCTCGCCGAGGGCTTCGGCGCCGTCGTGACGTACTACCCCTCCGGTCCGCTGCTGCAGTACAACCCGGAGGCCGTGACCGACGTCCCGACCAGCCCCGAGGAGCTGCTCGCCTGGGCCAAGGCCAACCCCGGCAAGTTCGGCTACGCCCGTCCGGCCAACTCCGGACCCGGCCGCACCTTCCTGCAGGGCCTGCCGTACATGCTCGGCGACACCGACCCGAGCGACCCGGTCGACGGCTGGGACAAGACCTGGGCCTACCTCAAGGAGCTCAACGAGTACGTCGACACGTACCCGACCGGCACCGGTCAGGTCATCACGAACATCTCTGACGGCACGTGGAGCATGATCCCGACGACGACCGGCTGGGAGATCGAGCCGCGCGCGGACGGACGCGCCCCCAACACCCTGGAGGCCGCGGCCTTCGACGACTTCACCTGGGTCACCGACGCGCACTACGCCGCGATCCCCAAGGGGCAGTCGGACGACAAGACCGCGGCGATCCTGCTGCTCCTGCAGTACATGCTCACCCCCGAGGTCAACGCGATGGCCTACGACCACGGCTACTTCTACCCCGGCCCGGCCATCGAGGGCGCGACCCTGGACCTCGCTCCGCAGGCCAGCCAGGACGTCATCGCCGAGTTCGGTCGTGACTGGTACGACGCACTCATCGAGGAGAAGCCGAAGGCGACCCCGCTCACCGCGGAGCAGCTCGTCATCGCCTTCGACACCTGGGACCGCGAAATCGGCGCTGGAAAGTACTGAGAGGCACATCTGATGGCAATCACGGCTAGCGCGTTCGAGTCCCTCGAACTGACAGACGTCGGACGCAGCTTCGGAGGGCATGACGCGCTCGTCGGCCTCAACCTGACGATCCGAGCAGGGGAGTTCATCGCTCTGCTCGGGCCGTCGGGCTGCGGGAAGTCCACAGCGCTGAACTGCCTCGCCGGGCTGCTCCCGCTCACTCACGGGACGATCAGCATCGACGGCAAGCGGGTGGACACCCTGCCCTCGGAGAAGCGCGGATTCGGCATGGTGTTCCAGAACTACGCGCTCTTCCCGCACCTGAGCGTGGAGAAGAACGTGGCCTTCGGGCTGCAGATGCAGGGCACCCCCAAGGCGGAGATGAAGTCTCGCGTCGCCGAGGCGATTGCCCTGGTCAAGCTGGAGCAGCACGCCAAGAAGCTGCCCGGGCAGCTCTCCGGCGGACAGCAGCAGCGTGTGGCCATCGCCCGTGCGGTGGTGCTGCAGCCCCGGCTGGTCCTCATGGACGAGCCGCTGTCCAACCTCGACGCCAAGCTCCGCCTGGACATGCGCACCGAGATCCGGCGCCTGCACCAGTCGCTCGGGCTGACCACCTTCTACGTCACCCACGACCAGGAGGAGGCGCTCTCGCTCGCCGACCGCCTCGTGGTGCTGCGCGAGGGCAGGGTCCAGCAGATCGGCACCCCCGCCGAGCTGCACGACAAGCCCGCCAACTGGCACGTCGCCGACTTCATGGGCTACCGCAACCTCATCGACCTCACCGTCGAGACGGTCACGGGCCAGGACGTGCGGATCAGCGGGGCCGGGTTCTCCCTCAACGGCCTGGCCGCCCAGCCGGTGAGCCAGGGCGAGGCCGTGCGCCTGGCCATCCGCCCCGAGGACCTCACGGTCGTCGAGCCGGGCGGGGCGGTGCGGGACGGCAACACCATCGACGCCACCGTCGCTGTCGTGGAGTACCAGGGGCGGGAGTTCGCCGTCGGCGTCCAGACCGCCGGCGGGCAGACCCTCCACGTCCGCTCCGCGCACGCTCCCCAGATCGGGGACCAGGTGACGCTCACGGCGTCGGCCTCCCGGGCGCTGGTGTACCGCTCGAACCTCGACGAGGACGCGAGCGGGTCGGTGCCCGAGCTCGCCGCGGTGCGAGCATGAGCACCGCGGTGGACTCCCGGCGCCCCACGGGTGACCCGGCAGGGTCGCCGCGCGGCGCGCAGCGCAAGAGCTCGGCGAGCCTGCGTCACCGGCTCGCCGAACGAGGCATCGACACCGGCCTGCTCATGCTCGTGCCGGCCGCGGTGTTCCTCATCGCCCTGTTCGTCTACCCCTTCACCTACGGCATCGGCCTGACCTTCCAGCCGTCGGTGCTCCAGCAGGAGAAGTGGGGCGGGGGGATCTTCGCCAACTACGTGGCGTTCTTCAAGGACCCCTTCATCTTCGACTCCATCTGGCTGACCATGCGTCTGGCGCTGCCGGCCGCGCTGTTCAATGTGCTGGTCTCGATCCCGGTGGCCTTCAAGCTGCGGGGGAAGTTCCGGGGCAAGCGCTTCATGACGACGCTGCTCGTCCTGCCGATCACCCTGGGCACCGTGCTCACCGCGCAGGGCCTGCTGATCTTCGCCGGCCGCCAGGGGTGGCTCAACCGCTTCCTCATGGGCGCCGGGATCATCGACGAGCCGCTCCAGCTCGTCAACAACTACATCGGCGTGCTGTTCTCGCTGATCATCACCGGGTTCCCCTTCGCCTTCCTGCTCATCTCCTCCTACCTGTCGGGGATCGACCCGTCGCTGGAGGCCGCCGCCAGGACTCTCGGGGCGGACTGGAAGCAGCGGTTCCGCCGCATCATCCTGCCGCTGCTGGCGCCGGGGCTGGCGACGACGTTCATCCTCACCTTCGTGCTGGCGTTCTCGGTCTTCCCGTCTGCCCGGCTCGTCGGTGACGCGATGGGGTCCACCCGAGTCATGTCGCTCATGGCCTTCCGAGCCTTCGGAGAGCAGAACGACTACCCGATGGCCTCGACCATCGCGATCATGATGGGCGTCGTCGAGCTCGCCGTGATCGCTCTTGTGCTGCTGTGGAGGTCCTTCCTCTACAAGGGATCGACTGGAGGCAAGGGCTGATGGCTACCGACCTGATCGTGCAGGACCCGTCCGCGGACGCCTCCGCACCCCAGACCGGCCGGGTGCGCAGACGCGCCGCCGGCACCAGCCGGGCACCGGGGGACAAGGCCCTGGTCGCTGCGCCCAGCACGTGGTTCGTGTGGGCCGGCATGGCTGCCTTCCTCGTCTTCCTGCTGGGGATCCTCAGCTCGGTGATCGTGGACTCCTTCGGCAAGTCCTGGTTCGCCTCGTGGCTGCCGGAGAGCTTCACCACCGAGTGGTACTCCAAGTCCTGGGAACGGTTCGACCTCACCCACGTCATCGGCGTGACCCTCGTGGTGGCGGTGTCCGTCGTCGTGCTCTCCGTGCTCATCGGGGTGCCGGCGGCCTACCTCCTCGCCCGGCGGGACTTCCCCGGCAAGAAGCTGCTCAGCCTGCTGTTCCTGCTGCCGATCCTCATGCCGCCGATCACCTTCGGCATCCCGCTGGCCACGGTCATGTACAACGTGGGCCTGGGGCGGACGCTGTGGGCGGTCATCCTCGTCAACCTCGTGCCGTCGGTGCCCTTCGTCATCATGACGATGACGCCGTTCATCGAGCAGATCAACCCCTCGATCGAGAACGCCGCCCGGATGTGCGGGGCGAGCATGCGCCAGGTCTTCACCAAGGTCCTCGCGCCGCTGCTGGTCCCTGGCATCCTCGCGGCCGCGATCCTCGTGCTGGTCCGCACGGTGGGCATGTTCGAGCTGACCTTCCTGGTCTCCGGCCCGACGTCGGACACCCTCGTGGTGGCGATCTACCGCGCCATGACCAGCGCAGGTGGCGGCGAGGCCCGCCAGCTCGTCTCGGCCATGGCCGTCATGTACACCACGACGATGATGGTCATCCTCATCGTGGCTCTGCGCTTCGTGAACCCGACGCAGCTCGTCGCTCGCGTCAAAGACTCCCGAGAGGACTGATGTGACTACCGCACGCCTGAGCCTGGCCACCCTCGACGAGGCGACCTCCCGGCCCGCGGTCCGCGGGCCGGCCGTCGATCCCACCGCTGTGAGCGTGGGGATCGTGCACCTGGGGATCGGCGCCTTCCATCGGGCCCACCAGGCGGTCTTCACCGAGGACGCCGCGGCGGCCACGGGGGAGACCGGCTGGGGGATCCTCGGGGTGACCCAGCGCTCGGCCGCGGTGGTCGACCAGCTCGCCCCGCAGGACGGGCTCTACGGGGTGCTCACCAAGGCCGCCGACTCCGCCTCGCTGCGGATCATCGGGTCGCTGCGCGGCGTCGCCTACCCGGGGACGGACACCCCCCAGGTCCTGGCGGCGCTCGCGGCACCGAGCACCCACGTGGTCACCCTGACCGTGACCGAGAAGGGGTACCGGGCCGGCGCGGACGGCGCCCTCGACCTGTCCGACGACGACGTCCGCGCCGACCTGGCGGCTCTCGTCGCGCAGATGGGCTGGTCCGGCGCGGTCGCCGCGGGCGACGTGGCCGCGGTGCTGGCGGGCGGGGTGGACCCGGCACGCTCGCCGATCGGTCTGCTGGTGCGCGGACTGGCCCTGCGCCAGCTCGGCGGCGGCACCCCGATCACGGTCATGACCTGCGACAACATGGTGGACAACGGGCGCGTGGTGCGTGCGCTGGTGCACCAGTTCGTCGAGGCCGGCGCGGCGCTCAGCGCCCAGGGGGAGGCGCCCGACGAGGGCGAGGAGCCGTGGGAGGAGCGGTGGGCCGAGCTGCGCACCTGGCTCGCCGCGTCGGTCACCTTCCCCTGCACCATGGTCGACCGGATCGTCCCGGCCACGACCGAGGCCGACCGCGCCGAGGCGACGGCCCTGACCGGGCTGCGCGACGACGGGCTCGTCGTGGCGGAGCCGTTCACGCAGTGGGTCATCGAGGACTCCTTCGCCGGTCCGCGCCCCGCCTGGGAGCGCGTCGGTGCGACGCTGACCGACGACGTCGCGCCGTACGAGCAGGCCAAGCTGCGGATGCTCAACGGGACCCACTCGCTGCTCGCCTACCTCGGCGCCCTCACCGGGCACCGGCTCATCGCCGACGCGACGCTCGACCCCGAGCTCGAGGCTGCCGCCCGCGAGCTGCTCTTCGACGACGTCATCCCCACCCTCGTCGCGCCGTCAGGTGTGGACCTGGCGGAGTACGCGGAGTCGCTCATCGAGCGGTTCGCGAACCCCGCGACCGGGCACACGACCATCCAGGTCGCCATGGACGGGTCGAAGAAGCTGCCCTTCCGGCTCCTGGGGACGGTCGCCGACCGGCTCGCGGCGGGCGCCGTCCCCGAGGGGGCCGCGCGGGCTGTCGCCGCGTGGATGGTGTTCGTCGCCCGTGGCCAGACCTTCGACGGTGCGCCGCTGGTGCTGGACGACCCGCTCGCCACCGAGCTGCGCCAGGCCGCGACCGGTCCCGAGGACGGGCTCGTCGCGCGGATGCTCACCCTCCGGCAGGTGTTCCCCGAGACGGTCGCCCAGCACGCGGGGTTCCGGGCCGCGACCGAGCGGCACGTCACGGACCTGCTGGGGCGCTTCGACCGGGTGGGCGCTCGCGTGTGAGCCCCGGGCCGGCGCGGTGCGGTCAGCGCGGTGCGGTCAGACCGCGGAGCGGACCACCCGCGCCGGCGAGCCGACCACGACCGCGCCGGCCGGCACGTCCTTGGTGACCACCGACGCCGCACCGACGACGGCGTCGTCACCGATGGTCACCCCCGGCAGGACAGTGACGTTCGCGCCGAGCCAGACGTTGGAGCCGATGACGACGGGAGCGGGGTGCATGTCGCCCCGGTGCGCCGGGTCGAGAGCGTGGTTGAGCGTGGCCAGGACGACGTTGTGCCCGATGAGGCAGTCGTCGCCGATGACGATGCCGCCCTGGTCCTGGAAGCGGCACCCCGAGTTGATGAAGACGCGCTCGCCGATCCTGATGTTCTTGCCGAAGTCGGCCTGGAACGGCGGGAAGACCGTCACGGAGTCCTCGACCGGGCGACCGGTGAGCTCTGCCAGCAGCTCGCGCACCCGGGCGGGCTCGTGGTAGCTCCCGTTGAGCTCGGCGCAGGTCCGCAGCGCCTGCTGGCTGACCTCGTGCATGACGGCGTGCAGCGGGGAGGCCGCGGTGATCGTGGTGCCGGCGTCGAGGTCGGCGAGGAGGTCGTCGAGGGTCATGAAGGGGCTCGCTCTCGCTGGGATGTGGGTCCCGGCCATCCTCCCAGACACCCTCGACGGCAGGCTGGTCGCCGCCGCCAGGTGCCCCGCACGGACCGCTGCCCTACGGTGACGTCATGACGGACCGGGCCCCTCTCCTCCTGCTGGACACCGCCTCGCTCTACTTCCGCGCCTTCTACGGTGTGCCGAGCACGGTCACCGCCCCCGACGGCAACCCCGTCAATGCGGTCCGCGGGCTGCTGGACATGATCGCCCGCCTCGTCACCGACCGCCGGCCCGCGCGCCTGGTGGCCTGCTGGGACGACGACTGGCGCCCGACCTTCCGGGTCGAGGCCATCCCCACGTACAAGGCCCACCGGGTCGCCGAGGTGCGCCCGGACGGTGAGCAGGTCGAAGAGGTCCCCGACCTGCTCTCCCCGCAGGTCCCGATCATCGCCGACGTGCTCGCCGCCCTCGGCGTCGCCCGCGTCGGCGCGCCCGGCTACGAGGCCGACGACGTCATCGGCACCCTCGTCGCCCGGGAGCGCGCCCGGGCCGAGACGGACCGCTCGCCCATCGACGTCGTCACCGGTGACCGCGACATGTTCCAGCTCGTCGACGACGCCGCACAGGTCCGCGTGCTCTACACCCAGCGCGGCATCGCGAACCTTGAGGTGGTCGACCAGGCGCGCCTTGCCGAGAAGTACGCGGTCGCCTCGGGGCAGGCCTACGCAGACATGGCTGTGCTGCGCGGCGACGCCAGCGACGGGCTCCCGGGTGTGCCCGGGATCGGGGAGAAGACCGCCGCGGCGCTCATCGCCCGCTACGGCGACCTCGCGGGCGTCCTGGCCGCGCGCGACTCCGGCGACACGGGGATGACCGCCGGCCAGCGCACGCGTCTGCTCGAGGCGGCGGCCTACCTCGACGTCGCCCCCGCCGTCGTGCGGGTGGCCCCGGACGCACCCGTCGGGGACGTCCACGACGCGCTGCCCGCCGCACCGGCCGACCCTGAGGCGCTCGGTGCGCTCGCCGAGCGATGGGGGCTGGCCTCGAGCGTGCGCCGGGTGCTGGCGGCCCTGGAGCGCGACTGACGGGTCAGGCAGGGCAACGCCCGTCCGCTGCGCCGAGCCGGTGGCAGCGCGGCCGGTGAGGTCTAGGGTGAGCGGATGGAGTACGCGGTCCTCGGTGTGGTCGGCATCCTCGTCGTCGTCGCAGTCTCGGCCTTTGCCTCGCGGCTCGCTGTCGCAGCCCCGTTGATCCTCGTGGTGGTCGGGATCGTCGCCAGCTTTGTCCCGGGCGTCCCGGACTTCGAGTTCCCGCCCGAGCTCATCCTGGCCGCCGTGCTCCCGCCGATCCTGTACTCCAACGCGGTCACCGTGCCGCTCGTGGACTTCCGCCGCAACCTCAAGGCGATCACCGGGTTGTCGGTCGTGCTGGTGCTCATCTCCGCCCTGGCCAGCGGTGCGCTGCTGTACTGGCTGCTCCCTGACCTGTCGCTGCCCGCCGCGATCGCGCTGGGCGCGGTCATCAGCCCGCCCGACGCCGTGGCGGCGACGTCGATCGGCAAGCGCCTGGGCCTGCCGCCGCGGCTGGTGACGTTGCTCGAGGGGGAGGGGCTGGTCAACGACGCCTCCGCCCTGGTGCTGCTGCGCTCAGCGGTCGCGGTCGCTGCCGCGACGACCGAGTTCCGACTGTGGGAGGTGGCTGCGGACTTCGCCTACGCGGTGGTCGCGGCGATCGCCATCGGGCTGGTCGTCGGGTACGTGACGGTCTGGGCGCGCTCGCGGCTCAACGACGCGGTGCTCACCACGACCATCTCCTTCGCGGTGCCCTTCGTGGCCTTCATCCCCGCGGAGGAGGTCCGCGCCTCGGGGGTGCTCGCCGTCGTGGTGGCCGGGCTCTACACCGGGCACCGCAGCGCAGTGATGTTCTCCGCCCAGGACCGGATCAGCGAGCGCACCAACTGGCGCACCGCGCAGTTCGTGCTGGAGAACGGCGTCTTCCTGCTCATGGGCATCGAGCTCAAGGCTCTCGTGCAGGAGGTGCAGGAGGCGAACCTCGGGGTGTGGCACGCGGTCTGGGTGGGGCTGCTCGCGACGGTGCTGCTCGTGCTGGTTCGTGGCGCCTTCGTGGTGCCGCTCATCGCCATGCTGCGCCGGGACCAGCGCCGCGCCGAGCAGGTCACCCCCTACCTGGACAGCGCCCTGGAACGCCTCGACGTCATCGACGAGCGTGAGGACAGTGCGAGCGACCGATCGACGCGGGCTCGCCGCTTCCTGTCCCGCAAACGGGCCGATGCGGAGTTCCTCACCTCCGAAGGTCTGGGGTGGCGCGGTGGGGTGGTCCTGGCGTGGTCGGGGATGCGCGGTGTGGTGACCCTCGCCGCTGCGCAGTCGCTGCCGAGCGACATCCCCTACCGCTCCGAGCTCATCCTCGTCGCCTTCACCGTCGCGATCGTCACGCTGCTCGGTCAGGGGCTCACCCTGCCGTGGGTCATCCGCAAGCTCGGCGTGGTCGGGTCGGACCGCGCGGCGGACCGTGCGGAGCTGGCGAACCTCTACCAGGAGATCGCCACGGTGGGGCTGGCTGCGCTGGACAACCCCGAGCTGCGCCGCGAGGACGGGGAGCTCTTCGACCCCGAGGTGGTGGAGCGGGTGCGTGAGGACAGCGTGATGATGGGCGAGGCCGTCATCGAGCGCAGCGCCGACGACGACCGACGCCGTCCGCACGAGCAGCGCCGCGAGCTGCGGCTGCGGGTGCTGCAGGCCGAACGGGCCGCCTTCCTCGACGCACGGGCGACGGGCAGCTACAGCTCGCGGATCCTCGATCGAGCCCAGCGCATGCTCGACCTGGAGGAGTCCCGCCTCATGCAGCTCGACGGGGAGCACGACCAGCACTGACCGTGACCTGAGCACCGGCCGGTCCCGCACCCAGGGCCGTGACCAGCGCGTCGACCCGGATGCTTGCGTGCTTGCGCAACAAGGCGAAAACTGGATGGATGACTCATCCGCTGGAGCGTCCCGTCTACCGCCGGCTCTTCGCCGCGCAGGTGGTCTCGCTCGTGGGGACAGGGCTGGCGACGGTGGCGCTGAGCCTCGTGGCCTTCGACCTCGCCAGCGGGTCGGGCGGGTCCGGCAGCTCGGCGGGGCAGATCCTGGGGACCGCCTTCGCGATCAAGATGGTCGCCTACGTCACGGTCGCGCCGCTCGCCTCCGCCGCCCTGACCCGGCTGCCCGCCCGCTCGGTCCTGGTCGCCGCGGACGCGGTGCGGGCCGGCGCCGCGATCATGCTGCCCTTCGTCGACCAGGTGTGGCAGGTCTACCTCCTCGTCGCTCTCCTCCAGGCCGCCTCGGCGACCTTCACCCCGACCTTCCAGGCCGTCGTCCCGCGGGTGCTCACCGACCGCGGGGAGTACACCGCAGCGCTGTCCCTGGCCCGGATGGCCGAGGACCTCGAGACGGTGCTGTCCCCGGTGCTGGCCGGCGGTCTGCTGCTGGTCGTCGCGGCGCCGACGCTCTTCGTCGGCACCGCGGCCGGCTTCGTCGCCTCGGCCCTGCTCGTGCTCTCCGTCGTGCTGCCACCGCCGCTGCGGTCCCTGGCGCCGGATGCGCCGCGCACCGCACGCGGCGCACGGTCTGCGCGCGGCGCAGAGTCCTTCGGCCAGCGGCTGCGGGGCGGGGGAGTGCTGCTCCTGGGCTCCGCCCCGCTGCGCGGTGCGCTGCTGCTCGGCCTCGCCGTCGCCGCAGCGGGGGCGCTGGTGCTCGTCCAGACGGTCGTCATCGTCCGGGAGGTCTTCGGGCTGGGGGCGTGGGCGCTGCCGGTCGCCCTCGCGGCCAACGGCCTCGGCTCGATCATGGCCGCCGCAGCGCTGCCCCGGGTGCTGGCTGCCCGGTCAGAGCGCGCGGTTATGCTCGCCGGCGCAGCCCTGACCGTCGCGGCGACGGCGCTGGTCCCCGCCGTGCTGACGGTCCGGGGCGAGGCCGGCCTCGTGCTGCTGTGCGCCGTGTGGGCCATGGTCGGGGCCGGATGGGCCGCCGCGGAGACCCCGGTCGGACGGCTCATCCAGGCCGAGATCGCTCCGCGCGACCTGCCGGCGGCCTTCGCCGCCCAGTTCTCCCTGTCTCATGTCTGCTGGTTGATGACCTACCCGCTCGCGGGGTGGTTGGCCGTGACGACGGCGCCCTGGGCGCTCGCGGCGCTCGGGCTGGTCGCCGTGTGCGGGGCGGCGGCGCTGTGGCCTGCGGGTCCGCCGACTCGGCCCGCTCAGCCGCGCCGGCTGCCCGCGAGCGCGGGGGTGAACGCTGCGCCCGGCGACGCCCTCGGTGCTGACGCAGCTGGGCGCGCTGCCCGAGGCGTGGACCCTGACTCCGTGACAGCATGGCTGAGGTGAGCACAGGGCTGCGTGAGGGTGCGGGGACGCGGGGCACGGCTGGTGAGCCAGGGCCCGCGGCCGCTGGCGCGCTGACTGCCGGCTCGGCGTCGGATGTCGACGGGTCCGCGGACGGCGGCCTCAACGAGGCCGTCGACATCCTGCGCCTGCTCGCCGACCGGACCCGGCTGGAGATCCTCGTGCTGCTCAGCGAGGGTGAACGAGCGGTCGGGGCGATCGCGGCCGCCGTCGGGCGTCCTGTGCCAGGCGTCTCCCAGCACCTGGCCAAGCTGCGTGGCGGCCATCTCGTCACCGCGCGGCGCGACGGGACGACCGTCTACTACGCCTTGAGCAGCGAGCATGTGGAAGCGCTGGTCACCAACGTCATCCAGCACAGCGAGCACGTGGTCTACGCCGTCCCGCCGCACCACCGATGAGGTACGTGACCTTCTCGGGCTGTTGACATCGAATGTCCTGTCTGTCAGGGTCGATGCACACCGGGAAGCGCTTCCCGGATGAGGTGATCCCCGCACGTGAGCTCAGGGACGAGTCTGCATGCGGGATTGAATCGATTCACGCGGGTGCGCAGAAGCACCCGGGGAGCGGCTCGAGGTGGATCACCGCACAGCACCACGCACGACACCGCAGGCCCCGCACCACCCACGACCGCACGACATCCCACGACACCGCACGACCACGTCCGCCGACGACCGTGGCAACAGCGCCCCGGTCACCTGCCCGCGACCCGGTCCCAGGACCCGGCGCGACGTGCGCCCATGTCGCAGGCACGCCGCCTGCGTCGGAACTCCCCGATCGAGCTTCCACGAGCAGGAGACCTTCATGGATCGCACCACACCACCCGGGGCGCACAGCCCCGGGGCACCACGCGCGGGATCCGCCCGCGCACATGCGCTGGCTCTGCCGCGCCGCACCCTCATGCGCACGGTCGCCGGCGTCGCCGCCGTCTCGACCGCGCTGACCGGCTTCGCCGCCGTCCCCGCCCTCGCCGACGACGCAGACCCCGCGCCCCTCACCCGGGTCTTCGACTTCGGCACCGCGACCAGCCCGGTCGCCTCCGGCGCCGACCGGGTGCACGAGACCCTCACCTACACACCCGACCGCGGCTTCGGCGTCGTGCCGGCCGACGGCGTGACGCTCGCCTCCCGCGACCGCGGGGCCGCCCAGAGCGACGCCGACCGTGACTTTGTCATCGGCACCGCGTGGTCCTTCCTCGTCGACGTCCCCAACGGCACCTACGACGTGACCGTGACCTCGGGCGACACCCTCGCCGGCACGAGCACCACCAAGACCAGCGTGTCCATCGAGGGCGCGGCGGCCGGGACGCTCCAGGCCCGGCAGGCCGTGGTCAGCGAGACCTGGCGCGCCGTGGTCTCCGACGGCCAGGTCGAGGTGTCCTTCACCGGGGCAGGGGTCGGGGCGTACGTGAACTCCGTGACCCTCACCCCGGTGGCCACCGACCCGGGCACCGAGCCGACCACCGACCCGGGCACCGAGCCCACCACCGAACCGACCACCGAGCCCACGACCGAGCCGACCACCGAGCCCACCACGGACCCGGGCGACCCGGCGGACCCGCTCGACCCCGCGCTCAAGGCCCCGGCCTGGGGGCGCATGGCCCAGGTCACCTCCGAGGCCGTCACCGTGCGCTGGGATCAGGTGGCCGGCGCGACCGGCTACGTGCTCAGCCGCTCGGACGCCCCGGACGGGACCTTCACCGAGGTCGGCCGCACGGGCGAGCGGATCTTCACGCTCGAGGACACGGCAGCCGACACCTCCGTGGTGAGCTTCTACCGTGTCGCCGCGACCACCTCGGCGGGCCGGTCCCCGCACTCGGCCGTCACCGCCAGCCCGATCGTCACCCCCGCGCCCCTGCCCGAGGACGGCGTGCTGCGCCTCGACTTCGGCTCGGGCGCAGTGGCCCCCGGCTACACCGCCCTGGGCCCGGACGCCGCCTACACGAGCGAGACCCGGATCGGCTTCGTCGAGCCGGGCAAGGTCACCTCGACCGACCGCGGCACGAGCGACCCGGTGCGCACGGACTTCGTGACCGTGGGGGACACCGAGCTCGTCGTGGACCTGCCTGACGGCGACTACACCGTCTCACTCGTCGCCGGCGACCCTGCCGGTCCCACGACCATCGCCGTCACCGCCGAGACGATGGCCAAGGTCCAGTCCACGACCAAGGTCGCCGGGGAGCACCTCGAGATGTCCTTCGACGTGGCCCTCGTGGACGGTCAGCTCAACCTCGAGATGGCAGGCGACGCCGCCAACCTCAACGCCCTGACCATCACCAAGAAGGCCGATCGCACCGCGGCCGCCACCCCGACGGCGTACATTACCGGTGACTCCACGGTCCAGACCTACACCCCCGAGTACGCGCCCCAGGCCGGCTGGGGCCAGATGATCGACCGCTTCTTCACCGACAGCGTCGCCTTCAAGAACCACGCCATCGGTGGCCGCTCGACCAAGAACTTCATCTCCCAGGGCCGCCTCGACGAGGTGCTGCGCCAGATCAAGCCGGGGGACTACCTCTTCGTCCAGTTCGGGCACAACGACAACTCCTACGGGGTCGACGACCGCTACGCCGGCCCGGCCGACTACGAGAACTACCTGCGGACCTTCGTCGACGGCGCGATCCAGCGCGGGGCGACCCCGGTCGTCGTCACGCCGGTCTCGCGTCGAAGCGTCGATGCCGCGGGCACGTTCACCGTCTCCTTCCCGGAGTACGTGGCCGCCGCGACGGCCCTCGCGACCGAGAAGGGCGTGCCGCTGGTGGACCTGTCCCGGTCCAGCCGGGAGTACCTCGACACGATCGGCTTCGAGGCCGCCAAGTCGGTGTTCCTGCACGTCCCGGCGGGTGTCTACCCAGGCCGCCCGGCCGGCACCGCCGACGACACCCACTTCCAGGAGTACGGCGCCATCCAGCTGGCTCGCCTCATCGCGGCGGAGGTCCAGGGCCTGGGCATCCCGCTGTCCGGCCTCGTCGACGAGGTCGACCTGCCCGACGCCGTCCCGGCTGCCCCCGTCTCGGTGGTCGCCGGCGACGTCTCCAACGCCGGCGCCCTCATCAAGTGGGCCGCCGTCGAGGGTGCGGACATCTACAAGGTGTTCCGCAAGGACGCCACCGCGACCGACGACGCCTACGCCCTCGTGGGGACGTCCACCCTCGCCCAGCTCGCCGTCGGTGGCCTGGCCGAGGGCGCGTCCTACGACCTCCGCGTCGTGGCGGTCAACGGACGCGGGGACTCCGCGCCCTCCGCGCCCGTGCGGGTCACCACGACCAACGCGCTGTACAAGTTCGACATGCAGCTCGCCGGCAACCCGCTCATGCCCGGGTACACCGAGGTGAACGAGAAGTCCAGGTACACCAAGGCGATCGGCTACGGCTTCCTCGACATCACCGGCCTGACCGGACGCGACCGCGGCGCCGGCTACACGCCGCCGCCGAACGCCCTGCAGCGAGACTTCCTGCTGCCCAGCCCCACCCAGGTCTTCGCCCTCGACGTGCCCAACGGCACGTACGCGGTCAAGACCTACAACGGTGACTGGATCGGCTCGAGCCGCACGAACATCACCCTCGAGGGCAAGGACTACGGCGCCTCCAACGCCGGGACCGCATCGGTCTCGGAGAAGATGAGCTCCCCGGTGCTGGTCACCGACGGCCAGCTCAACCTGGCCATCTCCGGCACCGGCGCCCGGCTCAACGGCGTCGAGGTCACCCCGCTGCTGCTGGCTCCCGGCCAGCTCGCCCTCGACGACCTGACCATCACCGGCCAGGAGGTCGCGGTCGCGCTGTCCTGGCAGGGGGTCGACGCCGCCAGCTCCTACCGGGTCTACCGCAAGGCCGCCACGGCCGACGCCCCGGTGCTCGTCGCCGAGCAGGACGGGACCTCCCTCGTGGACTCGGGGGCCGCCGTCGGGCAGGCCTACACGTACACGGTGACCGCGGTGGACGCCACGGGCATGGAGTCCGTCGCGTCCAACCCGCTCGAGGTGACCACGATCGATCCGGACGTCGCGGTGCTCGCTGCGCCCACCGGGCTCACCCTGGGCGAGGTCGGCAAGAACGACGTCACCTTCTCCTGGGAGGCCGACGACGGCGCGCTGTTCTACTCCGTCTACCGGGCCACGACCGCGGGCGGGCCGGCGACCTTTGTCGCCAGCACCCCGTCGGCCACCTTCACCGACACCACGGTGCTGACGACCGTGCCGTACTTCTACGAGGTCACCGCCGTCAACGCCGGTGGTGAGTCGGCTCGCTCGGCCCGCCTGGAGTCCACCGCGGACACCACGCTGGTCCGGGCGATGGAGTACCTCGACCGGGCACCGGTCGCCGTCTCCACCGACGCCGGGGTGTACCTCGGCTGGCGGATGCTCGGCCTGGACCCCGAGGGCATCGCCTTCGACATCTTCCGGGACGGCACCAAGATCACCGAGACCCCGGTCACCGGGTCGACGAACTACGTCGACGCGGACGGCACCACGGACTCCGTCTACACCGTCCACCCCGTCGACGCCGGGACGCAGTCCGCGGCGACGGCGGAGTTCGGTGTGTGGTCGGGCGGGTCACTGGACATCCCGCTCGACAAGCCGGCCGACGCCTACACCAAGGACGGTCAGCCCTACAGCTACTACGCGGGCGACACCTCGGTGGCCGACCTCGACGGCGACGGGCAGTACGAGTACGTCGTCATGTGGTCTCCGAGCAACAGCAAGGACAACTCCCAGTCCGGCTACACCGGGACCGTCTACCTCGACGCCTACACGCTGGAGGGCACCAAGCTCTGGCGCATCGACATGGGCCACAACATCCGGGCCGGTGCGCACTACACGCAGATGATGGTCTACGACTTCAACTCCGACGGCCGGGCCGAGGTCATCGTCAAGACCGCCGACGGCACCGTGGACGGCGTGGGCACCGTGATCGGTGACGCATCCGCCGACTACCGCAACTCCGGTGGCTACGTGCTCACCGGACCGGAGTTCCTCACCGTCTTCGACGGCCTCACCGGCGCGGCGATCGACACGATCGACTACACCCCGCCGCGCGGGGACGTCGGGGCGTGGGGGGACACCTACGGTAACCGGGTGGACCGCTTCCTCGCCGGGGTGGCCTACCTCGACGGGGAGCACCCGAGCGCGATCTTCAGCCGCGGGTACTACACCCGCACCGTGCTGGCCGCCTACGACTTCGACGGGACGAGCCTGCACCAGCGCTGGGTCTTCGACTCCGACGACGCCGGTGACCAGTGGGCGCACCAGGGCAACCACAACCTCTCCGTGGCCGACGTGGACGGTGATCAGAAGGACGAGATCGTCTTCGGCTCGATGACCATCGACGACGACGGCACCGGCCTCTACTCCACCGAGCTCGGGCACGGCGACGCCATGCACCTGTCCGACCTCATCCCGGACCGTCCGGGCCTGGAGGTCTTCGCGGTCCACGAGAGCATCGGGGACTCCGGAGGACGCGCGGCGACCATGCGCGACGCGGCGACCGGGGAGATCATCTGGGACATCCCCGGGACCCGTGACACCGGTCGCGGAGCCGCCGGCGACATCGACCCCCGGCACCCGGGCGCCGAAGCCTGGGCCATCGGCGGGGACTACGCGTGGAACTCCTCCACCGGGTCGCTGCGGAACTCCTCCGGGGAGCAGATCAGCACGGCCATCCCGGCAGCGAACTTCCTCACGTGGTGGGACGGAGACCTCCTGCGGGAGATCACCGACCACGACTTCGACGCCGTGACCCGCGTGGGCGTGCCCTCGGTGTCCAAGTGGGACTGGGACGCCAGCGCCTCCGTCCGCCTGGAGACCTTCACCGGCACCCGGACGAACAACGACACGAAGGGCAACCCTGCGATCCAGGCGGACCTCTTCGGCGACTGGCGCGAGGAGCTCGTCTACCGCACGGACGACTCGACCGCCCTGCGGATCTTCACCACGACCGACGTCACCGAGCACAAGCTCCGCACCCTCATGCACGACCCGGTCTACCGCCTGGGCGTGGCATGGCAGAACGTCTCCTACAACCAGCCCCCGCACACGAGCTACTTCCTCGGCGAGGGCATGACGACGCCGCCGGCTCCGTCGATCAGCTACGTCAACGTCCCCGTCGCCCCACCCACCGGCCCCCTGCCGGCCCGGGGCACGCTGAGCGACGACAACGGCTGGGACACGGGCCTGCTCGACGGCGACTACACGGTCACCATGAACCTGTGGTGGGGCCAGAACGCGACGAGCTTCACGCTCTTCGAGGACGGCCGGGCCGTGGCGACGGTGCCCCTGACCGACGCCACCCCGTCGGCTCAGAAGGCCTCCGTCCCGATCACCGGGAAGGCGAACGGCACCTACGTCTACACCTGTGAGCTGAGCACGGCCGGTGGCACGGTCGGAGGCCCGCAGGGCTCTTGCGGCGAGCACACCGTCGTGGTGCGCGACGCCAGCCCGGCGACCGGGACCCTGTCCCACGACAACTGGGACGGGGACGGCAGCTACACCGTGTCGATGAACATGTGGTGGGGCTCGAACGCAGCCACCTACCGCCTGTACGAGAACGGCGCGCTGCTGGACACCCAGACGCTGGCCGCCTCCACCCCGGCCGCCCAGAAGGCAGCCACCCAGGTGACCGGGCGGGCACCGGGCGTCTACGAGTACCGCGCCGAGCTCGAGAACGCCGCGGGCATCACCCAGACCCGGACCCTCCTGGTGACGGTCCGGTAGCCCTGCCCGTGGGGTCCGTGGACGGCAGCAACCGTCCGCGGGCCCCACGGCCCTGTCCGCCGGGTGCACGCCCGTCCCCGACCACCGCTCCGACGTGCAGACACGCCCATGACCTGCCACTGTGAGCAGATGAGCGTCAATCTGAGCCCGCTCGGCCTGGGGGCCGCGCAGCTGGGCAACCTGTACCGCGTCACGACGGAGGACGAGGCCGCCGGCGCCGTCCGGGCGGCCTGGGACGGTGGCATCCGGTACTTCGACACCGCCCCGCACTACGGGCTCGGTCTGTCCGAGCGGCGCCTGGGTGCCCTCCTCGCCCAGTACCCGCGTGAGGAGTACGTCGTCTCGACCAAGGTCGGCCGGCTGCTCGCGGACTCTCCGGAGACGGCCGACGAGCAGGACGAGGACTTCGTGGTCCCGGCTACCCACCGCCGCGTCTGGGACTTCAGCCGTGACGGCGTGCGCCGCAGCATCGAGGAGTCTCTGGCCCGCCTCGGCCTGGACCACATCGACGTGGCCTACCTGCACGATCCCGACGAGCACTGGTACGAGGCCTCCTCGCAGGCCGTCCCGGCGCTGGTCGAGCTGCGCGAGGAAGGCGTCGTGCGCGCCGTCGGCGTCGGCATGAACCAGACGCCGATGCTCACCCGCTTCGTCCGCGAGACCGACATCGACCTCGTCATGTGCGCCGGGCGGTACACCCTGCTCGAGCAGGGCGCCCTCGCCGACCTCATGCCGGCCGCCGTGGAGCGCAACGTCGGCGTGGTCATCGCCGGAGTGTTCAACTCCGGGCTGCTGGCTCGTCCCCGTCCTCCCGAGGACGCCCACTACGACTACGCCCCGGCCCCCGCCGAGCTGCTCGCCAAGACCAACCAGATCGCCGACATCTGCGAACGCCACGGCGTCACCCTGCCCGACGTCGCCCTGGCCTTCGTCCGGGCGCACCCGGCGGTGGTGTCCACGGTGGTCGGTGCGCGCGGCGCGGAGCAGGTCGAGTCCGTCCTGGCGCACTCGCGCACGCCGGTGCCCGTCGAGGTGTGGGAGGAGCTGCGCAGCGCGTGGCTCATCGACCCGATGGCGCCGGTCCCGCAGACGATGCTGCCTGACATCCAGCTCTAGCCGGTCACGACAGACGCCCGCCAGGACCGGAGTCCTGACGGGCGTCTGGTGTGTCGGATCCGGTTACTTCTTCAGACCTGACTGGATGGCGGTGATGAGCTCACCGTTGCTGGTGTCACCGGACAGCTCCCAGAAGAAGGCGCCGCCCAGCTTCTGCTGCTTGGCGTAGGCCATCTTCGTGGTGATGGTGGCGGGGGTGTCATAGCTCCACCAGTTCCCGTTGCAGAAGGCGTAGGCCGTGCCACCGACGGTTCCGGTGGGCGGGCAGGTGACCTTGAGCTCCTTGTAGTCCTCGATGCCGGCCTCGTACTTGCCTGCCGCGGGACCGGTGGCCGAGCCACCCGGGGCTGACTGGGTGACCCCGGTCCACCCTCGGCCGTAGAAGCCGATGCCGAGCAGCAGCTTGTTCGAGGGGATCCCCATGCCCGTGAGCTTGGTGATCGTCGTGGCGGAGTCGAAGCCAGCCTTCGGCATCCCCGCGTACGAGGTCAGGGGCGAGTGCGGCGCCGTCGGGCCGTTCTTCTCCCATGCTCCGAAGTAGTCATAGGTCATCGGCATGATCCAGTCGGCGTACTGCGCGCCTCCGGCGTAGTCCGCCGCGTCGATCTTGCCGCCCGCGGTCGCGTCGGCACCGATCGCCGAGGTGACCAGATCCGTGCCGAACTCTGTGCGCAGCGCGGACATGACGTTCTTGTAGGAGGAGAAACCGCTCGTGTCGCAGGTCAGACCGCAGGCGTTGGGGTACTCCCAGTCGACGTCGATGCCGTCGAAGACATCAGCCCAGCGCGGATCCTCGACGAGGTTCCGGCAGGACTTGGCGAAGGCCGTCGGGTTGGCCGCCGCCTGGGTGAACCCACCGGACCAGGTCCAGCCGCCGAAGGACCAGATCACCTTGAGGTCAGGGTGGAGCGCCTTGAGCTTGCGCAGCTGGTTGAAGTTCCCGGCGAGCGGGGAGTCCCACGCGTCGGCCACACCGTCGACGCTCTGGGCCGCGGTGTAGGTCTTCTCGTAGTCGGCGTAGGCGTCACCGATGGTGCACTGACCGTTCTTGACGTTGCCGAAGGCGTAGAGGATGTGCGTGAGCTTGTCGGCTGAGCCGGACGTCTCGATGTCCTTGACGTGGTAGTTGCGACCGTAGACGCCCCAGTTGGTGAAGTAGCCCACGACGCGGGCGTTGGGGTCACCCGGGGTGGTGACCGGCGGCGTGGTGGGCGGGGTCACCGGGGGCGTGGTGGGAGGAGTGGTCGGCGGGGTGGTGGGGGGAGTGGTGGGAGGGGTGACCGGGGCGCAGGTCCCCAGGTCGGTCCACGGTCCCCAGGCGCTCGCGCCGGGCTTCTCGTTCTGGGTCCACCACTTGGCCTTCCAGGTGTGGCCCTCGGAGGTGACCTCCTTGCCGCTGGTGTAGGCGGTCCCGGCAACCCAGGCCGGCGCGACGCAGGTGCCCGGCTGGGGGTTGGTGGGGGTGGTCGGCCCGGGAGTCGGCTCCGGGGTCGGCTCAGGGGTGGGCTGCACCGTCCCGTTGGTGACGTTGATGTCGACGCAGGAGTAGAACGCCATCGCGGTGTTGGAGACGTTCCAGCGCGCGAGGATCGTGTGCTTGCCGTTGGGGAGGTTGGTCAGGGAGTGCGAGATGGTGCTCGACGGCTGCGCGCCGCCCTGGTCGAAGGTCTTGTAGAGCTTCCCGTCGAGGAAGTACTCCCACAGGCTCGTGTTGTGCGCGGCGGTGAGCTTCCACTTGAGCTCGATGCTCGAGCCCACGTTCGTGACGGGCCAGGGCTTGGACGCGTCGTCGAGGATCGAGAAGGCGGCGTTGCCTCCGCTGCACTGCAGCGATCCCTTGGGCGCCTCGACGCTCTGCGGCTCGTACTTGACCTGACCACAGTCGAAGGACGTCGCGCCGGTGGCGCAGTTGTCCTGACGGCTGGCTGGGGACGTGACCCAGCCATGGGCCTCCGCGCTCGGGGCGGAAGCGATCGGGATGATCGCTGCCGATCCGAGGACGACGGCGAGAAGTGCTGCACGAAGCTTCATCGGGATCCTCACTTTAGGTCGGACATGACGTGCATGGCGTGGGCGTCGCCCGCGCCGACAGGGGAGGCAGGGAAGGTGCTCCGTCAGGACTGCCGCGCAACGTTGCGCGTCGTCGCTGTGCCCACGCTCTGTACTCAAGGTGTCCGTGATCGGGACGGACTCACCGTATGTTTTTCACCCGGGCGAAACATCAGGTGTTCCCACACGTTTGATAACGGCTCGGCGTGCGGGCTACGTGGAACTACGTACAGCGTCAGTCGGCTGCGTGTGCCAGCACGGTCAGGGCGACCCGCGAGCGGGTGCCGGTCTTGCGGAACACTCGGCTCAGGTGCACCTCGACCGTGCGGACCGACAGGTGCAGGGCCTGGGCGACGTCGCGGTTGGACGCCCCCTGGACCACGAGCAGCGCGACGTCGAGCTCGCGTCGGGTGAGCAACGCACCCCAGCGCTCATGCAGATCCAGGGTCTCGGGCGTGGATGTGGCCGTGGCCGCGGTTGTGGTTGTGGCTGTCGCCGCAGCGAGCCGGACGGCCTCGCTCGCCGCTCGCTGGCTCCACGCCTGCGCGCCCGTCAGGGAGAACAGGTCGCAGCTCGACCGGAGGTGGTCCAGGGCGCGCTCGTGCGCGCCGGCCCGTGCGAGGGTCCGGCCCGCCGCCAGCTCGTCGTGGGCGCGCAGGTACGTGGAGGGCGCGGCCGGGGCGAGGGGACGGCCGACGTCCGGGAGGCCGGGCAGGGCAGGGAAGCGGGTGGGGTGCTGGCGAGGCAGCAAGGGCGCGCCGCCCTCGGTCGACGGCGCGCGGTGCGCGGGATCGTCCGGCCACTGCTCCAGAGCAGTCAGCATCGCCTGATCGATGCTGGCCTCGATGCGCACCGGGAGGGCGGGGGAAGCGGTGCTGACGGCGTCGAGCGCGGTGGCGACATCATCGAGGGCGCCGGTGCGCAGCACGCTGAGGCGACGCGCGGCCGCCACGCCCAGACCGGCGAAGGGAAGGGTGACCGGCAGCCTGAAGGCGGCCGAGTGCAGTTCGTGCGCGGCTCGGCGGAAGTCCTCGTTCCACATGTCGACCAGGGCCTTGGCGACCCTCAGGTGCGCCTCTGCGAAGGGGGAGGCGGCGCGCTCGGACACCGCCCACCACACCTCGCCGTCGTGCAGCGGGGACAGGCTGGCGACGGCGTGCGTGAGCAGCCGCGCTGCGCCGTCGAGGTCGCCGGACAGTGCGAGCTGGAGGGCGCGCCCGGTGCTCACGTAGGTCTGGCGGTCAGGGCTGCGCGGGGAGGTCGTCGGTGCGCGCTCGTCGAGGGTGAAGGCGGTGAACATCGAGGCCCAGCTCAGCTCGACCGCCACCACGTCGGTCGTCGAGTCCGAGGTCGTGGCGCACGCGAGGGCGAGCGAGCGGGCCGCCTCCAGGGCGATGGCGGCGAGGTCGCTCTCCCCTCGCTCAGCATGCAACCTGCCGCTGATGGCGAGGGCTCGCACGATCCCGTCCGAGACGACGGGGTCGCTCAGAGCGGCTTCGTAGTCCTCGATGAGCTGGGTGATGTCGTCGTCGGGCACCTGGCCGTGGAGGGCGGCGACGGCCACCACGTAGGAGGGCAGGGCGCACGCTGCGAGCGTCTGGTCACCCGACCGCATGGCGGCGCGCAACCAGTCGACGGCGTCGCCCACGTGCCCTGAGCGCAGCGCCGCGATCCCCGCGAGGCGCTCTGCGACGGCGCGGTCGCGGCCGGCGCCCTGGCAGGCGGCTTCCCGGGCTACCTCGTGGGCGTGCACCACGTCCCCGCGATCGATGAGCCGCTCGGCGATGAGGCTGAGATCTGAGCAGACGAGCGGGTCCCCCGCCAGGGAGGCGAGGGCCCGGTGCCAGGCGGCGGCGTCCTGCATCCCGGCGCCGAGCAGCGGCTGGGCGAGAGCGCCGTGCGCCTCGGTGCGGTCGGCGACGCTCGCCTCGGCGTGGACCAGGGCACGCACCCCGGGGTGGACGAAGGAGAAGCGTCCGCCGACGAAGTGCAGGAGGTCGGCGAGCGGGGTTGTCACGACCTCGTCCATCGTGGTCGCGGCCGCGGCCAGCAGCACGTCGAGCCGATCGGTGACGGTGACCGACGCGATGAGCAGGGAGCGACGGTCCCTGGTGCTCAGACAGGCGAGGGCCGGGCCGTGCAGCTCGGCCAGCGCGGGCACGGCCGGCAGCGGGTTGGGCAGGATCGACGTGCCGGCGAGCTGGGCAGGGGTGAGCTCGGCGGCGGTCTGGAGGATGCATGCGGTGTTCCCGCCGAGCTGCTGGGTGAGCGCCCCCGCGACGACCGGGGACACACCGACCACCGCGGTGCCCGTCGGGGTGCGGCTGCCAGACTCCCTACGGTGCTCGTGGGTGAGCAGGTGCAGGGTCTCCTGTGCCGAGAGCGGGGGGAGCTTGCGGACGGCGATCGGATAGGGCAACGGCGCGTCCCAGCCGGCGTGGGCGGCAGCCCCGAGCAGTACCGCGCGGATCTGGTGGTGGGCCACGAGGTCGAGGGCCAGGGTGCGGGTGGCGTCGTCGAGGTCGTCGATGTCGTCGACGATCAGGACGAGCGTGGTCCCGGGGAGCGCCTCACGGACGTACCGCGCGAGGGCTGTGCAGGTGGCCTCGGGTCCCGCGTGCGCGTCGTCCGTCCCGGCCGTGAACCGCCGCAGGTAGCCCGGGGCAGGGACCCCGGAGCTGCGCTCGAGCTGTCCGACGAGGGCATCCGTGGCCGCGCCCAGGTCCCCGGCGGCGCTCGCTGTGGGGGCGACGGAGTGGGGAGACCTGCTCAGGTCGACGGTGCCGGTCGCCCAGGCCGGCTCGACGCCGGGCCGGTGGTGCGCCGCCGCGGGGGAGCGTGCCGTCAGGTGCACGACGACGTGCGGGACGAGTGCTGCACGGGTCGCGAGCTCGTCCAGGGTGAGCTCGAGCAGGGCGCTCTTGCCGGTCCCGACCGGGGCGGTCCAGATGTACCCGCCGTGGGCGCGCGCTACGGCATCGACTGCGAGCGCCACCTCATGAGCCCGGGACGGCAGGAGCAGCGGGCCACCGCGCCGGCCCGAGGGGGTGCCCGTGGTCTCGGGCCAGGGACGTTCGAGGGCGTGGAGAGTCGACTGGTGGATAGACAGGTCAACCCCCTCGTGTCGTCCGGGACTGCGGTGGCCAGTGCGACAGTGGGTATGTTAACAAACCGGCGTAAGTTTGGCCTCTGACGCATGCGGGCTGCTCGGGAAGCGCAGGCCGGGGTGACGCGGCGCCCTCGTCCCAGGTCCGGCGTGAGGAGGGGCCAGGTGGTCGGTTACCGTGGGCTCGGACCGACACGACGATCAAAGGTGATTCTGTGCGCGCCTCGACCTCCCCGCCCGCCCGACCCCTCCTGCTGACCTACCGGAGCCCGGCCCAGGAGTGGACGGACGCGCTCCCGCTCGGCAACGGCCGGATCGGGGTGATGTGCTTCGGCGGCGTCGGCAGCGACCGCTTCCAGGTCAACGACGACACCTGCTGGTCCGGGTCCCCGGCCACCTCCGCCGGCACGCCGCTGATCCCCGACGGCGCCGGGCCGGGCGTGGTCGACGCCGCACGGGCAGCCCTGCGCGACGGCGACGTCCGCGAGGCCGAACGCCTCGTGCAGCTCCTGCAGCACGGTCACTCCCAGGCCTACCAGCCGCTGGTCGACCTCTGGCTCGACGAGGTGGCCCCCACCACTGTCACCGGTTATCACCGCAGCCTCGACCTGCGGACCGCCGTCGTCGAGCACGGCTGGCAGCACGCCTCCCCTGAGGCGGCTCGCACGACCACCCGCGCCTGGGTGAGCGCCCCGGACCAGGCGCTCGTGGTGCACCGCCGGGCGGAGGCGGGGGTCCTGCCGCCGCTGCGCGTCTCCCTCACGTCGGTGCACCCGACGGCCACGGTGGACGCCGTCGCGGCGTCGGCCGGTCTGCTGGCCGAGGTCCGGATGCCGTCCCAGGTCTTCCCCAGCCACGAGTCCTCGCCCGAGCCGGTGACCTACGACCCGGCGCCCGGCGCTGCGGTGACCGCGACCGTGCAGCTCCGGGTGGTCACCGACGGGACGGTCCGTGCCGTGCGCCGGGCCGACGGCGGCGTTGCGCTGGAGGTCACCGGCGCCGGGCAGCTGGTGGTGGTGCTGGGGACCGGGACCGACTACGTCGACCCCGTGACCGCCCCGCACGGTGATGCCCGCGCCGTCCAGGAGGAGACCGGGCGACGCATGGACGTGCTGGCCTCGGAGCTGTCGGCTGCGCTCGCGGCGGGTGCGCAGGTCTGCGAGGGGCCGCTCTCTCGGCACACCGCAGACCACCAGGGGCTGTTCGAGCGGGTGGAGCTGGAGCTGGGCGACCGCGAGCACGGGGCGGGCGCTGCGCTGGACGTGCCCACCGATGTCCGTCTCGACCGCTTCGCCGCCGGTGCGCCGGACGCGGACCTGGCCGCCCTGATGTTCCAGTACGGCCGCTATCTCATGATCGCGGGATCACGCCCGGGGACCTTGCCGATGACCCTGCAGGGGATCTGGAACGACGCGGTGCGCCCGCCGTGGAGCAGCAACTACACGACCAACATCAACGTCGAGATGAACTACTGGCCCGCCGAGCCGGCGAACCTCAGCGAGTGCCATCAACCGTTGCTCGGCTTCCTCGAGCACCTGAGCGCCACGGGGAGGGCCGTGGCCGGTGCCCTCTACGGTCTGCCGGGGTGGGCAGTGCACCACAACTCCGACGCCTGGGCCTTCGCCCTGCCCGCCGGTGACGGCGACAGCGACCCCTGCTGGACGGCCTGGCCGCTGGGCGGCGTCTGGCTGGCCCGGCACCTGTGGGACCACTATGACTACACCCGCGACGCCGGCTTCCTGCGCGAGCACGCCTGGCCGCTGCTGCGCGGGGCGGCCGACTTCGCCCTCGGCTGGCTCGTCGCCCTGCCCGACGGCGCGCTCGGCACCGCCCCGGCCACCTCGCCGGAGAACCGCTACGTCGCAGCGGACGGGCTGTCGGCCGCCGTGACGACGTCGACCACCTCGGACCTGGTAATGATCCGCGACCTGCTCGAGCGGTGCCTCGACGTGGTGGATGCGCTCGACGCTGACCGTGCTGACCGTGCTGACAGCACTGACAGCACTGGCAGCACTGACAGTGCTGCCAGTGGGGGCGACCGGGCGGAGCGCGCCCGGTGGCGCGAGCGTGCCCAGGCGGCGCTCGTGCGCCTGCCCGGTGAGCGGGTGCTGCCCGACGGCCGGCTCGCCGAGTGGTCCGCCGACGTCGCCGACGCCGAGCCTGCCCACCGCCACCAGAGCCACCTGTTCGGGGCCTACCCGGGCAGCGGCGTCGACCAGGGACAGACCCCGGAGCTGGCTGCCGCAGCGCTGGCCACCCTGGACGCGCGCGGGCCCGACTCCACGGGGTGGTCCCTCGCCTGGCGGCTCGCGCTGCGGGCGCGGCTGCGTGACACCGGCGGCGCCGTCGCCGCCTTGCGTGCCTTCCTCACCCCGGTCAGCGGCGCAGTGCCTGGAACGCAGGGGGCGGGGGTCTATCGGAACCTGTTCTGCGCGCACCCGCCGTTCCAGATCGACGGGAACTTCGGCTTCACCGCCGGGGTCTGCGAGATGCTGCTCCAGTCCCACACCAGCACGGCGCAGGAGACGGTGCTCACCCTGTTGCCCGCTCTGCCTGCGGAGTGGGCCGAGGGCCAGGTGCGCGGTCTGCGGGCGCGCGGTGCGGTGACGGTGGACCTGCGCTGGGCGGGCGGCGTCGTGCAGGAGGCGGTGCTGACTGCTGACTGCGACCGGACGGTGACGGTCCACCTGCCCGGCGACGGCGGTCCGGTGAGCGCCACGGTGCAGCTGGCGGCAGGGGAGCCGGTGGACGTGGTCGCCGCGGTGCTGACGGTGGCGGCGGGTCCTGCGGGTCCTGCGGGTCCTGCGGCGGCGCGGGACTAGGCGCTCAGGGCGTGGGGGTGGTGTGGACGAAGTCCTCGACCTCGAGCAGGTGGTTGGCCATCCGCAGCCGCGCACGGTCCGGGTCGCCTGCGACCAGCGCGGCGTAGATCGCCTCGTGCTCGCTGTGCGTGCGGTGCTCCACGCCCTCCTGCGTCATGCCGCGCCAGAGCCGGGCCCGGGCGGTGCGGCTGGCGAGCGCCTCGACGAGCGCGGCGAGCACCGGGTTCCCCGAGCTGACCGCGATCACCTGGTGGAAGGCGATGTCCGTGTCGAGCAGGGCGTCGTGGTCGACCTCGGTGCCGCCGAGGATCTCGGCAGCGTCGTCGAGGGTCTGGCGGGCCCGGGCGAGGGCGGCGTCGTCCATGCGCAGGGCGGCCAGGCCCGCCGACTCGGTCTCCAGGACTCGGCGGACCTCGTGGAAGTCGGTCGCGTCGCTGTGACCCTGCAGGTCCACGACGAAGGACAGCGGTGCGAGGAGCAGCTCCGGGTCCAGGCTCGTGATGTACGTGCCGTCGCCCTGGCGGCTGTCGACGATCCCGAGGGTCGCCAGCGCCCGCAGCCCCTCCCGCAAGGACCCGCGCGAGACGCCGAGGTCGGCGGCGAGGTCCTTCTCGACGGGCAGCCGGTCACCGGGAGCGAGGCGGCCGTCCAGGAGCATCGACTTGATGCCGTCGACGACCTGATCTGTACGTGACATAGGTCAGAGTATGGCGCAGGTCGCGGCCAAGCTCCTGGTGCGCACGCGTCACCGGGCTGGGGCTCGCCGCGGGGCCTCCTGGCTGGCGGGCGCCGGGCGACCGCGCAGGCGCAGCAGCACGAGGCCGACGCCGAGGGTGGCCACCAGGGCGAGACCGCCGGTGAGGACCAGGCCGCCGCGCACACCGAGGTGCTCGGTGAACCACCCCTGCAGCAGGCCGCCGGCGGCGTGGCCGCCGAGCAGCAGCGGCATGTAGAAGGCCATCACCCGGCCGCGCACCGAGGGGGCGGCGGTGAGCTGCACGTAGGTCCCGGCGCTGGTGAGGAAGAACATCGTCGCCATGCCGACGACGGCGAGCATGATGAGGAAGGTCGGGTGCGTGGGGGAGAGCGCCGCGAGGATCTCGGCGACCCCGAAGGCCCCGGCGCCCAGCACGACGGTCCGGGCGCGCAGGGTGACCATCCGCGCGGCCAGGATCGCCCCGACCAGCCCGCCGACGGCGCCGATCGAGTTGTACAGGCCGAATCCGCCCGAGCCGGTGTCCCACTCGAAGTCCGCGAAGGCGGCGAGCACCACCGGGCCGTTCATCCCGAAGGCGCCCATGAAGCCGGCCAGCCCCACGACCCACAGGAGCTGGGGCCGGTCCAGGATGTAGCGCAACCCTTCCTTGAGCTGGCCGCGGGCCCGGGAGACGGTCGGCACGCGATGGAGCTCACGGACCCGCATGGCCGCCACCAGCGCGACGACGACGGCGCACAGCACGGCGTTCGCGGCGAAGGCCCACCCCTGCCCGACCTGGTTGATGAGCGCCCCCGCCACTGCCGGTCCCACGAGGCCGCTGAGCTGGTTGAGGGCGTTGTTGGTGCTGATCGCCGAGCGGAGCTGGGCGTCGCCGACGAGCTCGTTGACGAGGACCTGGCGCGCTGGCTGGTCGAAGACCGCCACGCAGCCTGAGACGAGGGCGAAGGCGTAGAGCAGGGGGACGGTGACCAGGCCGCCGATGGTCAGCGCCGCCAGCGTCGCGGCGAGCACCGCGGCTGCGGACTGCGCCGCCATGACGAGGTGGCGCTTGTTGTGGCGGTCGGCGATCACCCCGCCGAGCGGGCCGAAGGTCAGCAGCGGCAGGAACTGCAGCGCGACGATGATCCCGACGGCGGCAGGGCTGCCGGTGAGCTTGAGCACGAGCCAGTCCTGGGACAGGCGGAGCATCCACATGCCCGTCCCGCCGAAGAACTGGGCGGCCAGGAAGAGGCGGTAGTTGTGGTTGCGCAGGATCGAGCGGGCGGGTGGGTGACCGTGCGAGTCGGGCATGGGTGAGCACCTCGGGGTGAATGGATTCAACCACGTGGGGCTGGATCGGCGGGTTTTGACGGGCGGCTCAGGGGCGGATCGACTGCCCGTGATCCGCGATCTCCCGCAGTTTCGGGCGATTCGTTGGCGAACGACGACGTTCGCCCTTGGATTTTTTGGCCAGCAACGGTATTGTAACGATTCACTTCCATCGTTGAACGCGCAGGGCGGCGCGGTTAACCTCGGGAATGCGCTTACATTTCACGATGAGCAAGGAGGCTCAGATGTCGATCAAGCGATCAGCCCTCAAGGGTATCGCCGCCGCAGCGTTTACGGCACTCGCACTTTCCGCGTGTTCAGGTGGCGGTTCCGCATCGGAACCAGCTCCCACGGCGACCCTCGATGAGGCCAAGGACGTCACCATCAGCTTCGCCTGGTGGGGCAACGACGACCGTGCGGCCAAGTACGAGGAATCCATCGACCTGTTCGAGGCCAAGTACCCGAACATCACGGTCCAGACCAGCTTCGCGGCCTTCCCGGACTACTGGACCGCACGCAGCACCGAGGCTGCGGGCGGCTCGCTCCCCGACGTCTTCCAGATGGACCTGTCCTACCTGCGTCAGTACGGCTCGACCAACCAGCTGCTCAACCTCGACGGCCAGGTGGGTGAGGGCAAGGCCCTCGACGTCTCCGGCCTGGACGAGGCGCTGCTCGGCTCCGGCCAGCTCGCCGGCTCCCAGTACGGCATCCCGACGTCGACGAACACGCTCGCGCTGTTCTACAACCCCAACCTGCTCGAGCAGCTCGGCATCGAGCCCCTCACCGCTGACTACACGTGGGACGAGTACAACGCCTTCATGACCGCGGTCTCGGCTGCGGGCGCCACGGCTGACCCCGTCCTCTACGGCGGCGCCGACTACACGACGACCTTCTGGTTCTTCGTGCAGTGGCTCATCCAGCAGGGCATCGAGCCCTTCACCGATGAGGGCGAGCTCAACTTCACGCCCGAGCACATGACCGAGTGGCTGAACATGGCCGAGCCCGCCCGCACCCCGGTGGACGCGACCTACCCGATCGCTCGCGGCAAGCAGCTCGAGCCCCTGGGCGGCTTCACGGTCAACGAGTCCGCGTCGGAGTTCAGCTGGGACAACTTCCTCGCCGGCTACTCCGCTGACTCGGGCACCGACAACATCGAGATGCTCCCGATCCCGTCCGGCGACGACGGCAAGAAGCACATGTTCTTCAAGCCGTCGATGCTCCTGTCCGCCTCGGCGAACTCCGAGGAGCCGGCCGCCGCCGCGACCCTGATCAACTTCCTCATCAACGACCCTGAGGTCGGGAAGATCTTCGGTACGTCCAAGGGCGTCCCCGCCGTCGCCGCGCAGCGTGACGCGATGGACATCGAGGCCGGCTCGATCGACGAGCGCGTCATGGCCTACGAGGAGTCCGTCACCGAGCACATCACCGCCTCGGCACCGCTCCCCGTCATGGGCTTCGGCTCCATCGAGGCTGAGTTCAAGCGTCTGGGCGAAGAGTTCGCCTACCGCCAGATCACCGTCGAGCAGTTCGTCGAGCAGTGGTTCGCCGAAGCTGAGATGACCGTCAACAAGTGACCTGAGGCCTCACCGCCTCGGCCACCCCGCGTGCGCGGGTGACCCGGTGACCGACGGTCGCCGAGGGTGAACGCTCGCACCGGCGTCGGGCACGATGCTCGACGCCGGTGCGCCACCCCGCACGCAGCAGCACCACCACCACACGACTGATCGGATCCCCATCGTGTCCCTCACTGACGAGGCGACCGGGACTCGGACCGCCTCCCCGACGAGCTCGCCCGCGCGACGCTCCCGGAGAGCTGCCGAGGCCCGCGCTGGTTACGCGTTCCTTGCCCCCTGGTTGATCGGTTTCTTCCTGCTCACTGCGGGTCCGATGCTGGCGTCCTTGTACCTGGCATTCACGAACTACAACATGTTCGCCGCCCCCCAGTGGGTCGGCCTGGACAACTTCGTCCAGCTCTTCAACGACCCTCGCTACATCCAGTCGGTCAAGGTGACGGGCATCTACGTGCTGGTCGGGACCCCGATCAAGCTCGCCTCCGCCCTCGCGGTGGCCATGCTCCTCAACACCAAGCGCCGCGGCCAGGGCGCCTACCGGTCCATCTTCTACGCCCCCTCCCTCATCGGAGCGAGCGTGTCGATCGCGATCGTGTGGAAGGCCATGTTCATCGACA
This sequence comes from Sanguibacter suarezii NBRC 16159, assembly GCF_001552735.1. GTDB lineage: Bacteria > Actinomycetota > Actinomycetes > Actinomycetales > Cellulomonadaceae > Sanguibacter > Sanguibacter suarezii. The sequence continues at coordinate 56,449 of NZ_BCRT01000008.1, forward strand.
ACGGGGTCGTCGACCAGATCGGTCAGTTCTTCGGACGCGACGCCGGTGGATGGGTCGGCAACCCGAGCATGACCATGCCGATGATGATCCTGCTGACCGTCTGGCAGTTCGGTGCGCCGATGGTCATCTTCCTCGCCGGGCTCAAGCAGATCCCGACCGAGCTGTACGAGGCCGCTGAGATGGACGGGGCCGGGTCGGTCCGCAAGTTCCTCAAGATCACCCTGCCGATGCTCTCCCCGGTGCTCTTCTTCAACCTGCTGCTCGAGACGATCCACTCGTTCCAGATCTTCGGCTCCGCCTTCATCATCTCCAACGGGACCGGTGGACCGGCCGGGTCGACGATGTTCTACACCCTCTACCTCTACCTGCGCGGCTTCGCCGACTTCCGCATGGGCTACGCCTCAGCGATGGCCTGGGTGCTCGTGGTCGTGGTCGGCCTCATCACCTTCATCTTCTTCAAGACGTCGAAGCAGTGGGTGCACTACTCGGGGGAGACAAAATGACCGCCACGACGGCACACCAGACCACGCGCGACCCGGTCCTGGGCGGACAGGGTCCCGACGACCTCGAGGCCAGCGCGCAGCTGCGCAAGGCGGCCAAGCGCCGGGGCCGGGTCAAGTCGGTCTTCTTCCACGTCTTCGTCCTCGCGGTGACCGTGGTCATCCTCTACCCGGCTGTGTGGATGCTCATGTCCTCGCTCAAGCCGACGAGCGACATCATCGGCAACATCAGCCTCATCCCCACCGACGCGTCCTTCGACAACTTCGCCAAGGCGCTCAGCGGGATCGGCGGGGTGTCCTTCTGGACGTTCTTCGGCAACTCGCTGTTCCTGGCGGTGATGTCCGTCATCGGCATCACGTTGTCCTCGACGATCACGTCCTACGCCTTCGCCCGGATCGACTTCCCGGGACGTGGCATCTTCTTCACCCTCATGATCGCGACGCTGCTGCTGCCGTTCCACGTGGTGATCATCCCGCAGTACATCATGTTCAACCAGCTCGGCATGGTGAACACCTTCGTGCCGCTGCTGATCGGCAAGTTCCTCGCGGCCGAGGCGTTCTTCGTCTTCCTCATGGTCCAGTTCATGCGCAACCTGCCGCGTGAGCTCGACGAGGCAGCGCGCATCGACGGCGCCGGTCACATCCGGATCTTCCGGTCGATCATGCTGCCGCTCATGAAGCCGCCGATCATGACCGCGTCGATCTTCGCCTTCATCTGGAGCTGGAACGACTTCTTCGGTCCGTTGCTCTACCTGAAGAAGCCCGACCTCTACTCCCTGCCCATCGCGCTGCGCCTCTACGTCGACCAGACCTCGGTCTCGGACTACGGGGCACAGATGGCCATGGCCGTGCTCGCGCTGCTCCCGGTGCTGGTGTTCTTCATCATCTTCCAGCGCTTCATCGTCGACGGTGTGGCGACCCAGGGTTTGAAGGGCTGACCGATGTCCGCCAGAGTCGTCACCATGGACCCAGCCAGCGCAGACGCCAGAGACCCGCACGGTGCCCGGGGGGCTCGGGACGCCCGGGGTGCGCGGGCTGCTCGGGACGCCGGGGATGCACGGGCTGCCCGGAAGGCGGACCGGCGCGCGCGGTCGGCGCAGGCCGTCCCGGGGACCTTCGGTCGGTTCTCCCTCTTCGCCGAGGTGCTGCTCACCGGGGTCTACGTCACGGTGCTCAGCCTGCCCGTGGTGACGGCTCTGCCGGCGGTGACGGCCGGCGTCGGGCACCTGCGGCGCCACCTGCGCGGTGAGCGCGACGGCATGGCCGAGGTGTGGGAGGACTTCCGCAGCGCCTGCACGGGGGTGTGGGTGGTGGCCGCCGGATCGCTCGTGGCGTTCCTGCTGGTGGGGCTGAACCTGTGGGCGGCGAGCACCGGGGCACTGCCGGGCGGGGCTGTCGTCGCGGTGGTGAGTGCGGGGCTCGGCGTCGCGCTGAGCGTGGGACTCTTGCGGGCGGCCAGCCTGTGGGAGCCGGACCAGTCGTGGTTCGAGCTTCTGCGGCGCGGCGTGCGCGGGATCAGCGTCGACCCGGCCGGGTCGGCGATGCTCTTCGCCGCGGTGGTGATGTGCGCGGTGCTGGTGTGGATGCTCACGCCGCTGGTCATCATCGTCGGCGGGATGCTGGCCTTCGCCGTGGTGGGCGTGGACTTCCGCACCAACCGCCCCGGCCGCACCGAGGGCTAGCCCGGAGCCGTTCAGGAGGTCCCGCACGAGCCACCGGCTCGTCCGGGACCTTCTGTGCGTCATATGCCCGCCCAGCTGCCCGTCCGCCAGGAGCCCTCCCGCCCAGCAGCCCGCCCGCCCAGCAGCCCGCCCGCCCAGCAGCCCGCCCGCCCAGCGGCCCTCCGCCGAGTGCGTGCCTTCCGTTGTCGTGCGTGACCTTCAACGCGCGCACCACAACGAAGAGCACGCACTCGCTGGCAGTGTCTGCTGGCCGCCCGGGGGATGAGGTGGTGCACCGGTGGGGTCAAGCGGCGTGAGTCCACAGGATGGCGGACGGTGGTTGCTCAGCTGCCGAGGTCAGCCTGAGATCAGGGGATGAGACCACCTCCCGCGGACCTGTCGCGGTCCTCTATGACCACACCCGACGACTTGGCCGATCCGGCCCGCGTCCATCCGCCTCCTACGCCCGAGGAAGCGCCCGGAAGTGCTCCGGGGTTGCCTTCGGCGATGGCTGACATCCGAGCTGTGCGGTCTGATGGCGCCGCAGTCCCATCCGAGGAGCGCCGACGACCTAGACCGCCGACCGACGTCAGGCTCGTACCGTCCATGGTGCTCCGTTCACGGGACTTTCCGAGCGACTTCGTGGCGCGGGAGGTACGCGCTATGAGGTGGGTGCGTGTGCGCCGCGGCGCCTACCTTCCCGTTGCGGACGCCCCTGCATCCTCGGGCGAGTTCGTCGATCGTCGGCAGATGCACCTCGCGCGGATCGCGGCCATCGCATCCCAGTCGTCTGCTTCACCCGCCTTCAGTCACGAGTCGGCGGCGCTCGTGCGCGGCGCGCAGGTGTGGAGGGTGCCGCAGTGCGTGCACGTGACCCAGAGGAGCTCGGCGTCGGGCCGTCGTGGGGCGGACATCGCGCGGCACAAGGCCATTCTCATGGCCGACGACGTCGAGATCCGGTCGGGAGTGCTCGTGACCTCTGGGGTGCGGACGCTCGTCGACTGCATGATGACCCTTCCGCCGCTGTCGGCCCTGGTTGTCGCCGACTCGCTGCTGTCGCAGGGCATCGACCCTGATTCCGCAGCTCTCGCTCTCACAGCGCGGGGGCATCGGCGCGGGGTTCGGCGAGCGAGGATGATCCTGGCAGAGGCCGACGGGGCGGCGGAGTCAGCGGGCGAGACCGCACTGCGATATCTGCTCTGGGCCTACGGCTTCCCGCGGCCGGAGCTGCAAGTGCGTGTGGACACCCGGCTCGGGACGTTCTGGGCAGACCTGGGCTGGCGCCGATGGGGCGTGCTCATCGAGTACGACGGACTCGTCAAGTACGGGAGCCTCGCTGGCGGGGCGCCGTCGGACGTCGTCGTGAAGGAGAAGCGTCGTCAAGAAGCGATGGAGGAGGAGGGGTTCCGCGTCCTGAGAGTGACGAAGTTCGACCTTCAGAATCCCGGTCAGCTGGTGGCGAGAGTGATAAAGCGCCTGCCGCCATCGGTGCACCTCACGCCCATCCCGGAGCTCCTGCTCCCGAGCTCACGTCGGTAGCCACCCGGTCCGCCTCGCCGAGTGCGTGACTTTCGTGGGGATGCGTGACTTTGAAGGCACGCACTTCAACGAAAGTCACGCACTCGACGGGGAGGAGATCGGCGTTCGTGGGGCGGGGGCCGGACCGGGCCGGACTGGGGCCGGGCCGGACCGGGGCCGGGGTCGGGGGAGAAGGGGGCTGGGGTTGGTGGGGCTGGGTGGGGAGACGGGGCCGCCGCCGGCCCTGGGTGGGACGGCGGCGGCGGCGGTGGTGCGGGGTCAGGCGCGCTTGGCGGTTCCGTGCCAGGCGGACCAGGACTCCGGTGCCAGGGTGAGGGTGACCGTGCCGTTCTCCGAGGCGGGGGCGGTGCGCGGGGAGGTGGAGACCTGCTCGGCCGCCTCCTTGCCCTCGCGCATGCCGACGTGGTCGGCGAGGAGCTCGAGGCCGCCGTCGAGGGTGATCTCCAGGCCCGAGTAGCCGATCGTGACGGTGGCGGGCTCGCTCGAGCGGTTGACCAGGAACAGCGAGAGCGCTCCGGCGGTGCCGGCCTCGCCGCTCTCGTCCCAGGTGGCGGCGGCGGTGACCAGCGGCACGTCGCCGTGGGCCTTGGTCGTCACCAGGGGAGCGTTGACCCGCAGGTCCAGGACGGTGCCCTGGGCCAGGCGCGCGGTGTTGGCGAAGGGGTGGAACGTCGTCTGGCGCCAGGCGTCGCCGCCGGGCTCGGTCATGATCGGGGCGATGACGTTGACCAGCTGGGCGAGGGCCGCGACGGGCACCCGGTCGGCGTGGTTGAGCAGGGTGATCATGAGGTCGCCGACGACGACGGCGTCGAGGGCGGAGTAGATGTCCTCGATGATCCGCGGGGCGTCGCGCTGCAGGGGGAGGTTCTTCTCGCCCGGGAAGCGGGTCTCGAGGTACCAGACGTTCCACTCGTCGAAGGAGATCGTGATCTTCTTGTCCGAGCGCTTCTGGGCGGCGATCGAGTCGGCTGAGGCGACGACCCGCTGGATGAAGCGGTCCATCGCGGTGGCTGACCCGAGGAAGCTGGCGCGGTCGCCGTCCTTCTCCTCGTAGTAGGCGTGCATGGAGATGTGGTCGACGATGTCGTAGGTGTAGGAGAGCACGGTGCGCTCCCACTCCCCGAAGGTGTCCATGTACATCGACGAGGAGCCGCAGGCCACGAGCTCGATGCTCGGGTCGGTGAGCTTCATGGCCTTGCCAGCCTCGGCGGCGAGCTTGCCGTACTCGTGGGCGTCCTTGTGGCCGATCTGCCACGGGCCGTCCATCTCGTTGCCCAGGCACCAGAGCTTGACGTTGTACGGCTCTTCGCGGCCGTTGGCGATGCGCATGTCGGCCCACTTGCTGCCGGCGACGCCATTGCAGTACTCCAGCAGCCCGACGGCGGCGGCGACGCCGCGCGTACCGAGGTTGACGGCCATCATCGGCTCGATGCCCTCACGCTCGGCCCACTGCAGGAACTCGTCGGTGCCGACGATGTTGGGCTCGACGGTGCGCCACGCGAGGTCGATGAAGGGCTTGCGGTTCTCGACCGGGCCGACCGCCTCTTCCCACACGTAGTTGGAGACGAAGTTGCCGCCGGGGTAGCGGACCATCGAGACGCCGAGCTCCTTGGTCAGGTCGGCGACGTCGCGGCGGAAGCCGTGCTCGTCGGCCGTGGCGTGACCGGGCTCGTAGATGCCGGTGTAGACGGCGCGTCCCAGGTGCTCGACGAAGGAGCCGAACAGGCGGCGGTCGATCGCGCCGACCTGGAAGTCGGGGTGGAGCGAGATCGTCGCGGTGACCGGGGTGGGCTGAGCGGTGCCGTCGTCGGCGCCGTTGCCTGCGGCGTATTCCATCGTTGTAATGCCTCCGTAGCGAGAATCTCCATGAAGGAGTGGCTTGGCAACGACCGTACCCGATCCGCCCCCGATCCGAAACGATCCGAGCGGACTTTTTTCGATCAGCTCGTCCCCGGGACTCGCCCCAGCCCCCGCTGAACTCGTGAGCGACGGTCTTTCCCGCCGAGAAAACGCCCCTGGTGCACGAGTTCGACAGGGGATTCACGAGTTCGGCGGAGGGTTCACGAGTTCGACTAATGGTTCACGAGTTCGGCGGCGGCGCGGCGGCGGGGTGACGGCGGAGGCGCTGAGGCGGGGTGGCGCCACGGGCGGGGATGGTGGTGGCGGGCTGGCGACCGGGCCGCGAGTGCTCCGTGCGGTGCTATTCAGATCGGTCCTGGCAGGTTATGGTTGTAACGATTCAAACGAGGGGTCGACGTTGACTCCTCCGCACCGAACCGCAGTTCACCGTCGAAACGCGCCTGGAGCAGTGAGAGTCCGTGACCTCCGAGAACACCACACCCATCCGTCGTCGCTACGCCGTCACCGGCCTCGGCCACCGCAGCGCGATGTACGTGACCGCGATCCTCGGTGAGCACGCCGACGTCGCCGAGCTCGTCGCCTTCTGCGAGCCGAACCCCACCCGCCTGGCCGCTTACACCGCCATTGCCGCGCAGGCGGGGGTGACCGTCCCCGGCTACACCCCGGACGCCCTCGAGCAGATGATCCGCGAGCAGCGCGTGGACACCGTCATCATCACCACCCCCGACCACACCCACGCCCGGCTCGTGGACCGCGCGCTGCGCGCAGGGGCCGACGTCGTCGTGGAGAAGCCGCTCACCATCTCGGCCGAGGGGTGCCAGACCATCACCACGGCCGTGGCCGAGACCGGCCGCGGCGTCGTCATGACCTTCAACTACCGCTACGCCCCGCGCAACAGCGAGCTCAAGCGCGTCATTGCCTCTGGTGAGATCGGCGAGGTCACCTCGGTGCACTTCGAGTGGGTGCTGGACACCGTGCACGGCGCGGACTACTTCCGCCGCTGGCACCGCGACAAGGACAGCTCCGGCGGCCTGCTCATCCACAAGTCCAGCCACCACTTCGACCTCGTCAACTGGTGGATCGCCGACGCCCCCGAGCGCGTCTACGCCCGCGGCGGGCTCAAGGTCTACGGCGACACCTCCGTCGTCGCCCGCGAGATGGCCGACGCCGACGCCGCAGCCGGCCTGCCCCCGCGCCCCGCGCGCGGGACCGGAAGCGCGGACGGCACGCGCGGCTGGGAAGGGCGCACCGGGGACAAGTGGTCCCTCGACCTGCGCGCCGACGAGCGTCTGGCCGAGCTCTACCTCGAGGCAGAGCACCACGACGGATACATCCGTGACCAGGATGTCTTCAGCCCGGGCATCACCATCGAGGACAACCTCGCCCTCCTCGTCGACTACCGCCGCGGCGCGACCCTCACCTACTCCCTCAACGCCCACGGCCCCTGGGAGGGCTACCGGGTCACGGTCAACGGCACCAAGGGCCGTGCCGAGCTCGAGGTCGTCGAGCGTGGTTCGATCGAGTTCGACGAGCGCGGCCGCTCCATCCTCGACCCCTCCGCCACCCCCGACGCGTGGGAGGGCGACGACGTGCGCCCCTTCGGCGACACCCTCACCGTGCAGAAGCACTGGGAACGGGCGCGCCGGGTGGAGATCCCCGCCGGGATCGGCGGGCACGGCGGCGGCGACGCGATCTTGCTGCAGGACGTCTTCCGCGCACCGGTCGACGGCCCGCGGCCCGACCCGCTCGGGCGTCCGGCCGGCTACGTCGACGGCGTGCGCGCCGTCGCGGTCGGCATCTCCGGCAACTCCTCGCTGGTCAGCGGCCTGCCGGTGATCGTCGACGAGCTCAACCTGGGCATCGACATCACCGTCCCGCGCCCGGGTTCCCTGCCCGACGCCGCCCGCGCACCCGAGCAGGTGACCGCATGACCCGCGCGTACCGCGCCGCGATCGTCGGCACCGGCGGGATCGCCAACGCCCACGCCGAGGCCCTCGCCGCCGCGCCCGGGCGGGTGCGCCTGACCCACGCGGTCGACGTCGACCAGGAGCGGGCGTCGGAGTTCGCCGACCGTTGGTCGGTCCCGGGCGCGGCCCCGGTGATCGCCTCGACCGACCTCGCCGACGTCCTGGCACGCACCCGCGAGGCGGGCGAGCCGCTCGACCTCGTGCACGTGTGCACCCCGCCGCAGTCGCACTTCGCCCTCGCTGCGCAGGTGCTCGCCGCCGGCGTCGACGTGCTGCTGGAGAAGCCGCCGACACTCTCCCTGGCCGAGCTCGACCAGCTCATCGCCCTCGAGCAGGAGACCGGCGCGCACGTGGGCGTCGTCTTCCAGCACCGTTTCGGGGCGGGTGCGCAGCGGTTGCGGGCGATGCTCGACGCTGCGCCGTCGCCGCTCGGCCGCCCGCTCGTCGCGCTGTGCAACACCCTCTGGTACCGCGACGCGGAGTACTTCGCCGCGCCGTGGCGCGGTCGGTGGGACACCGAGGGCGGCGGGCCGACGATGGGTCACGGCATCCATCAGCTCGACCTGCTGCTCGCGGTGCTCGGGCCGTGGTCGGAGGTCACCGCGATGGCCGGGCGCCAGGCGCGCGAGACCGACACCGAGGACGTGTCGATGGCCGTGGTGCGCTTCGCCAACGGTGCGCTGGCCTCGGTGGTCAACTCCGTCGTCTCACCGCGCCAGACCTCGGCGCTGCGCTTCGACACCGAGCACGCCACGATCGAGCTCGAGCACCTCTACGGCTACACCGACGCTGACTGGACCTTCACCCCGGCGCCCGGGCGCGAGGACCTCAAGGAGCTGTGGACCAGCGACCCGGACGCCGCGACGTCGAGCCACTCCTCCCAGGTGCTGGCGATCCTCGACGCCCTCGATGCCGGGCTGCCGCTGCCGGTGCCTGCCACCGACGCGCGCGAGACCATCGAGCTCGTCGCCGCCCTCTACGCCTCGGCCTTCACCGGCCGCCCGGTGCGCCGCGGCGAGATCGGGCCTGGGCATCCCTTCGCTGCGGCGATGGACGGCAGCGGCGCGCCCTGGGCGCGTCCGGCCGCCGCACCGGGGACCGAGCCCGACGCCGCAGAACCTCCCGCGGTCACCGCGCCGGTGCCGACCGTGGAGGCCGCGATCATCTCCGCGACCGTGCCGCCGTCTGCGGAGACACCCCCGTCACCGGCCGCGCACATCGTCGTGCCCGCAGCAGCCGGGCTCACCGCAGCACCGACCCCTATCACCGAGGAGACCCGATGACCCGCCTCACCCTGACCGACGACGGCACGGCTCTCGCGGTCCACCTCGCCCCCGCCCCTGGCGCCCTCGGCGCACCCACCGAGCTCATCCGGTACGTCTACCGTCCCACCGACGTCCAGCTCGAGTCCCCGCGCCCCTACTTCCACCCGATCCGCACGGCCGGGGGAGACCTCGTCTCCCTGTTCCGCCCGCACGACCACGTCTGGCACAAGGGCATCGCCTGGTCGCTGCCGAACGTGGGCCCGCACAACTTCTGGGGCGGACCGACCTTCGTCAAGGGCGAGGGCTACGTCCAGCTCGACAACGACGGCTCGATGGTCCACGAAGGCTTCACCGCCGAGCGGGTCGACGACGACGGCGTCTTCGTCACCGAGTCCCTCGCCTGGTTCACCCAGGCGGGCGAGCGCGTGGTCAAGGAGGTGCGCTCCTTCTCCGTGACCGTCGCCGACCCCACCGACGCCCCCGACGCCGTCGCAGACCCCACCGACCCCGCAGCATGGGTCCTCACCTTCTCCTCCACGATGACCAACGTCTCCGGAGGGGACCTGCCCATCGGCAGCCCGACCACCAACGGCCGGGAGAACGCCGGCTACGGCGGCCTGTTCTGGCGCGGCCCGCGGTCCTTCACCGGCGGCACCATCCTCGCCCCGGACTTCGCCGGCGGCGAAGAGATCCGCGGCCAGCGCGCACCGTGGATGGGCTTCACCGGCACCCACGACGAGAGCGCCCGCCAGTCGACCCTCGTCATGGTCGACGACCGCGGCAACCCTCGCGGCCCCGCCTCCCCGGGCCAGGACCCCGAGTGGTTCGCGCGCAACGAGTGGTTCGCCTGCGTCTGCGCGACGCCGTTCTTCAGCGAGGAGATCCCCTTCGCACCCCAGGACTCCCTCACTTTCCGCTACGCGGTCGTCGTGGCCGACGGCGGCGCGGACCCCGCGCGCGGTGAGCACCTCGCCGCGCTGGGCCGCGGCGTGCTCGGGACCGAGGACCCGCAGGCAGCGCGCACGCACGGCGCCGACGACCCGCTCGCCGCGAGCACACCTGCTCGATGACCGCTCCGCCGCCCCCGGTGCACCCGTTCCCGGGCGGCACCAGCGTCTCCCACCTGCGCGTCTACGACTGGCCGACGTCGGACGGCGTCGGCGTGGTGGGCGGCGGCACCCCGCACCTGCACACCGCCTCCGACGAGGGGTACGTCGTGCTCCGCGGAGCGGGCGCCGTCCAGACGCTGGGCCCGCACGGCTATGCCGAGCACAGGCTCAGGGAGGGGTCGATGCTGTGGTTCCAGCCCGGTGTCGTGCACCGGCTGGTCAACGACGGCGACCTGGAGATCCTCGTCGTCATGTCCAACGCCGGTCTGCCCGAGGCGGGGGACGCGATCATGACCTTCCCCCCGCACGTGCTCGCCGACGCCGAGCGGTACCGGGCGGCGGCGACGCTGCCCGAGGGGCCGCCCGGGCGGGACGCGGAGATCGCCGCGGCCGCCCGCGCGCGCCGCGACCTCGCCGTCGACGGCTTCACCACCCTGCGCGACCGCGTCCTGGCCGAGGGTCCCGCCCAGCCCATGCAGGAGCTGTACGACGCCGCCGCGCGCCTGGTCCGCCACCGCGTGCCCGGGTGGCACACCACCTGGCAGGCGACGGTCGTCGCGTCGGCCCACGCCACCGACCAGGCCTTGTCCGACCTCGCCCAGGGCACCGGCCCGCACCTGGCCCGCGCCCAGATCTCAGCGACGAACGCCGACCCGGGTCTGCGCTACGGCATGTGCGGACGCCTGACCACCTGGCGCTCGTCCGCCCCCCAGCGGCCGGATGTCAGGCATGTCGGCTCGGTCGAGCAGACGTGAACGACTGCGTTGACCCGTCGCTGTCCCGATCACACGGACGGGTCCGCAGGCCCTTCGTCGCTGGGCCGCGGGGACAGGGAGGACGGCCGCTGGGTGTCACGGGCCCGACCCTTCCACATCCGGAAGGCGAGGCACAGCAGCGCGACCACCGCCAGAACCATGGCGAGCCACAGGTAGTCGTAGGCGGCATTCGCCATCCCGAGACTGATCACCAGGTCTTCTCCGTCCACGTGAAGGGTGGCCCTCCCCGGGCGAGAGCGCTCAGGAGCGGACCGATGCCACAGCGTACCGGACCGTCCCGGTATGACCGGTAGGTCTGATCGGTGGCGTCCGGCTCTGACGTAGACCCCCGCTCTCCTCGCTGTTCCCCCACCCCGCCCCACCCACGAAAGGCCCCCGCCATGCCTCAGTTCGACCTGCCGCTGCCCGAGCTCGAGGCCTACCGGCCTGACCGTGAGGAACCTGCCGACTTCGACGCGTTCTGGTTGCGGACCCTGGCCGAGCAGGACGCCGCCCACCCCCTGGAGGCGACCTTCGAGCGGGTGGACACCGGCCTGACCGAGGTGATCACCGAGGACGTGACGTACACCGGATTCGGCGGGCAGCCGATCAAGGCGTGGCTGCACCGACCGGCCCACGCGAGCGGCCCCCTGCCCACGGTGGTCACGTACATCGGCTACGGCGGCGGGCGCGGGCTCAGCCACGAGCACGTGCTGCACGCCGTCGCCGGCCGCGCGCACCTGGTCATGGACAACCGCGGCCAGGGCAGCGGCCACCAGATCGGGGACACCGGCGACGCCGGGGAGACCGGCGCGCACGCCGCCGGGTTCCTCACCTCCGGGATCGACTCACCGGACACCTACTTCTACCGGCGCATCTACGTCGACGCCGAGCGCGCCGTCCGGGTGGCCCGCAGCCACGCGAACGTGGACACGGCCGACGTCATGGTCTCCGGCGGGTCCCAGGGCGGGGCGCTCAGCCTGGCCGCGGCGGCGCTCACGGAGCTGCGCGACGGCGTCGGGCACCCGCCGCTGCGGGCCGCGATCGTGGACGTGCCCTTCCTGTCGCACGTGCGCCGCGCCTCGGTGCTGACCGACGCCTTCCCCTACGCCGAGCTGGTCCAGTACTTCCACACCCACCGCGACCGCATCGAGCAGGCCTTTGGCACGCTGAGCTATTTCGACGCGATGAACCTCGCCGCGCGGGTCACCATCCCGGGGCTGTTCTCGGTGGGGCTGATGGACCAGATCTGTCCGCCGTCCACGGTCTACGCGGCGTACAACCACTACGCCGGGAGCAAGGAGATGGTCGTCTACCCCTACAACGGCCACGAGAACGGCGGACCGTTCCAGGACGCGCAGCACCTGCGTTTCGCCGCCGCGCACCTGGGCGGCGCGCGGCTGCTGTCCTGAGCCGGCGGGAGAGGGCTGGGCCCGGCGTGACAGGCCGTCGTCGAGCGGGTGAAACAGCGGCGGTACCTGCGCATCTGGGCGATTTGCTCGGCGCGCCCGGGGTATCCTACTGAGGTCCATGCCCTTGTTCGGGTCTGACCTGGAACCCCGTGCGGGTCGACGAGAGAGAGGCCGGAATGAGCGAGCTGCGCAGCAGCGCCACCCGAGCGGTGCGACCGGCCGGCGGCCCTCACGTGGTGCTGCGCCTCTCCGACGGACGCAGCCTGCCGTTGCGGGGCATGACCCTGCTGGGCCGCCACCCCCAGCCCACCGGCGACGAGATCATCACCGACCTCATCGCCCTCGACGACCCGCGCCGCACGGTGTCCAAGACGCACCTGCTCGTAGGGATGGACGCCCGCAGCTTGTTCGTCCAAGATAGGCACTCGACCAACGGCACCATCGTCACCCTGGGCGACGGCCAGCAGATCCTGTGCGCCCCGGGCCAGACGATCCGCGTGCCCCCCGGGGCGACGGTCTCCTTCGGTGACTTCAGCTTCATCCCCGACTTCCATCAGAACGGCTGAACATGTACGCGGCATGGGGCTCGGCCACAGACACCGGGAGGGTGCGCACCCTCAACGAGGACGCCCTGGTGGCCCTGGCCCCGATCTTCCTCGTCGCCGACGGCATGGGTGGGCACGACGCCGGTGACGTCGCCAGCAGGCTCGTGGTGGAGGAGTGCTCGGTCCTGGTGGGCCGCCCCTCCGTGACGATCGAGGACCTGCAGGGCTGCTTCCAGCGCGCGGCCGCGCGCATGCGCGAGGTGCTCGCCGGGCGCAGCGCCGGCGCGACCGTGGCCGGCGCCGCGATCGCCAGGCACGACGACGCCGCGTACTGGCTGGTCTTCAACATGGGCGACTCCCGGGTGTACCGGATGGTCGACGGCGACCTCGTCCAGGTGACGGTCGACCACTCGGTGGTCCAGGAGCTCCTCGAGGCCGGCACGCTGAGCGCCGACGAGGCCTCCGTGCACGCGGACCGTCACGTGGTCACCCGCGCGCTGGCCACCGACTCTGCCTCCGAGCCGGACTACTGGATGATCCCGGCCACCCGTGACGACCGGCTGCTCATCTGCTCCGACGGTCTCACCGACGAGCTGTCCGACGCCCAGATCCAGGAGATCCTGCGCACCGAGACCGACGCCCAGGAGGCCGCGGAGGCTCTTGTCGCGGCGGCCCTGGAGGCCGGCGGCCGGGACAACGTGAGCGTCGTGGTCGTGGACGTCGCGATCGTCTGGCACGAGCTCATCGGGGACCGGACCCAGAGCCACGGCGGCGCCGACGGCACCGACGGCACTGACGGCACTGATGGTGCAGACGGTGACCAGCGCGGCCTGGACGGGCTGGCGACGGAGTGGGACGAGCAGACGCACGGGATCACCCAGCCGCGGGTGCGGGGGGCGATCGCATGATCATCCCCATGTACGTCTCCGGTGACTGGTACGCCGTGGTGACCGACGGCGCCGTCGCGCTGCTGCCGCCCACGATCTCGGAGTCCAAGCTGGCCCAAGTCTGGGACGCGCTCCGCGAGAGCGACGACCTCACGCACTCCCTCACCGCGCTGGCCCGCGGCGGTCTCGTCGGGCTGCCGCCCTTCGCGCTGGTCTCCGTGGTGCACGGGCACGTGCGCGGGTTCCTGCGCGGCGACGTGCGCCTGCTCATCACCGACGACCAGGGCACCCAGGAGCACACCGCGACCCACGTGGCCACGTGGGCAGAGATCAACGTGCCCGACGCCGCCGCGCTCACCGTCGCGGTGCCCGCGCCTCTCGTCCCGACCGGGCGCACCGTGCGGATGCCGGCGCTGGCCGCCGTCGTGCAGGCCTCCAGCGTGGAGGTGCGGCTGCGCGACGGCGAGGTCGCCGCGCCGACGCCGTCAGGTCAGCGTGAGGTGTCTGGTGCGGCCGCAGGCCGGGCGTCCGCCTTCGCGGCGCCGATGCGGGCCCCGGTCGCGCGCCGGGCGCTGCCGCCCGAGCCGGCCCGGATGATCCCCCCGGTCCCGGTGGAGCCGACTCCGGCGCCGGCACCGGCACCGGCACCAACTCCAACTCCAACTCCGGCTCCGTCCCCGGCACCGTCTCCTGTCCCGGCGATGGCCGCCGCGGTGCCCGTCGCGTCCCCGGGACCGCCGCCACCGCCGCCCGCCCCGGACGCCGCCAGCAGCGTCGGCATCGACGGCAGCGACGGTGGCAGCGACCGCAGCGATGACGACGACGACCCGTACGGCAGCACCGTGCTCAGCACCAGCCTGGTGGAGATCCGCCGGCAGATGCCGAGCTGGCCCCAGGACGAGATCCCGGGCCCCTTCGCCGTGCCCCCGGTCCCGGCTCGGGTGCCCCGGATCCGCATGTCCTCCGGACTCTCGGTCCCGCTCGACCGTGCGGTGCTCATCGGGCGCGCCCCGGTGGTCTCCCGCGTGGCCGCCCGGGACCTGCCGCGCCTGGTCACGGTGGTCAGCCCCAACCAGGACATCTCCCGCACCCACGCCCAGGTGCGCGTGGACGGAGAAGACGTGCTGGTCACCGACCTCAACTCGACCAACGGGATGTTCCTCGTGGAACCCGGCATGCCCCCGCGGCGCCTGCGCTCGGGCGAGCCGACCCCGCTCGGCCCGCACGCCGTCGTCGACCTCGGAGACGGCGTGACCTTCGCCCTGGAGAGTGACGCGTGAGCACCCGCCGCCAGCCCTCCCTCCCGCCCCGGATCCCCGGCTTCGAGTACGTCCGGCTGCTCGGCATGGGCGGCTTCGCCGACGTCTTCGAGTACCGCCAGGAGCTCCCGCGCCGCTCCGTGGCGGTCAAGGTGCTGCTCAGCGGATCCATCGAGCAGGAAGCCCGGGAGGCGTTCTTCGCCGAGGCCAACGTCATGGCCCAGCTCTCCCACCACCCCTCCATCGTCACCGTCTATCACGCTGACATCGCCGCGGACGGCCGCCCCTACCTCGTCATGGAGTACTGCTCGCGGCCGGGGTTCGGCACCCGGTACCGGATGGAGCGGTTCACCGTCGCGGAGGTGCTGCGCACCGGGATCCGGGTCGCCTCGGCCGTCGAGGCGGCGCACCACCTGGGGATCTTGCACCGCGACATCAAGCCGGCGAACATCCTCGCCACGGACTTCGGCTGGCCGGCCCTGACCGACTTCGGGATCGCCGCCACCCTCGGCTCGTCGATGGCGGCCACCGGCATGTCCATCCCGTGGTCGGCCCCGGAGCTGCTCAGCGAGCACCCGACGGGCGACGCCCGCGGCGACGTGTACTCCCTCGGCGCGACGGTGTACTCGCTGCTGGCCGGACGGTCTCCCTTCGAGATCCCCGGCAAGCCCAACACCCCCGCTGACCTGCTCTCCCGGATCGAGCGGGCCCCGCTGCCGCCGATCGATCGTGAGGACGTCCCCGCAGGCCTGGCCGCGGTGCTCGCCCGGGCGATGTCCAAGGATCCCGAGCGCCGTTTCCTCAGCGCGCTGGCCTTTGCGCACGCGCTGCAGACCGTCGAGCGCAGCATGCAGCTGCCGGTCACGAGCATCGACCTGTCCCAGGACTCCTTGCCCGAGGTCGTCGTGCCGCGGCCCGACCTCGTGCCCGGCCCGGGCGGGGCGGCGTCCGGCTCGGGCAGCTGGTCTGACAGCGCGCACCCGGCCGACCAGGCGACCCGGTTGCGTCCGGTCGTGAGCATCGACCCGCTCGGTGCCGCCGCGGCCAGCGCCGCAGCCGCCCAGCACGCGGCCGAGGTGGACGACAACGCCACCCGCCTGCGCCCGATCACCACGATCAACGCCCAGGTTGCCCCGGCTGCGACCGGTGCCGGTTCCGGGCGCCACGCCTCCGGGCACGACGGCGCCGGCCACGCCGCGGCGGTGGTCGGCGCTCCCGCCGGCACCGACGGGGCAGCCACCACGGGCCCTGCCGGCCCCGCTCCCCAGCCCGCCCCGGGGTACCCGGGCGGCAGCGAGCCGCAGGGCTACGCCCAGGGCTACCCCCAGGCTCCCGGCCACCCGGGCGCCGCCCAGCCTGGTCCCGGGCAGCCTGGCTCCGCACACCCGGGCTCTGCCCAGCCCGGTCACGCTCAGCCCACCGCACCCGGCGGCTACGGCCAGCCTTCTGGGTTGCCCCAGCACGGGTACCCGGCGCAGGCCTTCCCTGCCCAGTCCTACCCGGGCCAGCCGGCTGCGCAGGCGTTCTCGCCCTCGCAGAGCGAGCGCCACGCCCGTCACTACCCCCAGCCCGCGGACACCGAGACCGCCGAACCGGCGTCGCGCTCCACCCGGCGCACCCTCGCCACGGTGGCCAGCGCCGTCGTCGTGGTCGCGGCCCTGGGATGGGTGGGCTACCTGGCGCTGGGCGCCGGGGCGGAGGACGCCGAGACGACGCCGACCACCACCGCGACGGCGGCACCCACCCTCGTGGGAGGGACCACGGTCCCGGCCCCCGCCCAGCTGACCGGCACCAACCTGGGTGACGGCACCGCGCGTTTCACGTGGACCAACTCCGACCCCGTCGAGGGCGACAGCTACCTGTGGAAGGTCGTGGCGGCCGGTCAGACCTCCCGGGCGGAGAAGGTGGACGCCACCTCGGTCGTGGTCGACCTCCCGCCCGAGGACGACGAGGTGTGCATCGAGGTCTCCCTGGTCCGCTCGGACGGACGCGCCTCGACCACACCGGTGCAGGGCTGCAGCCGATGAGGTTCTTCACGGGGGAGACCCGCAGGGACAAGGTCCGCTCGGCGTCGGCCGTGGTGGCCGGCATCACCGTGCCCGCCGTGCTCGCGGTCCTGGCGATCATCAACCCCGGGGTGAAGATCGCCGAGGTCGACCTCAACGACGGCGCGGTGTGGGTCACCAACGCGCAAGGACTCAAGCTCGGCCGCTACAACGCGAAGGTCCAAGAGCTCAACGCTGGCCTCATCGCGACCGACCCCGGCTTCGACGTGCTGCAGGACGCCCAGACGGTGCTGCTCAGCGAACCCACCAAGCTCTCCGTCGTCGACCCTGCCTCGGTGACGCTCACGACCCAGGCGGAGATCCCCGCCCAGTCCCAGGTCTCCATGCGCGACGGCGTCGTCGCGGTGGTCGCCCCGGACGGGAAGGTGTGGGTCCGTGAGGTCGCAGCCCTGGAGTCCATCGACGCCGCGACCGACCCGGACCTCGATCTCGGCGGCGGCGCGCGCGCCGTGGTCACCACCGACGGTGCGGTGCTCGCCGTGGACCCCGCCGACGGCGCCGTGCACCGGGTGGAGACCACCGCGGACGGCGTGCAGACCACCGAGGCCGGCGTGCTCAAGGACGCCGTTGGGGTCGTGCCCGACGAGGTCACCGCCGTCGGCGACACCCTTGTCATGCGTGCCGGCTCCCGGCTCTACGGCGAGGACTGGACCCGCGACCTCGCTGACCAGGGGGGATCCCTGGTGCTGCAGCAGACCGGACCGGACAGCGGCGTCGTGCTCGCTGCGACCACCACCCGGCTGCTCAAGGTCGACCTGCGCAAGGGCAGCTCGTCGGCCATCGAGACCACCGGCAACGGTGCGCCGGCCCGCCCCGTCGCGCTCGGGGCCTGCATCTACGGCGCCTGGGCGTCGCCGACGAGGAACTACGTCCGCGAGTGCACCGACGGCCAGCCCGAGATCGACGACCTGGCGGAGCTGACCGCGTCGACGACCCTGGTGTTCCGGGTGAACCGCTCGGTCATCGTCCTCAACGACACCGCGACCGGGCGCATGTGGCTGCCCGACGACCTGCCCCAGGTGCAGAACCCCAACTGGGACGACATCCAGCAGCAGGAAGAGCCCGAGGACCGTCAGGACGAGTCCGACCAGCTCGACACCACCCAGCAGCTGCTGTCCCAGTGCACCGACCAGTCGCTGCCCCCCGGCGCCTCCGACGACGAGATCGGCGTGCGCCCGGGGCGCACAGCCATCCTTGACGTGCTGGGCAACGACACCGCGGGGGAGTGCGGCATCATCGCGATCTCCGAGTTCGACGCGATCCCGCCCGAGTTCGGCAGCATCGAGTCCATCTACGGCGGGCGTGCGCTGCAGATCGTCGTGGCCCCCGACGCCCAGGGCACCGCGACCTTCACCTACACGATCACCGACGGCCGAGGCCAGAACCCGCCGTCCACCGCGACGGTGACCCTGACCGCCCGCGACGCCTCCGAGAACAACGACCCGGTCCAGGTGCGCACCGGCGCCGCCGAGGTGGAGCAGGGCGCCTCCCTCGAGTACGACGCGCTGGCCAACTTCATGGACCCGGACGGGGACGACCTCGTCCTCGTCTCGGCGACCACGGACGGGACCGGGACGGCCCGTGCCCGCCAGGACGGCGTCGTCACCTTCATCGCCGAGGGCGACCAGCTCGGCCGCCAGACCCTCCAGCTCGTGGTGAGCGACGGCACCGCGCAGGTGGCCGGGACCATGACGGTGGACGTGCGCGCCGCCGGCTCGCTGCCGCCGACCATCGACCCGGTGCACGCGGTGACCTACGTGGGCTCCCCGGTCGAGGTCGACGTCCTGGCCTCGGTGCACAGCGCCTCCCGCGAGCCCGCGCGCCTGGCCTCGGTCGAGGAGGTCGCCGGCACGACCATCACCCCGCACCTCGACGACGGCCGGTTCGTCTTCCTGGCCACCAACCCGGGCACGTACTACGTGAGCTTCTCCGTGGTGGCCGCACCGCAGCAGACGACCGGCCTGGCGCGCATCGACGTGCGCGAGCGGCCCAGCGAACCCCTCCCGCCGGTCGCCGTGCGAGACATCGCCCTGCTGCCCTCGGGCGGCGAGGTGACGATCGACCCGCTGGTCAACGACGTCGACCCGGGCGGCGGGGTGCTCGTGCTCACCTCCTTGACCCCCCAGGACGGCTCCTCGCTGCAGGTCGCGGTGCTCGAGCACCGTCTGGTCCGCATCACCTCGCGGCTCACGCTGACCGCCCCCGAGACGGTCAGCTACGTGATCTCCAACGGCGTGGCCGAGGCCCGCGGAGAGATCCTCGTGGTGCCCGTGCAGCCCTCCGCCCAGCAGCGCGCACCCGTCGTCCACGACCTCGACGTCTCGGTGCGCACCGGCGGCGTGGTGACCATCCCGGCGCTCGCCGCGGCCTTCGACGCGGACGGCGACACCATGACCATGGTGCCGGAGCTGCCCGAACCTCTCGCCGACGGCGAGGGTCTGCTCTTCGTCTCCGGTGACACCCTGCGCTACCAGGCGCCCTCGTCGCCCATGACCGTGCGCGCCGTGTTCAGCGTGCAGGACAGCTTCGGCAACATCGGCTCCGGCTCGGTGACCATCTCCGTGCACTCCTCCGCGCCGGAGAGCAAGGCACCTCCGCGCCCCAAGGACCTCACGGCCCGGACCTTCTCCGGGGAGACCGTGCGCATCCCGGTGCCGCTGACCGGCATCGATCCCGACGGCGACGGCGTGACGCTGCTCGGCCAGGGGGACACCGCACCGACCAAGGGCCGCGTGGTCGCGGTCGGCGCGGACTGGATCGAGTACGAGGCCTTCCCCGGCGAGGCGGGCACGGACACCTTCACCTACGCCGTCGAGGACTGGGTGGGGCAGCGGTCCCTGGCGACCATCCGGGTGGGCATCGCCGCTCGCCCGGGCGACGCCATGCCCATCGTGGCGCGCAACGACGAGGTCACCGTGCAGCCCGGCCAGCGCGTGGAGGTGCGGGTGCTGCGCAACGACGTGGACCCGTCGGGGGAGGAGCTCACCCTCTCCCCGGACCTCGAGGTGCCTGCGGGCATCGTGGCCCGGGTGGACGGGCGGCGCATCGTCGTGGAGAGCCCGGACACCGTCACCGACCCGATCAGCATCGTCTACACGGTGACCAACTCCCGGGGAGGGCGCGCCTCGGCTGTGCTGACCCTCTACATCGTGGAGAACGCGGTGATCTCCGCGCCCGTCGCCCGCGACGTGACGGTCGCCCCGCTCGAGGTCGTGGACAAGTCGACGGTCGAGGTCAACGTGCTCGCGGTGGCGGAGAACCCCTCCGGGCCGTTGAGCGACCTCGCGGTGTCGGTGCCGTCCTCGCACGCCTCGGTCGCCTCGGTCACCGCCTCCGGCGGTGTCCTGGTGACGCTGACCGACCGCGCCCAGACCATCCCCTACCTGCTGACCAACACCCGGCCCGAGGCTGGCGGCGTCAAGGCCTACGCCTTCATCTCCGTCCCGGCGCTGGGCGACTTCCCGCCGGTGCTGCGCCCCAAGACCCGCGAGCTCCGCGTGGCCTCGGGGGCCGAGCTGACCATCCCCATCGCCGAGTTCGTCCAGGTCGGGACGGGCAAGACCGCCCGGATCGGGGCCGCCGGGCAGGTCAGCGCGACCCGCTCGGACGGCAGCGATCTCATCGTCGACGACGTCACGCTGCGCTACGTCTCGGCCCCCGGGTACGCCGGGCCTGCCTCGATCACCTTCCAGGTGACCGACGGCGCCTCCCGCGACGACTCCAGCGGCCGCCGCGCCACCCTCACCCTGCCGATCACCGTCTTCACCGAGGACGACTACCCGCCCACCTTCACCCCCACCACCCTGGACGTGGGTCAGGGAGACGCAGCCACCACGGTCAACCTGCTCGCCTACACCAAGGGCCCCCAGGGCGCCGACGCCGAGCAGACCTACACCTTCCGGGCGGGCGGTTCCGCGACGGCGGGCTTCTCCGTCTCCCTCGACGGCACCAGGCTCAGCGTGTCGGTGGCTGCGGACACCCCCCGCGGGACCGTCGGGTCCATGCCGCTCATCCTCGGTTACGGCCGCTCAGGGTCCATGCAGGTCGAGGTGCCCTTCCGGGTCACCGCCAGCGGCCGGGTGCTGGCCACGGCCAGCCCGTTCACCATCCTGGGCAGCGCGGGCGACGAGACCCGGGTCGACGTGCTCACCGGCTCCTCCAACCCCTTCCCCGGACAGCCGCTCACGGTCACGGGAGCCCAGGTCACCGCGGGCACCGGGACCGCCGCGGTGTCCGGGTCCTCGGTCGTGGTCCGGCCTGCGGAGGGCTTCGTCGGCGCGCTGACGGTCCGCTACCGGCTGCGGGACGCGACCAACGACCCGCTGCGTGAGGTCGAAGGCCTCATCACCGTCAACGTGCGGGACAAGCCCGCTGCGCCGACCGCCCCGCGGGTGGGTGACGTGACGAGCCAGACGGTCGTGCTGTCCTGGGACGCGCCGGTCAACAACGGTGCCCCGATCACCGGCTACCGGCTCACCCGCAACGGTGGCCAGACCACCCTGTGCGCGACGACCACCTGCACCGTGACGGGCCTGACCAACGGCACCGACTACACCTTCACCGTGTCCGCCCAGAACGCCGTGGGCTGGTCCGCGGAGTCCGCCCCGAGCGCCAAGGCCACGCCCGACGCCGTCCCCGACGTACCCGGCGCGCCGACGCTGGTCGCCGGCGACCGTCAGGTCACCGTGAGCTGGGCCGCCCCGGCGAACCAGGGCACGCCCATCACGCAGTACACCGTCATGCTGTCGAACGGGCAGACGAGGGTGGTCAACGCCACGACGGCGGCCTTCACCGGGCTGGACAACGGGACGGCCTACACCGCGCAGGTCCGCGCGCACAACGGTGCGACCCCGCCCGAAGGAGGACCGTGGAGCCGCCCGTCCGACACCGCCGTCCCCGCAGGGCTGCCCGGGGCTCCGACCGTGTCCGTGGACGGCACCTCCTCCTCGGCGCTGGGGACGTACATCAACATCCGCTGGACCGCCGCGCCGCCGAACGGCGCGCCCATCAAGAGCTACAGGGTCGCCGCCTACGCCGGTGCGTCCCTCGTCTCGGAGCAGACGGTCGGCGCCGACCAGCTCGCATGGAGCCTGTCCAACGTCACCAAGGGCGTCGACTACACCTTCCGTGTCTCGGCGTTCAACGGCGCCGGTGGCGGCACCGGATGGGGACCCGCCGGTGAGGTCACCGCGGCGTCCTTCTCCCCGCCCGGTGCACCCGGGGCCCGTCCCACGACGGCCCAGGACGGCGCGACCTTCAACAACGGGTCGGTGACCTACTCGTGGTCCGCCCCGGCCGAGACCGGCGGGCAGGGCGTGGGGATCAGCCACTACGAGCTGGGTGGCGTCAACGTCGGGAACGTGACGACGGTGACCGTCGGCAACCTGCCTGGCGGCCAGATGAGCGCTGCGCCGACGGTGCGTGCCTGCAACACCCGCGGAGACTGCGGCGAGACGACCACCCTGTCCAGCGCGACCCCGCGGACCGTGCCGATCGCACCGGTGGTCGCGATCAACCGGATCGCCGGGAACTACTCCCGGGTCGCGGTGTCGTGGAGCGTCGCGGATACCGGAGGCGCCGACCTCAACAGGTACCGCTTCCGCGTGAACGGCGGTGCGTGGCAGGAGACCAACGCCACGTCCGCGGACGTCGACTCCCCGCTGACCGGGGTGACCGTCGAGGTCCAGGCGCGCAACGCCGTCGGGTGGAGCACGGAGGGTGCGGCGTCAGGGTCGCCCTTCCAGCCTCAAGCACCCGAGGCGCCCGCGGTCACGGTCGAGGGCGTGTCCGGCGACGGCGTGGTCTCGTTCACCTGGAACGCCCCGGCCAGCCCGGGGACCTCGATCACCGGCTATGAGTTCCGCGTGTTCCTGCCCGGGGCGGACCCGGCCTGGACGGCGGCGGCACCCAACGAGGTCAACACCCGGCGGACGACCGTCACCGTGACTGCGGCGGGCACGTACCGAGTCCAGGTCAGGGCGGTCAACAGCGTGGGGGCCGGAGCGGTCGGAGAGACCTCGGCGGCCTACGCGCCTGCGGTGCCCACACCCACACCCACCCCGGACCCGGCAGGTCCCGGCGGTGGCTGACCACCACCTCGACGCCCAGCCACCCCGACTCCCACAGCCTCCACAGAAAGCAGCCCACCCGATGACACAGCAGCCCGTGACCGCCCAGGCGACCATGACCCCGGAGCAGTCGGTCTGGTTCGCCCAGACCTTCGCCACCCTCGTCGAGAACGTCGGACAGGCCGTCCTGGGCAAGACGCACGTGGTGCGCCTGGCGCTCACCGCGATGCTCGCTGAGGGGCACATCCTCCTGGAGGACGCCCCGGGCACCGGCAAGACGATGCTGGCCAAGGCCCTCGCCGCGACGGTCGACGGGACGCACAACCGCATCCAGTTCACCCCGGACCTGCTGCCCTCCGACGTCACCGGCGTGACCATCTACGACCAGAAGACCACGGCCTTCGAGTTCCACAAGGGCCCGATCTTCGCCTCGGTCGTCCTCGCCGACGAGATCAACCGCGCCTCGCCCAAGACGCAGTCCGCGCTGCTGGAGGTCATGGAGGAGTCCCGGGTGACCGTGGACGGGGTCACGCACCCGGTGGGCCGCCCGTTCATGGTGATCGCCACCCAGAACCCGATCGAGCAGGCCGGCACGTACAAGCTGCCCGAGGCCCAGCTCGACCGCTTCCTCATCAAGACCTCCCTGGGGTACCCCGACCACGCCTCGACCGTGCAGATCCTCGCCGGTGCGGCCGACCGCGACCGCACCGCGAACCTCGCGCACATCATCACCTCGGCCGCCATCGCGGACATGGCAGACATCGCCGCGACGGTCTACGTCGACGGGTCGATCAACGAGTACATCTCCCGCCTCGCCGAGGCGACCCGCACCGACGCCGAGACCCGCCTCGGTGTGAGCGTGCGCGGCTGCCTCGCCCTCGTGCGCTGCGCCAAGGTCTGGGCCGCCGCCCAGGGCCGCGCCTACGTCATCCCCGACGACGTCAAGGACCTCGCGGTCGCCGTGCTCTCCCACCGCCTCGTCCTCGACGTCGAGGCGGAGTTCTCCGGGGTGACCCAGGAGGAGATCATCGAGCGGATCATGTCCGTGACGCCGCCGCCCTCGGAGCGGGTCGCCTGAGATGACTGCTGCAGCCGACGCCCCGCTCGACCGGAGAGCCTGGGCGGTGACCCGTGCGCGCGCCGTCGCGCAGACCGCCCGTGCCCGCACGGGTGGGCTCTCCGGGCTGGGCTGGGCCGTGCTGCTGACCGGAGCCGCTGCGCTCCTGGTGGGCCGGCACTACGGCTGGGCCGAGCTCGTGGTGGCCGGCTGCGTCCTGCTCATCACCTTTCTCGTGTCCGTGGCCATGACCGTCGGACGGTCCAGCTACGCCGTCGACGTGGACCTGGCCGACCACTTCGTCACGGTCGGTCAGCGCGCCATGGGGCGCATCGAGGTGCGCAACGTCGGCCGACGCCGGCTGCTGCCCGCGCACATCGAGCTGCCCGTCGGCGTCGGGTCCGCGAGCTTCGCGCTGCCGAGCATGGCCGCCTCCGCGGTGCACGAGGAGATCTACGCCATCCCGACCGCCCAGCGGGCTGTGGTCATCGTCGGCCCGGTGCGCTCGGTGCGCGCCGACCCGCTCGGGGTGGCCCGCCGCGCCATGCGCTGGACCGACCCGGTCGAACTGTACGTCCACCCCGCCACGGTCTCCCTCGAAGGCACCCGGGCGGGGCTGCTGCGTGACCTGGAGGGCCAGGCCACCCGCACCATCTCCGACAACGACATGTCCTTCCACGCGCTGCGCGAGTACATCCCCGGCGACGACCGCCGCAACATCCACTGGCGCACCAGCGCCCGCACCGGCACGCTGATGGTGCGTCAGTTCGAGGACACCCGGCGCACGCACACCGCGCTGACGGTCTCGAACGAGACCCGCGACTTCGCGAGCGACCCCGAGCTCGAGCTGGCGGTGAGCGCCTTCGCCTCGATCGGCCTGCAGCTCATCCGGGACGACCTCGAGCTCACGGCGCTGACCTCGACCTCCGAGCTGCGCACCCGCAGCCCCCGGCTGCTGCTCGACGACTGCTCCGCCATCGAGACCACGGTCGTGCCCGACGGCGTCGACCTCGCCCAGCGCGTGGCGCGCGCCGTGCCCAGCGCCTCCATGGCCATCCTCGTCACCGGGTCGGTGCCGAGCGCGGCCGCCCTGCGCCGGTCCGCCTCCGCCATCCCGGCCGGGGTGCGCACGGTGTTCATCCAGTGCGACCCGGGGTCCGAGATCGGCCTGCGGACCCAGGGCTCGCTGTCGGTGGCGACCCTCGGCGAGCTCGGTGACCTGCCCCGGCTGTTGCGACGGCTGGTGGCACCGTGACCGGCACCCGCACCCGCACGAGCGCCGTGCCGACGACCCCCCGGACGCTCACCGCGCCGGACGGGCGCCGCGCCCGCGCGAGCCAGCTCGTCGACGTCGCCGTCATGGCGGTCGCAGTGCTCCTGGCTCTCCTGCCGCTCATCCCGGTCTTCTCACCCGCCGCCGCGATCCCGGCGATCGTCGGCGGGGTGCTCCTCGGTGCGGTCGTGGCTGCCCTGGCCGTGCTGCGGCGCTGGCCGGTGCTCACCACGATCGCCGCGACCATGGTCGCCTTCCTCGTCGGTGGAGGTCCGCTCGCGGTACCGACCACCACCGTGGGCGGGGTGCTGCCCAGCCTCGACTCGCTGGTGGGGCTGGCGCGAGGGGTGGTGACGTCCTGGAAGCAGGTGCTCACCCTCGAGCCGCCGCTCGGTTCCACGGGAAACTCTCTCGTCATGCCGTACGTGCTGGGGCTCGTCGCGGTGGTCTGCGCCGCGCTGGTGGCGGCCGGGCCGGTCGCCCAGGCGGGCCGGCGTTCCCGTGGGACGCGGGCGGCCGCCGCTGCGGGGCCCCGCGCGGTGCGGCTGCTGGTCGCCCCGGCCATCCCGGCCACGGTGCTCGTGCTGTCGATCCTCTTCGGCACCGTCGAGCGCATGCTCGCCACCGTGATCGGTGCGTCGATGACCGTCCTGCTCCTGGTGTGGGCAGCATGGCGGCGCGGGCAGTGGAAGCCGCGGCGGGTCGCCTCGCTCGCCGTGCTCGCCATCCTGGCGGTCGGCGGCGGTGTCCTGGTGGCGCCGGTCGTGGCCGGGGACGTGCCGCGGTTCGTGCTGCGCAGCGTCGTCGTGCCGCCCTTCGACCCGCGTGAGCACCCGAGCCCGCTCGCGGCTTACCGGGCCTTCATCAAGGAGACCAAGGACACCGACCTGCTCACGGTGCGCGGGCTGGCGGAGGGCGACGTGGTGCGCCTGGCGACAATGGACAGCTTCGACGGCGTCGTGTGGAACGTCCTGGGCGACGGCGAGCCGGCTGCGTCCGGCTCCTTCCGCACCGTGGGCGACACCATCCCCACCTCGCTCGACGGGCGCCCGGTGAGCATCGACGTCGAGGTGCACGCCCTGGACGGGGTGTGGCTGCCCACGGTGGGCCAGACCACCGAGATCACCTTCGACGGCGACGACCGCAACAGCGCACGCACGGCCTTCCGCTTCAACGACTCGACCGGCACGGCGGTGCTGAGCACCGGGCTGGACGAAGGGCAGCGGTACACCCTGGAGGGGATCGTGCCGGTCGTGCCCTCGGACGAGGAGATCGGCTCGGCCAGGCCCGGCGACGTCGTGGTCCCCGCACCCCGAGGCGTGCCAGACATCGCGGCGACCCGGTCCTCCGAGGTCACGGCCTCCGCCACGAGCGCCGCGCTGGTGGCCCGCGCCCTGGAGACCTATCTGCACGAGACCGGCTTCTTCAGCCACGGCATCGAGGCGTCGGGGGACTATCCCTCCTTGTCCGGGCACGGCGCGAGCCGCATCACCGAGCTGCTCGGTGGGGAGATCATGGTCGGCGACGCCGAGCAGTACGCCTCGGCGATGGCGCTCATGGCCGGCCAGCAGGGCCTGCCGGCCCGGGTGGTCATCGGCTTCGTCCCCGCCGAGGAGGACCAGGGCGCGGAGTCCATCACCTTCACCGGCGACGACGTCCTGGCCTGGGTCGAGGTCAACTACGCCGGAGTCGGCTGGGTGCCCTACTACCCGACGCCGCCCACCAACCAGACCCCGCAGGACAACGAGGACCCGGTCGAGAAGGACCCGCAGCCGCAGGTGGTCCAGCCCCCGCCGCCGCCGGCCGACCCGGTCGTGCCGCCGAAGGACGACATCGAAGAGCCCAACGTCGAGGCGAACGAGGAGGAGACCCAGACGGGCACGGACATGGGCCGGATCGTGGCGATCACGGCCGCCGTCTCGCTGCCGCTCCTGCTGGTGCTGGTGCCGCTGATGCTGGTGGGGATGGCCAAGCGGCGCCGTCGCCGGCGTCGCCAGCACGCCGCCGACCCGGTCCGCCGGATCAGCGGCGGCTGGGACGAGGTGCTCGACACCGCCCGGGACCACGGCACGCCTCCGCCGCACGACGCCACCCGTCGTGAGACGGCCCGGACGCTGGCAGCCGCCTACCCGCGGATCCCCGCGACCGCGCTGGCCGAGCACGCTGACGCCGCGGTGTTCTCCGGCACGGTGCCGAGCGAGGCCGTGGTGTCCGGGTACTGGCAGACGGTCGACGAGTCGGTCGCGGTCATCACCTCCGACGGCTCGCTGTGGGCTCGCCTGCGCGGGCAGTACGCCGTGGCCTCGCTGCGCGTGGCCCGCAACGACCGTGCCGCCAGCAACGACCGTGCCGCCAGCAACGACCGTGCCGTCAGCAACAGCCGTGCGGCCAGCAGGGCGCGGCGGGCTCGTCGTGGACGAGGCTCCCGCCGCTCCTAGTCGAGCTGGGGAGCCGGGACGTTCTCGCGGTCGCACACCAGGACGCCGTCGACCACCCGCAGCACGGCGACCTGCACCGACGAGCGGCGCTCGGCGGAGGTGGTCTCCCCGAAGGGCGTCTGGGGCGCGCCCGGTGGGGGGACGGGGTGGGTGAAGTAGAAGACGTAGGCGTGGTCAGCATCGACCGGCACGGTGTCCAGGCTCACCGCCCCAGGAACCACGACGTCCGCGTGCAGGCCTATCGACGTGTCCTGCGCCCGGGTTCCGGGGAGGTCGAGGATGAGGCCGTCACCTTCTTGGGCCTGCCAGGTGGTGAGGTCGTCGGAGCGGTAGACCCGCTGCCCTCGCCACTCGTCGACGATCATCCAGAAGGACCCACCGAGGGCGAAGACGTTGGGCCCTTCGTGCGGGCGCCCGGTCAGGACCGGGCCGATCGGCGTCCAGGTGACCAGGTCGTCGCTGTCGGCGGCGTAGGTGTGGGAGTCGGCCGCCTCGTTCTTGAACCACATGCGGTAGGCCGCGGTGCCGGCCGGGGCGCGGGGACCCAGGGACGCGGCGAGGGGGAACACGCACGCGTCGATCACCCGGCGTGAGCCCAGGTCGAGGCGGCTGACGTGGGTCCACGTCACCAGGTCCGGGCTGGTGTAGTGCTCGATGTCCCGGTCGTGACCGGGCCACTCGGTGGGCACGCCGCGGATGTAGGAGACGTACATGTGGTACTCCCCACGGGCCCAGACCACCTCGGGCGCCCAGAAGGTGTTGGTGCCCCACTCGACGTCCAGCCCGTCCAGCGTGCCCCGGTAGAGCCAGGTCCCCCCGCCGTCCTCGCTGACCGCCACCCCGATGGCCGTCCCGTGGACCCAGGCGACGCCGGGGCCCTGCGCGGTGGCGCGGCGCTGGGTGTAGAACATCCACCACTGGCCGAGCTCACGGTTGAAGACGACCACCGGGTCGGTCGCGCCGTCGAAGACCGGGTCGCGGAACAGCGGCGCGGCAGCGGGGGCGCGGTCTGCCGTCATGCGGAGGCCGGGACGCCGACACCCAGCCCGAGCTCGGCCCGCGGGTCGCGGACCGCGCTCTCCAAGGACGTGGCCAGCAGGCCCTCGGCGCGCAGCTCGCCCGCGCTGATCCGGCGACCGCCGGCGTCGGCCGAGGCGTAGATGGCGGTGACGATCTCCAGGGGCCGGCGGGCCGATCCGGCGACGTCGGGCAGGACGGTGCCCTCGCGCAGGGCCCGGAAGGTCTCGCGGATGAGGGGGATGTGCCCGCTCGGCTCGTCGTGGTCGGGGAAGGCCCAGGTGGCGGCCTCGGCGGCGTCGACGATCGGGGCAGGGGTGATCCGCCAGTTCGGGACGGCGTGTCCGTAGAGGTGCTCGACCTCGATGGTCGCCTTCTCGCAGTCGATGCGCACGTGGCTCGTCTCGCGCGGGCACAGCGTGGAGGAGGTGGCCGTGGCCACCACGCCGTTGGCGAAGAGGATGGTCGCGGTCGAGGCGTCCTCCATGTCCGTCGCGCGGTCCAGGCGCCAGGTCTGGGCGCTGATCTCAGCCCAGTCGCCGAGCAGGTGGGCGAGCAGGTCCATCTGGTGGATGCCGTGCCCCAGGGTGGTGCCCCCGCCCTCGGTGGCCCACCTCCCGCGCCAGTCGACGGCGTAGTAGTCGGTCCCGCGGTACCAGAGCGTCTCGCACTGGGCGAGGAGCGGGCGGCCCAGCGCGCCGGAGGTGAGGAGGGCGCGCACGTGCGCGGCACCGGTGCCGGTGCGCTGCTGGAAGATGATGCCGAAGGCCAGCCCGGCGTCGTCGCAGGCCTGCTGCATGTCGTCGAGCTCGGCGAGGGACAGGGCCGGGGGCTTCTCGCACACCACGTGCACCCCCGCGGCGACGGCCTGGAGGGTCTGCTCGCGGTGCAGGTCGGGCGGGGTGCACAGGTGCACCACGTCGACGTCCTCGGCGGCGAGGAGCTCGGCGAGGGTCTCGTAGCGGCCGGGGATGTCGTAGGTGTCGGCGAAGGCGGTGCGGCGCTCGGCGTTGCGGTTGGAGCAGGCGACGGTCACCGCGAGCGGGTCGAGGGCGATCGCCTGGGCGTGCAGGTGGGCGACAGCGCCGGTGCCGATGATCGCCGCGCGGACGGGGCGGTCGTGGCCGATGGCCGGCCAGGGGGCGCGGACGGTCGGTGCGTCCGCGGGAGCCTGGGCGTACGGGTCGAAGGGCAGTGCGGGACGTGCAGAGTCAGACATCGTCGTGTGCTCCGGTCTGTAGGACGGGTGGGTGGTCGGCGGGGATGAAGAGGCTTGAGGTCTTGATGGAACGATTCAATATCGCCTGGTTGGACAGGGGACCGGCGGGCGGACCGGTGAGCGGCCGTCGCCGCTCAGCCCGCGCTGGTGGGCGAGCTGCCGGACGGGTTGCCGGACGAGCTGCCGGACGAGCCGGCCGAGGCGCTGCTGGAGGCGCGGACCACCAGCTCGGGCTGGAACTGCACCTGCTCGGGGCGGAAGCGCTCGCCCTGCTGGTGCTCGGTGAGCAGCAGGTCGGCGGCGCGGTAGCCGAGCTGGTGGGTGGGCTGGCGCACGGAGGTGAGCGGGATCGCGAGCTCCCCGGCAAAGTTGACGTCGTCGTAGCCGACGACGGCCATCTCGCCCGGCATGTCGATCCCGGCTCGGCGCAGCGTGCGCTGCACGCCCAGGGCGACGAGGTCGTTCACGCAGAACACCGCGGTGGGCCGGTCGACGCCGGCGGTCGTGGTGGCCAGCAGGTGCGTCATCGCTGCCTCGCCGCCGTCGGCGTTGAGGGAGGCGGCGGTGACCTCGACGAGGTCGGTGGAGGCGTCCAGGCCCGCGGAGTCGAAGGCGCGCAGCATCCCGGCGTACCGGTCCCCGCACTGGCGGATGGTGTGCACACCGTTGATGAACGCGATGCGGGTGTGGCCCTCGGCGATGAGGTGGCTGCCGGCCAGCTGCCCGCCGACAACGTCGTTGACCGCGGCGGAGGAGATGTCGGGGACAGGGGAGGTCGCGTCGAGCAGGACGACGTTGACGCCGCGGGCGCGCAGCTCGAGCAGCGGCTCGATGTCGTCGCCGGAGGGGACCACGAGCACGCCTTGCACGCCGTGCTCCTCGAAGAGCTTGAGGTAGCGGGCCTCGCGGTCGGGGTCCTCATCCGAGCTCGCGAGCATGAGGGTGTAGTCGTCCTCGGCGAGGCGGTCCTCGATCCCGCGGGCCACCTCGGTGAAGAAGGGGTTGCCGATGTCCAGGACGATCGCGCCCACGGTGGTGATGGTCCCGGCCCGCAGCTGACGGGCTGAGCCGTTGGGCACGAACTGGAGCTCGGAGATGGCGTCCTCGACGCGTTCGCGGGTGGTGGGGGAGACGCGGTCGGGGCGGTTGAGCACGTTGGAGACTGTTCCGACGGAGACTCCGGCCTTGCGAGCGACGTCACTGATGGAGCTGCGTCTGCGAGGGGTGGTCGTGGACACGTCGGGCCTTTCGCTGGGAAGGTGCGCGGACTCGCCATTGAGCCGCGCGGGCTGATCCTATCGGGGCTTGACCCGTCAGGGGCGGTGACCGTACCGTCCCAGAACCGCAATGAACCGATTCACTCAGTATCTCAGATGCTAGCCCACCCCCAGGAGGACCCATGTCCCGCGTGTGTTTTGTCTCCCAGGTCCGCCCCGACCGTCTGGACGAGTACCGGGAACGTCATGCCGCCGTCTGGCCGGAGATGCTTGAGGCGTTGCGAGACACCGGATGGTCGGACTACCGCCTGTTCTTGTCTCCGACGGGGCTGCTCGTGGGCTTCGTGGAGACCGATGACTACGCGGACGCGCAGGCCGCGATGGCGCTGACCGAGGTCAACGCCCGCTGGCAGGCCGAGATGGGGGAGTTCTTCGTCGCTGACGATGCCCGCCCGGACGAGGGGATGATGCTCCTGGACGAGGTGTTCCACCTGGAAGGGCAGCTCGCGGCGGCCGGCTTGGCGACCGAGCGCGCTTGACCCAGGCGCGGATGGCTCCGTAGAGTTCTCTTGAAACGATTCACAACGAGGTGGAGAGCACACATGTCAGCACACGAGCTGAGCCCGCAGGCGCACGCAGCCCTTCTGTCCCAGACGATCGAGCTGCCCTCCTGGGCTTTTGGGAACTCCGGCACCCGGTTCAAGGTCTTCGCCCAGGCTGGCGTCCCTCGTGACCCCTTTGAGAAGATCTCCGACGCCGCACAGGTGAATCGATACACCCAGGCCGCTCCGCGAGTCTCCCTCCACATCCCGTGGGACCTGGTCGACGACTACGAGGCCCTCGCCGCGCACGCCCGCGACAACGGAGTGACCATCGGGGCGATCAACTCCAACCTCTTCCAGGACGACCAGTACATGCTCGGCTCGCTCACCCACCCCGACGCCGTGGTGCGCAAGAAGGCCGTGGACCACCACCTGCAGTGCCTGGACGTCATGCGCGCCACCGGCTCCACCGACCTCAAGCTCTGGCTGCCCGACGGCCTGAACTACCCCGGCCAGGACAGCCTGCGCGGCCGCCAGGACCGCCTCGCGGAGTCCCTCGCCGAGATCTACGCCGCCCTCGACCCCGAGCACCGCCTCGTCATCGAGTACAAGTTCTTCGAGCCGGCCTTCTACTCCATGGACATCCCGGACTGGGGCACCGCGCTGCTGCACTGCCTCGCCCTGGGCGAGCAGGCCGTCGTCGTGCTGGACACCGGGCACCACGCCCCGGGCACCAACATCGAGTTCATCGTCGCCCAGCTGCTGCGCCAGGGGCGCTTGGGCGCCTTCGACTTCAACTCCCGCTTCTACGCCGACGACGACCTCATGGTCGGGGCGGCGGACCCGTTCCAGCTGTTCCGGATCATGCACGAGATCGTCTCGGCCGGTGCCCTCGCCCCGGACTCGGGGGTGAACTTCATGCTCGACCAGTGCCACAACATCGAGCCGAAGATCCCCGCCCAGATCCGGTCGGTGATGAACATCCAGGAGGCGACCGCCAAGGCTCTGCTCGTGGACACCGTCGCCCTCGAGGCCGCACAGACCTCCGGCGACGTGCTCGCCGCCAACGGCGCGCTCATGGACGCCTACAACACCGACGTGCGCGCCCTGCTCGCTGACCTGCGCGAGGAGCAGGGACTGCACCCGGACCCCCTGGCCGCCTTCGCGGCCTCGGGCTACACCGAGACGATCGTGGCCGAGCGCGTCGGTGGCGCGCAGGCCGGATGGGGAGCCTGACATGACCGAGACCACAACCACGCCGGCCGCGGACCTCATCGCCCGCTCCAACCGCCTGGGCGCTGACCCGCGCAACACCAACTACGCCGGCGGCAACACCTCCGCCAAGGGCAGCGAGACGGACCCCGTGACCGGCGAGCCGGTCGACCTGCTCTGGGTCAAGGGCTCAGGCGGTGACCTGGGCACGCTCACCGAGAAGAACCTCGCGGTGCTGCGCCTGGACCGCCTGCGCGCCCTCACCGCCGTCTACCCCGGGGTGGACCGCGAGGACGAGATGGTCGCCGCCTTCGACTACTGCCTGCACGGCAAGGGCGGCGCCGCCCCGTCCATCGACACGGCGATGCACGCCCTGGTCGACGCCGCGCACGTGGACCACCTGCACCCCGACTCCGGGATCGCCCTGGCCACCGCCGCCGACGGCGAGGAGCTCACCGCGCAGTGCTTCGGCGACGCCGTGGTGTGGGTGCCCTGGCGCCGGCCCGGCTTCCAGCTCGGCCTGGACATCGCCGCCATCAAGGCCGCGAACCCGCAGGCCATCGGGTGCATCCTGGGTGGACACGGGATCACCGCCTGGGGAACCACGAGCGAGGAGGCCGAGGCCCGCAGCCTCGCCATCATCACCACCGCCGAGACCTTCATCGCCGAGCGCACCGCGCGCCTGGCCGAGGCGGGCCAGCACCCCTTCGGCGCCCTGGTCCCCGAGAACGCCCCCCTGCCCGACGACGTCCGCCGTGCCAAGGCGGCACGCCTCGCACCCGTGATCCGCGGGCTCGCCTCGACCGACGCACCCCAGGTGGGCCACTTCTGCGACGACGACGTGGTGCTGGACTTCCTGTACCGCGAGCGTCTCGCCCCGCTCGCCGAGCTCGGCACGAGCTGCCCGGACCACTTCCTGCGGACCAAGGTCAAGCCCCTCGTCGTCGACCTGCCGGCCACCGCCAGCGTCGACGAGATCACCGCGCGCCTGGCTGAGCTCCACGAGGCCTACCGCGCCGACTACGCCGGGTACTACGAGCGCAACGCCGTCCCCGGCTCCCCGGCCATGCGCGGGGGTGACCCGGCGATCGTGCTGGTGCCCGGCGTCGGGATGTTCTCCTTCGGCAAGACCAAGCAGACCGCGCGGGTGGCGGGGGAGTTCTACGTCAACGCGATCAACGTCATGCGCGGCGCCGAGGCGATCAGCACCTACGCCCCGATCGACGAGGCGGAGAAGTTCCGCATCGAGTACTGGGCGCTCGAAGAGGCCAAGCTCGCCCGGATGCCCGCGCCCAAGCCGCTGGCCACCCGGGTCGCGCTGGTGACCGGGGCCGGGTCTGGGATCGGGAAGGCGATCGCCGAGCGGCTGGCCGCCGAGGGCGCGTGCGTGGTCATCGCCGACCTCAACATCGAGGGCGCGCAGGCCGTGGCCGACGAGCTCGGCGGGCCGGACGTGGCCATCGCCGTCCGCGCCGACGTGACGAACGAGGACGACGTCGCCGCCCTGGTCGACGCCGCGGCGCTGGCCTTCGGCGGGGTGGACCTCGTGGTCAACAACGCCGGGCTGTCCATCTCCAAGCCGCTGCTGGAGACCACCTCCCAGGACTGGGACCTGCAGCACGACGTCATGGCCAAGGGGTCCTTCCTCGTGGCCCGCGAGGCGGCCCGCGCGATGATCGCCCAGAAGATGGGCGGGGACATCGTCTACATCGCCTCGAAGAACTCCCTGTTCGCCGGTCCCAACAACATCGCCTACTCGGCGACCAAGGCGGACCAGGCCCACCAGGTCCGGCTCCTCGCGGCCGAGCTCGGTGAGCACGGCATCCGCGTCAACGGGGTCAACCCCGACGGCGTGGTGCGCGGGTCGGGGATCTTCGCCGGCGGCTGGGGCGCCAAGCGCGCCGCGGTGTACGGCGTCGACGAGCAGGACCTGGGCGCGTACTACGCCCAGCGGACCCTGCTCAAGCGGGAGGTGCTCCCTGAGCACGTCGCCGCCGCGGTCTTCGCCCTCACCGGGCCGGACCTCTCCCAGACCACCGGCCTGCACATCCCGGTGGACTCGGGGGTCGCTGCCGCCTTCCTGCGGTAGCCCATGCACTGGTCGGGCCCTGCGCCCGGCCGTCACAGCCCGGCACCGAGGACGGCGCCGGGAGACGCAGCCTGTCGCTGCTGAACGGGGGATCGCCACCAGGCGAGTGAGGGAACGACAGGCCAGCCGCCTCAGGCGGTGCCGGGTGCGCAAGCCACCGTCACCGCCTGGCGCGGCGCACCGGGCGGCGACGCCCAAGGACGGACGACAGTGAGCGAGCAGGATGCAGGCGCGGCCTTCGTGGCCGTAGACCTCGGGGCGTCGAGCGGACGGGTGATCGTCGGTCGCGTGCTGGGCGCGCCGGGGGACCAGCGCGTCGAGCTGCACGAGGTCAACCGGTTCCCCAACGGGCCGGTCGAGGTGGGCGGGACGCTGCACTGGGACGTGCTGCGCCTGTACCAGGGCATCACCGACGGCCTGCGCGCCGCCGTCCGCGAGATCCACGCCCGCGGCGACGTCCTGGCCGGGGTGGGCATCGACTCCTGGGCCGTGGACTATGGCCTGCTCGACGCCGACGGCACGCTGCTGGCCAACCCCGTGCACTACCGCGACTCCCGCACCGCCGGAGTCCCTGACCGCGTCTTCGCCCAGATCGACGCGGCCGACCACTACTCCGTCAACGGCCTGCAGACCCAGCCGTTCAACACGGAGTTCCAGCTCGTCGCGGCAGCCCGATCCGCCCAGAAGGCTGCCGCGGCGTCCCTCCTGCTCATCCCGGACCTGCTCGGGTACTGGCTCACCGGGGAGCAGGTCGCCGAGGTGACCAACGCCTCGACCACCGGCCTGCTCGACGTGCGCGCCCGCGACTGGTCCGCGGCCCTGCTCGACCGCCTCGAGGGGGCGTTCGGCGGCGCCGGGGCCACCTTCGCCGAGCTGCTGCCTCCCGTGGTGGAGGCCGGGGAGATCATCGGGACGCTGCTCCCCGCCGTCGCGCAGGCCGCGGGGATCCACGGGCAGGTGCCGGTGATCGCCGTCGGCTCCCACGACACCGCCTCTGCGGTCGTCGCGGTCCCGGCCACGAGCGAGAGCTTCGCGTACATCTCCTGCGGCACCTGGTCGCTCGTCGGGCTGGAGCTGGCCGAGCCCGTGCTCAGCGCGGCCAGCCGCGCAGCGAACTTCACCAACGAGCTCGGTGTGGACGGCACCGTGCGCTACCTGCGCAACGTCATGGGCCTGTGGTTGCTGCAAGAGTCGATCCGCACATGGAACGCCGCCGGCCTGCCCGCGGACCTGCCCGACCTCCTCGCCGCCGCGGCGCAGGTCCCACCGTTGACCACGGTGGTCGACGTCGACGCCCCGGAGTTCCTCGCCCCCGGGGACATGCCCGCACGGATCGCCGCGGCTGCCGAGCGCACCGGGCAGACCCCGCCGCAGTCTCAGGCCGAGACGGTCCGCTGCATCCTCGACTCCCTCGCGCTGGCCTACCGCCGTGCCGTGCGCCAGGCGAGCGAACTGTCCGGGCGAGCGGTCGACGTCGTGCACGTGGTGGGCGGCGGGGTGCGCAACGAGCTGCTGTGCCAGCTCACCGCAGACGCGACCGGGCTGTCGGTGGTCGCCGGACCGGTCGAGGGAGCGGCGCTGGGCAACGTCCTGGTCCAGGCCCGGGCGGTCGGTGCGCTCACCGGAGACCTCGCGGCGCTGCGCGCGGTGGGGGCCCGCGGAGTCGAGCTGCGGCGCTACGTCCCCGGCGGCGGGACGGCGCCGGTGGCCGACGAGCACTGGGAGGCCGCAGCGCGTCGCCTGCACGGCCCGGTGCGGACGCCGTGATCAGGAACGACGCCCTGAGCGTCGCTCCCGCTGGTTGATCGCTCAACCAGTACTCTGAGGGCCGTTCTGCCGTAGAGATCGCTCTGGGCAGCTGTGCTGGCAGCGCCAGAGACACCGGAGGACCACCATGTTCGGGCGACGCACGAGCACAGCTGTCACAGACCTCACCCGCGACCTCGACCAGGCGCGCGCCGACAACGCCGCGGTGCTCGCCGTCGTCGAGGCGGTCTCCACCGCGGGCTCCTCCCACGACGCGATCCAACGCGTGCTCGAGGTGGTCCGGGAGCGGTTCGGCTGGACCTACGGCTCCTGCTGGCGGATCGCCGGGGACCGGCGCGAGCTCGTCTTCGCCCAGGAGTCCGGGGACGCCGGGGACGAGTTCCGCGAGGTCACCCGGACGGCGTCCTTCCGCGAAGGAGTGGGGCTGTCCGGGCGGGCCTGGGCCGCCCGCGACCTCGTCGTCGTCGCAGACCTGGCCGAGCTCGTCGACTGCGTCCGGGCCCCGGCTGCCCGGCGCAGCGGGGTGCGTGGGGGCATCTGCTTCCCGCTCGTCGAGGACGGCCAGGTCACCGGGACGATGGACTTCTTCACCACCGACCACCTGGTGCTGTCCGAGCAGCGGGAAGAGACCCTGCGCAGCATCGGCACCCTGGTCTCCCAGGCCCTCGAGCGCGCCGTCGTCGCCGAGGGGCAGAGACGCGACAGCCAGGACCTGGCCGCGGTGGGCGACGTCGTGCGGGTGGTCTCCTCCGCGACGTCGCGCTCGCAGGCGCTGCGCCGCGCGCTGGACACCATCCGGGCCGACTTCGGGTGGGACTACGGGTCCTGCTGGATCATCGAGGACGGCGATGACGTCCTGCGCTTCGCGGAGGAGTCCGGCGACGTCGGCGAGGACTTCCGCGCCGTGACGCGCTCGGCGACCTTCCAGGAAGGGGTCGGGCTCGCGGGGCGGGCCTGGAGCTCACGGGACCTGGTGTTCGTCGCCGACCTCGCCGAGGTGACCGACTGCGTCCGCGCCCCCGTGGCGGGGCGCGCCGGTGTGCGCTCAGGGGTGTGCCTGCCGATCCTCGTGCACGGCGCGGTGGTGGGGACGATGGACTTCTTCGTCACCTCCACCCTCACCCTGTCACCCGGGCGCGTCGAGGCGCTGCGCAGCACCGCGCTCCTCGTGGGACAGGCCCTGGAACGGATCGACGCCGCGGTGCGCCTGACCGCCGCCGGGCGCGAGCTGGTGACCTCGATCGAGAAGGTCTCCACCAACATCACCGCCGCCACTGCCGTGGCCACGAGCGGGCAGGGGCTCACCGAGGCCGCGAATGTCGAGGTCGCCCGGCTGGGCGAGTACTCCGGCGAGATCGGTGACGTCGTGGACGTCATCAGCCGGATCGCCGCGCAGACCAACCTGCTCGCGCTCAACGCGGCCATCGAGGCGGCCCGGGCGGGGGAGTCAGGGCGCGGCTTCGCCGTCGTGGCGAAGGAGGTCAAGGACCTCGCCGACGAGACCGCCCGGGCGACCACCGACGTCAGGCACCGGGTGGCCACCATCCAGGACCTCGTGGCCGACGTCGTCCGCTCGCTCGCCGGGATCGGGGCTGCGGTCTCGCAGATCTCCGACACCCAGGCGGCGATCGGTGAGGTGCTGGCCGAGCAGGCTGAGGTGACCCGCGCCATCGTCGCCTGACCAGGCTGGGCTGGCCGATCTGTCTGATCCGCATGACCTGATGCTGGCCGGGCCCTGGGATTCTCTGGTGCTTGCTCGACCAATCCCTGTGTGCGGAGCGCGAGGAGGTGTGGGGCAGGACTGCCAGACGTAAACGTCAGGACGTGGAACGGTCCAGGCTGGGTGATTGGGCATCGCTCGTTTACCGTGAAGCCATGACAACGCAACCTGTGGCTGACTCGCGCCCTGAAGTCACTCTGCGTCGCGTCCGAGGGACCGACCTCGAGGCCTTCTTCCAGATGGAACGAGACCCCGAGGCCTGCTGGATGGCCGCGTTCACCGCCAAGGACCCCTCCGACCGCGTGCTCTTCGACGCGCGCTGGGCCCTGCTGCTCGACGACCCGCAGGTCACCGCTCGCACCATCTGCGTCGACGGGCTCATCGCCGGGTCCGTCATGACCTACATCGAGGACGGCGAGACCGAGATCACCTACTGGATCGCCCGGGAGTACTGGGGGGCCGGGGTGGCGAGCACGGCGCTGACCCTCTTCCTGGCCGAGGTCACCGACCGTCCGGTGAACGCCCGGACCGCCAAGGACAACGCCGGGTCGCTCGCGGTGCTCAGCCGCCAGGGCTTCGAGATCGTCGGCGAGAACAAGGACTTCGCCAACGCCCGCGGCATCATGGTCGAGGAGTACCTGCTCCGGCTGTCCTGAGCGTCGGGTGGGGCGGGTGCGCCGTCGGCCTACCCTGCGGCCTCGCCGTCGGACTGTCGGGCCGTCGGCCTACGCCG
Organism: Sanguibacter suarezii NBRC 16159; assembly: GCF_001552735.1. Taxonomy (GTDB): domain Bacteria; phylum Actinomycetota; class Actinomycetes; order Actinomycetales; family Cellulomonadaceae; genus Sanguibacter; species Sanguibacter suarezii. The sequence continues at coordinate 95,626 of NZ_BCRT01000008.1, forward strand.
CCGTCGCCATGACGGTGTTGACCAGGACGACGTAGGTGCCGGTCCCGACGAGGATGCTCACCAGCGCGTTGCGCCGCCACAGGTGCAGACCGATGGTCACGGCGAGGGCGACAGCCTCCGGCAGGCCGTGCCAGCCCGACGTCAGCGGCACGGTGCGCAGGGTGTACACGACGAGGATCAGCATGATCCCGACCGGCATGTACCGGCTGAGGAAGGCGATGTACGGCGAGGCGCGCAGCGGCTCGAGCACCGCGAAGGGCAGTGCGCGCAGGGCGAAGGTGATGACGAAGATCGTCGTCAGCGCGGCGAGGACGTAACCGGCGCTAGGCACGGGTGCCCTCCTCCACGGCCGTGCCGGCTGCGGATACCCCGCCCGGTCGGCGGCCGGCTCGGCGGCCGGCTCGGCGGCCGAGCAGGAACCGCGCGGTCAACGCCACGACGAAGAGGCCCATGGCCACGACGAGCATCTGGTCCGGGGCCACCACGAGCGCGATGAGCGCCGAGAGCAGGGCGAGGATCGGTGAGGGGACGTCCCGGGTGACCCGGAAGGCGTCGATGGTGAGGACCGTGAACAGGGCGGTCAGGGCGAAGTCCATGCCCCGCGGGATCGTGGGGAGCGCGGTCCCCAGGAGTGCCCCGAGGATCCCGCCGAGCACCCAGTAGCCCTGGCACTGCAGCTGCATCCACAGGATCCGGGCCGTGCTGCGCTCGGCTGCGGGGACGTGGTGGGCGAGGGCGTAGGCCTCGTCGGTCAGCGCGTACATGCTGTACGTCTTCGCCGCCCGGCCGCGGACGGCCTGGAGCGGGAAGGACAGGGCGTAGAACACGTGCCGGAAGTTCACCAGCACGGTCGCCAGGGCGATCTGCGCCAGCGGAGTCATCGCCACGATGAGCCCGATCGCGAGGAACTCGAGCGACCCGGCGTAGATGAAGATCGAGAACAGCGGCGCCCACCACCAGGCGAGCCCGGCCTGGACCACGAGCAGCCCGAAGGCGATGCCCAGCGGCACGAGGGCCACACCGACTCCGGCGGTGTCCCTCAGGGCGCGCAGGAACGGTCGAGTCGACGGCATCCCCCCACGCTACCCGCGCCCACCCCCCACCCCGCCCCCGTACCACCATCCGTCCACCATCCGACCCACTCGCCCCGCTCACCCGCCACCCGACCCGCCCGCCCGCCCTCCCTCCCCTCGAGGGCGTGAGTTTGGTGGCTGTGCGTGCCTTTGAAGGCGCGCACAGCCACCAAACTCACGCACTCGGCGAGCTGGCGGCGAGGGGGCTGAGGCGGAAACGGGAGGTGGGAGCTGGGAGGCGGGAGCCGACGTCGGGCAGGCGCGGGGCGGGAGCCGACGTCGGGCAGGCGCGCGGGGGAGGTCGGCTGCCGGGCATCGGGGCGAGCTCGGCGGGGACGGCGGAGGTTTGGGCGGGGACGACAGAGGCGCTGGGGGACCGGAGGGTCCGCCCAGCGCCTCGGGGCTCCGCGTGAGCTCAGCTCACGCGGAGGAGGTGGTGCAGGTCAGGCGTCGACGACGATCGCGTTGACCAACGGCTCGCGGCGGTACTTGCGCTGCAGCCAGCGCGAGACGGCGCGGGCGATGGTCGCCTCGAGGCGGTCGATGTCCCCGACGTCCTTCTTCGGGATCTGGGCGAGCGCCTTCTCGATCTCGATGACGGCGTCGTCGAAGGTGTGCCCGTCGTGGACGAACCCGCGGGTGATGAACTCCGGGGTCTCGGCGAGGACGCCGAGGTCGAGGTCCACGAGCGCGAGGACGGTGACGATGCCCTTTGACCCGAGCGCGCGGCGCTCGGCGAGGGTGTCCTCGGTCGCGGTGCCCACGGTCTGGCCGTCGACGTAGACGTAGCCGGCCGGGACCTTGCCGGTGATGGAGACCTTGCCCTTGAACAGGTCGACGACCGTCCCGTCCTGGGCGATGACGACGTTGTTCTCCGGCACGCCGGTCTTGACCGCGAGCTCGCCGTTGGCGCGCAGGTGGCGAGACTCACCGTGGATCGGCATGACGTTCTTCGGCTTGACGATGTTGTAGCAGTACACGAGCTCGCCGGCGCTGGCGTGGCCGGAGACGTGCACCTTGGCGTTGCCCTTGTGGACGATGTTCGCGCCCAGGTCGATCAGGGAGTTGATGACGCGGTAGATCGCGTTCTCGTTGCCCGGGATGAGCGAGCTGGCGAGCAGCACGGTGTCACCCTCGTCGACCTTGATGACGTGGTCGCCCTTGGCCATGCGGGACAGCGCGGCCATCGGCTCGCCCTGGGACCCGGTGCACACCAGGCAGATCTTGTTCGGCGGCATCGACTCGAGCTTCTTGAGGTCGACGACGAGCCCCTGCGGGATCTTGAGGTAGCCGAGCTCCTCGGCGATCCCCATGTTGCGGACCATCGAGCGGCCCACGAAGGCGACCTTGCGGCCGGACTCGTGCGCGGCGTTGAGGACCTGCTGGATGCGGTGCACGTGGCTGGCGAAGCTCGAGACGATCACGCGGCGCGGGGCCGTGCGGAAGACCTTGTCGATCGCCGGGATGAGGTCCTGCTCGGACATCGTGAAGCCGGGGACCTCGGCGTTGGTCGAGTCCGTCATGAACAGGTCGACACCCTCTTCGCCGAGCTTGGCGAAGTGGTTGAGGTCAGTGATCCGGGCGTCCAGGGGGAACTGGTCCATCTTGAAGTCACCGGTGTTGAGCACGAGGCCCGCACGGGTGCGGATCGCGACAGCCAGGGCGTCGGGGATGGAGTGGTTGACCGCGACGAACTCGAGGTCGAAGGGCCCCTGCTTGGAGTGCCCGCCGGCCTCGACCTCGATCGTGCGAGGACGGATGCGGTGCTCCTTGAGCTTGGCCGTGATGAAGGCCAGGGTGAGCTTGGAACCGATGATGGGGATGTCCGCGCGCTCCTTGAGCAGGTACGGCACACCACCGATGTGGTCTTCGTGGCCGTGCGTGAGCACGATGGCGACGACGTCCTTGAGACGGTCCCGGATCGACGTGAAGTCGGGGAGGATGACGTCGATGCCCGGCTGGTGCTCCTCGGGGAAGAGGACGCCGCAGTCGACGATGAGGAGCTTGCCCTCGAACTCGTAGACGGTCATGTTGCGGCCGACCTCGTTGAGGCCGCCGAGGGGGACGATGCGCATGGCGCCGCGAGGCAGCGCGGGCGGGGCGCCGAGGGTGAGCTTCATGGAGTTGAGCAAGTTTTCTACCTTCAAACTACTGATGGCCCGGGAAGGGCCGGTCGGTCAAAACAGAGGTCTGTGTGTGGCCGGGTCTGGAGAACGTCAGGTGGCCACGAGGGGTTCGAGGACGGCGTCGGGCAGGCGGTTGCGCACGGAGGTGACGCGCCAGCGGTCGGGGAAGAGGGCGAGGTACTCGCCGTCCTCACGCTGGAGGACCTCGACGCCGAGCTGGGCGTTGAGGTCGGCGACCCACTCCGGGGTGGTGCGCAGGGCGATCTCGTACTGCAGGCGGTCGAGGGTGACGGGGGAGTTGAACTCGGTCCCCATCCGGTGCTCGGCCACCTCGAACTGCATGGGCCCGACGGCGGCCAGCACCGGGGCCTGGTCTCCGCGCAGGTCGGAGCGCAGCACCTGGACGACGCCCTCGGCGCCGAGCTGCATGACCCCACGCTGGAACTGCTTGTACTTGGAGACGTCCTTGGCGCGCATGACGGCGAAGTGCTCGGGCGCGAAGGTCGGCAGCGGGGGGAACTCGACGAGCTTGTCGAGGTAGAGGGTGTCGCCCACGCGCAGGTTGGCCGCGTTGACCAGGCCGATGACGTCGCCGGGGTAGGCGGTGTCGACGATCGACCGTTCCCGGCCGAAGACCTGCTGGGCGTACTTGGTCGCGAAGGGGCGACCGGTGCGCGCGGAGGTCACGACCATCCCGCGGTCGAAGACGCCCGAGCAGATCCGGGCGAAGGCCAGGCGGTCGCGGTGCGCGGTGTCCATGCCGGCCTGCATCTTGAAGACGAAGGCGCTGAACGGTGCGTCGATCGCGCGGGTGTCACCGGTGACGGTCACCCGGGGGGTGGGCGACGGGGCGATGTCGACGAGGACGTCGAGCAGGGCGTGCACACCGAAGTTCTGCACGGCCGAGCCGAAGAGCACCGGCGTGGTCATGCCGGAGCGGAAGGTCTCGTCGTCGTGGTCGGCGCCGGAGGCCTCGAGCAGCTCGGATTCCTCGACGGCGGTCGCCCACGCCTCGCCCTCACGCTCGAGCGCGGCCTCGGGGCCCATGTGCTCCTCGGGAGCGATGGTCGTGCCGCCGGCGGTGCGGGTGAAGCGGGTGTACTCCCCGGTGCGGCGGTCGAGCACGCCGCGGAAGTCGCCGCCGATGCCCACGGGCCAGGTGAGCGGGGTGGGCGTGAGCCCGGTGCGCTCCTGGATCTCGTCCATGAGCTCGAGGGCGTCCTTGCCCGGACGGTCCCACTTGTTGATGACGGTGATGAGCGGGATGCCGCGGTGCTTGCAGACGGCGAACAGCTTCATCGTCTGGACCTCGAGGCCCTTGGCTGCGTCGACGAGCATGACGGCGGCGTCGACCGCGGAGAGCACCCGGTAGGTGTCCTCGGAGAAGTCGGCGTGGCCGGGGGTGTCGACGAGGTTGATGACGGCGTCGCGGTAGGTGAACTCCAGGGCGGCGGAGGTGATGGAGATCCCTCGCGCCTGCTCCATGTCCATCCAGTCAGAGACGGTGCGCTTGCCGGCCTTGCCGTCGGCGCGGCCGGCCTCGCGGATCGCCTTCGCGTGGAGGGCGAGGGCCTCGGTGAGGGTGGACTTCCCGGCGTCAGGGTGGCTGATCACGGCGAAGGAGCGCCGCCGTGCGGCTTCGGTGAGGACGACGACGCCATCCCGCGACGGGGAGGTCTCACCAGCGGTGATCGTACTGTCTTGAGCTGCCTGAGGCACTGAACATCCTGCACGTTGACGGTTCGGACGGCGGTTCGAGCGGCCGTCCCTGGGACGGTGCTGCGGGCGGCTCGTCGAACCTTTGCTGACGGGTCGGGGCGTACGAAGGTACGCGCCCAGCGGTCCATTATCTCGCGAAAATCTCGGCGCGGTGACATCGGGCTGGTCCGAGGCGCTCCAGCGGGGACCTACGTCCCTCGGAATGGCGTGCCGGGCTTGGGAGGATGAGGGTATTGAAACGATTCACTCGCTGTGAGAGTGGCCGACACGAAGGGGTGGGAACCATGCATACAGCCGCCAGCCGGGCGACCCGTCAGACCCGCGACGAGATCCTCTACTACTGCCTGGAGTCTGTTCGCACAGGGCTCAACTTCAACACCCAGGGCAACATCAGCGTCCGCCTCCCCGGAGCGCACGACGGCCAGGACGCGATCGTCATCACCCCCTCGGACGTGCGCTACGACGCGATGCGCCCGGAGGACATGGTCGTCGTCGGGCTGGACGGGACGGTGCTCGAGGGGGACCTGTGCCCCTCGACCGAGCTGCCGGTGCACCTGGCCCACTACCGCCGGCGCCCGGACGTGCAGGCGATCGTCCACACCGAGTCGACTTTCGTCAACGTGCTCGGGGCGCTCGGGCGCCGCATCGACCCCGTGCTGCTCAACATGGTGCTCTACGCCAAGGGCCCGGTCGAGATCATGCCCTTCGAGTTCTCCACGAACGGCGACTTCGGACGGCGCAGCGCCGAGCTCATGGGCGACGACGTCAACGCGGTCGTGTGGGGCAACCACGGGCTGCTCGCGGTGGGCGTCTCGCTCAAGCTGGCCTTCAAGGTCGCGGTCGCGGTCGAGGAGAACGCCGAGGTGCTGCACCGCGCGAGCGCCGCCGGGACCCCCAACGTCCTCGTCTACGAAGACATCGACATCCCGGTCGGCGCCCGCCTGCCATAACCGGCGCCCTGCCGACGGGGCGTGCTCTTGACGACGGGACGTGCTCTCAGAGGCACGCTCCGTCGTCAAGAGCACGCCCCATGCGCGGGTGACGGGTGACGGGTGATGGGTGGGGGATCGGTGGGCGGGGGCGGGTTTGTGCTGGTGGGTGCTTCCGTGTGTCGGGGGCTTCTGCAAGACTCACGACGTGACTCGATACCTCGCAGCTGATGACCGCTACTCATCCATGCCGTACCGCCGCAGTGGGCGCAGCGGCCTCGACCTCCCCGCACTGTCGCTGGGCCTGTGGCACAACTTCGGCGACACGACCCCCTTCGAGACCCAGCGCGCGGTGCTGCGCCGGGCCTTCGACCTGGGGATCACGCACTTCGACCTCGCGAACAACTACGGCCCGCCCTACGGCTCGGCCGAGGAGAACTTCGGGCGGCACATGGCCCAGGACTTCCGCCCGTACCGCGACGAGCTCGTCATCTCGAGCAAGGCCGGCTACGACATGTGGCCTGGCCCCTACGGCGACGGCGGGTCGCGCAAGTACCTGCTCAGCTCGTTGGACCAGTCCCTGACCCGGATGGGCCTCGACTACGTCGACATCTTCTACTCCCACCGGCCCGACCCCACGGTCCCGATCGAAGAGACCATGGGCGCCCTGCACACCGCTGTGACCAGCGGCAAGGCCCTCTATGCGGGGATCTCCAACTACAGCCCCGCCCAGACCCGCGCAGCCCAGCAGGTCCTCGCCGACCTCGGCACCCCGCTGCTCATCCACCAGCCCAGCTACTCCATGTTCAACCGCCACGTCGAGATGCCCGACGCCGGCCGCACCGACGACCCGGCCGCGACCGGTCAGTCGTTGCTCGAGACCGTCGACGAGCTCGGCATCGGCATGATCGTCTTCTCGCCGCTCGCCCAGGGCATGCTGACCGACCGGTACCTCGCCGGTGAGGTACCTGCGGACTCGCGGGCCGCCGTCGGGCACTTCCTCACGGCGGAGACGGCGCTGAGCGAGACGTACCTGGAGCGGGCACGCGGGCTGGACGCGATCGCCCGCGATCGCGGGCAGACACTGGCCCAGCTGGCGCTGACCTGGTTGCTGCGCGACTCGCGCGTCACCTCCGCGCTCATCGGCGCGAGCAGCGTGGCCCAGCTCGAGGACAACGTCAAGGCCGCCCACGCGGCGCCGCTGACGGCCGAGGAGATCGCCGCGATCGAGCCCTTCGCGGTCGACGGCACCAACCGCTGAGCCCGCGGTCGGGCCGCTGCCGCCTCAGGTGGCGGCGTGCCCGACCGGGACCCCGGCCACCTCGGGCGTGCAGATCGGGAAGCGGGCCCAGATGTGCTTGGTGAGGTCGTCCACGTACCAGCCGACGTCGAGGGCCAGGCGGTGGGCGAGGACCAGGCCGAACCCGCCCTCGCCGATCTCGCGGTCCTCGGCGATCTGCGGAGCCGATGCCACGTCGTGGTCGGCGACGTCCAGGAGCTGTTCGTCGTCGTTGGCCATGAGCGTGACGATCGTCGGGGGCTTGCCGTGGCGCAAGGCGTTCGTGGCGAGCTCGCTCACCACGAGGACCATCTTCTCGGGGACGTCGTCCAGGGTGGAGCTGGTGAGGAACACCCGACCGGTGAGCTCTTCGAAGAGCGATCCTCTCAGCTGACCGAGACCCTCGGTCGAGTCCAGCACCCATGTCCGCTTCGTCGTGAAGTTGACGGGTGGTCGGGCTGCTTTCACGTCGCTCACGCGGGAACCTCTCGTACAGGTCGTCTTCTCGGGCCGTGGGATAGGGCTTGAACTATGCCATCGACCGGCGCGGGGTGTCGCATGAGGATTTCGATCATGGGTGAGTTGTCTGGAGTTGCACGGATCGCGGTTGCCCCGGGGGTCGATTTCACCCGGTGGATTCTGAGATACTGGGCTGTTGAGCAGGAACGACAGTTTGAAGGGGATCATGAGCGACCTGACGGAGATCATGGACGACGCAGAACTCGGCGCCATCACGCTCGACCCAGAGAGGGAGAACCGTTGGATCCTCGGCGGTGAGGTCGACATCTCGGTGCACGAGAAGTTCCGCGAGATCTGGCCGCCGCACCGCCGGGCGGGCGCGCGTGTCGAGGTGGACATGGCCGCGGTGACCTTCATCGACTCCAGCGGGCTGCGCATCCTCTACGACGCCCGCACCGCTTCTCCGGTGGGCGAGATGCCCTTGTTGACCAACGTGCCCGAGCGTGTGCGCTGGGTCATCGACGTGACAGGTCTCACAGCCCTCTTCGAGTTCGCGGAGACCGTCCCCGAGTCCTGAGCGGTCTCAGACGACGGTCGTACAACTGCTGAGCCCAGGGCACCCGGACGGTCGGACTTCCCCCCGGCCGCACGGGTGCCCTGATGCTGTTCCTGTCAGTCGAGGGGGTACTCGGGTGCGTTGACCACTCGGGGGTCGGTCACCGGCACTGTCACCACGGAGTTGGCCAGCGCGACCGCTTCAGTCATGGTGCCGTCGGAGATGAGCCGGTAGGTCACGCCGTCCCTCTCCCACAGGAGCCACCCGGAGACGGCGTCAGCTGGGCCGTTCTTCACGAACATCGCCAGCTCACCGTTGACCTCGGTGAATGTAGTCCCGACGGCATACATGGACGCCTTGACCGTGATCGGCTCAGACGGTGTGGTCGTTGCCCGGAGGCCGAGGAACTTGCCCGGGACGGTGCCTTCGACGAAGGTTTCGTCTCCGTAGTTCACCTGCCAGCTGCGCGTGGTGGTGCTCTGCGGCCCGGGGTCCACCGGGTCGTTGACGAAGCCCGCCGGTGCTGACGCCGGGTCGAGGGTCTGGCCGTCAGGCCCGGAGAAGACCAGGCTGTCGAGGATGGCGACCATGTCAGCCTGCGCGACTGCGGAGCCCAAGGCGAGCCAGCGGATACCGTCAGGATCGACCCAGCTCATCTGCAGGCTGTGGTCTTCGTAGGTCCGTACCTGTCCTGCTACGCCGCGGACGGTCTGTGCTGTCAGGTCGGTCAGGTCCACGAACGGATCGGCGACATCCGCCCACACGGAGATGCCTCGGACCGGGTCGGTTGCGTAGAAGACCGCCGCCGGCATGATGGGTGCGCAGTTCATGTCGTCTTGGTGGACACCAACGCTGGCCACCGGCAACGACGTATCGGTGATCAGGCTGGTGGACGCGGCGATCTCGGGACTGCTCGCCCAGTGGTCCCGGCTGACCCACGAACCGAATCCGCCCGAGCAGCTGGCGTCTTGTGAAGCTGCGGCGGGCGCTGCCCCGAAGGCGAGCGGGCCACCCATCGCGACGGTCCCGTGCGGGGTCGTGGTGGTGGGCCAGAAGATCCCGCCGGCGAACAGCACCGCTGCGCCAGCGCCGATGACCGTGAACCGGCGACCGTGCCGACCGCGGCGGATCGCCCTGGCGCGGCCTTCGATGCTGGACAGTGCGGGAGCCGTCTGGGGCACATCGACGTGGGCGAGGGTCGCGAGCATCTTCTCGTTCATGAGCGGTCTCCAGTCAGGTGAGGGGCCAGCGCCGTGGCGAGCTGTTTACGGGCGGCAAAGAGAGTGGCGGCGACGGTGCCGCGAGCGATGTTCATGACGTCGGCGATGTCCGCCTCCGTGAGGTCCGCTACATAGCGCAGAGCTATGGCGGTGCGTGCGCGGGGGGCGAGCTGAGCGACCGCCTGCCACAACGCGTCGTCGGGCGCTGTCGGCGCGGGGACGTGCTCGAGGTGCAGGCGGTCCAGCGACCGGCGTTCCAGGCGGCGCCGGCGCCACGTGCGGCGCAGCTCGCTCAGCGCGACGCTGTACACCCAGCCCCCGGGTGACTCCATCGCGTGGACCTTGGGCCAGATGGCCAACGCGCGGGCGAAGGCTTCGGCCGCCGCTTCTTCTCCAAGGAGCGGGTCTCCGCTGGCGAGCGCGAGGGCGCGGGCAACCCGCGGGAACTCCCGCTGGTACCAGTCCGCGAAGACGAGCTCCTCGGGTGGATCTGAGGTGGTTGTCATACCCGTACAAGTCTTGAGCGCGGTGAAATGTTTAGTACGAGTTCTAGATCGTGCGTGGTCTCTGCCTGATCAGACGGTCCTCTGACCATGGAGGCTCAGGCCCCCACGAGCCACGGCGTCGGGTCGTCGAGCACGTCCGCGAGGCTCGCCCGGGCGCCGCCGATCGTCGCCGCGCCGACGCCCACGGGCGCGCGGTCCACCATGAAGGACGACCACGGCGCCGAGAGCACCCGGGTCTCGAGCTCGGCCAGGATGACCGGTTCCAGGAGGTCGGCGAGCTCGGAGTAGGCGCCGCCGAGCAGCACGGTCGGCACGTCGATGAGGTTGACGAAGTCGGCCAGCGCCGCACCCAGGGCGTGGCCGGCGCGGTCGAGGGCGGCGCTCGCGGGGCCGTCGCCGTCGGCGACGGCGCGCAGGAGGTCGGCCACCGAGGACCCCCGGGGCAGCCGCGCGGCGCGCAGCACCGCGTCGGTTCCGGCGTACTGCTCGAGGCAGCCGGTCGCCCCGCACTGGCACAGCGGCCCGGCCGGGTCGACGACGACGTGCCCCAGCTCTCCGCTCCATCCGCGCCCGCCGAGGAAGAGCTCGCGGTCGAGCACGATCGCCGCGCCGATGCCGACGTCGGCGGAGACGTAGAGGAAGGAGCTGGCGGTCTGGGCCTCGGCGCCCAGCGCGGGCACCTGGGCGAGGGCGGCGAGCTTGGCCTCGTTGGCGATGGTGATCGGCGCGGACCCGGTGTGCGCGGCGATCGCGGACGTGTCCACGGGGGACAGCTCGGCCCAGCCGAGGTTGGGGGCGACGCGCAGGGTCGACGTCGCGGAGTCCACCAGGCCGGGCAGGGCGACGCGGACGCCAGCCAGCCGTGCGCCGTCGGCCACCGCGCGGGCGGCGGCCAGCAGCTCGGCGGTGAGCGCGCCGAGGCGGGCGAGCACGGCGGCGGGGTCGCTCGCGTGGAAGTCACCGGGGACGGTGGCGGTGGCCAGGGTGGCGCCGGTGAGGTCGAGCACGGTGCCGGCGAGGTAGCCGACGTTGACCTCGAGGCCGAGGGAGATGATCGTCCTGGGAGCCGGGGCGAGGGGGACCGCCGGGCGCCCGGCTCGGCGGGCGGGGGCGGGGGCGAGCTCGACGACGATCCGTGCCTCGATGAGCCGGTCCACGAGAGCGGACACGGTGGCGCGCGTCAGACCGGTCGCGGCGGCGACATCGGCTCGGGAGACTGGGGTGGGCGCGCCGAAGATCTCGCGGGCGACGAGCGCGATGTTCTGCTCGCGCAGCGAGTGCTGCCCGAGGGCGGGGGAGGCGGCCATGTGTTGACCTTACCGGTTTCCAGGGATAAGTTCATCCATACAACTAATCCCTCGGGTGGGAACGATCCCCCTCGGCGGACCAGCTCTCGACGAGGAGAACTCACGTGACGAACGCATCTGGAATCAACTACTCCTTCGGCCTGTGGACCGTGGGGTGGAACGCACAGGACCAGTTCGGTTCTGCCACCCGTCCCGCCCTCGACCCGGCCGACTCCGTGCGCAAGCTCGCCGAGCTCGGCGCGTGGGGTTTCACGTTCCACGACGACGACGTCGTCCCCTTCGGCTCGGACGACGCCACGCGTGACCGCATCCTCGGCAAGCTGAAGACGGCCGCCGACGAGAGCAACATGACCATCGAGATGGTCACCACGAACCTGTTCAGCCACCCCGTCTTCAAGGACGGCGGCTTCACGTCGAACGACCGTTCCGTGCGTCGCTTCGCGCTGCGCAAGGTGCTCCGCAACATCGACCTCACGGCCGAGCTCGGCGCCAAGACCTTCGTCATGTGGGGCGGGCGCGAGGGCGCTGAGTACGACGGCGCCAAGGACCTGCATGCCGCGCTCGAGCGCTACCGCGAGGGCATCGACCTCGTCGCCGGGTACATCAAGGAACAGGGCTACGACATCAAGATCGCCCTCGAGCCCAAGCCCAACGAGCCCCGCGGCGACATCTTCCTCCCCACGATCGGCCACGCCCTCGGCTTCATCGCCGAGCTCGAGCACGGCGACATCGTCGGCCTCAACCCCGAGACCGGCCACGAGCAGATGGCAGGCCTGAACTACACGCACGGGCTCGCCCAGGCGCTGTGGTCGGGCAAGCTCTTCCACATCGACCTCAACGGTCAGCGCTCCATCAAGTTCGACCAGGACCTCGTCTTCGGTCACGGCGACCTGCTCTCGGCCTTCTTCACGGTCGACCTCGTCGAGAACGGCTTCCCGGGCACGCCGGACGGTCCCCGCTACACGGGCCCGCGCCACTTCGACTACAAGCCCTCGCGCACCGAGGTCGAGCGTGGAGTCTGGGACTCCGCCTCCGCCAACATGGAGATGTACGAGATGCTCGCCAAGAAGTCGGCCGAGTACCGTGCGGACCCCGAGGTGCAGGAGGCCTTCGAGACGGCCGGCATCTTCGAGCTCGCCACGCCGACGCTCAACCCGGGCGAGACCGTCACGGACCTGCTCGCCGACCGGTCGGCCTTCGAGGACTTCGACCCTGAGGCCGCCGCTCAGCGCGACTTCGGCTTCGTCCGCCTCAACCAGCTGGCTCTGCGCCACCTGATCGGGTCCTGATGACCGCGACCTTGCCGTCTGTGGGCGGCGCAGCTGAACCCTCCACCGCTCCTGCCGGCGCGCTCGTCGCCGGGGTCGACTCCTCGACCCAGTCGTGCAAGGTCGTCATCCGTGACGCGGAGACCGGAGCGCTCCTTCGCTCCGGCTCCGCGTCGCACCCCGACGGCACCGAGGTGGACCCCGCCGCATGGTGGACAGCCCTGGGTGCCGCCGTGGCCGCCGCCGGCGGCCTGCACGACGTCGCTGCCCTCGCCGTGGGCGGGCAGCAGCACGGCATGGTGCTGCTCGACGCCGACGGGGAGGTCATCCGTCCGGCGCTGCTGTGGAACGACAACCGCTCCGCCGGCTCCGCCGCCGACCTCATCCGTGACCTCGGCGCGCTCACCGGCGGCTCGGGGGAGCAGGCCTGGGCCGATGCGGTCGGCACCGTCCCGGTGGCCTCCCTCACCGTGACCAAGCTGCGCTGGGTCGCCGAGCACGAGCCCGAGAACGCCGCTCGGATCGCCGCCGTGTGCCTGCCGCACGACTGGCTGACCTGGCAGATCTCCGGTGCGGGCGGGGTACCGGGCGCCGCCCGGGACCTCAGCGCGCTGACCACCGACCGGTCTGACGCCTCGGGTACCGGGTACTACTCCGCCGCCACGGGCGCCTACCGCTTCGACCTGCTCGACCTCGCCCTGGGGGAGGGCGCCTCGGCAGGGATCACCCTGCCGCGGGTGCTCGGTCCGGCCGAGTCAGGCGGGTCGGTCGACGTCGCGGTGCTCGCCGAGGCTCTCGGCACCCCCGCGCCGGAGGCGGTCGCTCCTGACCAGCAGGAGGCCGGCAACCCGGCCTCGGCGACGGCGGGACAGATCGTGCTGGGCGCGGGCGCCGGGGACAACGCCGCCGCAGCGCTCGGCCTCGGCATGGCAACGGGCGACGTGGCCGTCTCGATCGGCACGTCCGGAGTCGTCTCGGCGATCTCGCCCGTACCGTCCGCGGACGGCTCCGGCCTGGTCGCCGGATTCTCCGACGCGACCGGTGCGTACCTGCCGCTGGCCTGCACGCTCAACGCCAGCCGGGTGCTCGACGCCACGGCGCGGATGCTCGGCATCGACCACGCCGAGCTGTCCGCGCTCGCGCTCTCCGCACCCCCCGGCGCGGACGGGCTGGTCCTCGTCCCCTACCTGGAGGGCGAGCGCACCCCCAACCGTCCCGACGCCACCGGCACCCTGCACGGGATGCGGCTGGCGAACATGACGTCCGCGCACCTGGCCCGGGCAGCGGTCGAGGGCATGCTGTGCGGCCTGGCCGACGGCCTCGACGCGCTGGTCGCCCAGGGCGCCGAGGTCTCGCGGCTGCTGCTGATCGGCGGCGGCGCGAAGTCCGAGGCGGTTCGCGAGATCGCCCCGCAGGTCTTCGGCCTCCCGGTCGAGGTCCCGCCCGTCGGCGAGTACGTGGCCGACGGCGCAGCGCGCCAGGCGGCGTGGGTGCTGGCCGGCGGGGAGCAGGCCCCGGCCTGGCCTGCGGCGTCGGGCACGACGGTGCACTCGGCGACGGCTGAGCCGATCATCCGGGCGCAGTACGCCGCGGTCCGCGACCTCGTCTGAGCGTGGCCTGACCGACGCTGAGCACACCGACGGCCGCCGGCCCCTGCCAGGGGGACGGCGGCCGTCGCGCATGCCGGTGATGGTGCCTGTCAGCGGCGCTGGCGCTCCTGGAGCCGGGCGTACCGGCCGTTCATCTCCATGAGCTCCTCGTGGCTGCCGATCTCGACGATGTGTCCTGCGTCGAGCACGACGATCCGGTCCGCGCCGCGGATGGTGGAGAGCCGGTGCGCCACGACGAGGGTGGTCCGGCCATGCATCAGACGATCGAGGGCGTCCTGGACCAGGGCCTCGGACTCCGAGTCGAGCGCGGAGGTCGCCTCGTCCAGCAAGAGGATGCGGGGGTCGCGGACGAGAGCCCGAGCGATCGCGATCCGTTGCCGCTGCCCACCGGAGAGCCGCGCGCCGCGCTCGCCCACGAAGGTGCCCCAGCCGTCGGGGAGCGCGTCGACGATCTCCGCGGCGTTCGCGTCCTCGAGAGCCTGGCGGACGAGATGGTCCGGCACCTCGGCGAGGCCGTACGTGATGTTGTCCCGGATGGAGCCCTCGAAGAGGACCGACTCCTGAGGAACCACGGATACGTGCCGCCGGAAGGTCCGCAGGTCCAGCGTCGCGGCGTCCACACCGTCGATGAGGAGCCGTCCGCTCGTGGGACGCACGAAGCCGAGGGTGAGGTTGAGCATCGTCGACTTCCCCGAGCCGGAGCGGCCTACGAAGGCGACCGTCTCTCCTGATCTGATGTCCAGGGTGACGTCTGTCAGCGCGTGCCCGTGGGCGTCCGGGTACCGGAACCCCACCCGGTCGAACCGCAGGTCGCCCGTGACCGAGGTCACCGCCCGCTTGCCTGCGTTCTCCTCGAGGTCGGGCTCCGTGAGCACCTCGGCGATGGAGCGCACGGACTCAAGCCCCTTGTAGGCGATCGGCAGGACCATGAGCACCTGGGTGACGCCGCCGGTGATCAGTCCGAAGTAGGCAGACAGCTGGACCACCTCGCCGGCCGTGATCTCGACCCGACCTGTCACCGCAGCCAGCGCGCCGAGCATCAAGCACCCGACACTCAGCATCTGCAGGACGACCCACGAGAGCGACTGGAACCGCCCGTTGAGCAGATCCAGACGGTACCCGGACGTGCGTACGCCCTCGGCGCCCTCCGCGATCCTGGCTTGCGCCGTCGCCTCGAGTCCGTGCGCCCGGGTGATGGGGAGCAGCGTGGCCATCTCACCGACCCGAGAGGAGAACGCCTCGACGTCGAGACGGAAGGCCTCGTTGCGTTCCCGGGACCGGCGCGCGATGGCCGACCGGATGACGACGGCGATCGGGATCGTCAGCGCGTAGACGGGCAGGAACTGTGGCACGGACAACGCGGTCATGATGAGCGCACCCATGACGACGGTCGTCTGCGCCAGGATCGGGTGCGTCACCTGCTGCAGCATGAGCTCGATGTTCTCGACGTCTCGTACGACCTTCGTCTGGACCAGGGATGCCGAGGTCCGGTGGTGGAAGCCGATCGAGAGGCTCTGCAGCCGTTCGGTCAGGGCGTTGCGAAGGTCCGCGCCGATCTGGCGCACGGCTCCCATGAAGAGCTTGGTGTACAGGACATGGGTCGGGTAGTTCTGCAGGAGCGCGACGAAGGCCACGGCAGCCCACAGGGCCAGGTCTCTCGGTGGACCGCCCACGACGACGATGTCGATGACGTGGGCGGTCACCACGGGCATGAGCCACTGGGGGGAGTCCTTGAGAGGGAAGACCAGCACTGCCCCGATCACCCGGGAGCGGTGACGGCGCACGAGGCCGAGCACTGCGCGCAGGGGGTGGTTCGCGTCGATCTCGGGGATGGGTTGCTGCTCACGGGGAAGTCTCATGACCGCCTCTCTGCGGTGGAGGTACGCGAGTGACCGGCGGTGGTACACGCCACCCAGAGGCGTGGGCGCCGGTTGCGCGACGGTAACTCTAACCGTTGAGAGAATTGTGTGCTGCCGTCCGGGCATATCACGGCACACTGACCCAGAACCGTGACCTCTTCGTGATCTTGCTCACTTCGCCAGGGGATTGTCTAAGGGTTAGTGTTACTCCCGTACGGGCTTCAGGTGGCGCCGACGATGGAGTGGCGCCAGCACACACACCGCAGAGAGGCGGAAGAAGATGAGTTCGACCGGAAGACGAGGCAAGTCGGCCTGGATCGCAGGCGTGGCAGTGCTCAGCATGATCTCGCTCGCAGCGTGCAGCTCGGATGGTGACGGCGGCTCGGACGGGTCGACCTTGTCCATGGTCGTGTGGGGCGGCGACGTCGACAAGGCCGCGTATCAGGAGCGCATCGACCTGTTCGAGGCCTCTCAGGACGAGATCAAGATCAAGCTGCAGCTCATCCCGGGCGACAAGTACGAGCAGAAGGTCCAGACCATGATCGCCGGTGGCGACGGCCCGGACATCATGCAGGTCGCCGAGGGTGTCAACGTCTATTCCTCGAAGAACCAGATCATCCCGCTCGACGAGCTGATCGCGGACGCCGGTCTCGACCTCGAGGAGCGGTTCGGCCCGGTCGGCAGCCTCTACTCCTACGAGGACAGCGTCTACGCGATCCCCGACCGCTCTGGCGCCATGATCGTGTACTACAACAAGGACCTCTTCGACGCCGCCGGCGTGGAGTACCCGACCGCCGAGTGGACGACCGAGGACGCGCAGGCTGCGATGGAGAAGCTCACCATCCCCGGCCAGCAGTGGGGCTTCGGCGGAGCAGGCTGGTGGCCGCAGTGGTGGAGCTTCGCCTACCAGAACGGTGGCGCGATCATCGACGACGAGGGTCGCCCCGCGGCCAACTCCCCAGAGGTCGTCGATGCACTGCAGTGGGCCAACGACCTCGTCCACGTGCACAAGGTGGTGCCGTCCACCTCCGACTATGCGGACATGGGTCCTGACATGGGTGGTGACCCGGCGTTCGCAGCGCAGAAGGTCGCCATGAACACCACCGGGTTCTGGGCGATCAACACGCTCCTCGAGGCCGACTTCAACTGGGACATCGCGCCGATGTGGCACGACGAGGAGCAGGCTGTCGCCGCCTTCGGCTCGGGTCTGGCGATCTCTCGCGACAGCAAGAAGTCGGAACAGGCCTTCCAGGCGATCGACTTCCTCACGGACGCCGAAGCCCAGACCGTGATCATCGACAAGGCGCAGGACGTGCCCGCCAACCTCGCTGTGCAGAGCTCCGAGGCGTTCCTCAAGCCGGAGTGGGCAACCCGAGAGGTCAACATGGCGGCCTTCGGGGAGTCGTCCGCCTTCGTCTTCCGTTCCCCGCTCATCCCTGAGTGGAACGAGATGCAGGCCGCGTTCGCCGACAACCTGGGCACGTTCTGGAACCAGGGTGGTGACGCAGCGGAGCAGCTGACCCTGATCCAGGGCAAGCTCGAGTCGGTCCTCGGGTCGTCGAGCCGATGACTGCTGTCGACATAGCGGCACCTGGCACGGCGGGGGCGCAGGCTCCCCGCCGTGCCGGGCGGCGGGGCGGTGCTCGTCCCAGGCTGACCAAGCGAGGCCGCAGCGAGGCCCTCGCGTTCTGGTTGTTCATCTCACCGTGGCTCATCGGGTTCGTCGGCTTCCTGCTCGGACCCATGATCGCGTCGGTCTACATCTCGTTGACCGAGTGGGACTCCTTCACGCCAGCAGAGTTTGTCGGTCTCGACAACTACACCAGGGCCCTCACCGATGACCCGGTCTTCTGGAAGGCGCTCGGGAACACCTTCTACTACGCGCTCGTCTCGGTGCCCCTGGGACTGGTCATCGGAGTCTGGCTGGCCAACCTCCTCAACAAGAAGATCCGCGGCCGCAAGTTCTTCCGCACCATGATCTATCTGCCCACGCTGGTGCCGCTCGTGGCCACCGCGATGGTCTTCAAGATGGTGCTCGCGCCGTCCGGCCCGCTCAACGACCTGCTCGGCATCTTCGGTGTCGAGGGGCCGTCCTGGCTGCTCGACCCGAACTGGGTCAAGCCCGCCCTCGTCGTGCTCTCCGCGTGGGGAGCCGGCGGAGCCACGGTGCTCCTGCTGTCAGCGATGAACGGCATCCCGCGAGAGTTCTACGAGGCTGCGGAGATCGACGGCGCGGGTCCGATGCGCCAGTTCTGGGCGATCACATTCCCGCAGATCACTCCGATCATCTTCTTCAACCTCATCATGGGGCTCATCGGAGCGTTCCAGATATTCAGCCAGGTCTACATCCTCACGGCAGGTGGTCCCGACAACGCGAGCATGACGATCGTGCCGCTCCTGTTCCGTGAGGCGTTCTCCTTCTACCACTTCGGGTACGCGTCGGCGATCGCGTGGCTCTTGTTCATCGTCATCATCGGATTCACTGCGATCGCGTTCCGGACGTCGCGCAGCTGGGTCTTCTACGAGACGGAGGTGCGGTGATGGCCGTAGAAATCCAGGTCCCGCCCGTGGCCACCCAGGCCGACGGGCCGCGCTCTTCGAAGACCACCGGGTCAGCGCGGACGCTCAAGGCCTTCCGCGCGTCCCCGTACAGCTACGCGGTCCTCATTCTCGTGTCGACGGTGTTCTTCGTGCCGTTCATCCTCATGTTCTCGATCGCTCTCTCGAGCGACGCGACGAGCGCGAAGAACCTCTTCACGATCATCCCGAGCGAGTTCGAGTGGTCGAACTTCTCGCACGTGTTCAGTGCTACCGGGCTCCCTGTAGGCCGGTTCATCCTCAACTCGGTGATCATCGCGACCGTGTCCGCTGTCGGGCAGGTCATCTCCTCCTCGCTCGTCGGATATGCCTTCGCACGGCTGCGGGCGCCCGGGAAGAGCTTCATGTTCATGGTCGTGCTCGCCACGATGATGATCCCCTCGCAGATCACGATGATCCCCCAGTTCCTGCTGTTCAAGGAGCTCGGCTGGGTGAATACCTTCCTGCCGCTCATCATCCCGAACTTCTTCACGAACGCGTTCAACGTCTTCCTCGTGAGGCAGTTCGTCTCGCGGATCTCGGGGGAGCTCGACGAGGCGGCGCAGGTTGACGGGCTCGGCTACTTCGGCATCTACCGCCGGATCATCCTGCCGATGATGTGGCCCATCCTCACCGCGATCGCGATCTTCACGCTCACCGCGAGCTGGGGCGACTTCATGGGTCCGCTCATCTACCTGAACAAGGAGGAGATGATGCCGTTGGCCCTCGGTCTGCAGTACATGACCTCGACGAGCAACGCCATGCAGCTACCACCGTGGAACCTCGTCATGGTCGGGTCGATCCTGCTGACGGTCCCGATGATCTGTATCTACTACCTAGGCCAGAAGTACCTCTACGAGATGAACGTCTCTGGCGGAAGCGCAGGTGTGAAGTGACGACCGAGATCGCCCACCAGGTAGGAGTGAGCCCTTCGGGGTTCGTGCTCGATGGTGACGAGCAGGTGCTGCTGTGCGCATCGCTCTTCTACTTCCGGATCCCGCGCGAGCTGTGGGCCGGACGGCTCGCACAGGTACGGGACTCCGGGTACCAGGTCATCGACGTGTACCTCCCGTGGAACTTCCATGAGATGTCTCCTGAGGAGTGGGACTTCACAGGCAGGCGGGACGTCGCCGCCTTCCTCGACCTGGCCCACGAGGCCGGGCTCAAGGTGATCGCCCGCCCCGGACCGTACATCTGCTCGGAGTGGGACGGTGGCGCGCTTCCTGCCTGGCTCACGCTGACCGAGGGCCTGCGGGTCCGCCAGGCTGAGCCGCAGTATCTGGCCCAGGTAGGGCGGTGGTTCGACCGGGTGCTGCCGCTGATCGCGGAGCGGCAGCACGGCCGCGGTGGCAGCGTCGTCGCCGTCCAGCTCGAGAACGAGCTCGACTTCTTCGACACCGAGGATCGAACGGGCTACATGACGGCGCTGCG
This sequence comes from Sanguibacter suarezii NBRC 16159, assembly GCF_001552735.1. GTDB lineage: Bacteria > Actinomycetota > Actinomycetes > Actinomycetales > Cellulomonadaceae > Sanguibacter > Sanguibacter suarezii. Next base: position 115,545 of record NZ_BCRT01000008.1, read on the forward strand.
CGACATGGCGCTCGAGCACGGCATCACGGTGCCGTTGATCGCATGTGCAGGTCAGGGAGACCTCGTCGGAGCCACCGGCGCGGTCCCCGGTGTCGTGCCGGCGTTCAACTTCTACCCCGACGACAGATCTCCTGCGATCGAGCCCGAGGTGCGTCGTTACGCCGAGATGCTCGGCGCGCAGGGGGTGCCGCTGCTGGTGACCGAGACGAACCGGGCCCACGTGACGCTCCGGCGTCTCCTGGTCAGCGGCGCCCGGCTGCTGGCGCCGTACCTCCAGGCGTCCGGATACAACTTCGGGTACTACCCGTCGACCGGGAACTGGGGCGATCCCGGCGGCTTCATGAGCCACGACTACGACTTCGGGGGCTACCTGTCCCCGATCGGCGAGCCACGTCCAGAGATGGCCCAGGCGCGATCTCTCGCAGGGGTCGTTCGTACGCTCGGCTCCTGCTTGGCGGGGTCGGTCGCACGACCGGCGGAGGGGGCCTACCGGACCGATGCGCCGACGAGCGCCTCGCCGTCGCGGCTCGACCTGGCGGGCGGGGGCTCGTTGCTCGGCGTGACCAACCTCGGCGACGAGTGGTCCCAGGCGACGATCCCCGCGTCAGGAGCAGTTCCCGAGATCACGGCGGTGCTGCCCCCGCACTCATGCACCCTGGTGCTGCAGGACCTTCCTCTGGGTGGGTTCGGGCTGCCGGGCACGCTGCTCCTCGCCACCGGCGACGTCGCGGGCCTGGACGGCGAGGGTCTCCGGTTCGTCGCGGCGGGGGCGACGACGGTCGCGCTCGGCGCGCCGGACGGTGGCGCGATCGAGGTCGTCGAGCTGCCTGCGCCGGCCCCGGGGATGCCGGTCCGCCGAGTCGTGACCGCAGGCGAGGTCTCGTGGGTGGTCATCGTCGGGCACCCCGAGGACTCCGCCCCGGGTACGCAGCCTGCTGGTCCGGCTGCGGCGCCCGTCCGGGTCGAGCGCGTCGGGCGCGTGGACCTGCCGACCCGCAGCGGGCCCACGTCACGGCACGAGGTGCCGCCAGCCTCTGAGGCGGTCGGCGTGCACCGTGGCCGGACGCACTACGCGGCCGACGTGTCAGGTGTCGACGAGCTTGTGCTCGAGGGCGCCGGTGACATCGTGGACATCAGCCTGGACGGTCGAGCGCTGCCCACCATCGCCCGCTTCGGGGCGACCCAGGTCGTACCCGTCTCCGGCGCATCCCTGCTGGACGCCACGGTCGAGACCTGGGGGCATGCGAACTTCGACGACGTCCGCATGCCCGGACTGCAGATCGGGTCGCTGCGCGGGCTCGGCACGGCATGGTCGGTGACGCAGCGACAGGACGTCTCTGCGCTGTGGACGGTCGACGGTGGAGAGCAGTGGGCCGGTGACCCGGCTCCGCTGCGATCGCTGGGCGGCTGGAGCAGCACGCGCATCGGACGGCCGATCACCTACCGCCGGACCTTGACGCTCGATCCCGGCTGCCATCACGCGCTGCAGCTCGACGGTCTGTCGCACGCCGTCCATGTGCACGTCGACGGGACCGAGCAGCTTCTCACCCCCCAGGATCCGTGGGTGCACCTGGCCCCGGGTACGGGGGCCGAGATCACGGTCACCTCGCCGCACGGTGCGGGAAGCCTCGGCACGGCGTGGTTGCGACGGCTCGAGCCGGTCCGCGACTGGCAGGTCCAGGCACAGCCCGACCGTGAGATCCTCGCCCTCGCCGACAGTCCGGGGGAGGCGGTCGCGACCGACCTCCCGCTCGTGCTGGAGGCCGGCGAGGAGCTCTGGCTCGATGTCGAGACGCCTCCAGGAGGCTGTTCTCTGCGCTTCGAGGGCACGCAGCTGAGGGTCAGTGCCTTTGCGCACGGAGAGCTGCTCGGTCGTGTGTGGCTCGACGACCCAGCACGTCCGCGATTCACCGGCGGAGACGACGGCCGAGTCTGGCTGCCGGCTGCCTGGAATAATGGCAGAATTCGGCTTCTGCTGCACGCGACTGCGGGGCCAGACGCCTCAGTGCTGGTCAGTGTGCTGGCGACGCAGAGTCAGGAGTAGAGATGGCGGTGCGGAGGAGGTCCTCTCGCGACATCCGCAGCGAGTCGCGACTGGACGTGCTCCACGCACTGCTGTCGCTCGGGGAGTCGAACCGGAACGAGCTGGCCCGGACCACAGGGCTGAGCCCTGCGACCGTGGCGACAGTGGTCTCCGAGCTCATCGCGGAGGGCCTGGTCGAGGAAGCGGGCCTCGCCCTCGGCGGCACCGGCCGACCGACGACGACGTTGCGGATCAACCGTGCGCGTGGACGGATCGCTGGTATCGATGTCGCGGAGACCTATGTCAGCACCCACCTCTTCGACGCTGCGCTGGCGCAGGTGAGCTCGGCCGACGTGGCGCTCGACGAGCACCTGACCTCGCCCGAGTATGTGGTCGAGGGCATCATCCGGTCGCTCAAGGCGGCGACGGACGAGGTGGGCATCGAGCTCGACAGCCTGCTCGGGGTCGGCGTCGCCCTCCCAGGACTGGTGCAGGGCAAGGCCGGCGTCACCGCCGTCCTCGCCCCGCACCACTCGTGGAGCAACATCGAGCTGCTCGAGCTCCTGCGCGAGCGGATCGCCGTGCCGCTGGTCGTGGAGAACCCGCTCAAGGCGATCGCTACGGCGGAGCTGTGGCTCGGTCGCGTGCGCGGGGCGTCGAGCATGGTGACGGTGAACCTCGGGACCGGCGTCGGAGCGGGCATCGTGCTCGAGGGGCGCGTCCTGCGGGGCGCCACCAACTCCGCGGGCGAGTGGGGTCACTCGCTGCTCGTCTACGAGGGGCGCGGATGCCGTTGCGGCAGGCGCGGCTGCGTCGAGGCGTATGTCGGAGCCCCGGGGATCCAGGAGACGCTGCGCGAGGTCGACCCGCACCATCCGCTGGTCGTCACCGACAGCCAGCGCGACTTCATCGCCGCGCTGGCCGCGGCGATGCGTGAGCAGACCCCGGACGTCGCAGTCCGAGAGACCCTCGACCGTACTGCTCGCTACCTCGGGTCAGCGCTCGCTGACCTCGTCGCCATCATCAACCCCGAGCTGGTGCTGCTGACCGGTTGGACCGCCTGGGCGCTGGGGGACCACCTTCTTCCCGGCACGGCAGCGCAGCTGACGGCTGAGGCGCCGGAGGGCGCGGCAGCCGATCTCACCCTCGGCGTCTCGACGGTCAGAGGCAACTCCGTGGCGATCGGGATGGCGACGCTCGCTTTTGAGCGCTTCCTCGGCGACGTCGGCCTGGTGACCACGCGGGCGTCCATCGCGCTCTGACGCGACGGACGCCCGCGGGCACAGCCTCACTGACCGGCGCTGAACCGTACCTGCATGGTGACGGGGGCCGGGCGGAGCATCGCAGAGGCGAGGACCCCTGGACCGCACGCGGCGGAGCCGAGACCGTGCCCGGCGGCGTCGACGTGCACCCAGAGCGAGCCGTCGGGGACGAGCTCGTGGGGGTGGTCGGCCGCGTGCAGCGCGGCGTCCGACCACGGTCGCGCGGTGAGCTCGATCCCGTGGACCTGCTGGTCGCCGACGAGGACCTCGCCGGCAGTCAGCGTGAGCGGCCCGGTGGCGAGGCCGAAGGTCGCGCGGGTGACACCACGGCGGGCCCCGTTCTCCTGCGGGCGGGTGTACCGCGTACCGAGCTCGTCGACGGTGTGCTGCCACCGCCCGGTGAGCGCGGCGAGCGTCGAGTCCGCGTAGGACTCGCCCGGCCCCATCCCCGTCCAGTCGACCGTGACAGCGCCGGCGTCAGCCTGCTCGAGGGCCAGCAGCAACCCCAGACGTGCGACGCTGCCTGGCCACTGCCCTTCCGGGCGGATGGTGATCACCAGGTCGGCGGTCGAGTGGTCCACCGTGCGCCACTCGTAGCGCACCGCGAAGCCGCAGTCGGTGGCGGCCCCGGCACACCGGGCGGTGACCACGAGGGTGTCGCCCTCGCGGACGAGCCCTTCGACGCGTTCGTGCAGCCGTGTCAGCCCGGCCTTCGTCCAGGCCTCGTCGTCGCCGACAGCGTCGTACCAGGAGCGACTTCCGTCGTTGTCGGTGGGAGCGCGCCAGGCATCCACCCGGGACAGGCGGACGGGGACACCGCCGATGCTCAGGATGCGCCCCACGGCGTCGAGCACGACAGGACCGACGTGGTGGTTGCCCTCCGCGGTGCGCGTAGGCACGCCTGAGGCCGGAGGGAGCGGGGCGGCGGGGCGCACGAGCACCTGGCCCGCGCCCAGGTGGAAGCCGTCAGGCGCCCACGCGGGCGCCTCTCGCGGTACCGCGCGCAGGGTGCACCACACCGCCTCGGACGACGCGCGGACGTCCTGGACCGCCTGGCCGGTGAGCTCGGAGACGGTCAGGATGCGAGTCTCGCCGGGAGCCAGGGAGAGCTCCGCAGCGTAGTCACCGGTCGCGACGACGTCGCCGCCGGCGACCAGAGCCCACTCGAGACGGATGTGCTCGGTGGAGGTGAAGGCGTACCGGTTCCGGAGACGGAACGTCTGGGGACGGTGCAGATCAGGCACGACCTGGACCGGCGCATACGCCGCCGCGAGCTCGACGAGTCCAGGAGACGGGGTCCTGTCCGCCAGGAGCAGGCCGTCGGCGATGAAGGCGCCGTCGTGCAGCTCCTCGCCGAAGTCTCCGCCGTAGCCGTGGAACGGTGTCCCGTCGGCGGCGCGAGTCGCGATGCCGTGGTCCATCCACTCCCAGACGAAGCCGCCCATGAGCCGGGGGTGCTCGTCCACGAGGTCCAGGTAGTCGGTGAGGCCACCCGGTCCGTTGCCCATGGCATGGGCGTACTCGCACAGGACGAAGGGCAGGGTGCGCCGGCGGCTGTCGAGGGAGCCGTCGGCCAGCGGGGCCTCCTCGCCCCGGCCGATGAGCGCGACCTCCTCGCTGGTGGGATACATCCGGGAGTAGACGTCGACGTGCTCGCTCGACCAGTCACCTTCGTAGTGGAGCGGTCGTGAGCCGTCGAGGACCCGGATCGCGGACGCCATCGCCTCGACGTTGCAGCCTTCGCCCGACTCGTTGCCCAGGGACCACATGATGATGCTGGGGTGATGGGCGTCGCGGCGGACCATCCGAGTGACTCGGTCGACCAGGACCGGGGTCCACTGCGGGTCGTCTGTCGGGTTGCCACGCCACCCGAGCGGCTCGAAGCCGTGGGTCTCGAGGTCGTTCTCGTCGATGACATAGAGCCCGTGCTCGTCGCACAGGTCGAGGAAGTGCGGGTGCGGCGGGTAGTGGCTCGTGCGCACCGCGTTGACGTGATGCTGCTTCATGAGCAGCACGTCCTCCAGCATCGTCTCGGGTGTCACGGCGCGTCCGCGAGCGGGCTCGAACTCGTGCCGGTTGACGCCATAGAGCTTCACCGGTGCTCCGTTCACCCGGAAGACACCGTCGACGGTGGAGACGGTGCGGAAGCCGACGCGGAGGGTGACCTGCTCTGCGGCCGTGCTCACCACCACGTCGTAGAGCCGAGGATGTTCCGCGCTCCACGGCTGGACCGGATGGCGGACCGTCTCGCCCGCCGCCACGTTGATGCCGAGCTCGGGGACCGTGATGCGCGCCTGGTGCCCGGCGTCGTGCTCGACGTCGACGCGCAGCTCCCCTTCTCCCGTGGTGTGGTCGTACTCCGCGACCACCGTCGCGTGGTCGACGCCGCCAGCGGGGCGGTGCTCCATGCTGACGCTGCGGAAGATGCCAGAGAGCCACCACTGGTCCTGGTCCTCGAGGTAGGTGGGCGCAGACCACTGCGTGACCCGCACGGCCACCAGGTTCGCTCCGTCGACGAGAGCGTCGGTCACGTCGATCTCGGTCGGCAGGCGGGACCCGTGCGACTGCGCGAGGATCTGGCCGTTGACGGCCACCTCGAACCACGAGTCGACGCCCTCGAAGCGGAGCACGACGCGTCCGTCCTCCTGCCAGGACGGCGGGACGGTGACGGTGCGGCGGTACTCGCCCGTCGGGTTCTCACGAGGGACGCGGGGCGGGTCGACCGGGATCGGGAAGAGCACGTTGGTGTAGGCCGGCCTGCCGTAGGGCCACGCGTCGGGGGCCTGAGCCAGCTGCCAGTGGCCGGGGACCTCGATCGTGTCCCACCCCTCGCCGCGGTCAGCCGGGTCGACCCCCGTGGACGCTTCGGGGAAGAGTCGGAACCGCCACTCACCGTCCAGACTCAGTGCGGGGCGATCCGTCCCTCCTGCTCGCGGACGGAAACGTGCCGGGAGCACGCCGTTCGGGACGACGACGGACTCGTGGGACGGGCGCACGACCATGTGCTCACTCCTGGGGGTGGATCGGTTTGACGAAGGGTTCTGCTGACCGTCAGAATAAGGCAACGGTGATCACGGGACAAGCCATCTGCACGCCTGCACAGTCGCAGGACGCACGCAGTCGCATGATCGACCGGTCAACGACGACGAGAGGTGTGGCTTGCGATGAGCCGTTTCAGTATCGGAGAAGAGGACTTCCTCCTCGACGGCGACCCCGTACGGGTGATCTCAGGTGCACTGCACTACTTCCGGGTGCACCCCGACCAGTGGGCGGACCGCATCCGCGCAGCGCGCGAGCTCGGCCTCAACACGATCGAGACCTATGTCCCCTGGAATGCCCACTCGCCCCGACGCGGTGAGTTCAGCACCGAAGGCATCCTCGACCTCGGACGCTTCCTCGACGAGGTCGCGGCACAGGGGATGTGGGCGATCGTCCGGCCCGGGCCCTACATCTGCGCGGAGTGGACGGGGGGCGGCCTCCCCGGGTGGCTCTTCTCCGCAGGGGCAGGCGTGCGACGCGCAGAGCCGACGTACCTCGCCGCGATCCGGGAGTACTACGAGGCGGTCGCGGAGATCGTCGCACCCCGCCAGGTCGATCGCGACGGCCCCGTCATCCTCGTCCAGGTCGAGAACGAGTACGGCGCCTACGGCAGCGACAAGGAGTACCTGCGCACCCTCGTGGACCTCCTGCGGGAGGTCGGGATCACCACCCCGCTGACCACGATCGACCAGCCGGAACCGCACATGCTGGAGAACGGGAGCCTGCCCGGTCTGCACAAGACCGCCTCCTTCGGCTCCCGGTCGCTCGAACGCCTCGCCACGTTGCGTGAGCACCAGCCGACGGGGCCGCTCATGTGCGCCGAGTTCTGGGACGGCTGGTTCGACTCCTGGGGTCAGCACCACCACACGACGAGCGCCCAGGACTCCGCACGTGAGCTCGACGCCCTGCTCGCGGCCGGGGCGTCGGTCAACCTCTACATGCTCTGCGGCGGCACCAACTTCGGGCTGACCAACGGTGCCAACGACAAGGGCGTCTACGTCCCGATCAGTACGAGCTACGACTACGACGCCCCGCTCGACGAGGCAGGGCGCCCCACCGAGAAGTACTGGGCCTTCCGCGACGTCATCGCCAAGTACGCGGTCGTCCCCCCGGCGGCACGCGACGAGCACGCACCTGCCCCGACGTTCACGCTGCCGCTCACCTCGGCTGTCCCTCTCTGGGACGTGCTCGACCTCCTCGGGGCCGAGCAGGAGCTCGACCACCTGCCGACGGCCGACGACCTCGGGCACTACGACGGCTTCACGATGTACCGGTCGCTCGACCCTTCCGCACATGGCGTCCTCGAGCTCGGCGAGGTGCGTGACCGTGCGCAGGTCTTCATCGACCGTGAAGGGGTCGGCGTCCTCAGCCGCGACCATGGCGAGCGCCGGGTCGTCCTGCCCCGCTCCGGTGCGCTGGAGATCCTCGTGGAGGACCTGGGGCGCGTGAACTACGGCACGCGGATCGGCGAGCCCAAGGGGCTCGTCGGACCGGCGTCGCTCGACGGTGCCGACCTGGGACGCTGGGCCGTGCGCCCGCTCGACCTGGGCGACGTGTCGGGCGTGGCCGCGCGGGCTCGGGACGGGGAGCCGCTGGCAGACGGGGTGGTCCCTGGTCCGTCCTTCGCCGTCGCCAGCTTCGACACCCCCGACCATGAGGCAGACCACTTCCTCGACACGTCCGCCTGGGGCAAGGGCGTCGCGTGGGTGAACGGTTTCTGCCTGGGCCGGTTCTGGTCGCGCGGCCCGCAGAGCACGCTCTACGTGCCCGCACCGGTGCTGCGCGCCGAGGGCAACGAGCTCCTCGTGCTCGTGCTCGACTCCGCAGGCGCCCAGGCGCGGTTCGTCGCGGACCTCGAGCTGGGGCACACCGAGCAATGACGGCGAGCCAGCCGTACGCCGGCTACCTCTTCGTCTCCTTCGCCGGAGAAGACACCCCGGACGGCGAGCAGGTCCGCTTCGCGCTCAGCCGGGGCGACGACCCGCTGAGCTACGTGGACCTCGCCGGCAACGAGCCGGTGCTCACGTGGTCAGCGGGCCGGGGCGGGATCCGGGATCCCTTCGTGGTCCGTTCACCCCGGGACGGTCGGTTCTTCATGATCGCCACGGACCTCAAGATCTACGGCACCGGCGACTGGGACGCCGCTCAGCGCACCGGTAGCCGGTCCATCGTCGTATGGGAGTCCGACGACCTCGTCGACTGGACGCCGCCGCGCTCGGTGCAGGTCGCCCCGTCGAACGCCGGGGACGCGTGGGCTCCGGAGGCGTGCTGGGACGAGGAGCACGACGAGTTCTTCGTGTTCTGGGCCTCGACGCTCTACGACGCAGACGACCCAGCTCACGAGCGCCCGAGCTACCACCGCATGCTCTGTGCCACCACCCGCGACTTCGTGTCCTTCAGCGAGGCGCGGGTATGGAGCGACCCGGGGCACTCGGTCATCGACTCGACCGTGGTCGCTCACGACGGCTGGTGGTACCGGTTCACCAAGGACGAGCGGGAGCCGTCCTCGTCCACGCCGACGTCGAAGTTCATCACCGTCGAGCGGTCGCGCGACCTACGTTCTGACTCCTACGAGCCGGTCACCGACGGTGTGGGCCGCGCGGGTGCGCACGGTCCTGGGATCGAGCAGGGCGAGGGCCCCGTGGTGGTCCGGTCGAACGCGGGGGACCGGTGGTACCTCTTCATCGACGAGTTCGGTGGCCGCGGGTATGTCCCCTTCGAGTCCGCGGACCTCGATGCCTCCCAGTGGACGATGGCTCATGACGCCCGGATGCCCACGGGCGCACGCCACGGCTCGGTGCTGCCTGTCACGCGGGCCGAGCACGCTGCGCTGCTCCAAGCCTGGGGGCCGGGCGACGCCGGGTGTGCTGACTCTCTGTCCGACCTGTCCGACGACCCTGCCGACGACCTCCGAGAGGCGTAGACGTGCCCAGTCCCGTTCTGCCCGGCTTCTATGCCGACCCCAACATCGTGCGTTTCGGCGACACCTACTTTCTCTACGTCACCACCGACGGCATCCCCGGATGGGGCTCCACGTCCTTCGAGGCATGGTCCTCGACGAACCTCGTGGACTGGACCAACCACGGCGTCGTCCTCGACCTGCTGACGGACGTCTCCTGGGCCCAGGGTGGCGCCTGGGCGCCGGCGGCCGCCACGAGAGACGGCAGGTACTACTTCTACTTCACCGCCGACCAGAACATCGGCGTGGCGGTATCGGACTCGCCCACCGGCCCGTTCTCCGATGCCCTCGGGCGTCCGCTCGTAGACCGCCGGGACTACGACGACCAGCAGATCGACCCTGCGGTCTTCGTCGACGAGGATGGCACGGCGTACCTCTACTGGGGCAACATGACAGCCCGCGTCGTACCGCTCGACGCCGCGATGACCGGCTACGACCCTGCTGAGATCCAGGTGCTCGAGGGGCTGGAGGGTTTCCGAGAGGCACCCTTCGTCGTCCGCCGCGGCGACACCTACTACCTCAGCTGGTCGATCGACGACACGCGTAGCGCTGACTATCGCGTGGGGTACGCCACGGGCCCGAGCCCGTACGGGCCGTGGACGCAGCGGGGCCTGCTCCTGGAGAAGGACCCCGCCTCAGGCATCGTGGGGACTGGCCACCACTCGATCGTCCAGGCTCACACCGGCGACTGGTACATCGCCTACCACCGGCACGCAGTCCCCGACGGGGACGGGACCCACAGGGAGACCACCATCGACCGCCTGTTCTTCACCGAGGACGGCGGGCTGCGCAAGGTGGTCCCCACGCTGGAGGGTGTCGATCCCCTGCCGCACGCAGGTGCAGGGCAGCCGGGCGGCAGAGACGACGTGAGCCCGACTCCGTCCGCAGACCAGCGCGTGAAATGATCGATCGGTGAGCCGCTCTTCGCTGTCCATGCCGCCTCCTGGTGACGCCGCGAGCGCCCCGAGGAAGAGCCGCATCCTCGTCCTGTCCGGCCGCGGTCGCTACGAGGACCCGTGGCACGACATGGCCGCGACGTCGCACACGATCGCCACGGTGCTCAGCGAGGGCCGACCGCACGACGACGTGGTCGTGCGGGGGGCCTTCCCCGACGCAGCGGACGACCTCGCCGACATGGACCTGCTCGTGGTCAACACCGGGTCAGGGCGCCCCGACCCTCGCCATGACGGCGACGACTCACGGTGGGTTGCCTTCCACGAGTCCGTCCGGTCCTGGGCAGAGGCTGGCAAGCCGGTCCTCGCCGTGCACCAGGCCGCCAACAGCTTCGCTGACAGCCCGCACTGGGAGCAGATCCTCGGCGGCAGATGGGTCGACGGTACGTCGATGCACCCCGAGATCGGTGACGCGACGGTCGAGGTCGTGGACGGGGACCTCACCCACCCGATCGCCGCCGGGCTGGGCAGGAGGAGGGTCGTGGCCTTCGACGAGCGGTACTCCTGGCTACGGGTGGCGGACGGCGTGCAGGTCATCGCCACCCAGCAGCACGACGGCGTGGACCACCCGGTCGTGTGGGTCAACGCGACAGGCGGTCGGCGTGTGGTCTATGACGCCCTGGGGCACGACACACGCTCGTACCAGTCACGGTCACGGCGCGACCTGCTCCTCGCCGAGGTGAGGTGGCTGCTGGGCTGACCACGCGCTGGCTCGCCAGCAGGAGGGACGGCTCGGGCCTGCTGGCGACGCGCGACCCGCGGCGTCTGCGTCAGGTCTTCGGGGGACCGGAGGACTCTCGCACACGCAGGCTCGGGCTGATGACGACCCTGTGGTGCGGGCGCCCCGGGTCGCGCAGGCGGTCGGCCAGGAGGGAGACCGCGGCGCGCCCCACCGACAGGCGTGGCGGACGCACAGCGGTGAGCGCGGGGGAGAAGAGGCTGGCCACCTCGTCGTCGTACGCGACGACCGAGAGGTCGCCGGGGACGGACAGGCCTCGTTCGTCGCAGCGCTGGACGAAGGCCATGGCCTCCGGGTCGGAGTGGATGAGCAGCGCTGTGGTTCCCGAGGACAGGCACGCGTCGATGATCGCGTCGATGCGGGCGTCCGGCGCGTCCGACGCGTAGTCCTCGTCGACGACACCGGTCCGCGACAGCCCACCGTCCTCCGTGGCCTGCAGGTACCCCGCGCGCAGGTGCCGGGCCGTGGGGCTGCGGGTGTTGACCACGAGGCCGATCCGTTCGTGTCCGAGGCCTGCGAGGTGGCGGACCGTGATGGCTGCCCCGAGCGCGTGGTCGGTCACCACCGACTCCATCGCCTCGTGGTACGGCGCGACGGTCGCGGTGCGCTCCACGAGCACGGTTGGGCAGTCGATCGACGCGAGCCACGCGACGAGCTCTGCTGAGCGCGGTGAGCTCATGTTCGGGGCCACGAGAAGGCCGTCGACGCGGCTCGACTCGCGGAGGCGCTCGAGCCGGGGAAGGTCGTCGACGCTGTCGTAGGAGGACCCGCGCAGGATGACCCGCATCCCGCGCGAGCGCGCCTCCTGCTCGGCACCGCGGACGACGCCCGGCCAGTAGTAGTCGAGGGACGGTACGAGCATGCCGATCGTGGACGTCGACCGTGACGCCGCTGATCGTGAGGGCACCGGGTGGTCGGGCGCGGTCTCCGGCAGGGGCGGGACGGCGTCGTCCGCGGTGGTCTCGGTGCCCGGCTCGACGAGCCTCGCGCCGCCGTGGACGCGGCGCACGAGTCCCTCCTTGGCGAGCTGAGCGATGTCCCGTCGCACGGTGACGGCCGTGACGCCGAGGAGTTCGACGAGCTCGGAGACCCGGACGGTGCCCCGGGCGTGGAGAGCATCGAGCAGCTGCGCCCGTCGTGTCACAGGGAGCGCACCACGAACAGGCGTCGTGCGGGTCTCTTCGGTCACCGCCGTGTCTCCATCCGCACGAGAAGCGTCCCCGTCGTCGCCTGTCCGGCGTCGTCGATCTCCAAGGTCAGCCGGGTGAGCTGAGCGCCCCACACCTGTGTGAGCATCGGGTCGTCCAAGGGGCGTACCTCGAGGGTCGGGCGTGCGTCGGCCGGGTTCCACGTCAGGAGCATAGTGCTGTCACCCTCCGTCGGGCGGACCTGGACGAGCCCGGGACCGAGGACGCTGACCTGGCCTGCGAGGAGGTAGCGCAGGCGCACGGGGATCGGGAGGGCGGAGCGGCCCGGACCGGGCGCCTCGTCCAGCTCCCAGTCATCGGTGATCTCGACGGTGCCGGCCTCTCGGTCGAGGACGGCCGTGCGCGTCCACCGCGGGACGTCCGCACGGGGGTACGCCCCGGCCAGATCCATGGTGAGCTGCGTGCGTGCGTCCTCGATGACAGCCACGACGTCCCGCGCCGCCCGGTCAGCCCCCTCGTCCTGCCCGGTCCCGCGGATCTCGGGCACGTTGTGCCAGGCGCTCTGCATGGGCCACAGACGATAACGCTCAGCGCCGAAGGTCTGCGCCGTGTAGGTCGGGCGCCCGGCGTCGACGAGGACGGGGACCCCGTCGACCGCGACGACGACGGTGCCGACGTCGTTGTGGTTGTGGTGCTCGCCGTTGTGCCCGCCCTTCGCGGCCAGTGCCAGCCCGTGGTCGCTGCCCTCGGCGGCTCGGGCGACGAGCACCTGGGTCGAGGGCAGCCAGACGTCCCGGACGAGTGGTGGTGACTCCGGGCGGGCGTCGGTCCACCGCCGGTCGGCGAGGGCGAGCAGGAGGCGACCCAGCCCGTCCTCCTCGCTCGCGACCGGCGCACCTGGCCGCCGGTACGACGTGGCGTGCCGACGAGCGGCGTCGTCGCCGGTGATCAGCGACCAGCGATGCAGGGCGTGCCACGGCTGGTCACGGGGCGGACGGGCTTGGCCGTCGGCGACGTTGAGGTACCAGTCGCCGCCGAGGTGCATGCGGTGCGGGAAGGCGACGGTCTCCCGCAGGGCGGGTACCTGGGAGGCGTCGAGCGCTCCGCCCGTGGCGTGGCGGACCAGGTCGAGCGCCTCGAGAGCGCGGCAGGCGCCGTTCCACCAGTACGCGTAGCCCTCGTCGATGGCCCCGTCTGCAGGCAGGGTCGCGACGTATCGGTCGATACCCTCGATCACGAGCGCGACGATCTCGCTGCGCTCGACGGGCTCGTCGAGGAGGCGCAGCGCGGCGGCGAGCACGTTTCCGTGGATCCAGGGGTTCCAGTTGTGGGCGCTCCCGTCGAGGCCGAGCCAGTGCCAGTCGCGGCGGCGGACGAACGGCTCGAGGACACGGGTGCGAACCTCGTGACGGACCCGGCTCCGGACCCCGGGCAGCTGGGCGTCGAGCAGGTCCCCGAGGACGTGGTCCGCCCACGCGAGCTGGCCGGCGACCTCGCCGGCGCCGAGGTCGAGGTACGGATCGGTGACCGTGGGGACGACGGCGCCGTGGACCGTGAACGTGTCGTCGTGCGCAGGCCAGCACCACGAGCTCTGCTCGCACAAGGCGATGATCCCGTCCGCTGCCTCGTCGATGCGCTCCGTCGAGGGTGTCGCGGCAGCGGCGACGACCGCCCGGCTGAGCCTGTGCTGACGGGCGAAGACGTGGCCCTGGTACTCCTCGCGGTCGCCGTCGCGGAAGTAGCGCGAGTACTGGCGGGCCGTCGGGTGGGGCCACGGGGTGGCCATCTCGGCGTCGGCGCGCCCGACCAGATCGATGACGGTCGGGCGGTCAGCAAGGTCCCATCCCGCGCGGTCCGTAGCCGGCGGTGTGGGCAAGGCACGGGACGCGGGAAGAAGGAGGGTGCGCAGGCCGGACGCCGTCGCGGCGTCACCCCACGCTGCGGCGAGAGGGCCGGTGAACGGCGGTGAAGTGGGGGACATGTCTCCTCGTCGAGATCCGTCGCGGTGACCATCCATGCACATCGGATGATCGTTTGTGATCGTAACAGGGGGGTCTGAGGTTGACATGATCATCTTTCGTCGGTTGTATGGCGGCGTCGCTCGGAGACGATCAGAGATGCTCAGCCCAGCGACCGCATCCCGTGCACTGATGCCTGGATGCCTTCGACGACGAAGGAGTGCGCGTGACCGCACCACACACCGCCGCACCACACACTGCAGCCCCCACCGCCGGCCAGGCCCCCGCCACCGATCGGGCTGCGCTCAGCGACCGCCCGACCGCGCTGCTCGTGATGGATCGCGACACCTTCGCCCTGCAGTTCGACCGCGACGAGCTCGACCGGCTGCACGCCCTCGTCGACCTCGGCGACCCGGTCGTGCTGCACGAGCTCGACACCCCCGAGGCGCTCGACCGCCTTGCCGGTGCCGAGGTGCTGCTCACCTCGTGGGGCGCCCCGGCGCTCGACGTCGCTCGGCTCGACGCGGCCCCTCGGCTGCGCGCCGTCCTGCACTGCGCGGGCAGCGTCCGCGGCCTCGTCGGCCCCGAGACATGGGATCGCGGGATCGTGGTCAGCAGCGCCGCCGAGGCCAACGCGGTCCCGGTCGCCGAGTACACCCTCGCCGCGATCATCATGGCGGGCAAGAAGGCTCCTTTTCTCGCGGCGACCGCTCGCCTCGACCGCGACGGGTGGTCGCAGTCCGCGGGCCGCGGAGTGCTGTCCAACCGCGGACGCACCGTCGGGGTCGTCGGGTTCTCTCGCATCGGGCGGCGTGTGGTCGAGCTGCTGGCACTGCTCGACACCGCAGAGGTGCTGGTGAGTGATCCCTGTGCGGATGCGTCCGAGGTCGCCGCCGCGGGCGCTGTCCTCGTGCCGATCGACGATCTCCTGCGCCGCAGCGAGATCGTCTCCCTCCACGCGCCGGCGCTCCCCGCGACCCATCACATGATTGCCGCGCGCGAGCTCGCCCTCCTGCCGGACGGAGCGACCCTCGTCAACACGGCGCGGGGCGCACTGGTCGATCATGATGCCCTTCTCGTCGAGTGCTCCTCCGGTCGGCTAGACGCGATCCTCGACGTCACCGATCCGGAGCCGCTGCCCCACGGGTCGCCGCTCTACGAGCTCACCAACGTCATGATCACTCCGCACATCGCCGGCTCCCTCGGCTCCGAGACGCGCCGGATGAGCAGCCACGCGATCGACGAGCTCGAGCGTCTTCTCGATGGTCGGGCGCTCGCCACCCCCGTCACCCCCGCGGGCCTGACGGTGAGCGCATGAACCCGCTCGCGCGCCACGCCGACCGCGCGCCGGGCGCGGACCTCGCTCCGATCACCGGCTGGTCACGTGATCGATGGGCCGGCCTGGCCGACACCATGCTGGCAGCGGTCCGTCCCTTCGCCTCCCCAGGTCACGCGCAGGTGCTGCTTCCGGGCAGGCCAGGCGGGTACGGCTCTGCGGTGGACGGTCTCGAGGGCTTCGCCCGGACCTTCCTGCTCGCGGGCTTCCGTCTGGCGGGGGAGGGCGGGCGGGATCCAGACAACCTGGCGGAGTGGTTCGCGGCCGGGATCGCTGCGGGCACAGACCCGTCGAGCCCGGACCGGTGGGTACGGCTCGAGGAGCACGGCCAGGCCAAGGTCGAGGCCGCGTCCCTGGCGCTCATCCTCGACCTCACACGCCCGTGGCTGTGGGACCGGCTTGCCCCACAGGTGCAGGAACGCGTCGTCGACTACCTCGCTGCCGCCGTCGGCGACGACACGTACCCGCGGATCAACTGGGTGTGGTTCCGCCTCGTCGTCCAGACCTTCCTACGATCCGTCGCGGGCCCGCACTCCCTCGACGAGATGGCGCAAGACCTTGCCACGCACGACACCTTCGTCCGTGCGGACGGCTGGTTGGCCGACGGCGCGGAGCGCTCCTTCGACCATTACGCCGGCTGGGCGCTGCATCTCTACCCGACGCTCTGGGCGCGGATGGCAGGCGCGTCTGACCTCGCCGCCGCACGCAAGGACACAGACCTCCTGCGCCTGGACCGCTTCCTGCAAGATGCCGTGGAGCTCGTGGGTGCTGACGGGTCGCCGCTCGTCCAAGGGCGGAGCCTCATCTATCGCTTCGCCGCTGCTGCGCCGTACTGGGTCGGTGCCGTCGCCGGCGTGCCGTCGATCTCCCCGGGTGTCCTGCGCCGGGCGGCCTCGGGCGTCGTGGGGCACTTCGTCGACCACGGTGCCCCCGACGCTGACGGTCTTCTCACCCAGGGCTGGCACCATATGTGGCCACGTCTGTCGCAGTCATACTCGGGACCTGGCTCTCCCTACTGGGCCAGCAAGGGCATGCTGGGTCTCGCCCTCCCGCCCGAGCACCCCGTGTGGACCGCCACCGAAGAGCCGCTCCCGCTCGAGACGGCCGACCGCCTGCGCGTCGTGCGCGCTGCGGGATGGATCGTCTCCGGGACCCGGGCGGACGGGATCGTCCGCGTGGTCAACCACGGCACCGATCACGCCACCGAGGGCGCGCAGGGCGGAGACTCACCCCTCTACGCCCGCCTCGGCTACTCGACCGCGACGTCCCCGGTGCTCGACGACGCGGCGTGGCGGGACCCGCTCGACCAGGCGGTCGTCCTCCTTGATGCTGACGGACGGGCGAGCCATCGCACCGGGATGACGGTGCTTGGTCTCGTCGTCGAGGGTGACCCCCTCGACCAGGCGCAGGTCGCTGTCGCCGCGTCGCGCGCGCAGGTGCGCTGGCTCGCCCCCGCTCCTGATCAGCAGCGTCACGGATCCGGTCTGCGCGGCGTCGCGACGCCAGCCGGGACCGTCACGACGGTCTCCCTGGTGCGCGGTGCGTGGGAGGTCCGACTGGTTCGGGTGGACGATGCCGACCCAGCGGCCGTGACCCTCCGGGTCTCGGGCTGGCCCGTCGCGGGAGACACCCCGCCTCGTGCGGTCCTCGACCCGGGACGACCGTCCGTGCGCGTCTCGGGTGACTCGGTCCGGTCGGTGCTCGTGGGCCTCCAGCCCGCCGGTGCGCCGGGGCCGGTGACCGCGGGCAGCACGACGTCAGAGGATGCCTCTCCGCTCGGCGCGGTGGCCGTCACGCCGTGGCTCGCCGGTCCGGTCCAGAGCAACCGTTGGTGGGTGGTCGGTGCAGGTCTCCTCGGCGATGAGCAGGCCGGTGCGTGCTCGGTCGACGTCGTGAGCCCGCAGGATGCTCATGATCCTCACGTCGATCCGCTCGGTGATGACGTCACCCACGTCCAGGTGAGATGGCCGGACGGTGTGCGTACGGCAGTGCGCGTCCCCGGCGAGGCGACGGCGCGGCGCCCAGGGGGCGTGGATGCTCCTGGATGAGGCTCACGAGTCGCGCCGCGCTCACGAGCTGCCCGCGCGCACCAGGCCCGTCTCGTAGGCGAGCACCACGGCCTGGACGCGGTCACGGACCTCGAGCTTGCCCAGCAGGCGACCTACGTGCGTCTTGACGGTGGGCTCGGACAGGCCCAGCTGCGCGGCGATCTCCGCGTTCGACCCGCCCTCGGTGAGGCACCGCAGCACCTCGAGCTCGCGGGGCGTCAGGCTCGCCAGGCGCGGGTGGACAGCGTCCGGGTCCGGTGCCTGCCCGGTCCCGGGGAACCGCTCGGCGAACAGCTCGAGCATCCGCTGAGTCACGCGCGCGGACACGACGGCGTCTCCCGCCGCGATGGTGCGGACCGCAGCGGCGAGCTCGGCCGGGCCGGAGTCCTTGAGGAGGAAGCCGCTCGCCCCGGCGCGCAGCGCCGCGAAGGCGTACTCGTCGAGGTCGAAGGTGGTCAGGACGAGGACCCGCACGTCAGGGAAGGCCGCGACGATGTTCCGGGTCGCGTCGATGCCGTTGACCCCTGGCATGCGCACATCCATCACCACGACCTGGGGGCGCAGCGCCGCGACCTGCTCGAAGGCGGTACGCCCGTCGGACGCCTCGCCCACCACCTCGATGTCCGGGTTGCTCTCGAGGAGCAGCCGGAATCCCACGCGGACCAGCGCCTGGTCGTCGACCAGCAGCACCGTCGTCATGTCTGTGTCTCCCTCCGGGGCAGCAGGGCGCGGACGCGCCACCCCTCACCGTACGGGCCGGCGTCGACCGTCCCGCCGAACACCGCCGCACGCTCGCGCATGCCGACGAGGCCGCGGCCGGACCCCGGGCTGGGTGGGACCGTGAGCACGGCACCACGGTCGGTGACGATCGCCTCGACCTGGTCGCCCCTCTCGCGCACCGCCACCTCGACGACGGGGGTGCCCGGGGCGTGGCGCAGGGCGTTGGTGAGGGCTTCCTGGATGATGCGGTAGACGGCGAGCTGCAGGCTCGCGTCCAACCGCTCCAGCACGTCCGTGCCGACGCCGACGTGCCGCACGCTCAGCCCGGTCGCACGGAACCTCGTGATGAGCGCGGCGAGGTCGACGCCGCCCGGCTGAGGCTCCAGGGGTGCTGCGTCGTCTGGGTCTGCGCCGCTCGCGTCTGCGCCGCCTCGGGAGGCGCTGTCAGGGGCAACGCCGCCAGCCGCTGCGCCGTCGGCACCCCCGGCGCCAGCCCTCACATCACCCTCAGGGGCGTCGTCGTGAAGGACCCCCAGGACGCGGCGCATGTCGCCGAGGGCGGACCGTCCGGTCGAGACGAGCTCGTCGAGGGCGGCTCGTGACCGCTCGGGTGCCCAGTCCATCGCGGCCGCGGCGCCGCCGCCGAGGGCAACCATCACGGAGATGGAGTGCGCGACGATGTCGTGCATCTCCCGCGCGATGCGCGCCCGCTCGGCCGCCTGTGCCAGGCGTGCTCGCTGCTCCTGGTCGCGGGCCAGCGCGTTGGCGGCGTCCACGAATGCCGTCACGTGCAGGCGCTTGCTGCGTGTGCTCGTCCCGGCCGCGACCGCGAAGAGAGCGAGCACGAGCACCGGGACGCCCGTCTGGTACCAGACGGGGCTCGTCAGGAGCCCGGAGCCACGCAGGCTCTCGGTGACCGCGGCGAGCTCGGCAGGGTCCGTCACGGCGGTGCCGGTCATGATCGCCCCCACCGTCGTGGGGAGCGGGAAGGTGAGGGCTGCGGCGAGCAGGGCCGCCACGACGCCGGCCGTGGTCAGCCACGCGACGGTCGGGCGGCGGGAGGTAGCAACCGCGTACAGCGCGAGGGCCGCACCGACCTCGAAGCCGGCGGTCATCCCGGTGGTGGCGAGGGCCAGCACGCCGAGGGCGCCCATGGCCACCGCGACGTGCACCGGGTGGCTCCGGCGCCACACGAGCGCCGTGGTGCCCAGGGCCGTCAGGACCACCGACGCGACCTGCATCCGCAGGACCTGGTCACTGCCCAGGAAGAGGTAGAGCACGTAGGTCGAGTCCGCGCTGAGCCCCATGAGCAGCGCCCACCCGGCGAAGAGCACCATGAGCAGCGCGTCCATCGCCCGGGGGTGCTGCACGAAGAACCGGCGCACCGGCCCGAGCCGGCGCGCCGAGAACTCCGTGAAGACCTGTGTCTCGTTCATGTCCCCTGTCCTGTTCAGGCGTCCCTGCGTCGCAGGAGCACCCCCGCCACCACGAGCACCCCGACCACCCACGCGACCATGATCCCGTACCCCTGCCACGGGGTGAACGTCGTGGTGCTCGAGACGGTGATCACCGACCCGACGGCGTCCGACTGCAGGAGCCGGGAACCGGCGCTCGCGGGCAGGTGGGCGGCCAGGGTCTGCACGGGGCCCCACGGGATGGCGGCGAGGCCGTTCTCCACCACGAGCAGGA
Organism: Sanguibacter suarezii NBRC 16159; assembly: GCF_001552735.1. Classification (GTDB taxonomy): domain Bacteria; phylum Actinomycetota; class Actinomycetes; order Actinomycetales; family Cellulomonadaceae; genus Sanguibacter; species Sanguibacter suarezii. The sequence continues at coordinate 135,419 of NZ_BCRT01000008.1, forward strand.
CGCCGAGCACCGTCGCGACGCCCGCAGCAGAGCTGCGCACGATCGCCCCGATGGCGAAGGCGAGCGCCGTCGCGGTCGCCAGGTACAGCGGCACGCCGAGCAGGATGCGGGTGTCCTCGGCCCGCGTCAGGTCGATCGACATCCCGGTCTGGTCGAAGAACGGCGCGGCCACCACCCAGGCGAGGACGACTCCCACGAGCGAGGCGACGGCGACGGTCACGGTCGTGACGACGAGCTTGGCGGCCAGGACCGACAGCCGGCCGGGGGAGGCCAGGAAGGTCGACCGGATCTGCCCGGTGCCGTACTCGCCGGAGACCACGAGGACCCCGAGCGTGCAGAAGGCCAGCTGGGTGAGCGCCACGCCAGAGGTGACGTAGACGGCGCCCACCAAGGTGTCTGAGCCGACGGCCTCGGGCACCTGCGCGATGCTCGCCACGCGGGACACCGCGAAGGCGGGCAGGAACAGCATGCCGACCGCCAGGGTCCACCACGTCGAGCGCAGGGACCGGAGCTTGACCCACTCGGCGGCGACGAGCCGCCTGAAGGAGGCAGGGTGCACGGTGACGCGCCCGGTGGTGGGGGCGACGGGGGCGAAGATGCTCATGAGTGGGCTCCTGTCGTGCGTGCGGGGGTGCGGTCGGAGGTGCGTTCGGGGGTGGTGGTGCGGTACTCGACGTCGTCCGCGGTCAGGCGCATGTAGGCCTCTTCGAGGGAGGTCTGCACGGGCGTGAGCTCGTGGACCACGACGCGTGCGGCCGCGGCGGCCTCGGCGATCTCTTCGGCGGTGCTGCCGGTGACCTCGTAGGCGGTGCCGTCCACGTGCGTCAGCTCGATGCCGGGGCGCCCGCGCAGCGCGGCGGCCAGCTCGGCTCCCATGGGGGTCCGGACGCGGACGGTGGATGCCTGGGCGCGAGTGAGGATCTCGCTCATGGGGGCGTCGGCGACGAGACGACCACGTCCGATGACGATGAGGTGGTCGGCGGTGAGAGCCATCTCGCTCATGAGGTGCGAGGAGAGGAAGACGGTGCGGCCCTCCGCGGCGAGCCCGCGCAGCAGGGTACGCACCCACAGGACGCCCTCGGGGTCGAGGCCGTTGACGGGCTCGTCGAGGATGAGGGTCTGCGGGTCGCCGAGCAGTGCGGCGGCGATGCCCAGGCGCTGGCCCATGCCGAGGGAGAACTTTCCGGCGCGCTTGCCTGCCACGGAGTCGAGCCCGGTCATGGCGATGACCTCCTCGACGCGGCGACGCCCGATGCCGTGGGTGGTCGCCTGGGCGAGCAGGTGGGCGCGGGCGGACCGGCCGGTGTGCACGGCGCGGGCGTCGAGCAGTGCGCCGACCTCGCCGAGCGGGGCGCGGTGCTGGGCGTAGCGGGCGCCGTTGACGGTGACGCCTCCTGCGGTGGGTCGGTCGAGACCGACGATCATCCGCATCGTGGTGGACTTCCCCGCGCCGTTGGGTCCGAGGAACCCTGTGACGGAACCTGGACGGACGGTGAAGGAGAGGTTGTTGACGACGGTCTTGTCGCCGTACCTCTTGGTCAGGCCGATTGCCTCGATCATGGTCGCTCCTCGGTCGGTGTGTTCATCCAACGTAGGAGCGGGCCCGGTGCTCGCGGGAGCACCTGGGGAACCAACTGTGCGACCGGGGTGGTACGCCGCTCGAATGACGTCGTCATCCCCGAGGGTGAGCGCCACCGGTGGCGTCACCCGAGGTCAGCGAGGACGCAGACGGCCGCCGGCCCACCTGTGCGGGTGAGCCGGCGGCCGTCTGCTGTGCGGTTCGGGGGAGGTCAGTCCTCGACGACGTTGATGGTGACGTCGATGTTGCCGCGGGTGGCGTTGGAGTACGGGCACACCATGTGCGCCTTGTCAGCGAGCTCCTGCGCCTGGTCGGCGGGCAGACCGGGGAGCACGACCTCGAGGGTGACCTCGAGGCCGAAGCCGCCGGCGTCGAGCGCGCCGATGCCCACCCGGGCGCCGACGCTCGAGTCCGAGATCGAGACCTTGGCCTCGCGGGCGACGCTCTGCAGCGCGGAGTGGAAGCAGGCCGCGTACCCGGCGGCGAAGAGCTGCTCGGGGTTGGCGCCCTGGCCCGAGCCGCCCATCTCGGTGGGGACGGCGAGGTCGAGGTCGAGCCGGGCGTCGGACGTGGTGACGTGACCGTTGCGGCCGCCTCCGGTCGCGAGGGCTTCGGCGGTGTAGAGGGTGTTCATGGGCGATCTCCGATCGTCGGACGGGTCACCGGGGGTCACCGGTGAGGTTGGTGCAGAGCTTGTCGAGCAGGCCGGACAGGGTGGCTGCCTCCTCGGCGTCGAGCCCGGTGCGTTCCGCGAGGGTGCGGGGCACGCCTGCGGCACGCTGCTTGAGGGCGGCGCCCTCGGTGGTCAGGGCCACCCGGACCACGCGCTCGTCGGCGGGGTCGCGGGTGCGGCTCAGCCACCCGGCGGTCTCCATCCGGCGCAGCAGCGGCGAGAGCGTGCCGCTGTCCAGGGAGAGCCGGTTGCCGATCTGGGAGACGGGGAGGTCGTCCTCCTCCCACAGCACCAGCATGACGAGGTACTGCGGGTAGGTCAGGCCCAGGTCGTCGAGCAGCTCGCGGTAGGTGCCGAGCAGTGAGCGTTCGCCGCGGTAGAGGCGGAAGCACAGCTGGGCGTCCAGCTGCAGGTCGGTCGCCGGGTCGTCGAGGCTCATGCTTCGACGGTAGTGCACAACTAAGTTGCACACAACCTAAAGCGCGTGGCGCGCGGGGATCTGCCCGCGCGCGCCGATATCCTGGGCACCCTGCCAGCCGCGACGCCGCGGCTCGCCCCGGACCAGTGCACAAGGATGTGACATGACGCTGTCTATCAAGGCCGGCTCGACCGTGCTGTTCATCGGAGACTCCATCACCGAGTGGGGGCGCGACGACACGACCGGGTCCATCGGGCACGGCTTCGTGCGGATGGCGGCGGACGGCTGGGCCGCAGCACACCCCGAGCACCCGATCACCGTGGTCAACAAGGGGATCGGCGGCAACCGCGTGATCGACCTGCGCAACCGCTGGACCCGTGACGCCATCGACGTGGGCCCGGACGTCGTGACGATCATGGTCGGCATCAACGACACCTGGCGCCGCTTCGACATCGGCGAGACGACGACCACCGCCTCCTACGAGGCCGACCTGCGGTTCGTCCTCGGGCGCCTGGCCGCCGAGACCTCGGCCCAGGTGCTGCTCATCGAGCCCTTCGTGCTCCCGGTGCGTCCCGACCAGTGGCAGTGGCGCGAGGACCTCGACGCGCGCATCGCCGTCGTGCGCCGTCTCGCCGCCGAGACCGGCGCGACGCTCGTGGCCGCGGACGGCCTGCTCACCGCGCTCGCGGTGAACGCCGGCGGCAACACCGACGGCGAGGCCCGCGGCTTCGCCCGCTACGCCGACGACGGCGTCCACCTCACCGACGAGGGCAACGCCGAGCTCGCCGCCGCCTGGTTGGCGCGCACGGAGGCGGTCTGACGCTGGCGTTCCCGGAGGTAGGACGCTGGCGTTCCCGGAGGTAGGCGGAGCGGCGTGTCGTAGTATCGATGCCGTGACGAGAGGGCAGATCTGATGCAGAAGGCCCCCACGGTCTATGACGTCGCGAAGCTCGCCGGTGTGTCTATCGCGACTGTGTCCCGAGTGTTCCGCAAGCCCCACGAGGTCTCCCAGTCCACCCAGGATCGCGTGCACGCAGCCGTCCTGGACCTCGGTTACGTCCCGAGCGGGAGCGCTCGCAGCCTCGCGGCGCGCCGGGCCGGCGCGATCGGTCTGTGCTTCCCCGACTTCGACGGCATCGACGGAGGGCCGGCTCCGGTCGCCTACGCCGAGGGCCCCGTCACGGCCCAGCTCGACCCGCCGGAGGGCGTCGAGCCCAGCGGTGACCTGTACATCAGCGAGGTCATGCTCGGCACGGAGATCGAGGCATGGCGGCACGGCATGGCGGTGACCATCGCCGTCGCCCGGGGTGAGCGTGGCTCGGAGATCTTCGACAACCTCGCCGGGCGCGTCGACGGCATGGTCACCCTCTCTCGGACGGTGCCCGAGCGCCTGCTGGCCCACATCTCCCGGCGGATCCCCGTCGTGGTCATCGCCGGCCCCCGGGCGGGGGACGAGTACGACCACATCGGCACCGACAACGTCGCAGGGATGCGGGCCATGACCGAGCACGTCGTCGATGTCCACGGCGTCCGTGACGTGGCCTTCCTCGGCGGCCCCCCAGACTCTCCCGACGACCACGACCGCTTCACGGGCTTCCGGGCGGGGTTGGCCGCCGCGGGGATCGTCCCGCCGGCGGAGCCCTTGCTGCGCGGCGACTTCACGCGCGGTCAGGGACGTGTCCTCGGGCGCCGGCTCATCGAGTCCGGCACTGTCCCGCGGGCGCTCGTGTGCTCGAACGACCAGACCGCCCTCGGTGTCCTCGACGCCTTGCTCGGGGCCGGGCTGCGTGTCCCGGAGGACGTGATCCTCACCGGATTCGACGGGATCGACGCCACGGAGATGTCGCGACCCCGGATCACCACCGTGCGTCAGCCCATGCGGGAGCTGGGACGCGCGGCCGTGGACGCCCTGCTGTGCCGCCTGCGTGATCCGCTGCTGCCCCCTCAGACGCGGACCCTGCCCGTCACCGTCCTGCTGCGCGAGAGCTGCGGTTGCCTCGCCTGAGTCTGCCGCCCGCCGACACACGCTCACCGTCGCCTGTCGGAGGCAGTTGCGCGAAGCGATGTATGCGCATACATTGCTCAGGACAGCATGACTGACCGACGTGGTTTGCGCGGATGCATCCCGCTCGTTCGCCGTGACGAAGAAGACACGAAGGAGAACCCGCCATGATCGATGGCACCCGTCGGACGCGCAAGCGCCTGACCTCCGCGCTCGGGCTTGGCCTTGTGACGGCCCTCGCCCTCGGCGCCTGCGCAGCACCTGAGAGCGGCTCCGCGAGCTCCGCCGGCGGGAGCAGCTCGCTCATGCTCGCCGCTGACAACGGCTCACCGACATTTACGCGCAACTTCAACCCGTTCGTCATCGAGAAGCGCAACATGTCGCTGATCATCAACGAACCCCTCATGGTCGTGAACGCCCTCGACGGCAAGTCGACCAACTTCCTCCAGTCGGACTTCACGCAGCCCGACGCGAAGACCATCGTCTCCACCATCCGTGAAGGCGTGACCTGGAGCGACGGGGAAGAGTTCACCCCCGACGACGTCCTGTTCACCTACGCCCTGCTCCAGGAGTTCCCCGCCCTGGACACCACGGGCGTCTGGTCCCGTCTGGAGTCCGTCACGGCGGAGGGTCAGGACGTCACCTTCACCCTCAAGGCCGAGGACTCCTCCGCTCCCATCTCCGTGCTGGCCGTGCCGATCGTCCCCGAGCACATCTGGGCCGAGCAGGCTGACCCGGTCACGTTCACCAACGAGAACCCGATCGGCACCGGCCCGTACGTCCTGGGCGACTTCAACGCCAACCAGTACACGATGACCAAGAACGAGACGTACTGGCAGGCGGACAAGGTCGCCGCGGAGGAGCTCGTGCTCCCCGCCGCGAACTCCCAGCTGGACGTGGTCAACAACGGCTACGACTGGGCCTACTCCTTCATGTCTGACGTCGAGAACACCTGGGTCGCGGCCGACGAGGGCAACGAGTACTGGTTCCCCGCCGGCGGCACGGTGGGCATCGCGCCCAACCTCACCAAGGCCCCGTACAACGACCCCAACTTCCGCAAGGGCATGTCTCTCGCCCTCGAGCGTGACGCCATCGCCGAGAACGCCTCCGAGGGCACCGTGGACGCCGCCGGCCAGCAGGGTCTGCTGCTCCCCACGCAGTCCGAGTGGCTCACGGACGCCATCCCCGACGAGGGCATGGTCACCCAGGACACCGCCGCGGCCGAGGCAGCCTTCGCCGAGGCGGGCTACACCCTCTCCGGCGGCAAGCTCGTCGACGCCAACGGCACCCAGGCCACGATGACGATCACCACGCCCAACGGTTGGACCGACTGGCTGCGCGCCGTCCAGGAGATCCAGAAGCAGTACACCGCCATGGGCATCGACGTGAAGGTCAACCAGCCGCAGCCGGCCGCCTACTTCCAGGCTGTCCAGAACGGTGACTTCGACGTCGCGATGACGTCCTTCGGTGGCAACGGCTCGGTCTACCAGGGGTACTACAACCTGCTGAGCTCGGACTTCTTCCACCCGATCGGGGAGTCGGCTCCGTCGAACTACCAGCGGTACTCCAACCCGGAGGTCGACGCGCTGCTCACCGAGTTCCGCATGAGCGTCGACGAGAACCGCCAGAAGGAGATCGCCGGCGAGCTCCAGGAGGTCATGTACAACGAGGTCCCGATCATCTCGGTGTACTACGCAGGCCTGTGGGGCCTCGTCTCCAACAAGAGCTTCACCGGATGGCCCTCCGCGGAGGACCCCTACATGACGCCGACGCCGTACACCTCCAGCGCGCTCGTCGTCCTGACCACCATCACCAAGGTGGACAGCTGACCGGTCCGCTCTGACCGGTTCGACCCTCGACCGGGTGGGGGCGTCCGCACCGCGCGCCCCCACCCTGTCCTCCGCCCCTCCTCCCTGACGAAGGCGAGCACCCCGTGTGGTACCTCCTGCGCAAGCTTGGCTTGCTGCTCCTGACGGCGTGGGCCGCCATCACGCTGAACTTCCTGCTGCCGCGGCTCATGCCCGGCACCCCGGCTGACGCGGCCATCGCCAAGCTCGCGCAGAACGGCCCCGTCGACCCGGCGACCCGCGCGGCCATCGAGGCTCAGCTCGGCGTCCCGACCGGCGACGCCTGGTCCCAGTACGTCCAGTACCTCGGCAACGTGCTCCACCTCGACTTCGGGGTGTCGTACACGTTCTTCCCGCAGAGCGTCTCCTCCCTCATCATGAACGCCCTCCCGTGGACCCTCGTCATGGTCGGTCTGGTGACGATCGTGGCCTTCATCCTCGGGACGCTGCTCGGCGTGCTCGCCGCCTGGAAGCGCGGGACCTGGCTGGACACCCCGCCCACCCTCGGTGGGACCTTCACCTCCGCCTTCCCCTACTTCTGGACCGCGCTGCTGCTCGTCTTCTTCCTCGGGTACGAGCTCAAGTGGTTCCCGACCTCCGGGGCCTACGGCCGCGAGTCCACCCCGACGATGTCGCTCGCCTTCATCTCCGACGCGATCGGCCACGCCTGGCTGCCGGCCATCACCATCCTCATCACCTCCCTCGGTGGGTGGATCCTCGGCATGCGCAACAACATGATCAACACCCTCGGTGACGACTACGTGACCTTCGCCGAGGCGAACGGCCTGCACAGCCGCACCGTGGCCGTGAAGTACGCAGCCCGCAACGCGATCCTGCCCAACCTCACCGGCTTCGGCCTGGCCCTCGGCGGCGTCGTGGGCGGGTCCCTGCTCGTGGAGCAGGTCTTCAACTACCCCGGCGTCGGGTACCTGCTCTTCAACGCGGTGACCAACCAGGACTTCCCGCTCATGCAGGCCCTGTTCCTCATGATCACGATCAGCGTGCTCCTGGCGAACTTCCTAGTCGACATCTTGTACGGACTCTTGGATCCGAGGACCCGCCGATGACTCTCCCCGCGAAGCTCACGGAGCCCACAGGCTCCCCGTCCGCCTCCGTCCCCGGGGCCGGCGCGACCGCCCCTGCTGGTCCGGCATCACCGCTGCGGGTGCTCGCCCGCGTGGCCTCGACGATCTGGAGCAACAAGAAGGCGCGCATCGGCGTCGTCCTGCTCTCGATCTTCATCCTCATGGCCATCTTCGCCCCGCTCATCGCCCCCTACGGGGCGAGCGAGAACGGCTTCGGCCGGAACCAGGGTCCGTCCTCGGCACACTGGTTCGGAACCACCGCCGCCGGTGAGGACGTCTTCTCCCAGGTGGTCTTCGGTGCGAGGATCTCCGTCCTCGTCGGCTTCATCGCCGGGTTCCTCTCCACGCTCATCGCCGTGGTGGTCGGGCTCTCCTGGGGCTACATCCGCGGACCGCTGGCTGACGTCATCAACTTCATCGTCAACCTCGTCCTCGTCATCCCGGGCCTGCCGCTCATGATCGTCATCGCGGCCTACCTGCAGAACGGCGGCATGACGATGATCATCTTCGTCGTCGTGCTCACCGGGTGGGCTTACGGGGCCCGCGTGCTCCGGTCCCAGACGCAGTCCATCCGCGGGCGTGACTTCATCACCGCAGCCCAGTTCTCCGGGGACGGCGCAGCCCGCATCGTCTTCCGCGAGATCCTGCCGAACATGACCTCGCTCATCACCGGCAGCTTCTTCGGTGCGGCGACGTCGGCGATCCTCGCCGAGTCGGGTCTGTCCTTCCTCGGGATCGGCGACACGACGACGGTGAGCTGGGGTTCGATGCTCTTCTGGGCCTCGAACTCGAACGCCCTGCTCACCGGCCAGTGGGTGCTGCTCTTCGCGCCGGGTCTGTGCATCGCGCTGCTCGCCACGTCGCTCACCCTCATCAACTTCGGGGTGGACGGACTGTCCAACCCCCGCCTACGGGAAGGATCCGGGCGATGAGCCTCCTTGAGGTCCGCGACCTGTCGGTCGTCTACGAACCGCGCGGCGCTGAGCCGACCTACGCGGTCAAGAACGCCTCCTTCTCCCTCGAGCGCGGCGAGTTCGTCGGCCTCGTGGGGGAGTCCGGCTCCGGGAAGTCCACCCTCGGCTTCGCGGTCACCCGCCTGGCCAAGGCCCCTGCCCGCATCTCCAACGGCACGATCCTCTTCGACGGCCGCGACATCGCGAGCATGAAGGAAGAGGAGCTGCGCACCCAGCGCCAGGGCGGCTTCGCGATGGTGCTGCAGTCGGGGATGAACGCCCTCAACCCGGTGCGCTCGATCCGCAAGCACTTCGGCGACATCTTCGCCGCGCACGGCCACGTCCCCAAGGCCAAGCGGGTCGCCCGGGCCTACGAGCTCGTCGAGAAGGTCGAGCTGCCGCGCACGGTCCTCGACCGCTTCCCAGGCGAGCTGTCCGGCGGCATGCGCCAGCGCGTCTCGATCGCCCTCGCCCTCGCCCTCGAGCCGCAGCTCATGGTCTTCGACGAGCCCACCACGGCCCTGGACGTCCTCGTCCAGCACGCTGTCATGGGCACCATCCGTGACCTGCAGAAGTCTGAGAACTTCACGGCGCTGCTCATCAGCCACGACCTCGGCATCGTCCTGGAGTCCACCTCACGGGTCATGGTCATGAGCGAGGGGGTCATCGTCGAGGACGGGACCTCCCAGCAGATCCTGCAGGCCCCTCGCCACGAGTACACCCAGATGCTCCTCAGCCACTACGCCGACCCGCGCGCTGAGGTCGTCGAGGTCCCCGGGCTCGTGGTGCGCGGCTCAACCATCGAGACCACCGGCCAGAGCACCGTGGCCGACGCCGCACCGACGGCTCTCGCAGGCGCCGCGGCGCCCGCGCGGCGTCGGGCAGGGCGCCCCGAGGCGACGGCGATCGTCGTCGACGACGTGACCAAGGTCTACCCGGCCCCGCGCCGCGGCCAGCCCAAGGTCACCGCCGTCGACCACGTGTCCTTCACCCTCGCCCAGGGCCAGTCCATGGCCCTGGTGGGGGCGAGCGGCTCCGGGAAGTCGACCCTCGCCAAGCTCATCACCGGCGTCGAGCGCCCGACGACGGGCGCGATCCACTTCGGTGACGCCCGCGTCGACACGCTGCGCCGCAAGGGGCTGCGCGAGCTGCGCCGCGAGGTGCAGATGGTCTTCCAGGACCCGTACTCGGCGCTCAACCCGCTGCACACGGTCGAGTACGCGCTCATGCGGCCTGTCCTCAACTACACCGGGCTGCGCGGGGTCGCCGCGCGCACCCGTGTCCTGGAGCTCCTCGACACCGTGGGTCTGAACCCGGTCGAGCAGTTCGCGGCGAAGCTCCCGCACCAGCTCTCGGGCGGGCAGCGTCAACGCGTCGTCATCGCCCGGGCGCTGGCCTGCGACCCGCAGGTGATCATCGCGGACGAGCCCGTCTCCATGCTCGACGTGTCCCTGCGTGCCGGGGTGCTCGCCCTGCTGGACGACCTGCGCGTCACCTTCGGCGTCTCGATGCTCTACATCACCCACGACCTGCTCTCCGCACGCCTGGTCACCGACCAGATCATGGTCCTCAACCAGGGCCGCGTCGTGGAGTCGGGGGAGACCGCGCAGGTCCTCCGGTTCCCCGAGGACCCGTACACGATGGAGCTTCTCGAGGCCATCCCGCAGCCCCAGCGCGCGGGCACCGGACGATGACCCTCCCGTCCTGCGCCAGCCCTCTCCCGTCCTGACTGCACCACCCCTGACTATCTAGCGAGGCCTACATGCTGCACTTCCCCGAAGGATTCCGCTGGGGATCCGCGACCGCCGCCCACCAGATCGAGGGCAACAACGTCCTGTCCGACTGGTGGCGCCGCGAGAACCTCGCCGGCACCACGATCGCCGAGCCGAGCCTCGACGCCTGCGACAGCTACCACCGCTTCCGTGAGGACATGCAGGTCCTCGTCGACGCAGGTCTGAGCATGTACCGGTTCTCCATCGAGTGGGCGCGCATCGAGCCCGTCAAGGGATTCATCTCCCAGGCCGAGCTCGCCCACTACCGCCGGATGGTCACGACCGCCCGTGAGATGGGCCTGGAGCCCATGGTCACGCTGCACCACTTCACCATCCCGCAGTGGTTCGAGGACGAGGGCGGGTGGCGTGCGCCCGACGCCGTCGAGCGCTTCGCCTTCTACACCCGGGCTGTGCTCCCCGTCCTGGAGGGCGTGGAGTGGGTGTGCACCATCAACGAGCCGAACATGGTCGCGATGATGGCCGGCGGGGATGGCCAGGGCACCACGCTGCAGGCCTTCGGCCAGCCCGGTCCGGACGTCAACGTCGGCCAGACCCTCTTCGAGGCGCACCGAGCCTGCCGGGCGGTGCTCGCCGAGGCCGGGGACTTCCGCACCGGCTGGACCGTGGCCACCCAGGACTTCCAGCCCGAGCCGGGCTGCGAGGAGATCGCCCGCGAGTACGGCTACCACCGTGACGCCTGGTACCTGGAGAAGGCCGCCGGAGACGACTGGGTCGGTGTGCAGGCCTACACCCGCACGAAGATCGGCACCGACGGCCCGCTGCCGATCGCCGAGGGCGCTGAGCGCACCCTGACCGGCTGGGAGTTCTACCCGCGTGCCCTCGAGGACGGCATCCGGCTGTCCCACGAGATGGCTCCGGGAGTGCCCGTCTTCGTCACCGAGAACGGCATCGCGACCGACGACGACACCCGCCGCGTGGCCTACATGCAGGGCGCACTGGAAGGCATGCACCGCGCGATCACCGACGGGATCGAGGTTGTCGGGTTCCTCTACTGGAGCCTGCTGGACAACTACGAGTGGGGCTCCTACGGACCGACCTTCGGCCTCGTGAGCGTGGACCGCTCGACCTTCGAGCGGACCGTCAAGCCCAGCGCCCGCTGGCTGGGTGAGGTGGCGACGGCGAACGCCCTCGCCGTCTGACCTGCGCTGACTGAGCCCGCTCGGCGCTGGCTCGGACTGTGCTGACCCGCGCAGTCCGAGCTGCGCCGCCCACGGCGGACGGGCACCTGCCCGTCCGCCCCTGCCTGAACTGAGGAATCTCACGATGACCATCCGTGCTGCCCACCCGTCCGCCACCGACCCTGCCGTGGCAGTCGCTGACCTGCCTGCCCCGCGCAGCCCTCAGCGGCCCGCGCCAGCCGCGGCGGTGCTCGAGGCGGGCGCCACCCGCATCGAGCTGTCCGAGGCCGGTGACGTGCGCACCATCACCCACGGTGGGTCGATGCTGGTCAACCAGTACGTGCCGAGCGAGCACGACGCCATGATCGGCGGAGTCTTCCTGCGTCGTCACGGCGTCGACGCAGCGGGTGGCCGCACAGTCCAGGGGGTGCCCCTCGTCGGCGGCCGCTCTGCGAGCGTCTGCGCTGCGGGTTCCTCAGGTGCCCGGTGGACCGGTGAGGCCCTCGGGGCCCGCTACGCGGTGACCCTCACCCTCGACCCGGCTGGTGACGTGTGGGTGTGGCGGATCGACCTGGAGGCAGCGGGCGAGGAGACGGCAGGGGCCAGCTACGACGTCGTCGTCGCTCAGGACCTGGCGCTGGCGCCGATCTCGACGGCCGTCAACAACGAGCCCTACGTGAGCCAGTACATCGTGCACCACGTGCTCGACGACGCCCGCGCCGGCTCCGTCGTCGCGAGCCGGCAGACCATGGCGACCGCGCCCGTCCTCCCGCTCGCAGTGACCGCCCTCGTCGAAGGGGCCCGTGCGTACCTCACCGACGGCTTCTCCTTCTACGGGCTCGAGTCCAAGGCGGACGGCCGCGCCCACGGGCTCGACCTCCCGGACTGGGACTCCCTCGTCTACCAGTACGAGATGGCCCTCCCCGTCCTGCTCGGACCCGAGCTCGACCTCGCCGCCCCGCGGACCCTGCACGCGGTGACCGCCCTCGTCGCGGACTACCGCGGCGAGCTGGGGGACGCCCTCGAGGCGGTGCCGGGCCTGTTCGACCGCGCTGTCTCCCTCGCCGCGCAGGCGCCGGGCGCTGACGCCCCGGCGCCCCAGGAGAGCGCCAACCCCACGGCATCGAGCTCGCTCCTGGTCTCTGCCCCGCTCCTCGCCGGCCGCGACCTCACCGACGACGAGCTGATCGCCCTCGGCGGCACAGGGGCGCACTCGACGCCGTCGACCCGGGTGCTCCAGCCCGAGCGCGACGCCGCCGGTCGCCTGCTGTCCTACTTCACCCCCGAGGCCTCCCACGTGGTGAGCCGGGCCAAGGAGCTCGCGGTCGAGCGGCCGCACGGGCACGTGCTCAAGGCGGGCTCCGACGTCGCGCCGGCGGACAACATCCTCTCCGCGACCGCCTACGCCTACGGGGTCTTCGCCTCGCACGTGGTGGTCGGGAACACGACCGCCAACCGCTTCGTCTCCGTCCAGCGCAACCACCTCAACCTGCTGCGCTCCTCCGGGGTGCGCGCCCTGGTGCGCACCGGCACAGGCACCGGCGAGCAGTGGCAGCTGCTGGGCCTCCCCTCGGCCCTCGTCCTCGACCTCGGCGGCATCCGCTGGGTCTACGCGACCGAGCATGGACGCATCGAGGTCCGCACCACCGCGAGCCACGACGGGCGTGCCATCGAGGTCCGCCTGGACTCCGACCACCCGCTCGAGGTCATCCTCACCGCTGACATCGAGCTCGGCGACCAGTCGTGGACGGCCACCCGGGCCCTCGACGGCCGGGCCCTCGTCTTCACCGCCGACGCCGGGACCGACGTGGCAGAGCACTGCCCCGAGCTCACCTACGTGCTCGCCAGCCAGAGCGGCCTGCTCGGCGACGACGCAGCGCTCTTCGCGGACGGCACCTCGCGAGGCACCAGCCTGACGACGATCGCCTTCGGCGCGACCACGTCGGCCTCGCTCGTGCTCACCGGTGACCTCGACAGCGCGGACGGGGCGCTCGCCGCCGCGGCGGCCGTGCTCACCGAGCCGCTCGACGTCGGGGCCGAGCTCGCCGGGCACCGCGGCTACATCGCCGACTACACGCGGAACCTGCGCGTCGAGGGGGAGGGGCGCCTCGCCGAGGTCAACCTGCTGCTGCCGTGGTTCACGCAGAACGCCCTCGTGCACTTCCTCGTGCCGCACGGCCTCGAGCAGTACTCCGGGGCCGCATGGGGGACCCGCGACGTCTGCCAGGGTCCGCTCGAGCTCAACCTGGCCTTCGGGCACTTCGAGGCGGCCGGGGACATCGTGCGCCGGGTGTTCTCCCACCAGCTGCCCGACGGCACCCTGCCGCAGTGGTTCATGTTCGACGCCTACCGCGAGCGGTACTCCGACGAGGCCCACGGCGACGTCGTCGTCTGGCCCCTCATGGCACTGGGGGAGTACCTCTCCGCGACCGGAGACACCGCGATCCTCGATGTCGAGGTCCCGTTCTGGGACGGCGCGCTGCGCCGCCCGAGCACGGTGAGCGCCCCCATCGCCGAGCACGTCCGGGCCTCCCTCGACTACATCCGCAGCCACCGTGCCCCCGGCACCGAGCTGCTCTCCTACGGTGAGGGCGACTGGGACGACACTCTCCAGCCCGCCCAGGCCTCGATGCGCGAGGAGATGGCCTCCGCCTGGACCGTGGCCCTCCTGTTCCAGGCGGCGAGCCCCCTCGACGCCCTGCTCCGCGGGACCGCGCACGACTCCCTCGCCGCCGAGCTCGCAGCCGAGGCGGCGACGATCACCGCGGAGTTCACCGACCGTCTCGTGCTCGACGACGTGCTCGCCGGCTACGTCGTCTTCGCCCCGGAGGGCCCCTGGCCGGTGCTGCACCCCAGCGACGACCGGACCGGGTTGTCCTACCGGCTCATCCCGATGACCCGGTCGATCATCGCTGGGCTGTTCACCCCGGAGCAGGTGCTGCGCCACGAGAGTCTCGTCGAGGAGCACCTGCACTTCCCCGACGGCGTGCGTCTCATGGACCGCCCGGCGCCCTTCCACGACGGTCAGACGCGGTTCTTCCGGCGCGGGGAGCAGGCGGCGAACTTCGGCCGCGAGGTGGGCCTGATGTACACCCACGCCCACATCCGCTACACCCAGGCGCTGGCGACCCTGGGCCGCGAGCGGCTCGTCACCGAGCTGCTGCGGATCAGCCCGGTTGGCCAGTTCGAGCGGCTGAGCACGAGCCTGCCGCGCCAGCGCAACTGCTACTACTCCTCCTCCGACGCGGCCTTCACCGACCGCTACGACGCCGCCGCGAACTTCGACCGCCTGCGCGAGGGGACGGTCGGGGTCAAGGGCGGCTGGCGCGTCTACTCGAGCGGCCCGGGCATCTACCTGCGCCAGCTGGTCCAGGGTGCGCTCGGGATCGTCGAGCGGGCCGGGGCCGTGGTCGTGGACCCGGTCCTCGCCCTGGAGGACGACGGACTGACCATCGGCATCGACCTGGCCGGGGCGCACCGCACCGTGCGGTTCCACGTCGAGCCGGGCGGCGCAGGTGTCCGTGTCCTGGCGGACGGCGTGGCGCTGGACGGCGTCGAGACGGCGGCCCACTACCGCCGTGGCGGCCTGTCCCTCGCGGCAGCCGACCTCGCCGGCGCGTGCGTGCTCGACGTCCACGTCGGCGTCGACCGCAGCACCCTCGAGGTCTGAGGGCGGCGTCTGCCCCCACAGTCTGAGGTCCGCCCGCCCTGAGGCGGGCGGACCGCCGCCCGCGCCCGAGCATCGCCCCGCGAGTGCGTGCTCTTGGTGCGAGGGCGTGCTCTCAAACGCACGCCCTCGCACCAAGAGCACGCACTTGACGGAAGAGGACCGGGCGGTCAGCGGGCGGCGGGAACTTGGCCGGCGGGGACTTGGCCGGCGGGGAGGTGGCTGGCGGGGAGGTGGCTGGCGAGGACCGGGCCGTCGGGCGGCCGGGGTGAACCGCTGTCAGAGGTGGGGGGCGACCAGCTGGGTGTAGCGGTCAGCCACCGTTGCGATCACCGAGTCCGCCTCGGAGTCCCAGATCTGCTGGTTGAAGATCTCCACCTCGATGTCGCCGGCGTAGCCGGTCGCCGCGACCCAGCGGGTGATGGTCGGGAAGTCGATGTACCCGTCGCCCATGTACCCGCGGGAGAGCAGGGGGTCCGCGGCCAGCGGCAGGATCCAGTCGCACACCTGGTAGGAGGCCAGGCGCCCCTCCGCCCCGGCCCGGGCGATGAGCCCCTCCAGAGCCGGGTCCCACCACACGTGATAGGTGTCGACGACGACGCCGACGACGTCGGCCGGGTGCGGTGCAGCGAGGTCGAGGGCCTGGCCGAGGGTGGAGATCACCGCGCGGTCCGCGGCGAAGATCGGGTGCAGCGGCTCGAGCACGATGCGCACGCCGTGCTCGGCGGCGAAGGGTGCGAGGTCGGCGATGCGGTCGGCCACCCGCTGGCGGGTGGCCACGAGGTCCTTGGCCGCGTCGCGCTCGGCCTCGGCCGAGTAGCTGCGGGCCGGCAGGCCCGGTCCGGGGTTCGCGTCCAGCCCGCCGACGACGAAGACCAGCTCGGAGGTCCCCACGGTCGCGGCCTCGACGATCGCAGCCTTGTTGTCTGCCAGGGCCGAGGCGATCCCGGCGTCGTCGGAGGCGGTGAGGAAGCCGCCGCGGCACAGGGAGGACACACGCAGCCCGGCGTCGGCCACGATCTTGGCGGCCTTGTCCGCGCCGACCTCCTGGACCCGGTCCCGCCACAGCCCGACGCCGCCGTAGCCGGCGCGCGCGGCGCCGTCGACGGCCTCGGCGAGGGTGAGGAGCTTGGTCGTCGCCGTGTTCAGGGACAGGCGGGACAGGTCAGGTGCGCCGGAGGTCATCGTCGAGTCCGTTCGGTGGTGGGGCGCCGCCCGCCCGTGGGAACGCACGTCGGAAGGCGTTTTCCAGCGAGCATAGGACTCCCGCGACACGCCGTCAACCATCCTGGAAAGCGCTTGCCCAAACGTCGCGACTCTGGAACGATGGCGGGCAGCACACGGCGCGCCTGCGCCGCACGACAGCCCGCCTCGGCGGACGAACCCCAGAAGGATGGCAATGATGCCCAAGGTCGCACTCGTCACCGGTGGAAACCGCGGAATCGGGCTGGGGATCACCCGCCGGCTGCTGACCGACGGCTACGCCGTCGCCATCCTCGCCACCCGTGACGAGCCCACCGAGCTCCTCGACGAGCTGCGCGGCGCCGGGCCCGACGGCGCCCCGGCGCAGGTCCTCTACGTCCAGGGATCCGTCGCCGAGCTCGCCGACCACGACCGTTACGTCACCGCGGCGCTGGAGGCCTGGGGTCGCATCGACCTGCTGGTCAACAACGCCGGCGTCGCGCCGTCGGTCCGGGCGGACCTCCTGGAGGCCGGCGCGGAGAGCTTCGACCGGGTGCTGGGCATCAACCTGCGCGGGCCGTACTTCCTCACCCAGCGCGTGGCCAACGCCATGATCGCCCAGCGCGACGCCAGCGGGGAGGACCTGTCCGCGAACGAGAGCCCCGTCGGCACGATCGTCAACGTCTCCTCGATCTCGGCCACCACGGTCTCGACCAACCGCGGCGAGTACTGCGTCTCCAAGGCCGGGGTCTCCATGGGCACCCAGCTCTTCGCCGCGCGCCTGGCCCCCGAGGGCATCGTCGTCTACGAGGTGCGCCCCGGCGTCATCGCGACCGACATGACCGCCGGCGTCACCGAGAAGTACGACAAGCTGCTCGCCGACGGCCTCGCCCCCAACCCCCGGTGGGGGCGCCCCTCCGACGTCGCCGGCGCCGTCGCGATCCTCGCCTCCGGCCAGACGCCGTACTCGACCGGCGAGGTCTTCCACGTCGACGGCGGCATGCACATCCCGCGCCTGTAGCGCCGTCGTCCGCCTCCGTCCTGCCCGCCGCCCCGCCCGCCGCCCCGCCCGCCGCCCGCCCCTTCGCCCGCCGCCCCGTCTCTGGAGAACCTCATGCCCGCCCAGCCCGCCTCGTCCTCGCCCGCCGCCCAGCCCGCCGGTGACCACTCGGTCAACGCGAGCTACGACGTGGAGACCGTCCGCATCGCCGGGTACGACGTGCCCGTGGTGTCGGCGAACACGGTCATCGTGGGGACCGGATCGGCCGGGTTCTGCGCCGCGGACCGGCTGTGGGAGTTCGGCCAGGAAGACATCGTCATGGTGGCGGACAAGGTCAACGCCGGGTCCTCGCGCAACGCCGGCTCGGACAAGCAGACGTACTACAAGATGACGCTGTCCGGCGGGGATGGCGACTCCGTCCGGGAGATGGCCCAGACCCTCTTCTCCGGCGGGGCGATGGACGGCGACAACGCCCTGTGCGAGGCGGCGCTGTCCGCCCGCGGGTTCCTGCGCCTGTGCGAGCTCGGTGTGCCCTTCCCGCAGAACCGCTTCGGGGAGTTCATCGGTTACAAGACCGACCACGACCCGCGCCGCCGAGCCACCTCGGTGGGTCCGTACACCTCGCGGTCGATGGTCGAGCAGCTCGAGAAGAAGGTGCACCGCAACGGCACCCGCATCTACGACCAGTGCCGCGTCGTCGACGTCCTCACCCGCGAGGTCCCGGCCGCCGCCGACGGCGCGCCCGGCGAGGCCCAGCGCGAGGTGGTGGGCCTGCTCTGCCTGCGCACCGACGTCGTGCACGACGGCGCGCAGAGCCCCTACGTGCTCTTCCGCGCCACCAACCTCGTCTACGCGACCGGCGGGCCGGCCGGGATGTATGCGACCTCGGTGTTCCCCAACGGGCAGTGGGGCGCCTCGGGGGCCGCCTACCGCGCCGGGGTGCACGGCAAGAACCTCACCGAGTGGCAGTTCGGGTTGGCCTCGACCAAGCCGCGGTGGAACGTGTCGGGGACGTACATGCAGGTCATGCCGCGCTTCGTGTCGACCGATGCGGACGGCGGGGATGAGCGGGAGTTCCTCACCGAGACCATCCCCGACTACGGCCGCCAGCTGTCGATGATCTTCCTCAAGGGCTACCAGTGGCCCTTCGACATCCGCAAGGCCCTCGACGGCTCCTCGCTCATCGACCTGCTCGTCTACCAGGAGACGGTGCTGCGTGGGCGCAAGGTCTACCTCGACTTCACGCGCAACCCCATGCAGGCCGAGCTCGACGCCTCGAAGATCTCGCCCGAGGCCTACGCCTACCTGGCCAAGGGTGGTGCGCTCTTCGGCACGCCGATCGAGCGGCTCAAGCACATGAACATGCCCTCCTACGAGCTCTACCTCGGCAAGAACCCCTACGTGGACCTCGCCACCGACTGGCTCGAGGTGGACGTGTGCGCCCAGCACAACAACGGCGGGCTCGTCGTGGACATGTGGTGGGAGTCCAACGTCACCGGGTTCTTCCCCGTCGGGGAGGCCGGCGGCGCGCACGGGATCTACCGTCCCGGCGGCGCGGCCCTCAACTCCGGGCAGGTCGGGGCGACCCGCGCCTCCCAGCTCATCGCCGCCCGCCGCACGCACGCCCCGCTCGACCTCGCCCCCTTCGCCGACGTCGCTGCTCCGGTCGTGGAGGCCGCCGTCGCCCTGGTGGCCGGCGCCGCCGCCCGGGTGGCCGCCGGAGAGGCGGACAACACCGGTGAGCTTCTGCGTGCGGCCAGCTCGCTCATGAGCGAGAAGGCCGGCCCGGTGCGCTCGGCGGAGTCCATCAAGCAGGCCCTCGCGCAGGTCACCCAGTGGTTGGCCGCCTACGACTCGCTGGTGGTCGCCGACCCGAGCAGCCGCCGCTCGGTCAACCGCACCTTCCTCGTCCGCGACATCATCACCACCCAGTACGTCTACCTATCGGCGATGGCCGACTACGTCGCGCACGGCGGGCGCAGCCGCGGGTCGGTGCTCTACACCGACGCCTCCGGCCACCTGCCCCAGGTCGGCTTCGGCGATGCGCCGCAGACCGAGCTCGACCTGCCGGAGATCTTCCGCTTCGCCCTGGACGGCGGCGCGCTGGACGACGTCGTGCAGGAGGCTGCGTGGTCGGGCGCCGAAGGCAGCGGGCAGGGTGCTGCTGGCAGCCTCGACGACGCTGCCACCCCTGACGCCCCCGCCGACGCCGGCGCCGGCGCCGGCGCGGGGGAGTGCTCCTTCGTCTGGCGCCCCGTGCGCCCCATCCCCGAGGACGACGACTTCTTCGAGAACGTCTGGCGAGCCTACCGCGAGACGCAGAACATCTTCTGAGCCACCAGCACCTGCTGGGCCACGCCTGACCACCAGCCGCCTGCTGCGCAGTCGAGGTCGTACGGGGCGTGCTTGTGACGGCAGAACGTGCTGTTGAAGGCACGTTCTGTCGTCAAGAGCACGCCCCATACCTCCAGATGGGGTGGGGGCGCTGGTCCGGGAGGGGGGGTGGTGTTGGCCACGTCACACGGGTGGGCGGACTCAAGGCCTATTCGGCTGTGGGGCCATGAGGTTAGGCTTACCAAAGCACGTTAGTGGGCTCTGTGCCCCGAACCTCATACCGGAAGGCTCTCCCCGTGGCTGCCTCATCCCTGCCCTTCGCTCGCGCCCGTCGCACCCTCGTTGCGGCGACCACCGCCGCGCTGGCCTTGACGCTCGCCGCCTGCGGCTCCTCTGACGACACCGACACCGACGCCAGCCCGAGCGGCTCCGCCGGTGCCAGCGAGACCGCCGGCGCCTTCCCGGTGACCATCACCGGCGCCCTCGGGGAGACGGTCATCGAGGAAGCGCCCGAGCGGGTCGTCACCCTCGGCTGGGGAGCCAGCGACATTGCCCTGTCCCTCGGCGTCGTGCCGGTCGGCGTCGAGGTCGACGACTGGGCTGGTGACGATGAGGGCTACCAGCCGTGGTTCCGCGAGGCCGTGGAAGCGGAGGGCGCTGAGCTCCCCGAGACCATCACCATGTACCCCGAGCTCGACGTCGAGGCGATCGTGGCACTCGAGCCGGACCTCATCCTCGCCCCGCAGTCCGGGATCGACCAGGCGACCTTCGACCAGCTGTCGGAGTTCACCGACGTCGTCGCCTACCCCGAGGGCCCGTGGATCACCCCGCTCGACGAGCAGATCACCATCGCCGCGACCGCGCTGGGCAAGAGCGAGGAGCAGGCACAGGAGCTCATCGACGGGATCGACACGACGCTGGCCGAGGCCGCCGCCGAGCACCCGGAGTTCGCAGGCAAGACCGTCGCCTACGTCGCCGCGCAGGAGCTGGGCACCCTCGAGGTCTACGTGCCGGGTGACCCGCGCATCGACACGATCCTCGGCCTCGGCTTCACCCTCGCCCCGTCGGTCGCTGATCTCGAGGCCCCGACGGGGCTGTTCACCGCGCCCTTCGGCCTGGAGAACTCCGACAAGCTGAGCGACGTCGACGTCCTGTTCACGTGGTTCAACGACACCGACGAGCAGGCCGCCACCGAGGCGCAGCCGCTCTTCGCGTCCATCCCGGCCTTCGCCTCGGGCGCGTACGTGCCCATGGTCGACCGCCAGCTCGGCATGGCCGTCACGGTCGGCACCCCGCTGAGCGTGCCGTGGGCCATCGACCGCTACGTGCCGATGATCGCTGAGGCTGTCGCTAAGGTCGGGTGATGACCGCAGCACTCGACGTACCTGTGCAGGGCCGGACGCTCACGTCCGGCCCTGCGCGGCGTTGGGGGTTGAGCGTCGGTCTGGTCCTCGCGCTCGCGGCTGCCGCGCTGGTCGCTGGGCTCAGCCTGGCCGTGGGATCCAACCAGCTGCCGCTGAGCACCGTGTGGCAGGGGCTGGTCTCCCCGGACGACTCCTTCGCCTCGACCGTCGTGTCCTCGCGGATCCCACGCACCGTGCTCGGCCTCCTGGTGGGGGCCGGTCTGGCCGCGGCCGGCGCCCTCATGCAGGGCATCACCCGCAACCCTCTGGCCGACCCAGGGCTGCTCGGTGTCAACGCCGGCGCCTCGGCCGCCGTAGTCCTGGGCACGGTGGTGCTCGGCTCCCTCGGCCAGCGCGCCGTGCTGCTCGCCATCCCCGGCGCCTTCCTCGCCGCGGCCGTCGTCTATGCGATCGGCTCAGGTCGCAGCGGGCCGACGCCGGTGCGCCTGGTCCTGGCCGGAGCCGCGATCACCGCCGCGCTCATGGCCGGCATCCAGGCGATCACCCTGACCAACCCCACCGTCTTCGACTCCTACCGCTTCTGGGTGGTGGGCTCCCTCGCGGGCCGCCCCAGCTCGGTGGTCGACATGATCTGGCCCGTCGTGGCGGTCGGTCTGGTGGCCGCGCTGGCGCTGGGCCGCCCGCTCAACACCCTGGCTCTGGGCGACGAGACTGCCCGCGCCCTCGGCGGCAACGCCGGTCGCACCCGGTTGATCGGCGCCCTCGTGGCGACCGCGCTGGCCGGGGCGTGCACCGCGGCCGTCGGGCCCATCGCCTTCGTCGGCCTCGCCGTCCCGCACATCGTGCGCACCTTCACCGGCTCGGACTACCGCTGGCTCATGGCCTACAGCGTCGCCCTCGGCCCGGTGCTGCTCCTGGGAGCCGACGTCGTCGGGCGCATCGTGGCCCGGCCCGGTGAGCTCATGGTCGGCGTGGTCACGGCCTTCGTCGGAGCGCCCTTCCTCTACGTCGCCGTCCGCCGGTCCGGGAGCGGGATGTGACCGCCGCCGACGCCGCAGCCACGCTGCCCACCCCGTCGCCGGGACCGGCGTGTGCCCCCCGCCCGGGAGACCCGGGAGCCGGTGACCACCGCTGGTTCCTCGGCCTCGTCCTGCCCTGGAATGCCCGCGCGGTGACCGTGGTCGTCGCCGCGTCCCTCGTGGTCCTCGTCTGCGTCGTAGCCTCCCTGACCCTGGGCAAGCTCGGCATCGCTCTGGGCGACCTGCCGGCCGTGCTGTCCGGTGACGGCTCCAAGACTCAGCACTGGGTCGTGTTCAGCAACCGCCTGCCCCGGGCGCTGGTCGCCGTCGGCGCCGGTGCGGCCCTGGGTATCTCCGGTGCCATCTTCCAGTCCGTCACCCGCAACCCGCTGGGCAGCCCGGACATCATCGGTCTCAACGGCGGGGCGGCGGCCGGAGCGGCCGCGGTCACCCTGGTGTGGCCGGGGGTGCTGCCGGCCCCGGTCGGCGCGCTGCTCGGCGGCGCGATCGCGGTGACCCTCGTGCTGCTCGGCGCGGGCAGCGGCTTCCATGCCCCGCACCGGATGGTGGTGATCGGCATCGGCGTCGGGGCGATGGCGCTGGCCTTCGTGCAGTTCGCGGTGACCCGCACCCAGCGCGAGCAGGCCCAGCAGATGGCCGCGTGGCTCAACGGCTCGCTCAGCGCCCGGGGCTGGGACGACGTGTGGACGATCACCGTGGCGGTCCTTGTCTTCGGCGCGGCCGCGCTGGCCCTGACCCGGGGCCTGCAGCTCGTGGAGATGGGCGACGAGACCGCCCTCGCCCTGGGGGTCGGCGCGCAGCGGGTGCGGCTGGCGGCGGTGGCCGTCGGCGTCGTGCTCGCCGCCGCGGCGGTCGTGGTGTGCGGACCGATCGCCTTCGTGGCACTCGTCGCCCCGCAGATCGCCCGCCGGATGACCGGCTCCGCGGGGCCGGGGATGGTCGCCGCCGCGGTGCTCGGCGCCCTCGTCATGATCGTCGCCGACCTCGTGGCCCAGTACCAGCCGTGGTCGGCCACCCTCCCGGTCGGGGTGCTGACCGCCGGGATCGGCGGGATCTACCTCGCCGCCCTGCTCACCCATGAATGGAGACGGGGAAACCTGTGACCGCATCCCTCACCCCGCCCGACGCCGTGCCACCGGCCGGGCAGGACGCCTCACCCGGGCCGGTACCTCCGGTCCGGGCCCGCGGCCTGCGGCTGGCCTACGACCAGCGGGTCGTCGTCGACGGCCTCGACGTGGACATCCCGGCGGGGTCGTTCACCGTCATCGTCGGTCCCAACGGCTGCGGCAAGTCGACCCTGCTGCGTGCGCTGGGTCGGACGCTGACCCCTAAGGCCGGCACGGTCGAGCTCTACGGCCGGGCGATCACGGCGATGCACAACAAGGAGGTCGCCCGGCGGCTGGCGCTGCTGCCGCAGTCGCCGATCGCCCCCGAGGCGATCACCGTGCGCGACCTCGTGGGCCGGGGGCGCTACCCGTACCAGACGCTGCTGCGCCAGTGGTCGGCCAGCGACGGCGCGGCTGTGCGCGAGGCGATGGAGGCGACCGGGACCACGGACCTGGCCGACCGACGCGTCGCCGAGCTCTCCGGCGGGCAGCGGCAGCGGGTGTGGATCGCGATGGTGCTGGCCCAGGACACCGACCTACTGCTGCTCGACGAGCCGACGACCTTCCTCGACATCGCCCACCAGGTCGACGTCCTCGAGCTGTGCGCCCGCTTGCACGAGGCCGGCCGGACCCTCGTCGCGGTGCTGCACGACCTCAACTTCGCCGCCCGCTACGCGACCCACATGATCGCCATGCGCGACGGTGCGATCGTGGAGAGCGGGACCCCGCACGAGGTGATGACGGCCGAGAACGTCGAGGAGATCTTCGGCCTGCGCTGCCGCATCATCAACGACCCGGAGACCGGGACCCCGCTGGTGGTCCCGCGGGCCGGGAGCGTGGCGCGGCGCTGATCAGCCGCTGCTGACGGGCGCGCCTGCGGCGCTGCGCGCCACCGTGAGCCGCAGGTCAGGGGCGAGCTGCGGCGTCGGGCAGGCGGCGCATGGGGACGTGGGGGATGTCGTCCTCGAGGAAGTCCGCGCCCTCGCGGACGAAGCCGAAGCGCTCGTACCAGCCCTCCAGGTGCGACTGCGCGTCCAGCACGATGCTCACCGGACCGCACAGCTCGACGGCCGCAGCCATCATGGCCGACGCCGTCCCGCCCCGGCGGGCCTCCGTCGCGGCGCAGACCCGGCCGATGCGGCGGCCGCCGTCCGCGGTGTCCAGGATGCGGGAGGTGGCCAGCACCTGCCCGGCGTCGTCGGCGGCCCACACCAGCAGAGCGCCGGGGGCGGTGTCCGCACCGTCCAGATCGGGGTAAGGGCAGTTCTGCTCGACGACAAAGACGTCGACCCGGAGCTTGAGGATGGCGTAGAGCGTGGCGGGGGAGACGTCGGACAGCGGCGCGTGATGGATCGTGGGAGGCACCGGACCACTGTACGGTCGCCGGCCGATCGTGATGGTCGCCCGACCACGCCGGCCCAGAACGTGCCGCAGCCGGGCCAGTCGTCCGTGGACGACCGACCCGGCTGCGGGAACGCGGGTGGCCGCGGTGCTACGGAGTCGGCGGCTCAGGCCTCGGGGATGGGCATGCCGTAGTTCTCCAGCGTGATGCCTGACGGCTCGGGACCGCCGCGCACCCCGGTGTCCAGGGCGTCGATGGCCGCGAGCTGGCTCGGGGTGAGCTCGATGTCGACGACGTCGAAGTTCTCGGCGATGCGCGCGGCCTTGACGGACTTGGGGATGACCGAGCGGCCCTGCTGCAGGTGCCAGGCCAGCATGACCTGGGCGACGGTCTTGCCGTGGGCGGAGGCGATCTCGGTCAGCGTCGGGTCGTCGAAGGTGCTGCGTGCGGCGCCGCCGTAGGAGGTGATGCCGCCGAGCGGGGACCAGGCCTGGGTGAGGATGCCGTGCTGGGCGTGCAGACGCTGCAGCTCGGGCTGCTGGAAGTACGGGTGGACCTCGATCTGGTTGACGGCGGGCACCACCGTCGTCTCCTCGAGCAGTCGGGTGAGGTCGTCGACCATGAAGTTGCTGACGCCGATCGCGCGGACCTTGCCGTCGGCGAGCAGCTGCTCGAGCGCGCGGTAGGCGTCCAGGGTCAGGTCGAAGCGGGACGGCAGCGGCTGGTGCAGGATGAACAGGTCGATCTGCTCGACGCCGAGCTTGGCCGCGGACTTGTCGAAGGCGTGCAGCGTGGAGTCGTAGCCGTAGTCGCTGATCCACACCTTGCTCTCGATGAAGACCTCCTCGCGGGCGACGCCCGACGCGGCGATCCCGTCACCGACCTGGCGCTCGTTGCCGTAGGCCGCGGCCGTGTCGACGTGGCGGTAGCCCACGCGCAGGGCCTCGGCGACGGCAGCGCTGGTCTCCTGCGGCGCGGTCTGGAAGACCCCGAGACCCAGTGCTGGCATGTGGACAGTGTTGTTGAGGGTGATGGTGTTCGTGGTCATGCCTCGACGATATGAGCGGGACCGGTGCAGGTGAGAGTCCCTGCTGGTATCACCCAGACCCAGGGAGATACCACCAGTGACTGCCACGCCGTACCCGTCGGGGCTAGCGTCAGATGCTATGGACCTTCGTGACGACATCCAGCAGTTCCTCACCGGTATGCGCGCACGGCTCACCCCCGAGCAGGCCGGCGTCGCGCTGTTCGGCGGCGAGCGCAGGGTCCCCGGGCTGCGCCACGAGGAGGTCGCCCAGCTGGCCGGGGTGAGCACCGCGTACTACACACGGATGGAACGCGGCGACCTGCGCGGAGTCTCCGAGAGCGTCCTGCGCGCTCTCGCCCGGGCGCTGCACATGGACGACGCCGAGACGCAGCACCTCTTCGACCTCGCCCGGGCCTCCTCGGCCGGGCGGACGGCGACGTCGCGCACCCGCGGGCGCCCCCTGCTCCCGGCCCGCGCCGCCCAGCTGCTCGACACCATGTCCGACGTACCCGCGATCGCCCTCGGGCGCCTGGGCGACCCGCTCGGGTCCAACGCCCTCGGCCGGGCCCTGTTCCCGGACCTCTTCCCCGAGGGCGCGCCGCCGCTCAACCACACCCGGTACCTCTTCCTCGACGACCGCTCGCGCGAGTTCTACGTCGACTGGGAGCGCAGCGCGCGGGAGGTCGTCTCCGGGCTGCGGCTGCTCGCCGGGCACGACCCTGCCGACCGCGCCCTCACCGCGCTCGTCGGCGAGCTCGCCACCCACAGCCCGGAGTTCCGCGCCTGGTGGGCCGGTCACACCGTGCGCATCCACGCCACCGGGGACAAGACCCTGCGCCACCCGGTCGTGGGCGAGCTGACCGTCGGCTACGACAGCCTGAGCTTCGCCTCGGCCCCCCAGGTGCAGCTCGTGACGTACCTGCCCCAGCCCGGCACACCGTCGGCCGACGCCCTCGACCTGCTGCGGACCTGGGTCGCGACCCAGGCGTCGTCCGGCGCAGGGACGCAGGCCTCGGGAACCGGGCCCCCGCCGAGCGGGCCGGGACTGCCTCAGGTGTACTGAAGACAGCGCCGCTGTCCCGCCGACACCACCAGGAGACCACCATGAGCACCCCGTCGCCCATCCCCGTCACCCTCAACAACGACGTCACGATGCCGTCTCTCGGGTTCGGCGTCTTCCAGACCCCGCCCGAGGAGACGGTCGCCTCGGTCCTCGTCGCGCTGGAGGCCGGGTACCGGCTCATCGACACCGCGGCCGCCTACGGCAACGAGCGCGAAGTGGGTCTGGCGATCGCCGACTCCCAGGTCGACCGCGCGGACGTGTTCATCGAGACCAAGATCTGGATCAGCGACTACGGCTACGACTCCACGCTGCACGCCTTCTTGAAGTCGGCGCGGAAGCTGGGGGTCGACCAGATCGACCTGCTCATCCTGCACCAGCCGCTGCCGAGCGAGTTCAAGCTCACCCTCGATGCCTACCGCGCGCTGGAGACCCTGCTCGCAGACGGGAAGGTCCGCGCCATCGGCGTCAGCAACTTCACGGTCGAGCACCTGCGCCGCCTCCTGGACGCGACCGCCGTGATCCCCGCGGTCAACCAGATCGAGGTCCACCCGTACTTCCAGCAGCGCGACCTCCAGACCTTCCACACCGAGCAGGGCATCCACACCCAGGCCTGGTCCCCGATCGGTGGCATCACCTCCTACCGCGAGAACGGGGCACGGACCTTCGACGACCCCACGATCCTGGCGATCGCCGAGTCCTTCGGGAAGAGCGCGGCCCAGGTGATGCTGCGCTGGCACCTGCAGGAGGGCAGGTCCGCGATCCCCAAGTCCACCAAGCCTGCCCGGATCGCGGAGAACTTCGACGTGGCCGACTTCGTCCTCTCCGAGGACCAGCTGGCCGCGATCGACGGCCTCGACGAGCGCGTGCGCCGCGGGCCGGATCCGGCGGACATCACGCTTGAGAACTTCGGCATGAAGATCCCGGAGGCCTGAGCTCCTTCGCCGACCGGCGCCGCCGCAGCCGGCGTCCGCCCCGCCACCGGCTCCCGCCGACTCAGCCCCCGATCCCCGTGGAGAAACACCCATGACCACCGCACCCCAGCACGTCCTCGTCGTCGGAGCGACCGGCAGCATCGGCCGCCTCGTCGTCGAGGAGGCCCTCGCACAAGGACACCGCACACGCGCCCTCGTGCGGAGACCCAGTCCCGACCTCGCAGACGGCGCCGACCAGACGATCGGCGACCTGACCAGGGCTGACGCCCTCGCCGACGCCGTCGACGGGATCACCGCCGTCGTCTTCACCCACGGGTCCCACGGCGGCGCCCAGGAGGCGGAGGCCGTCGACTACGGCGCTGTCCGCAACGTGCTGGCGGCACTCGGCGACAGGCCTGCGCGGATCGTGCTCATGACGGCGATCGGCGTCACGAAGCACACCCCGGGGCACGACTGGAAGCGCCGCGGGGAACGCCTCGTCCGGGCCTCGGGCCTGCCCTACACGATCGTGCGTCCGGGATGGTTCGACTACAACGCGACCGACGAGCTGGCGCTGGTCATGCTGCAGGGCGACCGCCGCTGGGCGAGCGATCCGAGCGACGGCGTCATCTCCCGCCGCCAGCTGGCCCAGGTGCTGGTCGCCAGCCTCACCTCCGCGGCCGCCACCCGCAAGACCTTCGAGCTGGTGGCCGAGCGCGGGCCCGCCCCGCAGGACCTGGACCCGCTCTTCGCCGCGCTCCAGGCGGACCCTCCTGGGACGCTCGACGGGGTCCTCGACACGGACAACATGCCGTTGGACGACGAACCCGAGCGCGTCCTGCGGGACCTCGTGACGATCGAGGCGGCCGCGTCCGCCGAGGGGTGACCGCGGGGCGCGCCGGCGGCCCGCGCAGGCCTGTCCCCGCGGGAGACGTGCGCGCTAGCATCGCAGGATGTCTGACGTCCCGCTTGTCCTGACCAGCATCGACGCATCCGACGTGGCTGGCCTCACGGCCATGATGACCGCGTCCTTCGACGATTCCACGCGCCGCAACACCGGCCGCGAGCGAGGCGGCCCGCCGGGATACGACACCGAGGAGTTCTTCCGCGAGTGGGCGGTCGGCAAGCCCTACGCCTGGAAGGCGGTCGACGGCGACCAGGTCGTGGGGGCCGTGTTCGCCTTCCCCGGCGAGGACGGTCACCACTACCTCGGGAGGATCTTCGTCGACCCGGCCGCCCAGCGCCGCGGCTACGGCGGCAGGATCTGGGACCAGGTCTACGACCGGTTCCCGGAGGCGCTGTCCTGGACCTTGGACACCCCCGAAGCCGAGGTGAGCAACCACCTCTTCTACGAGGGGCGCTGCGGATTCGTCCTCGTCGACCAGGTCGAGGCCGACGACGGCCCCAGCCGGATCTACCGCCGGTCCGGGCCGGCGGCGACCGGGGCGGCGGGCGAGGGCTGAGGACAGTCACAGCCGCTCAGGACGATTCCCTCAGACCTGTCACAGGCGCGGCGCGTTCCCTGGACTCATCGCCCCGACCGGGTCGAGGAGGAGGAACGATCATGAGCACTGCCATCGCCGAACGCACCCTGTCAGCGACCACCGGATGCACTCCGGGAGGCGCCGAAGCCGGTGGAGCCTGGCTGACCGCGACCATCCGCCCGGTGGGCATGATCTGCCGCTGCGACGCCGACCGGCTCGCCGCACTGCTCGACGCGCTCGCCAGCGCGTCGTCGGTCGTGGTGCTGGACCTGCAGGTCGCGCGGATCGAGAGCGCCCGGGTGGCGAACGTCGTCGGGCAGGCGGCGGCGCTGCTCGACGCGCGCGACGGCTGCCTGCTCTGCGTGGGGGCCGACCAGGCGACGCGGTCCTGCCTGGAGCGCGCCCAGGCGCCGGTCGCCTTCGTCGATCCCGTCGCCGGTTCCGAGCGGCTGCTGGCCGGCTGACGCCGCGCCGCCGGTGCGCCCTGCGGCCCGCGACGCACGAGGTCCCCCGGCCGAGTACGGCCGGGGGACCTCGTGCTGACCTGCGGGCTGAGCGTCAGGTCAGAGCGTGATCGCCGGGATGTCGATCGTGCGACGCTCGGCCGAGGACTGCAGGCCGAGCTCGGCGAGCTGGACCCCGCGGGCGGCCGAGAGCAGACCGAAGCGGTGCTCGCGCCCGGCGACGACGTCGCGCAGGAACTCTTCCCACTGGGCCTTGAAGCCGTTGTCGAGGTCGGCGTTGGCGGGGACCTCGAGCCACTGCTCGCGGAACGGCTCGGTGACCGGCAGGTCCGGGTTCCACACCGGCTTGGGGGTGTGGGCGCGCTGCTGGGCGACGCACTTGCGCAGACCGGCGACGGCGGAGCCGTGGGTGCCGTCGATCTGGAACTCGACCAGCTCGTCGCGGTAGACGCGCACTGCCCAGGAGGAGTTGATCTGGCCGACCACCTGGTCGCCGCCGGGGGTCTCCAGCTCGAAGATGCCGTAGGCGGCGTCGTCGGCGGTGGCCTTGTACTCGTCGCCGTTCTCGTCCCAGCGGACCGGGATGTGGGTGACGGTGGTGGCGTTGACGGACTTGACTGTGCCGATGATGCCTTCGAGGACGTAGTTCCAGTGGCAGAACATGTCGGTGGTCATGCCGCCGCCGTCCTCCGCGCGGTAGTTCCACGAGGGGCGCTGGGCCTCCTGGACGTCACCCTCGAAGACCCAGTAGCCGAACTCACCGCGGATGGACAGGATCCGCCCGAAGAAGCCCTCGTCGACGAGGCGGCGCAGCTTGACCAGGCCCGGCAGGTAGAGCTTGTCGTGCACGACGCCGGCGGTCACGCCGGTCTCCTGGGCGATCTGCGCCAGCTCGATCGCCTCGGCGAGGGTCTCGGCGGTGGGCTTCTCGGTGAAGATGTGCTTGCCGGCTGCCATGGCCTTCTTCAGCGTCGCGGCGCGCAGGCTGGTCATCGAGGCGTCGAAGACGATGTCCACGCTCGGGTCGTTGATCGCGCCGTCCAGGTCGGTCGTCCAGTGCTCGACGCCGTGCAGCTCGGCCAGCTCTTTGATCTTCGCTTCGTTGCGGCCGATGAGGATCGGCTCGACCTGGACCGTGGTGCCGTCGTCGAGGGTGAATCCGCCTGCGTCGCGGATGGGCAGGATGGAGCGGACGAGGTGCTGGCGGTAGCCCATGCGGCCGGTGATGCCGTTCATGGCGATGCGCAGGGTGCGGGTGGTCATCGAAGGTCTCCGTGGGTCGATTCCAGTGCGGCGAGAGCGGGCGCACTCCGGCGACACAACACCTTTGGAATGCGCTTTCCAGAATAGGGAACCGGTGTGGCGGAGTCAAGAGCGCCGCAGGGCATGACCGGGCGAAAGACCTCTGACGGGCGCCGACGCCGATCTCTGCCACAGTGGTCCGATGGAGAAGTTCTCACTCACTGCCCTTGGCCGGAACGCACTCGAGGCCGCCCGGGCCGCGCCGAGCGGTCGTAGCGCGCAGACCGTCTACGGCGGGCACGAGCACGTGCTGCGCCAGACCGTCATCGCCATGACCGAGGGAGCGCGCCTCGCCGACCACGAGAACCCGGGTGAGGCGACCATCCAGGTCACCCTCGGACGCGTCCTGCTCACCACGGAGGAGAACTCCTGGGAAGGGGCGCCTGGGACTCTTCTCATCGTGCCGCAGATGCGCCATGCCCTGGAGGCCCTCGAGGACTCCGTCGTCCTGCTCACGGTCGCCAAGCTGCCCTGACGACCGGCCCGCGTGGGCCCCCGCTCTCCAGGCACTCCGTGCGGGAGCGCCCGGACACGACCGGAGATATCGTCCAGAGTGTGGAGAACCGACGCTGGTGTCCGGGATCTTCCGGTCTCGCGGCGTCCTGCGCGACCGGCCGATGGCCGCTGCTCGCGGTCGTGGTGCTCGGCGTCTCGGTGGGCTGCTCGGGGCAGGGGTCGGCCGAGACCGCCGCGGTCGAGCAGGCGGTGCAAGCCTTTGAGGGGGCGCTGGCGACCCAACCCCATGAGGCCTGCATGATGCTCGCCCCCGGCACGCTCATGGAGCTGGAGACGAGCGGGACGTGCCCCGCTGAGCTGGCTGATCTTGAGACTGGCGCCCCGGGGCAGATCCAGAGCGTGGAGGTCTTCGGCACGCATGCCATGGTGGAGACCGCCCAGGACACGCTGTTCCTGGCGCGCTTCGACGGGGACGGGTGGTTGGTGGTCGCGGCGGGCTGCGTGCCCCGGGTGGAGCAGCCCTACGACTGCGTCGTCGAGGGAGGATGACATGCGGTTCATGTTCGCCGTCGTGCTGGTGGTCATCGCTGCGGGGCTGACCTTCTGCATCCTCATCGGGGTGATGCACCGATGAGCGCCGCCAGTGCGGTCAGGAGGGCCCTCGCCCGCAATGGGCTGGGGCTGGTCTTCCTCGGGCTCTTCGGCGCAGCGCTGCTGGGCCAGGCGATCACGGGCATGCTGCGCTACAACGAGGAGGCCGCCGCCGAGCAGATGCCGTCCCTGAGCTTTGGCCAGTACGTGACGTCTTCCCAGTTCGCGGTGGACGTCGCGGAGAACTGGCAGTCGGAGTACCTGCAGTTCTTCCTCTTCATCGTCCTCACCGTGTGGCTCATCCAGGTGGGTTCCCCGGAGTCCAAGGAGCTGGGGCGTGCCGGTCGAGAGTCAGACGAGCAGCAGAAGGTCGGGGAGTACGCACAGCCTGACTCGCCCGCGTGGGCGCGGGCGGGCGGTTGGCGCCTGGCGGTCTACGCCCGCTCGCTCGGGCTGACGATGGGGCTGATCTTCCTGCTGTCATGGACGGCTCAGCTGGTCGCCGGCAGGGCTGCGCTCAACACCGAGCGGCTCCAACAGCTCCAGGCCCCGCTCGGTTGGGCGGACTACGCCGTCTCGCCCGACTTCTGGAACCGGACGCTGCAGAACTGGCAGTCGGAGTTCCTCGCTGTGGCCAGCATGGTGGTGCTCGCGATCTACCTGCGCGAACGGGGGTCTCCCGAGTCCAAGCCTGTCGGGGACCCGCACACGACCACGGCCAGCGAGGGGTGAGCAGGGAGGGATGAGCGGCGGGGGCGGAGCCTGGGCCGAGCGCCGGTGGGCGCCTCGCTCGCACGAAGCGTGGTGCCCACCGACCCCGAAGGGTGCTCGACTCTCGTCAAGCTGAACGCATCGGACCTCAGGCTGCCGGTGCTCCTAGGAGCACCGCGGCATGCAACAGTTCTACCACCTGCTGGTCAAGCCCGCGCGTTGAAACGACAAGTTCGGTCAATCGCAGGGGCGGCAGGGGTATCAGATCTCGTGCGTCCCGGCGTTGGGAGCAGGTCGCGCGGAGCTCTCGCCGGAGTCCCCGGAGTCACGCGACGTGGCCGAGCGCACGGCCTCGGTGACCTTCTCCTTGATCGCACTGCCCTGCTCCTTGGCGACCTCAGCGGCCTTGTCCTGGACCGTGGAGACCGTCGACTGCACGGACGGGCTGTTCCACACGCCAGCCGCGTGGGACTTGATCGACTCGAACTGGCGCCGTCCGGCGCGAGTGCCCAAGACGTAACCGATGCCGGCTCCGACGACGAATGCTGCCTTCGACTTCATGTGCGCTCCTAGGTCGTGGTCACGGGAGGTCGGGGGCTGCCGCGCAGGTCAGGCCTGCGCGGCCGGCGCTCCGATGCCTTTGAGCGTACGTGCCCGGACGTGCGTCCGCAGCCCGCACAGGGACTGGGTGTATCGAGTCAAGTGTCGTGGTCCAACCCGTCTGACCCGGGTTGCGCCGACAGGTCCGTTGTCGACGGGCGATGGCTCACGCCGTCCCTTAGGGTCGGCGATCAGCAGCGATCGCCCAGCGGCGATGCAGGTCAGGGCCTTGAAGGAGGACGTGTGACATCCGTGTACGACGAGTTCCAGCACAGCACCCTGCTCGACCGGCTCCCCCCGCCGCCAGCGAGCGAGGAGAACCTGGACCGGGTGCTCGAGTGGATGGTCGGGGTGGGGCGGGTGGCGCCGGTGGCGGGCAGCGGCCAGACCGAGGCGCTGTGGGACCTGCTGGCAGGCACCGCCGCCCAGGACGTCACGACCGCGCGGGTACTAGAGCCTCACCTGGATGCTCTCGCCATCCTCGCCCAGGTGCCCGACGGCGTGGACCTGGGCGCAGTGGGCGCGGGCGCAGACAGCACATGGGGAGTCTTCGCCGCCGAAGGCCCCGGCGTGCGGCTGTCCGCACGTGAGGAAGCCGGCCGGTGGCGCCTCGACGGCACCAAACCGTGGTGCTCCCTCGCCCAGCAGCTCAGCCACGCCCTGGTGACGGCCTGGACCCCGGACGGCCGTCGTCTGTTCGCCGTCGACCTGCGCGCGGACGGAGTTCAGCCGGAGCCCGGCCCGTGGGTTGCGCGGGGCCTGCGTCAGGTGATCAGTGCTCCGGTGCAGTTCGAGGACGTGACCGCCGTGCCCGTGGGTCCGACCGGCTGGTACCTCACCCGCCCGGGCTTCGCCTGGGGCGGGATCGGCGTGGCGGCGTGCTGGTGGGGCGGGGCGCTCGGGGTGGGGCGGGAGATGCTCGCTGCCGCCCGCGAGCGGGAGAACGACCAGATCGGGTTGGCGCACCTCGGTGCGGTCGACGCCGCCCTGTGGTCGGCTCGAGCGGTCTTGCGCGAGGCGGCCGCGCTCGTCGACGACCCGCCGTCGTGGCTCGCCCCCTCGATCCTCGCCCGGCGCTGCCGCCAGGTCGCGGCGCGCTGCGTCGAGGAGGTGCTCGAGAGGTCCGCGCACGCCCGCGGACCGGCGCCGCTCGCCCTCGACGAGACCCACGCGCGCAGGACAGCCGACCTCGCTCTCTACGTCCGTCAGCACCACGCCGAGCGGGACGACGCCTCCCTCGGCCGCGACCTGCTGGCCCGCGCGGAGCGCCTCGGCGAGGTGGACGCGGGGATCGACGACGTCGAGACGCGTTCTCCCTTCGTGGGAACCCTGGGCGTGCCGGCATTGCTGCGCTCGGCGGACCTGCTCCCGGTCGGTGGTCCGTCATGGTGACCTTCAACCACCTCGACGCCGGCACCAGCGAAGACGTCTGGCGCCAGTCCGACGTCACGGGCAACCTGCCGCTGCTCGACGACCAGGCGATCGACGCGCTGCTCGTCGTGGCAGCCCACCCTGACGACGAGTCGCTCGGGGCCGCGGGGCTGGTCGCGCGCTGCGCGGCACGCGGGATCCCCGTCTCGGTGCTCGTCCTCACCGATGGTGAGGGCTCGCACCCGGACTCCCCGACCTGGAGCTCGACCGCCCTGGCGACCGTGCGCCGGGCCGAGCTGGTGACGGCGGTCGGCGAGGTGGCCCCACGCGCGGGAGTTCGCTTCCTCGGCCTGACCGACGGTGGGCTGCGTGAGCAGGCCGACGTCGTGCGGCGAGAGATCGAGCGCATGATCGACACCTCTCTGCACCCGACGATCGCCGCGCCGTGGAGCGGGGACGGACACCGTGATCACCGCATCGCGGGCCAGTGCGCCCGGGATGTCGCCGAGCGACTAGGGCTCGACCTCGTGGAGTATCCCGTCTGGTTCTGGCACTGGGGGCGCCTCGACGGCGACGAGCTTCCTTGGGGGCGGGCGCGACAGCTCCGCCTGACCGACCAGGAGCAGCAGATGAAGGCACGCGCCCTCGCTGCCCACACGACCCAGACCGCCCCGCTCTCCGCGGCTGACGGGGACGAGGCGATGCTCAGCCCGCAGATGCTCGCCCACTTCCAGCGCGACTGGGAGACCTTCGTCGTCACTCCCGCCCCAGCTCCGGCCCCCGTGGGCGAGGGCGAGGGCGCCGCGTCGTTGGGGGAGGCGTTCTTCGACGACTTCTACGACGGACGCGCCGACCCGTGGGGCTTCCAAACCCGCTGGTACGAGGAGCGCAAGCGTGCGATCACGCTGGCGGCGCTGCCCCGTGCCCGGTTCGCGGCGGGCCTCGAGGTCGGCTGCTCGACCGGCGTCCTGACCGCCGAGCTGGCCGAGCGGTGCGACCGGCTGCTCGGGATCGACATCGCCGCCGCCCCGCTCGAGGCGGCCCGCGCCCGAGCTCCGCGCTCGGTGACCTTCGAGCAGATGGCCACACCCGCGCGCTGGCCCGCGGGGAGCTTCGACCTCGTCGTGCTCTCCGAGGTGGGCTACTACTGCTCGGCGCAGGACCTGGATCTCATGATCACCCAGGCCATCGGCTCCCTCACCCCCGACGGCGTCCTGCTCGCCTGCCACTGGCGTCACCCGGTCGCGGAGTACCCGCTCGGCGGGGACGTGGTCCACGCCATCATCGCGGCCCGTCCCGAGCTTGCCCGGACCGTGCGCCACGAGGAGGAGGACTTCCTGCTCGAGGTGTTCACCCGCCCGCCGGGCCGGTCGGTCGCGACCGAGACGGGGCTGAGATGACCACCTGCGGTGCGCAGGCGCAGAGGGGTGCAGGTGCTGGCCACGGATCGAGCGCCGGTGCCGGGGCGGTCGATGCGGTCGTCGTCGTCGTGCCGGTGCATGACGAGGAGGAGCTGCTCCCGCGCTGTCTGGAGGCCCTCGACGCGGCGCGCCGGGCGCTCGCCCGCGACGTGCAGCCTGCTCCGGCGGTGGCCGTCGTCGTCGTGCTCGACGCGTGCAGCGATGCCTCCGAGCGGGTGGTCCGCGGCCATCCGGTGACGCTGCTGCGGACCGAGCACGCGTGCGTCGGCGCGGCCCGGGCGGCGGGGGTCGAGGAAGCGTTGGAGCTGGTGCGCCCGGTGGTCGCTGGCCTGGACCGGGTGTGGGTCGCGAGCACCGACGCCGACTCCGCAGTCCCGGAGAACTGGCTGGTGGAGCAGGTCCGCCTGGCGGGGCAGGGCGCCGACCTCATGATCGGCACGGTCCGTCCTGATCCCCGCGACCTCACCCCGGCCCAACGTGCCGCGTGGACGGCCACGCACACCCCCGGCATCGCCAACGGTCACGTTCATGGGGCGAACCTCGGCATCCGGGGGAGCGTCTACCGTGCCGCCGGCGGGTATGCCCCAGCCCCCGAGCACGAGGACGTGCTGCTCGTCGAGAGCGCTCGCCGGGCCGGGGCGCGGGTGGTGGCGAGCGACGTGTGCTGGGTGCTGACCTCGGGCCGACCGGTCGGGCGCACCCCCGGAGGCTACGCCCGCTACCTGCGGGAGGACCTGGTCTCCAGCGGCGCCCCCGGACAGACGTGATCGCCCCGGCCCAGCCTTGACGTCGGCCGTCTAGCCCCGCGGCGGGGTCTGCTCGTGCAGGGCGGCGTCGAGCCGTTCGAGCGCGCCGGCCGCGGCCTCGATGGCGGCGACGTCGGCGGCGTCGAGGCGGTCCAGGACCTCGCGCATCTCACCGGACCAGGCTGCCGAGATCATGGTGCTGTCCGCGAGGGCGAGCTCGGTGGGGAAGACGAGGGTGACCCGGCGGTCGGTGGTGCTCACCTCGCGGTGCACCAGGCCGCGTGCGACCAGCGTGCGCAGCGCGGCGCTGGTGTTGCTCTGGCGCAGGGCGAGGTGGCGGGCGAGGGCGGTGACGGTTGCGCCCGGGGAGTCGATGACGTGCTTGAGGATGGCCAGCTCGGTCGACGGCAGAGGGTCCAGGCCGGCGACCTCGGGCACGCGGCGATGGATCGTCCAGGCGAGGTCGCGCAGGACGGTGGTGACGTCGCGGTCGGGACGTGGCGCGTCTGCGGTGGGCACGCTCACCATCGTACTGCATATGTTGACATATGTATGTTGCCATACGTAAAGTCGGCCCGTTCCCCACCCCCGACCTGAGGTCGTCATGTCTGTCTCCACGCCCGCTCGCCCCGTGCCACCCACCGCCACCGCCGACCCACGGCTGCCGGTGGTGCTCATCGTCCTGCTCGGGCTGCTCACCGCCGTCGCCCCGCTGGCCATCGACATGTACCTGCCGGCCTTCCCCCAGATCGCAGCCGACCTCGGCACGAGCGCGAGCGGGGTGCAGCTGACCATGACCGCGCTCCTGGTGGGCCTGGCAGTCGGCCAGCTCGTCATCGGTCCGCTGTCCGACGGCGTCGGTCGCCGTCGTCCGCTGCTGGCGGGCACGGTCCTGTGCTTCCTCGCGAGCGTCGTGTGCGCTCTCGCCCCGAGCGTCGAGGTGCTCACGGCGGCGCGGTTCCTGCAGGGGGTGGGCGGTGCGGCCGGCATCGTCCTGGCGCGGGCCATCGTCACCGACACCTCCCGCGGCGCCGCGGCCACGCGCATCCTCGGGGTGCTCATGATCATCGGCGCCGTCGCGCCCATCGTCGGTCCGCTGCTGGGCGGCGCGATCATCACCGGCTTCGGCTGGCGTGCGGTCTTCTGGTTCGTGGCTGGGCTGGTTGCCCTCATGTTCGTGGGCGCTCTGGTGTGGGCGCGGGAGACGCGCCCGGAGTCTGACCGCACCTCCGGCGGCCTGAGCGCGA
Source organism: Sanguibacter suarezii NBRC 16159 (assembly GCF_001552735.1). Lineage (GTDB taxonomy): Bacteria > Actinomycetota > Actinomycetes > Actinomycetales > Cellulomonadaceae > Sanguibacter > Sanguibacter suarezii. The sequence goes on from NZ_BCRT01000008.1 coordinate 173,316, forward strand.
CCGTCGCAGCGGCACGGGTGGTCCTGGCCCGCCGGGCCTACACCGGCAACATGCTGACCTTCTGCCTCGCCTTCTGCGCGATGTTCGCCTACATCTCTGCCTCGCCCTTCGTGCTGCAGAACATCCTGGGCTTCTCCACGGGGACCTACTCGATCATCTTCGCGCTCAACGCCGCCGTCATCATGATCACCAGCGGCGTCGCGGCTGCCTGCGCCAACCGCTGGTCTGCCCGCGGCATGGTGCGGGTGGGCCTGCTGGGCATCCTTGTCTCCGCCGTCGGGCTCCTGGTGTGCGCGCTGTCCGGGGTGCCGCTGGCCGCGACCCTCGGCTTCTTCGCGCTGCTGCAGGCGGCCCTCGGCTTCGTCTTCGGCAACGCCACGGGGCTCGCCCTTGAGGCCGCCGGTCACCACGCCGGGACCGGCTCGGCCTTCCTGGGCGCCACCCAGTTCGTGCTCGCCGCCGTGCTGGCGCCGCTCGTCGGCCTCAACGGCGAGGACTCGGCGCTGCCGATGGCCGTCATCATGTGCGTCGCCGCAGTCCTGGCCCTAGGCGCCTTCCGCTACGCCGCCCCCAAGACCAGCCCCCACCCAGCCCCACCCCTCCCGCCGAACTCGTGAGCCACAGCCGTCTGAGGTGACGAGACGGGCGTGGCTCACGAGTTCGGCGGACGGTAGCTAGGCGGGGGTGGGGCCGGGCGCCGGGCGCCGAGGGCCGGAGGGCCGGATCAGGGTCGCGGGTCGGCGGGTCGGCGGGTCAGCTTTCCTGGATGACTGCTACGGCGCCGGGGGCGATGGTGAGGTCGCCGGTCGCGGTGGAGCCGGTGAGCAGGTCGAGGCCGGAGGCCTTGACGCTCGCCTCGGCGTCGGTGTGGTTGAGGACGAAGAGGAAGCTCGCACCGTCGGCGCCGTGGCGGCGCACCACCTCGACGCCGGCGGGCGCCTCGATCTCACCGGTCACCCCGGCGTCGGCCAGCACGGCCTCCACGAGCGCGGCGGTGCCGGCCTCCTCGAAGCGGGTCGCGGAGTACCAGGCGGAACCGGAGCCGACGGCGTTGCGGGTGACAGCCGGCAGCCCGGCGAGGGCGCCGTCGTCGTGCACCGCGACGGCCTGTGCGCCGGTCAGGTGTGTCTTCTCCGTCCACAGGTCCGCGCTGTAGGTGCCGGCCAGCGGGCCGCCGCCCGAGACCGTCACGGTCTCGGTCGCCTGCAGGGTGTAGAACTCCTCGGTGCGCACGCCCAGCAGGTCGCGGAAGGCCCCCGGGTAGCCGCCCAGGCGCACGTGGTCCTCGGGGGTGACGATCCCGGAGAAGTACGTGACGAGCACCGTCCCCCCGCGCTCGGCCACAGCCGCGACGTTGGCCGCGTCTGCATCGCTGACCAGGTACAACGTGGGCACGATGACAAGGTCGTAGCCGCTGAGGTCCGCCCCCGGGTGCACGACGTCGGTGCTCACCCCGCGCAGCCACAGCTGCTTGTACAGCGCCTGGGCCTGGTCGAGGTAGCGCAGCTCCTGGGTGGGGTGGGAGTCGAGCTCGCTCGCCCACCACGCCTCGTAGTCGAAGACCATCGCCACGCGTGAGCGCACCGTGGAGCCCTGGACCGGGGCGAGGTCGCGCAGCGCCTGACCTAGAGCGACGGTGTTGGCCCACACGTCCGAGTCGCGCCCGGCGTGCGGGACCATCGCGGAGTGGAACTTCTCCGCACCGGCCGCGGACTGGCGCCACTGGAAGAACATCACCGAGTCCGCCCCGCGAGCCACGTGCGCGAGGGAGTTGCGCAGCATCTCACCGGGTGCCTTGGTGCGGTTGCGCGGCTGCCAGTTGACCGCGGACGTGGAGTGCTCCATGAGGATCCACGGTCGCCCGCCGCCGATGCCGCGGGTGAGGTCAGCCGAGAAGGCCAGCTCGATGTGGCGGTCGTCGTTGTCCGCGCCGGTGTAGTGGTCGTTGGAGATGACGTCGAGCTCGGCGGCCCAGTCGAAGTAGTCCATGCCCTTGGTGCCGGTGGACGCCATGAAGTTCGTCGTGATCGGCACGTCCGGGGTGATGGCGCGCAGCGTGTCACGCAGGTCCTGGTAGTAGCCGAGCAGAGCGCGCGAGCTGAACCGGTCGAAGTCCAGCTGCTGGGTGGGGTTGGCGTAGGTGGGGGCGGTGCGCGGGGGGAGGATGTCCTCGAAGGCGCTGTACCGCTGGGACCAGAACGCCGTGCCCCAGGCCTCGTTGAGGGCGTCGATCGAGCCGTAGCGCTCGGCGAGCCAGGAGCGGAAGGCGGAGGCGGCGGCGTCGGAGTAGTCGCGCGGGACGTGGCAGCCGATCTCGTTGTCCACGTGCCACAGCGCGAGGGCCGGGTGGTCCTTGTAGCGCTCGGCCATGACGGTGGCCATGGTCAGCGCGTACTGGCGGAACACCGGGTGGGTCACCGCGTAGGACTGTCGTCCGCCCTGGCCCAGCACGGTCCCGTCGGCGAGCTGGGGCAGGATCTCGGGGTGGCGCGCGGTGAGCCACGGCGGCGGGCTCGCGGTCGCGGTGGCCAGGGCCACGCGGATGCCTGCGGCGTGCAGCCGGTCCATCATCTCGTCGAGCCAGCCGAACTCGTACTGGCCCTCGTCGGGCTCGAGGGTGGCCCAGGCGAAGATCGCCACCGAGACGATGTTCACCCCGGCCTCGATCATCATCTCGACGTCCTCGAGACGGGTGGCCTGGGGCCACTGCTCGGGGTTGTAGTCGCCGCCGTAGCCCAGGCCGGTCAGGCCGGTGGGCCACCCGGCGACGCCGCCGAGGGGGGTGCTGGACACAGGGGTGGCAGAGGGGTTCGCATCAGTGAGAGCCATGCCGGCAAGCGTATTCCAGCCCTGTGGGAAACCCAAGCGACCGCTGGTGGCTCAGTCCCGCCGGGGCGTGGAGTCGCGGACGATGACCTCGCCGTCCACCGGCACGACGCGCGGCTCGGGCTTGGCCGGAGACAGCGCCAGCTCGGTGACCAAGGAGCCGATGTCCGCGAGCGGCAGCCGGATGGTGGTCAGCGACGGGGTGATGTCTCGCAGGGTGATGATGTCGTCGAAGCCCGCGATCCCGACGTCGTCGGGCACGGTCACGCCCGCGGTCCTGGCGGCGGCCATGGCGCCGACAGCCATGACGTCGTTGACCGCGAACACCGCGTCGACGTGGCCGTCACGGGCTCCGCCGGGGCGCACCCGGCCGCGCGACAGGAGCTCTTGCATGCCCTCGAAGCCGCCGTCGCGGGTGAAGGCGCAGTGCACCACGTCCTCGTCGGCGATGCTCACGCCGTGGGCGGCGAGCCCGTCCCGGAACCCGGTCAGGCGCGCGCGGGCGGTGAGGTGCCCCTCGGGGCCGGCGAGGATCGCGAAGCGCCGGTAGCCGAGCGCGTGCAGGCGGCTCGCGAGCTCGCTCGTGCTCGCCTCGTTCTCGATGGTCACGGTGTCCACCCCGAGCAGCGCCTGGCCGATCACCGCGGCGCCACCTCCGCGCGAGCGGTACTCGGCGAGGGCCTCGGTGAGTGCGGCGTTGGCCTCGGCGTCGTCGGAGCGCCCACCGGCGACGATGATCGCGCGGGCGCGCTGACGCTGCATGAGGTCGACGAAGGCGAGCTCGCGCTCGGGGTCACGATCGGTGCTGGCCAGGGTGACCACCAGCCCGGCACGCTCGGCGGCGGCGGTCACCCCCGACGCGATGGTCGAGAAGTACGGGTCGGCGATGTCGTGGACGATGAGGCCGAGGGCCGTCGTCCGTCCGCGCGCCATGGCCTGAGCGTTGGCGTCGGGGGAGTACTTGAGCCGCTGCGCGGCAGCGAGCACCTTCTCGCGCAGCTCGGGACGCACGGTGCGGTTCGCGCTGCCGTTGATCGCTCGGCTGGCAGTCGCCAGGGACACGCCGGCCTCGCGTGCGACATCGCTCAGGGTGACGGTCATACGGGACATCTTAGGGCCGTCACCTGGGGACCCGCTCCGCCGCCGGTGCGCAGCCCGCCGAGCGGCGGAGCGGGCGAGGTCTGCACCGCGGCCGTGCGGTGGTCACGCGGCGTTCACGCGGTGGTCGGCACCTCCCCGGAGCGCTGCTCGCGGGCCCGTACGGCGCTGCGCCAGCTGAGCAGCGCACCGCCCGCCGCCGCGGAGGTGAGGGACCCGAGGAGCACCGCGGCCTTGACCGCCTCGCTGGTCACGGTGCCCGGGTCGAAGGACAGCTCGCCGATGAGCAGCGAGACCGTGAACCCGACACCGCCCACGCAGGCCACCGCGACGACGTCGAGCCAGCGCAGCGAGGCGTCCAGGGCTGCGCCGGTGAAGGTCACCAGCAGCCAGGTGGCCAGCACGATGCCGACCGGCTTGCCGAGCACCAGGCCAAAGAACACGCCCTGCGCGGCCGGGTTGGAGGCGGCGTCGGCCAGCGCGGAGGGGGTCATCGCGACGCCGGCCGCGAAGAGGGCGAAGACCGGCACCGCGAAGCCGGCCGAGAGCGGGCGCCAGGCGTGCTCGTAGCGCTCGGCCAGCGACGTGGCCTCCCCGCCGCGGGCGAGGGCAGGCACCGTGAGCCCGAGGGCGACGCCGGCGATCGTCGCGTGGACCCCGGAGGCGTGCATGAACGCCCACGCCAGCACCCCGAGCGGGATGAGCAGCCACGGGGAGGCGCCACCGCGGCGGCGCACCAGCACGGCGAACAGGCCGATCGCCACGAAGGCCGCGAGCATCCACACGAAGCTCAGACCGTTGGCGTAGAAGACGGCGATGACGATGATCCCGAGCAGGTCGTCCACCACCGCGAGGGTGAGCAGGAAGGCACGCAGAGCCGTCGGCAGGCCCTTGCCGAAGATGGTGAGCACGGCCACCGCGAAGGCGATGTCTGTGGCGACCGGCACGGCCCAGCCGTTGGGGTCCCCGGCCGAGCTCAGGGTGTTGATCACCGAGTAGACGACCGCAGGGACGGCCATGCCGCCGACCGCGGCCAGGATCGGCACGATCGCCGTCGCCGGGCGGCGCAGCTCGCCGTCGACGATCTCGCGCTTGAGCTCGATCCCGACGACGAAGAAGAAGATCGCCAGCAGGCCGTCCGTGGCCCACTGGGCGACCGTGAGGTCCAGATGCAGGGCTGAGGGCCCGAAGGTGAGGCTGCTCAGGGCGCGGTAGCTCTCGCCGAAGGGCGAGTTGGCCCAGATCAGCGCGATGACCGCGCCTGAGAGCAGCAGGATCGCGCCGGTGTTCTCGGCGCGCAGGGTGTCGGCGAAGTTGCGCCGCCCGCCGGGGGTCATCGTCCCCAGGAGGGTCTTCGGAGGAGTGCTCATCATCGTCCTTGAGGTGTGATCGGCGTCTGCCCGCTCGTCGTCGAGGGGCTCGCCGGTCGTCACGATAGCCCACCTCGCGGGGCCTGGATCCGGGCCTTCTGGCATGGTTGCGAGGGCTCCGGAGGTGGTATCACGCGCGGGTTGTCAGCTGTGACGGCCCAGCGCCTCGGCCGGTGCGATCCGCGCCAGGCTGCCCACGAAGGCCTGCACCACGGACGTGTCCTGGTCGCCGAGGCCGGCTGCGGTGAGGTCGGTGAACACCGAGCGCAGCACGTCGAGCTGAGGGGTCGCGGTGCCGGTCCGCACGGCCTCGTCGGTTGCGAAGCCGAGGTCCTTGATGAGGAACTTCGCGGCGCCCGAGGGGCTGTGGTCGTGCTCGGCGAAGCGGCGCTTCTTGACCTCGAGCATCCGTGATCCGGCGTAGCCGCCGCCGAGCAGGTCGAAGAGGGCGCCGACGTCGAGCCCGGCTCGTTCGGCGAGGACGGAGGCCTCGCCCAGGGCGAGCACCGTGGCGGCGACGATCATCTGGTTGCAGGCCTTGGCGATCTGTCCCGCGCCCAGCGGGCCCAGGTGGACCGGGGTGCCGGTGGGGCGCAGCACGGCGCAGGCCTGGGCGGCGTCGTCGTCGTGGCCGCCGACCATGACGGACAGCGTGCCGGCGCGCGCGCCCTCCTCGCCGCCGCTCACCGGGGCGTCGATCACCCGAACTCGTCCGTCGGTGCGGGAGCGGACGTCTTCGTCCAACGCGCGCAGCCCGGCGGGGGAGACCGTCGAGCAGACGACGATGAGCGCGGGGCCGGTGAGCCCGGCGAGCAGACCGTCCGCGCCGTCGAGCACGGCTGTCACGTCGGGCAGGTCCGGGACCATGAGGACCAGCGTGGGCCGCGGTCCGCGGCAGGCGGCGCCGAGCTCTCGCGCGGTGGGGTGCCAGCGCGCGCCCGCCTCCACGAGCGCCTGGGCCGAGGCCGGGCGCCGGGCGGTGACGTGCAGCTTCGCACCGGCGGGACGGGCAGCGAGGAGGTGGGCTGCCATCGGTGCGCCCATGACCCCCAGTCCTATGAAACCGATATCCGAATCGGGGAGGATGGGGGGCGTGGCGAGGTCGGTGCGGGCTGTCATGGGGTCACCGTAGCGAAGGTCTCAGTCTGGTCTCGACCCAGGCCAGACACGCCCAGCGGGTTGACGGAACCGAAGTTCCCCGGTCTACTGGTTCCACCCACCGGAACTTAGTTCCATGGACGTGATGCCGACGCGGTTGTCGGATTCACCTCGGCGACGGCGCCGGTGGTCCAGGACAGTACTCGGTCTGCTCATCCCCCGGTGAGCCCACTAAGGAGTTACACATGATGCGGAACAAGGTTGTTTCGATCGTCGCCATGGCTGGCGTCTCGGCGCTCGCCCTCTCGTTGGCTGCCTGCAGCTCGGACGGCAGCGCGGACGGTGGCGGTGACACCACGGTCTTCAAGGTTGCCTTCAACCAGACCGAGTCCCACCCCCAGTTCAAGGTGCTCGAGGCCCTCGGTGACCGGCTCAGCGAGCGCACCGACGGACGCTACGACATCGAGGTCTTCCCGAACGAGACGCTGGGCAGCCAGAAGGACACCATCGAGCTGGTGCAGGCCGGCTCGATCGACTTCTCCATGGTCTCCGGGTCCCTCCTGGAGAACTTCAACCCTGACTTCGTCGTGTTCAACCTGCCCTACGTCTTCGACAGCCAGGACCACCAGCGGGCGGTCGTCAACGACCCCGCGGTCACCGGCGACCTCTTCGCCTCGATCGAGGACAAGGGCATCTCGGTCCAGGCCGGCTTCCACGGCGGCATCCGCAACGTGTACAACTCCGAGAAGCCGATCAACACCCCCGCCGACCTCGCCGGCATGAAGATCCGCGTCATCGAGTCCGACACCAACCTGCGCATGATGGAGCTCATGGGCGGGTCCGGGACCCCGATGGGCCAGGGCGAGGTCTACACCGCGATCCAGTCCGGCGTGCTCACCGGCGCCGAGAACAACGAGTCGATCTTCTCCAACCTCAAGCACGCCGAGATCGCGCCGTACTACTCCTACACCCGTCACCTGATGTTCCCCGACTACCTCATCGTCAACCCCAAGACGATGGACAAGATGTCCGCCGAGGACCAGAAGGTCTTCGCCGAGGAGCTCGCCGTGGCCATCGAGGACGAGGCCGGCCTGTGGGCCGAGGAGGTCTCCTCGAGCAAGGCCGCCGCCGAGGCAGCCGGAGCGAAGTTCAACGAGGTCGACGCCGACGCCTTCCGCACCGCTCTCGCCCCGCTCATCGAGGAGAAGCTGGCCACGCAGACCAGCAAGGACCTCTACGACAATGTCCGCGCGGCGGCCGAGTAATCACCCGGCTACCCGAAGAGGTCTCCTCATGAAAACAGTCAAGAAGGGGCTCGACAGCGCGCTGAGCTGGTTCTGCGTCGTGCTGTTCGCCGTCCTGGTCGTCGACGTCTCCTGGCAGGTGTTCACCCGCCAGGTCCTCAACTCCCCGAGCGGGTGGTCCGAGGAGCTCGCCAAGTACGTCTTCATCTGGCTCGGCCTCTTCGGGTCAGCCCTGGTGTTCGGCGAGCGCGGTCACATCTACGTCGACTTCGCCGTCAAGAAGCTCCCCGCCAAGGTCCAGTACGTCGTCGGGCTGCTCATGCAGGTCGCGATCCTGGCCTTCGCCACGCTCGTCCTCATCTACGGCGGCTGGCAGGTCACCGAGCTGGCCTGGGACCAGAAGCTCGCGGGCCTCCCGATCGCCGTCGGACCGCTCTACCTGGCGCTGCCCATCTCCGGCGTGCTCATCGTCTTCTACACCGTCTACCACCTGGTTGGGATCCTCCGCCGCACCGAGAGTGCGGTCGAAGACGCCGAGCCGGACGTCCTTTAGGGAGGGGCACACTCATGGACGTCGCAGCTCTAGCAGCACTCATCCTGGTCGTCGGAGTCTTCGGGTTCCTGCTCCTGGGAGCTCCCATCTCCGTCGCGGTCGGTCTGTCCTCCGCGCTGGCCATGGTCTCCGCCCTCGGCTTCGAGAACGGCATGCTCACCTCGGCTCAGCAGATGTTCCGAGGGATCAACAACTTCTCGCTCCTGGCCATCCCGTTCTTCGTCCTCGCGGGCGTGATCATGAACAACGGCGGCATAGCCTTACGGCTGATCAACGCCGCCAAGGTCCTCGTGGGCCGCATGCCCGGGTCCCTGGCCCAGACGAACGTCGCCGCCAACGCGCTCTTCGGAGCGGTGTCCGGCTCGGCCGTCGCGGCCGTCGCCGCGGTCGGTTCCACCATGGGACCGCTGCAGGCCAAGGAGGGGTACGACAAGAACTTCGCGGCGGCGACCAACATCGCCTCGGCTCCCGCCGGCATGCTCATCCCGCCGAGCAACCTCATGATCGTGTACTCCCTCGTCTCGAGCACGTCGATCGCGGCGCTCTTCGTGGCTGGCTACATCCCCGGCATCCTGTGGGCTGTGACCTGCATGGTCATCGTCTACCTCTACGCCCGCAAGCGGCCTGAGCTCAAGGTCACCGAGAAGATCAGCCTGTCCGTGCGGGCCAAGACGATCGTCGACGCCCTCCCGTCGCTGGCGCTCATCGTCGTCGTCATCGGCGGAATCCTGCTCGGGTACTTCACCCCGACCGAGGCCTCGTGCATCGCGGTGGTCTACTCCCTCGCGCTGTCCTTCATCTACCGGTCGGTCAAGGTCCGTGACCTCAAGCCGATCCTCCTGGACTCCACCCGCACCACGGCCATCGTCATGTTCCTCGTGGGTGTCTCCTCGATCATGGGCTGGGTCATGTCCTTCGCCAAGATCCCGGCGATGGTCGCCGACGCGATGTTCTCGATCAGCGACAACCCCACGGTGCTGCTGCTCCTCATCGCGGTGGTCATGCTCGTCGTCGGCTGCTTCATGGACCCGACGCCGGCCGTGCTGATCTTCGCGCCGATCTTCCTGCCGATCGTCATGAGCTTCGGGGTGGACCCGATCCACTTCGGCATCGTGATGATCTTCAACCTCTGCATCGGCACGATCACGCCGCCGGTGGGACCGGTCCTGTTCGTCGGGGCCAAGGTGGCCAACCTGCGCATCGAAGACGTCATCCGCAGGCTCGTGCCGTTCTTCATCGCCCTGGTGGTCATGCTCCTCGTGGTGATGTTCATCCCGCAGCTCTCGCTGTGGCTCCCCAGTGTCCTCGACCTGACATAGCCCGGCGACACCCCGCGGACCGTCCCGACCGACCCGGGCGGGACGGTCCGCCCCCCGCATCAACCGTCTCTGTATATATAGGTGAGGATCGTCATGGAACAGCGGTACGCAACAAGCCCCGAGCACGTGCCGGGGATGGACACGGCAGAGCTGCGCAGTCGCTACCTCGTGCAGGACCTCTTCGCTGCCGACGAGATCAACGCCGTCTACACCCACCACGACCGCGTGGTGCTCGTGGGCATCAGCCCGGTCACCGGCCCGCTCACGCTGGGCACCTACCCCGAGATCCGCTCGGACTTCTTCTTCGCCCACCGCGAGGGCGGCATCGTCAACGTCGGCGGCGCCGGCACAGTCACGGTCGACGGCACCACGTACACCCTGGCCAAGGGCGCGTGCCTGTACATCGGTCGCGGGGCCCAGGACATCGTCTTCGCCTCCACCGAGCCCGACGCCGCAGACGGCGCCGCGGCCTTCTACCTCGTCTCCGCCCCGGCGCACACCGCCTACCCCACCACCCTCGTGGAGCCTGGGCAGGGCACGGTGCGTGAGCTCGGCGACCCGCTCACCTCCAACCGCCGCACCCTCAACCAGTACATCCACGAGAACGGCGTGCAGAGCTGCCAGATCGTCATGGGTGTCACAACCCTTCACCCAGGCAGCATGTGGAATACAATGCCTGCTCACACGCATGATCGCCGGATGGAGGCCTACCTCTACTTCGATCTGCCGGTCCAGGCACGGGTCATCCACATCATGGGTGAGCCGACCGAGACCCGGCACCTGGTCGTAGGGAACAAGGAAGCCATCATCTCCCCGAGCTGGTCGGTCCACTCCGGCGTCGGCTCGGAGAGCTACAGCTTCGTCTGGGCCATGGCGGGGGAGAACCAGTCCTTCGACGACATGGACGGATTCGCCATCGCGGACATGCGCTGACCAATGGCGCCTTTGCCCGACAGGGATGGACGAGATGGACACCGAAGCCTCCGCAGCAGCGCATGGAACGGCACTGACGACCACCAATGCGAGCGAGAAGACGCTGCTGGTCCTCGAGGCAGCGTTCTCCTACTCACGGTTCACCGACATCGTCGAGGCCACGGGTCTGCCCAAGGCCACCACCCACCGCATCCTCGCCACGCTGCTGGACCGTCAGTTCGTCACCGTGAACAAGGACGGCGGCTACCTGCCCGGGCCGAAGATCTTGTCCTTGGCCGGGCGGGCCCTGGAACGGATCGACATCTCGGCGATCGCGCAGCCGCACATCGACGCCCTCGTGGAGCGGGTGCACTGCACGGTCCACCTCGGAGCCGGTAACGGCGACGAGGTGCTGTACCTGGTCCGCACGGACTCGGACACGCCGTACCGCATGCCGTCCCGGGTGGGGCACTCCATCCCGATGCACTCCTCGGGGATCGGCAAGGTCATCCTCGCCAGCTACTCCGACGACGCGCTCGAGCGATTCGTCGCCCGGGCCGGCCTGGAACGCCGCACGCACCGCACCCTGACCACGCTCCCCGACCTCGAGCGGGAGATCACCCAGGTGCGGCAGGTGGGGTACGCCCTCGACCGCGAGGAGAACGTCCCGGGTGTCATCTGCGTGGCGGCCCCCGTCTACGACCACACCGGAACAGTGAAGTACGGCGTGTCCATCTCCACCATCACCCTGCAGCACACCGAAGACCAGATCGAAGCAATGTCCCCCGAGGCGATCGCCACCGCGAACGCCATCTCGGAGGCGTTGGGCTACACCCCGCACTGACGGTGCCCTGACGGGCGCCGGCCAGGCCCCATCAGAGAAGAGCACCGTCATGTCCCACTCCAGCACGTCCCCCCAGATCACCGAGCGCCTGTTCAGCCTGGACGGCCAGCTGGCCGTCGTCACCGGCGCCAGCCAGGGAATCGGCCTGGCCATCGCGAGCACCCTCGCCGCAGCCGGCGCCGACGTCATCGGCGTGTCCACCACGATGCCCGACGGCGAGAGCGCGGCCCGCACCGCGGTCGAGGCCGCCGGACGCACCTTCATCCCGCTGAGCGCCGACTTCACCGACCGGGCCGCTGTCGCCGCGCTCGCCGCGGACCTGGCCGCCCGCCCGGTCGACATCCTCGTCAACAACGGCGGCACGATCCGCCGGGCACCGGCTGTGGAGCACTCCGACGAGGACTTCGACGCCGTGCTCGACGTCAACCTGCGCAGCGCCTGGGTGCTCTCCCGCGAGGTCGGCGCCACGATGATCGCCCGCGGTCACGGCAAGATCGTCAACACCGCCTCCATGCTCAGCTTCCAGGGCGGCATCAACGTCCCGGGCTACACCTCCTCGAAGTCGGCGATCGCCGGGCTCACCCGCGCGCTGGCCAACGAGTGGGCGAGCAAGGGGATCAACGTCAACGCCGTGGCCCCCGGATACGTGGCGACCGCCAACACCCACCAGCTCCGCGAGGACGCCGAGCGCAGCGAGTCCATCCTCGCCCGCATCCCGGCCGGGCGGTGGGCCGTGCCCGAGGACATCGCCGGCGCCGTCCTGTTCCTCTCCTCACGTGCGGCCGACTACGTCAACGGTGCGGTGCTGCCCGTCGACGGCGGCTGGCTCGCCCGCTGACCCGCACTGCACCCTGCCGGCCCTGAAAGGACCAGACGATGCGCATCACCATCACCGAGTGCGACCACGACTCCTTCGACGCGGAGAACACGGTCGCCGCCGCCGCGGGGGCTGAGCTCGTCGTCGCGCAGTCCACCGACGCCGCCTCCCTCGTGGACGCCTGCGCCGACGCCGACGCGATCCTCGTGCAGTACGCCTCCATCACCGCCGAGATCATGGACGCCCTGCCAGGGCTCAAGGTCATCGGCCGCTACGGCGTCGGCGTCGACTCGGTCGATGTCGCGGCCGCCACGGCGCGCGGGATCGCGGTGTGCAACGTGCCCGACTACGGCACCGAGGCGGTCTCCGACCACGCGATCGGCCTGGCGCTGGCGGTGGGCCGGGGCATCCCGCGGCTGGACCGCGGGATGCGGGCCGGCAGCTTCGACCTCGCGGTGGTGCGCCCGCTGTACCAGACCGCCGCCCGCGTCTTCGGGATCATCGGGATGGGGTTGATCGGCACGGCCACCGCGCGCAAGGCCGCCGGCCTGGGCTACGAGGTGATCGGCTACGACGTGCGCGCCGAGCCGGGAGCCGCGACCTTCCACGGCTTCCCCGCGGTGAGCCTCGACGAGCTGCTCGAGCGCTCGCAGGTGGTCTCCATGCACACCCCCCTCACCGACGAGACGCGCAACCTCGTCGGCGCGGCCGAGCTCGACCGGATGCGCACCGACGCGATCATCGTCAACACCAGCCGCGGCGGGGTCATCAGCACCGCCGCGCTCGTGGACGCGCTGCGCGCCGGGAGCATCGCCGGGGCAGGGATCGACGTCCACGAGACCGAGCCGCTGCCGGCCGGTCACCCGCTGATGGACTTCGACAACGTGGTGCTCACCCCGCACCTGGCCTGGTACTCCGAGGAGTCCTACGTCGAGCTCAAGCGACGCACCATCGAGAACGTCGTCGAGGTGTGCGCCGGGCGGATGCCGCGCAACATCCTCAACCCGCAGGTCCTGGGGACCGCGGGACGCAACGCCCAGTTTCCCCTTCTCACCACTGGAGCCTGAGATGAACACCATGCACGCGGCCCGTTGGACGGCCACCGACGAGGTCGAGGTCACCGAGGTGCCTCGACCGACAGTGCCGCAGGGCTGGGCCCTGGTCAAGGTCGCCTACAACGGGATCTGCGGGACGGACCTGTCGATCGTGCACGGCAAGCACCCGCGCGCGGTGCACGGGCTCATCCCCGGTCACGAGATGTCCGGGTGGATCGAGGAGCCGGGGGACAGTGGGCTCGCGGTCGGCACCCTCGTCGTCGTCGAGCCGCTCATCTCCTGCGGTGAGTGCCTGTCCTGCCGCGGCGGCAACGCCCACGTGTGCAGCAGGCTCGGGCTCTACGGCATCGACGCCCCGGGCGCGATGGCCGACCTCGTCGCACTGCCCCCGCACGTGCTGCACGCCGTCCCGGACTCGGTCGACCCGCGCACCGCCGCCCTCGCCGAGCCGCTGGCCGTCGCGGTGCACGCGGTCGCCCGGTCCGGTATGGAGGCAGGCGACACGGTCGCGGTCTTCGGGGCGGGGCCCATCGGCGTGCTCGTCGCCCTCGTCGCCCGGCACGAGGGAGCCGGTCAGGTGGTCATCACCGAGCCCAGCCCGTGGCGGCGCTCGGTGGCCCACGACCTCGGCCTGACCGTGGTGCCCGAGGACGCGACCATGACGTCGGTCGTGGCTGAGCTCACCGGCGGGGAAGGGGCGGACACGACCTTCGACTCCGCCGCCCACCCCTGCGTGGCGGCCGAGGTGACCGCGGCGACGCGGGTGCTCGGGCGGATCGTCGTGGTCGGTGTGTACAAGCAGCCCACCGCGCTGGACCTGCAGGCCATCTGCTTCAAGGAGCAGTCGATGGTGGGGGTGCGCGTGTACACCACCGCGGACATGACCCGGGCGATCGAGCTCATCGCCTCCGGCGCCCTCGGCCTCGAGGGTTTCCCCACCCGGGCCTTCGCCCTGGCCGACTCCGCAGCCGCCTTCGACGCCGCGACCACCGGGCAGGACTGCCTCAAGGTGCTCGTGACCCCGCTCCCCGGTGCGTCCGACGACGCCGTCGCCGCTGCGGCTGCCGGCGCCGTCATCGAGGAGGCGGCACTGTGAGCGCCTTCGACCTCACCGGTCAGGTCGCCGCCGTCACCGGCGGCGGGCGCGGGCTCGGCTCGGGGATCACCCGGGCGCTGCTCGACGCCGGCGCCGACGTCGTCGTCTTCGGGCGAAGCGGGGTCCCAGCCGAGCTCACCGACCATGCCGCGGCCCTGGGGCGGCAGGTGCACTTCTTCGCGATGGACCTGTCCGACCCGGCCCAGGTGGAGGCCGTCTCCGGGGAGGTGCTCGCCGCCCACCGCGTCGACATCCTCGTCAACAACGCCGGGACCCAGGACCGCTACCCCGCGGTCGACTTCCCGCTCGAGGCCTGGGACGAGGTGATCAACGTCAACCTCCGCTCGGTGTTCCAGCTGTGCCAGCTCTTCGGCCGGCCGATGCTCGAGCGCGGGGCGGGCAAGATCGTCAACCTCGCCTCGCTGCTGAGCTTCCAGGGCGGCTTCACCGTGCCCGCCTACGCAGCGAGCAAGGGCGCCGTCGCGCAGGTCACCAAGGCGCTGTGCAACGAGTGGGCCGGGCAGGGCGTCAACGTCAACGCGGTCGCACCGGGGTACATGGCCACGGACATGAACTCCGCGCTGCTGGCAGACCCGGACCGCCTCGCCCAGCTCTCCGTGCGGATCCCCGCCGGGCGCTGGGGCAACCCCGAGGACATCGGCAACGTGGTGGTCTTCCTGGCCTCCGACGCTGCGGCCTACGTCCACGGGCAGGTCCTCGCGGTCGACGGTGGGTGGCTGGCCCGCTGACCTGTCCGCGCTGACCTGTTCCATTGACCCGCCTCGCGGCTCCACCTGACAGCCCCGCCCCGCC
>NZ_BCRT01000009.1 GCF_001552735.1 Sanguibacter suarezii NBRC 16159
GGGGGGGCGGGGCTCGGACCGCAGCGGGGCGGCCCGGCCGAGAGGCGTGAGGTCAGACGGCGGCGGGGGTGCGCCCCTCGGCAGCCGCAGCGGCCGCAGCGGCCGCCGAGGCGTGGCGCTCGCGCCAGTAGGACCCGTCCGGGAAGCGGTACTCGGCCACCGACGCCGGGTGCATCTCGGTCGAGTAGCCGGGCAGGCTCGGCAGGACGTAGGCGGCATTCGTGACGACGCAGGGATCGGTGAAGTGCTCGTGCAGGTGATCGACGAACTCGGTGACGCGGCCCTCGCGGCTGCCGGAGATCGCCACGAAGTCGAGCATCGACACGTGCTGGACCATCTCGCACAGCCCGACGCCGCCCGCGTGCGGGCAGACCGGGACGTCGAACTTTGCCGCGAGCAGCAGCACCGCGACGATCTCGTTGAGGCTGGCCAGGCGGCCGGCGTCGAGCTGGCAGAAGTCGAGGGCGCCAGCCTGCATGAACTGCTTGAACATGACCCGGTTGTGGCAGTGCTCGCCGGTCGCGACCCCGATCGGCGCCACGCCGCGCTTGATGGCCGCGTGGCCGAGCACGTCGTCAGGGCTGGTGGGCTCCTCGATCCACAGCAGGTCGAATGGCGCGAGGGCGTTGGTCCACTCGATCGCCTGGTCCACGTCCCACACCTGGTTGGCGTCGATCATGAGCACACGGTCCGGACCGATCACCTCACGGGCGATCGCGCAGCGGCGGACGTCGTCCTCCAGGTTCCCGCCCACCTTGAGCTTGATGTGGTTGTAGCCCTCGTCGATCGCCTCCTGGCAGAGGCGGCGCAGCTTGTCGTCGGAGTAGCCCAGCCACCCGGCCGATGTCGTGTAGCAGGGGTAGCCGGTGGCCTCGAGCTCGGCGATGCGCCCGGCCTTCCCGGACTCCTTGGCGCGGAGCATCGCGACGGCCTCCTCGCGGGTGAGGGCGTCGGAGAGGTAGCGCAGGTCGGCGACGTCGACGAGCTGCTCGGGGGTCATGTCCGCGAGCAGGCGCCACACCGGCTTGCCGGCCAGGCGCCCGGCGAGGTCCCAGGCGGCATTCATCACAGCAGACAGCGACAGGTGGACCACACCCTTCTCCGGGCCGAGCCAGCGCATCTGGGCGTCGGAGGTGAGGAAGCGGTACACCCCGCCCATGTCCGCCACCATCTCCTCGACGTCCCGGCCGACGAGCTGCTCAGCCTGCTGGCGCGCGGCGACGGCGACGATGTCGTTGCCCCGCCCCGTCGTGAACGTCAGCCCGTACCCGGCGAGCGGGGAGCCGTCTGCGGCGGTGCCGTCGGTGCGCAGCACCACGTAGGCGGCGGAGTAGTCGCCGTCCTTGTTCATCGCGTCCGAGCCGTCTGCGGTGAGGGAGGTCGGGAAGCGGACGTCGTCGATCTCGATGCTGGTGATGCGGGCCATGTCTGGCACCCCTTCGTCATTGATGGGTGGGTGGTTCGAGCGAGAACAGGAGCAGACGTAGCCTAGCAATCATCTGATGACTGAGGCAAAGTAGTCCCGACTGCGCGGCGCAGAGCCGCTAACTACTGTTATAGATCAGATCTTTAGTGGATCGCGCCTCCTTCGAGGGGTCACCGGTCCGGAGACGAGGAAGCATGACCCACCGCCAGCGCACCCCGGGCCAGGAGTATGTCGTCGGGCTCAGCTCGGACGTGACCGCACCGGACGGCTCGACGATCTTCGGCGACGTCGGCCTGGACCGGCTCACCGAGGCGGGGCTGCGCTGGGAGGTGATGCCCGCGCTCGCCGGTCACGACCCGAGCGCCGCCGAGCTCGCCCCCTACGACGCCGTGCTGTCCTTCGGTCACTGGGGCTACTCCCGGGAGGTCGTCGCCGCGGCGCCCCGCCTCAAGCACGTCGCCCGCTTCGGAGCGGGCTTCGACGGGATCGACCTCGCCGGCCTGGCCGCCGAGGGGGTCGTGGTGACCAACACCCCGAACGGCGTGCGCCGGCCGCTCGCCCTCGCGGCGATGACCCTGCTGCTCGCCCTGAGCCATCGCCTCATGGACAACGGCCGTGCCGCCGCGCAGGGCCGCTGGCAAGACCGCGGGAGCTACCGAGGGCTGGGGCTGGCGGGGCGGACCGTGGCGATCATCGGCGTCGGCGGGGTCGGCACCGACCTGGCTCAGCTCATCGCCCCGCTCGGGGTCCGGATCGTCACGGTGGACCGCCCGAGCGTGCGCGCCCGCCAGGCGGCCGGGGAGCTGGCCGGCGTCGAGCTGCTCAGCCTGGAGGACCTCGCGGCGAGGGCCGACTACGTCGTCCTCACCGCCTCGCTCACCCCGTCCTCACGCCACATGGTCGACGCCGACTTCCTCGCGCGGATGCCGCGGACCTCCTACGTCATCAACGTCGGGCGCGGGCCGCTGATCGACCAGGACGCCCTGGTCGAGGCGCTGCGCACGGGCAGCATCGCCGGGGCCGGGCTCGACGTGCTCGAGCAGGAGCCGCCGGCCGCCGACGACCCGCTGCTCACCATGGACAACGTCATCGTCACCCCGCACGCCCTGTGCTGGACCGCCGACTTCGTCCGCGACGTCTCCACGAGCGTCGTCGACGCCCTCATCGACGTAGCCCACAACCGCCCCCCAACCCACCCCCTCAACTAACCCCACCCCACCCCCCCGCTGAGTGCTGGCTTGTGCACGCCCATATCGGACATCAGGCGTGCACAAGCCAGCACTCAGCGGGGGCGGATGGGTGGGATGGGGGGAGTGGGGTCGGCTGGGCCGGGGGTGGTGAGGGCGTGGGCGGCGCGGGTGCCGGCCTCGGTGAGCCAGCGCGCTGGGTCGGCCAGGGCGGCCGCCTCGCCGGCGAGGTCCACCAGGGAGCAGTGCCAGACGCCGTGCTCGTCCAGCCAGCGCGCGTCGGGGATCGACCCGGCGACGACGGCGGTCCGCAGCGCGGGACGCGACGCCAGGCCCACGACCTCACCGACCACCTTCCCGTCCAGGCTCGTCCCGTCGAACCGCCCCTCCCCGGTGATCAGCACGTCGGCGCCGCTCAGCAGCTCCGGGAGCCCGACGAGGGCGGCGACGTGCGCGGCACCTGAGACGACGCGCGCCTGCCAGGCGGCGATGAAGCCGAAGCCGGTGCCGCCCGCCGCTCCGGCGCCGGGAACCTGCCCTGCCCCGTCCAGCACCTGCGCGAGCCGCGCCAGCCCAGCCTCCAGCTGCTCGACGTCGCCCGCGGACGCGCCCTTCTGCGGGCCGAAGACCCGCGCCGCCCCCCGCGCGCCGAGCAACGGGTTGTCCACGTCGGTCAGCAGGACCACCCCACCCGGGGGAGGTGGGCGCAGCCCCGAGCGATCCGCCGTTGCCAGTTGGCCCAGCGCCCCTCCGCCGTCCTGGAGCACCGCGCCGGTCGCGTCGCGCAGCACCAGGCCGAGGGCGCTGAGGGCACCGGCCCCGCCGTCGGTCGAGGCCGACCCGCCGAGCGCGATCGTCACGGACTGCGCGCCGGCGTCCAGCGCTGCTGCGACCACCTCACCGAGCCCGCGGGTGGTCGCCCCCAGCGGGTCCGGGGCCGCCATCAACGTCAGCCCGCTGACCTGCGCGAGCTCGACGACCGCGTGGCGACCAGGCAGCTCGAGCCAGCGGCCCACCACGACCCGCCCGTCCGGACCCGTGCAGCCCGGTACCTCATGGACCAGGGCGCCGGGGACCGCCGCGGCGATGACCGCGAGGGTCCCTTCACCGCCGTCCGCCAGGGCCACGGTCCGCACGTCGTCGCCCGGGCGCACCGCCCTCCAGCCGCGGGCGATCGCCGCCGCGGCGCCGGCCGCGTCGAGGGATCCCTTGAAGGAGTCCGGGGCGACGACGACGCGCACTCAGACCCCGCCGACGAAGCCCGCCTGGCGCCACGCCTCGTAGATGACGATGGACGCGGAGGAGGTGAGGTTGAGGGAGCGGCGGCTGGGCAGCATCGGGATCTTCACCTGGTCGGTGATGCGCGGGTGAGCCAGGACGGCGTCCTCCAGGCCGGTCGGCTCCGGGCCGAAGAGCAGGATGTCGCTGGGACGGTAGACGATGTCCGCGTAGCGGGTCGTCGCCTTCGTGGTGAAGGCGAAGACCCGCGCGGTGAGGTCGCCGGCGAGCAGCGCCTCGAAGTCGGGGTGCACGCTGACGGAGGCGAGGTCGTGGTAGTCCAGGCCGGCGCGCTTGAGCTTGGGCTCGGACAGGTCGAAGCCGAGCGGCTCGACCAGGTGCAGCCGGGCACCGGTGACCGCCGCGAGGCGGATCGCGTTCCCGGTGTTCTGAGGGATGCGGGGTTCGTGGAAGGCGATGCTCGGCAGGGTGTCAGTCACCCGATGATTCTGCCACCCGCGCGAGGGGCTCAGCCGATCCACACCGCGGCGTCGGCGGCGTCGAGCTCCAGGCCCGCTCCGACCAGCAGTGCGAGCGACTCCCGGGCCAGGGCGAGCCGCTCGGCCGCGGAGGCCTGCGCAGGGCGCGCGGTGACCTTGACCCCGACGAAGGCGAGGTCAGCGTCACCGGCGGCGGCCAGCGCCGCGGCCACCTCCTCGACCCCGAGCAACGAGGCCGACGACGCGGCGAGGGCTGCGGACTCGCCGCGCGGTGCCATGTGGGTGTCGTCCCAGGCCGGACCCCAGGCGGTCGCCTGGTCGGTGGCCCCGGAGAAGATGATCGAGCGCAGCAGCCCGGCCTCGGCGGCGACGCGCACGTGCTCGGTCGCGGTCTCGCTCGAGCGTCCCTCGATCGCGGACCGGCCCCAGTTGATCCCCACCCCCAGTCGCGCGTCGGGCTGTGCGGCGAGCACGGTGCGGATCGCGGTGATCTCGTCGTCGATGGTGAGGAATCCCTTGACCGGTGCCTGCCCGGGGACGAGCGCGTCACAGTGCTCGACGACGATCTGCGCGCCGCCCAGGTCCCACGTCGCCAGCTCGGCGAGGGACTGGGCAAAGGCGTCGACCGACCCGAGCTCGGGGCCGGGGGCGCTGTGCACCTCGATCGCCGTCACCCGCGGACGGCCGCTCGCGGCGGCGAGGGTGTGGGCCAGGTCCCGGGCGACGGCCAGGTCCGCCAGGGCGGCGCGCCGCCCCTCGGCGTCGGTCGAGGCGAGGCCGTAGCCGGGGGAGGTGGCCAACCGCATCATGGTCCGCGGGATGCACGTGATCATGAGGTCCCACTCGGGGCGCAGCGTGCTCAGGATCCACTCCGGGTCCAGGGCCGGTGCGCCCTCGCCCAGCAGCGGGAGCTCGATCGTGGCGACGGGGAGGTCGCCCAGCCCGGTGTAGAACTCCGCCTCGGCGCGGCCGGCGTCGGCGTCGGGCCCGGGGGTGAGGGCGTAGGCGCCGAAGGTCAGGGAGGGGAGGGGAGCATGCGTCATCGGGACTCCAGGGGGCGGTCGCGGTCGCGCGGTCTTCTCGTCTGAGGACTCCATTGTCGGCTACCGCAGGCGTGGAACCTCGTTCCACGCCAGCGCCGCGCCGAGGTGTTCCACGCGCGGCCGGGACAGGCGCCCGTCGGCCACGGCGACGCGCACCGTGCGGGTCTGGGGTGCTCCGGGGGCCAGGACCGTCTGCCTCTCCCAGGCGATCGCCGAGCCGACGCCGGGGTAGGAGGCGGCGCGCACCACCCACGGGTCCGCGGCGGTGGGCGCGTCTCCTGCGGCGAAGACGAGGGTGAAGGGTGCACCGCCTCCTACCCCGGCGTCGCCAGCGTCGCCGCCGTCGCCGCCGTCGCCCGACGGCGTGGCGGTGGCCTGCCAGGCCACCCAGGGTGCGAGCGAGCCGTGCACGGCGTCCTCCCCGACGCGGTCCGGGGACCACACGTCGATCTGGCTGCAGGGAGCCACCCGCCAGAAGAACCCGCCGTACCCGCCGCCCGGGCGGCCGTTGGACCCCGGGCTGCCCAGCACGACGTCGCGCTCGGCCGCGGCGGTCAGCGTCGAGCTGGTCTCCAGGGCCCACGCCGCCTCGTCCAGCTGCCACCAGCGTGTGGTGCGCCGCTCGGTGAGCAGCGCCGAACCGTCGTGAGCCAGCCAGGTGAGCGCGTCGGTGACGTGCTCCGCGTCCTGGGTCAGCGTTCGGTCGTGGCGGATCGACCCGTGGTCGTCGCGCCAGAGGTAGCCGTGGTCACGGACGTAGGTGCGTCCGCCCCAGAGGTTGTTCCCGTCCACGTCCTGCACGCCGATGCCGGCTCCGGCGTGCCAGGTGTGGTCGGCCGGTCGGGCGTCGGTCACGGTGACGCCGGCCAGGGTGCGCACCGGGTGCAGGTGCGGGCGGGGGGAGTCGGAGGGACGCGAGCCCGACCCGTCGACGAGGCGGGCGACCTCGACCCCGGCCACGCGGGCGGTCGCCAGCTTGCGGTGCGGACCCTCGGGGGAGGGAACCGTCCACGGTGCGCCGAGGGTGGTGAAGGTCTCCAGGTGCTCGGCCACCTGCTCGCACCAGTGCTCGACGTCGGCCACCACGATGTGCGGGGAGACCGGGGGCGCGACGGTGGTCGCGGGCGGAGCCGGTGCAGCCGGTTCAGCCGGGTGCCCAGCTGCCCCCGGGAGCACCGTGGTCAGGTGCTCAGGTGAGATCTCGGCCGGGTCCGGGGCCGCCCGGACCGCATCGAGGACCCGCATGAACGCCCCCGTCCCCTGGACCGGGCACAGCAGCGCAGCGCCGTCGCGGATGTGGTCGACGAGGTTGGCCAGCAGCCCGGTCCGTCCGTGCTGCTCGGTCGTGACCTCGGCGCCGCGGCGGATCTGCACGGTGTCGGTCGTGTAGAACAGCGTCGCGCTCGCGGCCGACCCGTGCACCACGATGCGCGGCGCGGTCTGGACCGGCGCGCACAGGGTGAGCCCGAGGGCGATGACCGTGCCGGTCCGGGTCCGGATCCGCACGCTCGAGGTGTCGTCCGCCTCGATGCGGTTGCCACGGTAGAGGTCCGTGGTCACCTCGGTCACGTCGCCGGCCAGGGTGGAGCCGTCCACGGCCAGCGCGGTCGCGACCGCGTGGGCGAGCGGGTTGGTGACCACGCCGTCCACGACGGGCACGCCGTCGAGCGTGCGGCGCCCGGCCCAGCGGGCGCGCGCCCAGTAGACCTCGTCGCGGGTCCACGTCCCCACCGCGCCGATGCCGCGCACGGTGCCCAGCTCACCGGAGGTGACGAGCTCGCGGACCCGCGTGAGGGCGTGGGAGCCCAGGGACTGGAATCCGACCTGGCAGGCCAGGCCGGAGCGCTCGGCTGCGGCGAGCAGCCGCTCGAAGGTGGCCAGGGACGGGGTGGTGGGCTTCTCGAGGAAGACGTGGCTGCCGTGGGCGAAGGCCAGCTCGGCGAGCTCGAGGTGGGTGTTGATGGGCGTGCAGATGATGGTGATGTCGGGGGAGTGCGCCGCGAAGAGGTCGGCTGCGCTGGCGTAGACCCGGTCGGCGCTGAGGGTCTCGGTGATGGTGGCGGGCGGGGCCGGGTCGGCGACGGCGACGAGCTCGACGAGGGCGGGGCGCCCTTCCCGCGCGGTGGACAGGTCGGCGATGACCCGCAGGTGGGATCGGCCGTGGCCGCCGGCGCCCAGGAGTGCGACGGTCAGCGGTGACCGGTCGGAGAGTGGATGCGGCGTGGGGATCGGTTCGGTGGTGGCGACGTGCACGGTACGTGCTCCTGACTCGCGTGTGTCCAGGTGGTCATGACACCCGCCACACAGTCGTCGTTGACATGTGTCGTGCATCACTGCTAAAACTACTACATGAGTTGGAGAGCGCTCTCCAACACTCCGGGCTATCAACGAAGATTGCCGAGGCACCATGTCTGCACCAACGGAACTGCGCTCGACGACCCGCACCGCTGGACGGCGTGGTAGACGAGGGCCGGCGACCGCGTCCGAGAAGAGGGATGCCAAGGCAGCCCTGTTCTTCCTGGCCCCCTGGGCCGTCGGGCTCGTCCTCATCACCGTGGGGCCCATCACGGCCTCCCTCTACCTGTCCTTCACGGACTACAGCCTGCTCGCGCCGCCCGAGTGGATCGGCCTGGAGAACTACGAGCGGATGATCGACGACCCGCGCCTGCACACGGCGCTGGCGGTGACCTTCCGCTACGTGTTCATCTCGGTCCCGCTCCAGCTCATCGCGGCCCTCGGGCTGGCGATGATCCTCGACCGCGGTGTCCGCGGGCTCGCGATCTACCGGTCGATGTACTACCTGCCCTCCCTGCTCGGCGGGTCGGTCGCCGTCGCCATCCTGTGGCGTCAGGTCTTCGGCACGGACGGGCTCGTCAACCAGCTGCTCGCCTTCTTCGGCATCCAGGGGCAGGGCTGGGTGTCTCACCCGGAGTACGCCCTGGGCACGCTCATGATCCTCAACGTATGGACCTTCGGGGCTCCGATGGTCATCTTCCTCGCCGGGCTGCGGCAGATCCCGGAGATGTACTACGAGGCGGCCGCGATCGACGGCGCGGGCAAGGTGCGGCTGTTCTTCTCCATCACCATCCCGCTGCTCACGCCGATCATCTTCTTCAACCTCGTGCTGCAGGTCATCAACGCCTTCCAGTCCTTCACGCAGGCGTTCATCGTCTCGGGAGGCTCGGGCGGACCCGCCGACTCGACGCTCTTCTTCACGCTGTACCTCTACCAGAAGGGCTTCGGAGCCCTGGACATGGGGTACGCCTCAGCGATGGCCTGGCTGCTCCTGGGCATCATCGCTGCACTCACCGCCGTGAACTTCTTCGCCTCGAAGTATTGGGTCTTCTACAATGACTGATTCCCTTGTCCTCGCCGAGAAGTCGTCCGCGAGCGCCGGCCAGAGCTCCTCCACCTCGCGACGTCGCGAGCACCGCAAGCCCTCCGCGGCCAAGCGTCGAGCCAGGGCGGTGGTCAAGCACACGCTGCTCATCATCTTCGGCCTGATCATGCTGTACCCGCTGCTGTGGATGCTGGCCAGCTCCTTCAAGCCGAGCTCGTTGATCTTCCGGGACCCCTCGCTCATCCCGTCCACGGTCGACCTGAGCAACTACACCGGTGGCTGGAACGCACTGTCCCACCCCTTCGGGCACTACATCATGAACTCCGCGATCGTGGTGGCCGGGTCGCTGCTGGGCAACCTCATCGCCTGCTCGATGGCCGCCTACGCCTTCGCCCGGCTGAACTTCCGCGGCCGCAAGCTGCTCTTCGCGATCATGCTCATGACGATCATGCTGCCGATCCACGTCATCATCGTGCCGCAGTACATCCTGTTCTCCCAGCTGCAGTGGATCAACACCTTCCTGCCGCTGATCGTGCCGAAGCTGCTGGCCACGGACGCGTTCTTCATCTTCCTCATGGTCCAGTTCTTCCGCGGGATCCCCAAGGAGCTCGACGAGGCCGCCCGCCTGGACGGCTGCGGTCACATCCGCACGTACTTCCGGATCATGCTGCCGCTGTCGGTCCCGGCCTTGGCCACGACCGCGATCTTCACGTTCATCTGGACCTGGAACGACTTCTTCAGCCAGCTGATCTTCCTCACCCGACCGGACATGTACACGGTCCCGGTGGCGCTGCGCACCTTCGTCGACGCCACGGGTCAGACGAGCTGGGGGCCGCTGTTTGCGATGTCCATCGTCTCCCTCATCCCCATCTTCCTCGTCTTCCTCTTCGGCCAGAAGTACCTGGTCAAGGGCATCGCCACGACCGGTATCAAGTAGGCCGGCCACGCTGCCCCTCACGACGCACATCTCACCGGAACGACCCGTCAGAGCACTGCAAGGCACAAGCAAAGGAGCATGATGTCTCAGCACAGCACCTCACCGTTCCCCCCGTCCCACCCCCCACGCGCCCGACGCCGGTCGATCGCCACCACCGCGGGCCTCGCCGTGGTCGGCCTGCTCCTGGCAGGCTGCGGCGGCGGCGACGGCGGGCTCGCGCCCGCCGAGGCGTCCCCCAAGACCAGCACCTCCGCCGGCGGCGACGAGAAGGTCGAGCTGCGGTTCTCCTGGTGGGGCTCGGACACCCGGCACGCTCTCAACCAGGAGGTCATCGACCTCTTCACCGCTGAGCACCCCAACATCACGATCGTCGCCGACTACACCAGCTGGGGTGACTACTGGGACAAGCTCTCCACCACCGTCGCAGCCGGGGACACCCCGGACGTGATGATGCAGGAGGAGCGCTACCTGCGCGAGTACGCCACCAAGGGCGTGGTCCAGGACATGTCGGCCCTGACCAGCCTGGACCTGAGCGGGATCGAGGAGGAGATCCTCTCCGCCGGGAACTTCGACGACGGCCAGTTCGGTGTCCCCACCGGTATCAACACCTACGCCTTCGTCGCCGACCCCGAGGTCTACGCGGCAGCCGGCGTGGAGCTCCCGGACGACACCACGTGGACCTGGGACGACTACATCGAGGTCACGACCGCGATCTCCGCCAACTCTCCTGACGGTGTCTACGGCGCGCAGGACTACGGCTTCAACGAGCCCGGCTTCGCGATCTTCGCCCGCCAGAAGGGTGAGGAGCTCTACAACCCCGACGGCAGCCTGGGCTTCAGCAAGGAGACCCTCGCCGAGTGGTGGAGCATGTCCCTGACGCTGCAGGACGCCGGCGCGACGCCGCCTGCGACCAAGAGCGTGGAGGTGGAGAACGGCGGCCCGGAGATGTCCCTGGTGGGCACCGGGCAAGGCGGCAACTCGCTGTTCTGGACCAACCAGCTCGGCGCGCTGACCAGCGCGGCCGGTCACGAGCTCAAGCTGCTGCGTCACCCTGGCGAGGCGGACGGGGAGCGGACGGGCATGTACTTCAAGCCCTCGATGTACTACTCCATCTCCTCCACGACCGAGCACCCGGAGGAGGCGGCCCTCTTCGTCGACTTCATGCTCAACGACGTCGAGGCCGGCAAGATCATCCTCTCCGACCGTGGCCTGCCGGCCAACACCTCGGTGCGTGAGGCGGTCCAGGAGAGCTTCACCGACGTGGACAAGCAGTCCGCAGCCTTCCTGGCAGACCTGGGGCCGGTCATCGTCGACTCCCTCGCCACCCCGCCCGTCGGCTCGGGTGAGGTCGTGAACATCATCAAGCGCATCAACGAGCAGGTGCTGTTCCGTCAGATCACCCCGGAGCAGGCGGCCGAGCAGTTCATGTCAGAGGTCGAGCAGGCCACGAGCTGATCCCTGCCGGCCGGGACGCGGCACCGATCAGTGAGCTGATCGTGTGCAGCGGCTCGCGCTGACGTACTACCGTCGGCCCAGACCCGCCGGAGGGTCTGGGCCGACGGTCCGTGACAGACAAGAACAGGAGCAGTCCACGTGGGAGACAGTGCAGGTGGTGCAGTGCGACGGTACGCCGTCGTCGGGGCGGGGCACCGTGCGCAGATGTACGTCGACTCGATCCTCGCCGACCACGGCGACGTCGCGCAGATCGTGGCGTGGTGCGAGCCCAACCCCGTGCGTGCGGACTACTTCGACGGGCTGCTCCAGGCCGCCGGGCTCCCCGCGGTCCCGCGGTACCTGCCGGCCGACCTCGAGGTGATGATCGCCGACGAGCGCGTCGACACCGTCATCGTGACCAGCCCGGACGACACCCACGCGGAGATGGCCACCCGGGCCATGCGGGCCGGCGCGGACGTCGTCATCGAGAAGCCGTTGACCACGGATCTGGCGGGCAGCCGCCGATTCATCGAGGCGCTCGAGGACACCGGCCGGTCCCTCGTCCTGACGTTCAACTACCGCTACGCCGCGCGCAACTCCGCCCTCAAGGAGGTCATCTCCTCCGGGGAGATCGGGGAGGTGACCTCGGTGCACTTCGAGTGGCTGCTGGACACCATGCACGGAGCCGACTACTTCCGGCGCTGGCACCGTGACCGGGAACGGTCCGGCGGGCTGCTGGTCCACAACTCCTCCCACCACTTCGACCTCGTCAACTGGTGGCTCGACGACTTCCCCTCCCGCGTCTTCGCCAGCGGCGGCCTGCGCTTCTACGGAGACGTCAACGCCAAGGCGCGCGGCCTGGGCCGGCGCCCCGAACGCGGCACGACGACGCCGCCGAGCAACGACCCCTTCGCCCTGGACCTGCGGGACGACCCCCGCCTCAAGGCCCTCTACCTCGACGCCGAGGAGCACGACGGGTACCTGCGTGACCGGGACGTGTTCTCTCCCGGCATCACGATCGAGGACAACATGTCCGTGCTCGTCGACTACACCCGCGGCGCCTCGCTCACCTACTCCCTCAACACCCACAGCCCGTGGGAGGGGTACCGGGTGGGGATCAACGGCACCGAGGGACGGGTCGAGCTGGAGGTCGTCGAGCGCGGTGCGCTGCTGCCCCGGGCCGACGGCCGCCGCGACCTCGACGCCTCCAAGACCGGGCACGAGGACGCGCCCGGCGAGCTGCGCCCCCGCGGAGAACGCATCCTCGTCCAGCGCCACTGGGAGGCCTCGCGCGAGGTGGCGATCCACCGCACCGATGGGGCGCACGGCGGCGGCGACGCGCAGATGCTCGCCGACGTCTTCCGCGGCCCGGCCCCGGACTCCCTGGGACGACCGGCCAACTACAAGGACGGGCTCCGGTCCGTCGTCGTGGGCATCGCGGCCACGTCGTCGTTGCGGATCGGCCTCCCGGTACGCATCGCGGACCTCGGGCTCGACCTGACCTGAGGCGATCGCGCGACCTGCCCTGCTCAACCCGCCCTGCACCCACGCTTCGTCGAACCGAGAGTGAGCTCATCATGACCACCCGCCGCAGATACGCCGTCGCAGGGCTGGGCAACCGGGCCGAGATGTTCGTCGAGGCCATCGCCGGCCCCCACCAGGACGTCGCCGAGCTGGTGGCCTGGTGCGAGCCGAACCCCACCCGCGCGGCGTACTACGACGCCAGGTGCGCTGAGCTGGGCATCTGTGCGGACCCGCTGCCGCGCTACGACCCCGAGGCCCTCGAGGCGATGATCGCCGAGCAACGGGTCGACGTCGTCATCGTCACCACCCCGGACTACACCCACGCTGACCTGGTGACCCGCGCCATGCGCGCCGGGGCCGACGTCGTGGTGGAGAAGCCGCTGACCATCGACCTGGCCGGCGCCCTGGCCATCGAGGAAGCCCGCGCCGAGACCGGGCGGGACCTGACGGTGACCTTCAACTACCGCTACTCCCCGCGCAACAGCGCCCTCAAGGAGGTGCTGCGCAGCGGCGTGATCGGTGAGGTGACGTCGGTGCACTTCGAGTGGGTGCTGGACACACGGCACGGCGCCGACTACTTCCGGCGCTGGCACCGGCTCAAGGAGCAGTCCGGGGGCCTGCTCGTCCACAAGTCCTCGCACCACTTCGACCTCGTCAACTGGTGGCTCGACGACGTGCCGTCCCGCGTCTTCGCCAGCGGCGGGCTGCGGTTCTACGGGCCGGAGAACGCGGCCGCGCGCGGGCTGGAGGACCGGCCCGTGCGCGGGACCGGTGACCACGCTGCGAGCGACCCTTTCGCCCTCGACCTGCGCGACGACCCCCGCCTGCGCGACCTCTACCTCGAGGCCGAGGACCACGACGGGTACCTGCGTGACCTCGACGTCTTCACCGGTCCCATCACCATCGAGGACAACCTGGCCGTGCTCGTCGACTACCGCTCCGGGGCCACCCTCACCTACTCCCTCAACGCCCACGGCCCCTGGGAGGGGTACACCGTCGCGGTCAACGGCACGGGCGGGCGAGCGGAGCTGTCAGTCGTGGAACGGACCTCGGTCCCACCGTTCCCCGGCCACGGAGTCCTCGACGCGAGCGCCCACGACGAGCCCGGCGGGGCAGCGCGCACCCCCGGCGCCGTGAACGAGGACCTCGAGCCCGCGCGGGTGCGCGGCAACCGGCTGGTGGTCCAGCAGCACTGGGGCGAGGCCCGCACCGTCCCGGTGGCGGAGGGCGCAGGAGGGCACGGCGGGGGAGACGCCGCGCTGCTGGCCCACGTCTTCCGCGGGGTCAGCCACGACCCCCTCGGCCTGCACGCGGGGCCCCGGGACGGCTTCCGGTCCCTCGCCGTCGGGATCGCGGCGAACGCCTCGCTGGAGTCCGGCAACGCCGAGCGTGTCCTCGAGCTGGGACTGCCGCTGCACTGACACGATCCCTGAGATTTCGATCTCTGGGGAGCGCCCGCACATAACTGGCGCGAAAACAATGGTGGACATCACAGCCTTCCTAAGGCAAGATCTCTCGAGAGATCGATCTCTGCGGCAACGATGCCGCTCGGCCTGGGGAGTTGAGATGCATGGGCGACGACCCCTGGGGCCACCTCCCCGTCCGCGTCGAGGAGGACGCCGCCTCCCGCACAGAGCGCATCTCCTTCATCCTCAGCGCTGCTGACGAGACCGCTCCCCAGCTGCCGAGGCTGACCACGCACGCCTGCGCCGTCGCCCTGACCCGCCGTGAGCGGGAGACCACCCGTGCCGCGGGTCGGCTGCGACGAGCGGAGCCGAGGACCACGGTCGAACCGACCGGGCGACACGAGAGGACACGACAGACATGAGACAAGCACTCGTGGTGCGCGGGGGGTGGGACGGTCACCAGCCGGAGGCTGCGACCGACCTCTTCGTGCCCTTCCTGCGCGAGCAGGGCTTCGAGGTGGACATCGAGAAGGACAACGAGGTCTACGCCGACGCCGCACGGATGGCCGAGGTCGACCTCGTCCTGCAGAGCGTGACGATGACCGAGATCAGCGGCCCCGCCGTCGCGGGGCTGCGGGCAGCCGTCGCCGCCGGGACGGGCCTGGCCGGCTGGCACGGAGGGATCGCCGACTCCTACCGCAACAGCTCGGACTACCTCCAGCTCGTCGGGGGCCAGTTCGCCACCCACCCGGGCAAGCACCCGCAGGAGCGGGTCGGCGACGCCAGCGACAACTACCTGCGCTACACGGTCGAGGTCACCGACGCGGGGCGAGAGCACCCGATCATGGCTGGCATCGAGGACTTCGAGCTCGAGACGGAGCAGTACTGGGTGCTGCACGACGACCTCATCGACGTCCTCGCCACCACGACGCACCCCGTGCAGCCGTGGCACCCGTGGCACCGTCCCGTCACCTCGCCCGCGGTCTGGACCCGGCTGTGGGGCGCGGGACGCGTCGTCGTGGTCACCCCCGGGCACTCGCCCGAGGTGCTCACCGACCCGAATGTTCGCACGATCGTGGAGAGGGGCCTGCTGTGGGCGAGCCGCACGGAATCGGAGTAATCGGTCTCGGCGTCATCCTGGACGCGTATCTGACGACGCTGGCTGACCACCACGGGGTGCGGATCGCCGCCGTCGCCGACCTCGACCCCGCGCGGGCCGCGGCCGTCGCGGACGCCCTCCCCGGGACCCGAGCGTGCTCGGTCGACGAGCTGCTCGGTACGGACGACGTCGAGACGGTCCTCGACCTGACGACCCCCGGGGCGCACGCCGAGATCGCGCTGGCCTGCGCGCGCAGCGGGAAGAACCACTACGGCGAGAAGCCGCTCGCCTCGACGCTCGACGACGCCCGCCGCGTCGTCCAGGCGGCAGGCGCCGCGGGGATCGGGCTGGGCTGCGCGCCCGACACGGTCCTGGGCACCGGCGTCCAGACGGCGCGCGCCATCATCGACGCGGGGCTCATCGGCACCCCGACGGGCGCCGTGGCGACCTGGGTCTCACCCGGGCACGAGGCCTGGCACCCCAACCCGGACTTCTACTACCTGCCCGGCGGCGGCCCGCTGCTGGACATGGGTCCGTACTACCTCACGAGCCTGGTCCACCTGCTCGGTCCGGTCGTGGCAGTGACCGGGTCGGCCGGTCGTCTGCGCGACCGGCGGACCATCGCCTCGGGGGCCCGCGCCGGTGAGGTGGTGCCGGTGGAGGTCGCCACCCACGTCGCCGGCACCCTCGAGCACGCCACCGGTGCGATCTCGACCGTGACGGTGAGCTTCGACGCGGCCGGCACCCGGGCCCGGCCCATCGAGGTGTACGGCGACGAGGGCGCGGTCGCCGTCCCCGACCCCAACACCTTCGCGGGGGACGTCGAGCTCCTCAGGCGTGGCAGCACCTCGTGGGACCTCGTGGCGCCGCGAGCCGGCTTCGTGGACTCCTCGCGCGGCCTCGGGCTGCTCGAGATGGTCGGCTCCGCCGGCCTCGGCGCAGCCCCGGAGACGGCGCGGGCGAGCGGGGCGGTCGGGCTGCACGTCATGGAGATCATGACCGGGCTGCTCGAGGCAGCGAGCAGCGGCCGGCGCACAGCCGTCACCACGGCACCTGCCCGTCCCGACCTCGTGCCGCTGACCGAACGCGAGACGTGGCGGTGGGGCATATGAGCACCGACCACCGGACAGGGACGGCGTCGCTGCGGCTCACCAGCGAGAGCGGGGAGACGCTCGCGCACCGCGACGTCCGGGTGCGCCAGGTCCGCCACGCCCTCGAGTTCGGCTGCGCCGCCTTCGAGGTCGCCCAGGCGGGCGAGGACTACCAGCAGCTCTGGCTGGACCTCTTCGACACCGCGACGCTCCCGGTCTACTGGGGACGCTACGAGCCGGAGCGCGGCGCGACGCGACGCGACGACCTCATGACCGCGGCGCGCTGGTTCGCCGAGCGCGACGTCCGGCTCAAGGGCCACCCCCTCGTGTGGCACACGGTCAAGGCGCCGTGGGTCGACGCGCTCGCGCTCGAGGAGGCCGAGGCGCTGCTGCGCGGACGGGTGCGCCGCGAGGTGGGTGACTTCGCCGGGCTCATCACCACCTGGGACGCGATCAACGAGGTCGTCATCATGCCGCGCTTCACCAACGAGCCCGACGGCGTCCCGAACGCGATCACGCGCCTGTGCGCCCAGAAGGGGCGCGTCGAGATGGTGCGCCTCGCCGTGGAGGAGGCCCGCTCTGTGGGCACGACGCCGCGGCTGGTCCTCAACGACTTCGACCTCGGTCCCGAGTACGAGCAGCTCATCGAGGAGGTGCTCGCCGCCGGCATCGAGATCGACGCCATCGGTCTGCAGTCGCACATGCACCAGGGCTTCCGGGGCGAGGAGCAGCTGTGGGAGATCTCCGACAGGTTCGCGCGCTTCGGTCTGCCGCTGCACTGGACCGAGACGACGCTCGTCTCGGGCGACCTCATGCCGGCCGAGATCACCGACCTCAACGACCACGTCGTCGCCTCCTGGCCGAGCACCCCCGAGGGGGAGGCACGCCAGGCAGACGAGATCGTCCGTCAGTACACCACGCTCGTCGAGCACCCCGCGGTCGAGTCGATCACGTACTGGGGCATGGGTGACGCGGGTGCGTGGCTCAACGCACCGGCCGGGCTGGTGCGAGCCGACGGCTCCGCCAAGCCCGCCTACCACGCGCTGCGCGACCTCGTCCGTGGGACGTGGTGGCTCGACCCGACGACGGTGCGCACGGACGAAGACGGCCGCCTGCCCCTCGCCGGCTTCGCTGGGAGGTACGAGCTCGAGCTCGACGCGAGGTCTGCTCAGGTCGACCTCGCTCCCGGGGACCAGGCCCTGGACGTGGTGCTGTGAGCGACGACGCCGGGCTGAGGCCGCCCTGAGGACACCGCGAGGCACCCGCACGCACCACCCCCCCACGCGTCACCCACGCAGCAGACACCGACGTCCGCTGACACCGAGCAACCCGATCTCAACGAGGAGAATCATGGTTTACCGACCCACCCTTCGACCCACCCGCCCCGCCCTGCTGCGCAGGAGCGCCGCCTTCGCCGCCGTCTCGACCCTGGCGCTGGTCGCCTGCTCCTCCGGAGGTGGCGGCGGTGGCGGCGCCGCCGCCGAGGCCGGCCCCGTCGATCTCACCTGCTCCGTCGAGGACTACTCGGCCGACCAGCAGTTCACGAGCCCGGAGCCGATGGAGGTGAGCATGCTCTGGACGGACTGGCCCGAGGCGACCATGAAGGACTCCTGGGAGCTGTTCGACGAGATCGAGGCGCGCACCAACGTCACGATCACCACCACCCACATCCCCTTCAGCGACGCGCTCGAGAAGCGCGGGCTCCTCATCAGCGCGGGCGACGCTCCGACCGTCATCCCGCTCATCTACACAGGTGACGAGCGCCAGTACGCCGCCTCCGGCGCGGTGCTGCCGCTGAGCGACTACGCCGAGTACATGCCCAACTTCCAGAAGTACCTCGAGGAGTGGGACCTCGCCGGCATGATCGACAACCTGCGTCAGGCCGACGGCCGGTACTACATGACCCCGGGCCTCCAAGAGGTCTCGGTCCCGATGTTCTCCCTCATCATCCGCAAGGACGTCTTCGACGAGGTCGGCGCGCCGGTCCCGGAGACCTGGGAGGAGCTCGAGGCGGGCCTGGCGCTCATCAAGGCGAAGTACCCGGACAGCAAGCCGCTCGCTGACGGCTTCGAGGGAGCCTCGATGCTCAACTACGCCGCGCACGCCTTCGGCACGGTCGCCGGCTGGGGCTTCGGCACCGGGATGTTCTACGACGAGGCCGCCGGTGAGTTCGAGTACGCCGCCACCTCTGAGGAGTACAAGAGCATGCTCGAGTACTTCAACGGCCTCACCGAGCAGGGGCTGCTCGACACGGAGTCCTTCACGGCACCGAACGACGGCACCGGGACGGTCATCGAGAAGTTCGCCGCCGAGTCCGTCTTCGCGGCCTCCGGCGCCCCGGGCACCGTCCAGGAGTTCGCCACGGCCCTCGACGCAGCCGGCGTGACTGACTACGAGCTCGTCCAGATCGCACCCCCGGGCGGGGACGCGGGCCAGGTCGTCGAGCCGCGCAACTTCTGGAACGGCTTCATGATCACCGCCCAGGCGAAGGACGACCCCAACCTGTGCAGCACCATCCAGTTCCTCGACTGGCTGTACTACAGCCCCGAGGCGCGCGAGCTCATCCAGTGGGGCGTCGAGGGTGAGACGTACACCAAGGCTGAGGACGGCGCCATCACCTTGAACCCGGAGTACAAGTACGCCGCCTACAACCTCAACATGGACACCGGCACCACGGACATCAAGCTCGACCTCGGCTACGGCAACGACGTCCTCGCCGGGTCCACCGAGTCTCGCGAGCTCAAGGAGTCCTACAACTCCCCGCAGTACGTCGAGTACATCGACACGGTGCTCGCCACGCGGACCCCGCGTGATCCTTTCCCGCCGGCTCCGCTCGACGAGGCCGACCTCGAGCAGGCCTCGCTCCTGGGTACCCCGCTCAAGGACTCCGTGGACACCGCGACCCTGCAGTTCATCCTCGGGGAGCGTGACCTCGCCGAGTGGGACTCCTATGTCGCCGAGCTCGAGGGTCAGGGCCTGTCCGGCTACGTGGACCTCATCAACAACGCCAAGGACAGCTACGCCGAGAACAAGGGCTGACCAGCTCTGACCAGGCCTTGCGGGGTGCTCGGCCGCCGGATCACGGGAGTGCCGGCACCCCGCAGGGCCCCTGACGAAGGAGTACGGCATGACTGTCACACCCGAGCCCGCTCCGGCTCAGCCGGGGGCCGCCGCCGTCGCGGCCCCGGTCGGCCTGCTGGACGACGACACCGCGACGCCCGCATCATCCTCGACCGGTCGAGAGGCCGGTCCACCTCCAGGCCTCCGCTCCCTCCGGGTGCCCTGGAAGATGGCGCTGCGACGCGACTGGCCGCTGTACGCGATGGCCCTCGGCCCCGTCCTGTTCCTCCTGGTCTTCAAGTACATCCCGATGCTGGGCAACGTCATCGCCTTCCGGCGGTTCCGGCCCGGCGGGAGCATGTTCGGGGACGAGTGGGTCGGGATGCGCTACATCGACCTCTTCATCAACGACCCCTCGTTCTGGAAGGTCTTCGGCAACACGGTGGTGCTCGGTGGTCTCACCCTGCTCTTCTGCTTCCCGCTGCCGATCATCCTCGCGCTCATGCTCAACGAGGTGCGCAAGAAGGCCTTCAAGCGGACCATCCAGTCGATCTCCTACCTTCCCCACTTCCTCTCGATCGTCATCATCGTCGGGATGACGATGCAGATCCTCTCGGTCCAGGGCACGGCCAACCAGATCATCACCGCCTTCGGTGGCGACGCGATCCCGTTCCTGCAGCGCGCCGAGTGGTTCCGCACCGTGTACGTCGGCACCGAGGTGTGGCAGACCGTCGGGTGGGGGACGATCCTCTACCTCGCCGCGCTCACGACCGTGGACTCGAGCCTCTACGAGGCAGCCCGCATCGACGGGGCCAACCGCTGGCGCCAGACCTGGCACGTCACGCTGCCCGGCATCCGGCCCACGATGATCACCCTGCTCATCCTCAACATCGGCTCCTTCCTCAACGTCGGCTTCGAGAAGGTGCTCCTGCTGTACAACCCCTTGACCTACTCGACCGGTGACGTGATCTCGACCTACCTGTACCGCGTCGGGCTCGTGGCCAACAACTTCAGCTATGCGGCGGCGATCGGCCTGTTCCAGGCGATCATCGGCCTGATCATGATCCTGAGCGCGAACTTCCTCTCGCGCCGAGTGGTAGGAGCAAGCCTGTGGTGACCCAGAGCGCGATGACGACGCCCACCGCCTCACCGCGCGGCGGCAAGCCGGTGGGAGTGCGAGACAGCCGCGGGTACCGGGTGTTCACCTGGGTCAACGGGACACTGCTCCTCCTCATCTGTTGCGTGATGCTCTACCCCTTCGTGACCCTGCTCGCCCAGTCGTTCAGCAGCTCGGGCGCGATCAAGGCGGGCATGGTCAACGCGTGGCCGGTCGAGTTCAACATCGACACCTACCGGGCGGTCGGGCAGAACGAGATGTTCTGGCGCAACTACCGCAACACCGTCGTCTACACGGTCGTGGGAACGACCATCGCGATGGTGCTCACGACCCTCTTCGCCTTCGTCCTGTCGAAGAAGCACCTGCGCGGCCGCACTGTCCTCATCTGGATCGCGGTCTTCACGATGTTCTTCAACGGCGGCCTCATCCCCAACTACGTCCTCATCTCGACGCTGGGCATGAAGAACACCATGTGGGCTCTCGTCCTGCCCGGTGCCATCTCGGTCTTCAACCTGCTCGTCATGAAGTCCTTCTTCGAGAACCTGCCGACCGAGCTCGAGGAAGCAGCCCAGATCGACGGCCTCGGGTGGTTCGGGATCTTCGGTCGCATCGTCCTCCCGCTCTCGAAGGCGGTCATCGCCACGATGATCCTCTTCTACTCGGTGGCGATCTGGAACGACTGGTTCCCCGCCTTCCTCTACCTGGACAAGCAGGAGCTCTTCCCCGTGACGCTCTTCCTGCGCAACCTCGTCGCGGGAGCCTCGAGCACCGCCTCGGAGGGGGCGGCGGCCTCCGGCAGCACGACCGCGGCGATCTCGGCGAACATCCAGTCGGTGACGATGATCCTCACGATCATCCCGATCCTGTGCGTGTATCCCTTCGTCCAGCGGTACTTCGTCTCCGGCGTCATGCTCGGGTCGGTCAAGGGATGAGCACCGCCCACGTCGTCACCGGGACCGGCGCGCTGTCCCAGCTGACCCAGGCGGTGTACCAGCACGCCGCGCTGGCGCTGTGCCTGGTGGCAGGGTGCGCGCCGACGGTGGTCGCGCTCACGCTGCTCACCGGGGCGCCGGCCAACCTGCCGTTCTTCGTGCTCGCCCAGCTCCCGGTGGCTCCGGTGCTCTCCGCCGGGCTCTACGCCGTCCGGGGCTGGCGAGCCGACGCCGACCAGGGGCCCGTCGCCCTGTTCTGGCGGGGGTGCAGGATGAACACCCGCGACGTCCTGCGCTGGTGGGTCCCCGTGGTGCTAGTCGCCATGGTGCTCGTGGTGAACATCTGGGCAGCGGACAGCGTGGCGGGGGCTCAGATGCTCCGCCCTGCGGCCGTCGTCCTCCTCGTGATCCTCGCGCTCTGGTCCGGGCAGATGCTCCTCGTGACGACCTTCTTCAGCTTCAGGACGAGGGACGCCGCGCGGATCGGTGCCGTCATGGCCTTCTCGCGATGGCGCGTGACAGCCGTCCACGCCTCCTTGCTCGTCGTCGCCGTCGGCGTCACCACCTTCGGTTCCGACGTCCTCCTCGCCCTGTCTGCCTGGGCTCTCGTCTCGATGCTCGAGGCGGTCTCCCGTCCGGTCGTGGTCGAGGTCACCGAGAGGTTCACGGTCCGCGACGACGCGTGACCTGGCGGCTCCTGCGGCCGATACCGGCCGCAGGAGCCGTCTACACAGACTCCCGGACGACCAGCCGCGTCTCGGCGAGGACGTGTCGCGGCTCGGTGATCGGGGCTCCGAGGGAGCGCACGACGAGCCCCGCAGCGATCGACCCCATCTCCTGGAGCGGCTGGTGCACGGAGGTGAGCGGCGGGTCGGCGGTGGCGGCGACGACCGTGTCGTCGAAGCCGACCACCGAGACGTCGGTCGGCACCTGCCTGCCGCTGGCTGAGAGCACCCGCATCGCACCGACGGCCATGAGGTCGGACTGGGCGAAGAGACCGTCGACGTCGGGCGATCGCCGCAGCAGCTGCGCCATGGCAGCGGACCCGGAGGCCATCGTGAAGTCCCCACGGGCGACCGGCCCCGGTGGCAGGCCCCACGCCTCGAGCTCGTCGATGAACCCGCGCAGGCGCTCCAGCGCCGGCAGGTAGGGGTCGCGGCCGGCGATCGTCGCGATCCTCCGCCGGCCCGCCTCCAGCAGGGCTCGCGTGGCGAGCCGGGCGCCACCGTAGTTGTCGGAGTCGACGAGGGTGTCCTCCTCGGCGAGCTCGGTGGTGGGGTGGCCGACGTAGACGATGGGGATCGGCAGGCCCCTGAGCTGGCGGAACAAGGTCTCTGACTCGCGCTGCAGGATGACGACGGCGCCGTCGACGTGCCCGGAGGTCAGGTACGGCACCAGCGGGCTCGGCTCCTGGCCGTCGTCGAGCAGCAGGACGGGCAGCAGGGACTGCTCGAGGAGGGTGGTGGTCGCCCCGCGCAACGGAGCGCCGACGAAGGGACCGGCCAGTCCCTCGAGCTCGCTGTTCGGCGCGATGACGGCGACCGAGCTCGAGGCGCCGCTGCGCAGGGCGCGCGCAGCGGTGTTGGTGCGGTAGTTCAGGCGGCGGGCAGCCATCTGGACGCGGTCGGCGAGCTCGGGGTCCACGGTCGTCTGGCCGGCGAGGACACGGGAGGCGGTGGCACGCGAGACGCCCGCGGCCCGCGCGACGTCGAGGAGGGTCGGACGACCAGTGGCAGAGGTCACGCATGCATCGTCCCACCTCTGACCCGCAGGACACGGCACACGCCGAGCCCCGCAGGGCGGCGGAGCGGGTGATCTCTTCCTCAGACGGACTCTCGCGTCGTCAGCGACGTCGACAGGACCGGGACGACGGCACCGGCCGCCGCGGCGCCGTCGACCAGGAGGCGCGCCGCGGTGCGGCCCATCTCCTCCAGGGGCTGCCTGACGGAGGTGAGCGGAGGGTCGCAGGTGGCCGCGACGACGGTGTCGTCGAAGCCCACGACAGACACGTCGTCGGGGACCGTGCGGCCCGCACCGTGCAGGACCCGGACCGCACCGACTGCCATGAGGTCGGAGGAGGCGAAGACCCCGTCGATCGCCGGGTCGTGACGGAGCAGACGGGCCATCGCGGCGGCACCGGTGGCGAGGGTGAACTCCCCGCGGGCGATCCGGCCCGGGGTGAGACCCCATGCCTCGTGCTCCTCGCGGAAACCGGTCACGCGGTCCTCGCCCGACCCGATGTCGGACGGCCCGGCGATCATCACCAGCCGCCGCCGCCCGGCCTCGAGCAGCGCCCGGGTGGCCAGGCGCGCACCTTCCGCGTTGTCGCAGTCCACCACGGGGTGGGAGGGCTGTGGATCCGCAGGGCGCCCGA
This sequence comes from Sanguibacter suarezii NBRC 16159, assembly GCF_001552735.1. Taxonomy (GTDB): domain Bacteria; phylum Actinomycetota; class Actinomycetes; order Actinomycetales; family Cellulomonadaceae; genus Sanguibacter; species Sanguibacter suarezii. The sequence continues at coordinate 23,689 of NZ_BCRT01000009.1, forward strand.
CGTAGACGAGAGGCAGGTCGAGGTCACGAAGCTCGTCCAGCAGGAAGGTGATCTCGTGCTGGAGGATGACGATCGCGCCGTCCACGTGCCCGCGCCGGAGGTAGTGGGCGACCCTCCCCGGGTCAGCGCCGTCGACGAGCAGCAGGACCGGCTGGATCTGCGCCTCGATGAGGACCTTGGTGGCGCCGCGGACCGGCGCCGCGGTGAAGGTCCCCCCGATGCCCTGGTCCAGCTCGCTCGCCGCGGCGACCAGAGCGATCGACCCCGTCCGGCCGCTGCGCAGGGACTGGGCGGCCTTGTTGGTCTCGTAGCGCAGCTCGCGGGCCGCCCGCCACACGGCGGCAGCCATCGAGGCGTCCACCGATGTCGATCCAGACAGGACGCGTGAGGCCGTCGCCCGGGACACGCCGGCGGCGTGGGCCACGGTGACGAGGGTGGGTCGGCGTCCGGAGGTGGGGGTGGAGGGTCCGGAGGATGGCACGCATACATCGTGCCGCACGACGGCCGGGCGCACCGGCACGCGGGCAGCGCGGCGTGGCGTGGTGGTCACCGGCCAGGCGGCCCCGGGGTCGAGTCGCGGATGGTCACGGTCCCCTGGACCCGCACCACGCGGGGCTCGGGCGCCGGGGCGGCGAAGGCCAGGTCTGTCGCCGCGATCCCGATGTCGTGCAGGGGCAGGTGCACGGTGGTCAGCCGCGGCGTGACGTCCTGCAGCGCGTCGATGTCGTCGAAGCCGGCGAGGGACACGTCCTGCGGCACGCGCAGGCCGGCGTCGGTCAGCGCGGCGAGTGCGCCGAGGGCCATGACGTCGTTGACGGCGAAGATCAGCTCGGGCCTGGCCGAGCGCAGCACGTCCTGGGTGGCGTCGCGTCCGCCGTCGCGGGTGAACCGCGAGTGGACCATGGTCGTGCGGGCGCCGCCGAGCAGCGCGAGCTCCTGGGCAAAGGTCTGCGCCCGCTCTTGGGCGGTGAGGTGGTCCGCGGGCCCGGCGAGGATCGCCACGTCCCGGTAGCCGCGGGCGTGCAGGGCACGGGCGAGCGACCGGGCGCCGTCGACGTTGTCGATGACCACGGTGTCCGTCTCCAGGACGGCCTGGCCCACCAGGACCGTCGCGCCACCGGTCCGGCGGTGCTCAGCCAGAGCGCCGGTGAGGGCGGCGAGCACAGCCGGGTCGGCGCGCCGGCCGCCGACGACGACGAGCGCGTGGGCGCGCTGGGAGGACAGCAGCTCGACGAGCTCGCGCTCGCGGTTGGCGTTGGACTGCGTGCTCGCCAGCGTCACCACAAAACCGCGACGCTCGGCGGCGACCATGACACCGGAGGCGATCGCGGAGAAGTAGGGATCGGTGATCGAGTGGACGATGAGCCCCAGCTGCTTCGTCTCACCGCGGGCCATCGCCTGGGCGTTCGCGTCAGGGGAGTAGCGCAGCTTCTCCGCCGCAGCGTGGACGCGCTCGCGGATGTCGTCGCGGACCTTGCGGTTCTTGTTGCCGTTGATGGCCCGGCTCGCGGTGGCGAGGGACACCCCGGCCTCGCGGGCCACGTCGGTCAGCGTCACCCGCGGTGTCATGGGCCGATCCTAGTCCGGCCCGGCGCACTCGTGCCCCGGTCTGTTCGTGTCTGCCGTTCCGACTTCTCTTCGGCACCCGATGCAGGATGGCTGACGGTGACGACCACTAGAATGTGTTTGCGGAACGTCCCCTTACGGGGTACGTTTTGCAAACAGATCTAGGTGAGCGTTCGCATTGGAGACGACCATGGCAGCTCGTCCGACGACCGAGCAGCGTGACCGGATCTGCCGCGCCCGTTCGCTCGTCCACGAGGCCGCTGCGATCCTTGATGCGCTCGGCGACCTCCCCGGGGCGCAGCAGATCGCCGCAGCGCAGAAGACCATCGCCGACCGTCTTGATGAGCTGGAGTCCGGAAAGCATCCACATCCACCACGGCTGAGTGATCCGCAGCGGCTGCGAGACGCGATTCGCAGCGGGCCGTTGGGGGCGGTCGATGCCAGGGCGCTCGAGCGGGACTACGTCAATCCGCGCAAGGCATTGGCTGACGGTGTGGCCGACGGACGGCTGCATCGGGTGGCGCGCGGTATCTACATGGCTCGGCCGCGCACAGCGACAGACCGCTGGAAGCCGACCATCGAGACCGCAGCGGTGGCTGTCGGTGCGCTGAGGATGGGCCAGGAGATCCCCTTGATGGGGATGAGTGCGGCCCGGCTGCACAACGCGTTGCCGCGGGCGATCAACCGCGCGTGGCTGGCCGCGCCGAGGACACACCGGCCCGTCCAGCTGTGTGACGGTGGGGTCGTCCAGTTCGTCACCCGGAGAGGTCTGGGTGATCTCGACGTCGAGAAGGTCGCGACCGACCTGGGCACGGTGACTGTCACGACAGTCGAGCAGACGATCCTTGACCTCATGCGAAGGTGGGGGGCGGACGGCATGGAAGGGGAGATCGAACCTGTCGTCCGTGCCTTGGCAGACCAGACGGACTTCAAAGGCGTCGCTCGGCTGGTGGTCGAAGGCAAGGGTAGTCGTGCCGCGCTCGACCGGTTCATGAAGGTCCTCGCGTGAGTCTGGACCCGGACGAGCTCGCCGACGTCGCGGAGCACTTCGGCGTTGCGGACGAGCAGGTGCATCGGGACCACGCCATCTCCCACCTGTCGGCAGCGCTGTCGCGTGAGGTGCCGGAGAGCGTCATCTTCTTTGGCGGCACCGCTTTGTCGCGGACGCACCTCAGTGACCTGCGTCTGAGCGAGGACGTCGATCTCATCGCGGTAGGTCACCGCACCGACGTTGCACGATCGATTGCAGTGGCCTTCGACTCCCGCCCGGTGCGTCGTGAGCTGGGCCGCCTTGCCTGGCGCCCCGAACTGCACACCACGAACGGGTCGGCGCACGCGGTGGTGACCACGGCGACTGGCCATGCGATCAAGGTCCAGCTGCTCGCGGGCCACGGATATCCGAGTTGGCCCACCGAGGTGGTCGCGATCCGACAGCGCTACTCCGACGCGGCAGCTGCATCTCTGCGGGTGCTGACGCGTGACGCCTTCGCGGCCGCGAAGCTGTCCGCATGGACTGATCGCCGTGCGTCGCGAGATCTGTACGACCTCTGGGCGATGGTCAGCGAAGGGATGGTCACCGCCGGACAGACCCGGATCGCCGTCGACCAGGAGACCGCTGCAGACATCGTCGCCCGCGCATGGGATGTCGTCAGGGTGCGGTGACCGTCGCCTACTTGGCCTCCGCATACGACACCACGACCGCCACGCTCACCTGGAATTCCACGCTCGCCTCATCGGCCGCCCCGAACAGCAGCCGCCCGGCCTCGCTCGCGCACTCTCGCACGATGTCGGCGACCTCCTCGGCCAGGTGCGCCGGGGTGTGCACCATGACCTCGTCGTGCAGAAAGAACGCCAGGTGCGGGCCGGCCGTCACGTCACCGCCGGGGGTGAGGTCACGCAGCCGCAGCCGCAGCAGCGCCATCCAGCACAGCGCCCACTCCGCGGCGGTCCCCTGGACGATGAAGTTTCGCGTGAAACGTCCCCACCCCCGGGCCTGCGCCCGCGCCCGGTCCTGCTCGACGCCCGTCGCGCCCTCGCCCGAGGCCTCACCCTGGGCCAGGCGCCAGTCCTGTCCCGGACGCGGTGAGCTGCGGCCCAGCCACGTCGAGACGACCTCCCCGCGCTCGCCGGCCCGTGCCGCGTGCTCGACGAGGGCCAGGGCCTGCGGGTAGGCCTTGGTCATCCGGGGCAGCATCCGCCCGCTCTCGCCCTGGGTCCCGCCGTACATCGCCCCGAGCATGCCGTACTTGGCCTGCTGGCGGGTCTCGACGGCCCCGGTGGCGACCATGCCCTCGTACATGTCGGTGGCCTGACCTGCCCGTGCCATCGCTCGGTCCCCGGACATGGCCGCGAGGATCCGTGGTTCCAGCTGGGCAGCGTCGGCCACCACGAGGGTCCATCCTGGGTCGGCGCGCACCGCGCCACGGACCTGGTGGGGCAGCTGCAGGGCGCCGCCGCCGTCGGAGGCCCAGCGCCCGGTGACCACGCCGCCCGGGACGTACACCGGGCGGAAGCGGCCGCCGGCGACCCACGTGTCGAGCCAGTGCCAGCCGTTCGCGGTCATCAGCCGGGACATCTTCTTGTACTCCAGCAGCGGAGGGATCGCCGGATGGTCGATCTCCCGCAGCTCCCAGGACCGCGTCGAGGTGGCCGGCAGCCCAGCCAGCCGCAACGCCTTGAGCAGCTCGGCGGGGGAGTCGGGGTTGACGTCGCCGACGCCCAGGGCGCTGCGCACCTGGGCGAGCTTGGCCTCGAGCAGCTCGGGCCGGTAGCCGCTGACCGGCCGCCGCCCCAGCAGCGCGGTGAGGATCCGGTCGTGCTCGATGGCGTCCCACGGCACGCCCGCATGCGTCATCTCGGCCGCCACGAGCGAGCCTGCCGACTCCGCCGCGAGCAGCAGGGACAGCCTGCCCGACGCCGGCCGGCCGTCGTCGGCGAGGGCCGCCGCCACGGTGCGGCGCTGGCGGCGCAGCTCCTCCAGCGGGTCGAGACGGACCGGAGGATCGAGGTCGAAGAGCCGGTCCGTGGCGGTCTGGACCCGCGGCTGGTCCCACGCCGAGGCACCCGCCGAGGCGAAGGAGGTGTGCGCGGTCAGTGCGCTGGCGCGCAGGATCGCATGACACAGGCGCAGGTCCCAGCACCGGGCGACGGTCACGCCGGCGGCAAGCAGCGGCGGGTACCAGGTCGCGGTGTCCGACCACACCCAGCGTGGTGCCGGGGCGCCGGGGGCCTGCTCGCGCTCGCGGACGAAGTCCGGCAGGTCGCCTGCATCAAGGTCGGTCGTGGTCAGGACGGAGTCGTCATCGTCGAGGTCGTGCACGGACACTTGGTCAGTGGTGGTGGCGACGACGACGGAGAGCATGCCCCCAGTGTCCTCGCTGCCTGCGACAAACCTCGCGGCGGAGGTCCCCTAGACGTCCCTCATTGAGGCGCGTGCCCTGATCGCTGCGCGAGGTCGTGGGCACCATCGCCGGTGAAGGTGCCCGCGTCTTCGGGGCGACCTGACACAGCCATCAGAAGGGCCAGCGTGGTCCCTCGAACGATCGCACCTGAACCGTGGTCAAGCCCTGTGTCTGTGGCGCGCAAGCGAAGACCGGCGGCGCGTTCCTTGCCGCCGCCCATCGAGACGGTGGTCTTGAGCTGGTAGCGCAAGGCCGTGGCGATCCGGTCACAGGGGTAGGACCGCACGATCCCCAGGGGGCGGCGGATGTCCTCACCGTGCACGATCGCCTCGACCAGACGGGTCGCGAGAGCGGCGGGCGGCGTCGCGGTCGCGGTGCGAACACGCTGGAATTCCGCCAGTGTCCCGGCCGGGCTCGACCTGCGTTCCTTCGCGACGCCCCGGGCGTTGTCCCGGTCGAAGTCGAAGCCTGCCGAGATGAGACGACGGGCGAACCCGAGACGGGTCGTCGTGGCGGCATCCACAAGATGCGCCACGACGTCGTGCACGTCCCATCCCGCGCACAGCGACGGGGTTGCCCACTGCTGCGGAGTGAGGGCGGCGAGGTCTGTGATCAGCGCCTGGCGTTCGTCGTGCACTGCTGACCACACCGCGGCCGAAGGTCGGGGAGACATGCGGCAAGTGAACCAGAAGGGTGACCTCGCCGCTATGGCTGCACCTGTCCGGCTGGGGCCTAGGTGTGCACGCGTGCCAGCACTGCGGAGCTGCCGAGCAGCGCTGCCCAGACCACCGCGCCGATGCCGACCGCCATGGTGACCCCGCCCGCCTGGACGAGGACTCCCGCAGCGGCGCTGCCAGCGGCCGACCCGAGGTTGTGGCTGGTGTTGACCCAGGTGGTCGCGGCATTCTGGCGGTTCTCGCCGCCGGCGGTGTGGGCGGCGACGTACGCCACGATCATGACAGGGGAGAAGAACAGACCGGCGAGGGCCAGGACGAGGCTGACCGCCACCGCGCCCGTGGCGACCGCGACGGCCGAGGACGCCGCGAGGAGGAGGGTGGACAGCACGAGGATCTGGCGGGTCGGCGACCCTGACACCTTCAGTGCACCGTAGAGGAGCCCGCCGACGGCGCTGCCTCCGGCGAACACGCCGAGCGCCAGGCCGGCGGCGCTCGAGCCTCCGTGGTCCGCCAGGGCAGACGGTACTGCGACCCCCAGCGAGCCGGCGATCGAGCCTGCGACGAGCACCGGGAGCAGCAACCCGACGAACCGGCGGTCAGCCAGCAGCGTCCGTCCCCGCTCCGCGTTGGGTGCGGCTCGCCCGTGGGCGGGCATCTCGGCGATGACGGGGGTCGCAGCGAAGAGCAGACCTCCGACGAGGACGAGCACGGCGGGGACGAGCAGGGCCAGCCCGGGAGCCAGGAACACCAGCGCGAGGCCTGCCAGAGCCGGCCCGGCGAGGTAGAGCAGCTCTTCGACGACGGCGTCCAGGCTCAGCCCGGTGCGCAGGTGATCGTCGTCGGGGGCCAGGGATACCCAGGCCACGCGCATCGTCGGACCGAGAGGCGGAGCGACCGCGCCGGCGACGGTCGCCGACGCGATGAGCAGGCCGGCCGAGCCGCTGAGCAACGAGGCGACCGCCGTGGCGACCAGGGCGCTCGCGAAGAGCACCACGAGCGCAGACAGGACTCGGCGGGCCCCGAACCGGTCGATGAACCAGGCCCGGGTCGGGGCGAGGAAGCTCGCCGCGGCTCCGTAGGCGGCGACGGCCCCACCGGCCAGAGCGATCGATCCGGTGGCCTCCGAGACGGCGTAGAGCAGAGGGAGGAAGACGAGGGCATAGGCGGCGCGGCCCAGGAGAGCGGCGCCGAAGGTGCGGGGGACACGAGGTAGTGCGAGCACGTCGACATAGCGTGCTGTCCGGGTGGACGTCATGGGAAAACTCCATACCAAGGAGCGCGCTGTCGAGCGCGCTGTCGAGCGCGCTGGGGACAAGGATCGGCGGTCCGCGCGCCCGGCAGGGCGCGGCTCCCGATCAGTGGCAGGTATGAAGCACAGCGCCAGTGTAGAGACCGCGCCGCATCGAAGCACGGTGATATCGCAGGTCAGCGCTGGGGGCGGGAGATTCCCGCGCCGGCGGCTCTGCTCCCTGCGGACTATCGGGCTGCCGTCCAGGCCTCCTGGGACGCCGGGAAGCGGATCGCCCTGACGGTCACCGCAGCCAGCAGCGCCGCGGCGACCACGAGCACCCACCGGCTGTGGCCGCCGGTGACCAGGAAGGAACCGATCACCGCGCCGACGAGCATCGACAGGACGGACGCCCCGCGCCGCCCGATCCGGTTCCCGGCACCTCCGACGATCCGGCTGTCCGCGGCGATCGAGGTGATCGTCTTGGTCACGGCGTTGGTGGTGAGGTCGGCGACGTCGAGGGCGCGGGCGGCGGCGTTCTGCAGCCCCATGGCGATCGCCAGGACCGTGATGAGGGCGAACCTCGACGGACCGGTGAACGGCTCGCTCGCCAGGACGACCCAGCATGCGGCGGCGAGCAGCAGGACCAGCTCGACGAGCGCGGAGCGGAACATCAGCAGCCCGCGGTGGTGACCCCAGGTGCTGGCGATCTGCCCCCCTAGCAGCCCGCCGACCACGAAGGCGGCCAACCCGGTGAGGGACCCCACGGCCGAGAACTCTTCGGAGCCGCCGACGGCGACGCCGAGGAAGATCACGTTGCCCGTCATGTTGGCCACGAACACGTGCCCGAGCGCCAGGTAGCACAGAGAGTCCACCAGGCCCGTGGTGAGGGTGAAGGTGAGCACCAGCGGGGCGAGCGGTCCGTCCGTGTCGTCAGGTGCGGGGTGGATGACGTGCCATGCCTCGCTCAGGTGCTCTCTCACGGGTGCCTCGTCTCGGTGCCTCGTCTGGGTGGCCGGCGGCGGGACGGAGCCGGTCGCCAGCGCCCGGTGGCGGGGGTGGGGCGGGCGGGGTCAGCGGAAGGGCTGTGCGTCATCCATCAGTCTGGACCGGATGAGGAACCGCAGCCCCTCGGGGCTCTCGACGGAGAAGCCAGATCCGCGACCGGGCACGACGTCGACGGTGAGGTGCGTGTGGCTCCAGTAGGCGAACTGCTCGCGTGACATCCAGAAGTCGAGGGGCTGGGCCGGACCGTCCGCGGCGGCGAGGTCGAAGGTGCCCAGCAGGACGTCGGCGTCGGAGGTGTAGAACTCCCCGGCGGGATAGCACATGGGCGAGCTGCCGTCGCAGCAGCCGCCGGACTGGTGGAACATCAGCGGACCGTGCCGGTCCCAGAGCAGGCGCAGCAGGTCGACGCTCGCCTCGGTCAGCGCGACGCGCGACTGGCTCTCCCCGTCGATGACGACCGCGGCGTCGAGCATGGTGTCCTCCTGACGTGGGATCTGACGTGGGCTCTGACATGGGATCGGGGGTGTGACGGGTGCGGGGCGAGCCCCGACGGTGGCTGCCGTGGCGAGAGCGGTGAGGGTCACCGCCCTCGCCACGGTGCTCGTGCTGAAGCGGCCTAGAAGAAGCCGAGCGCCGCCTCCGAGTAGCTCACGAGCAGGTTCTTCGTCTGCTGGTAGTGGTCGAGGGCCAGCTTGGAGTTCTCCCGGCCGATCCCCGAGCTCTTGTACCCACCGAAGGCCGCCCCCGCGGGGTAGGCGTGGTAGTTGTTGATCCACACCCGCCCGGCCTTGATGTCTCGTCCGGCGCGGTAGGCGAGGTTGCCGTTGCGGGACCACACCCCGGCGCCCAGGCCGTAGAGGGTGTCGTTGGCCTTGGCGATCGCGTCGTCGTAGTCCTCGAAGCTCGTCACCGCCACGACGGGACCGAAGATCTCCTCCTGGAAGATCCGCATGGAGTTCTGCCCCTCGAAGATGGTCGGGGCGACGTAGAACCCGTCGGTGAGGTCACCACCGAGGTCTACCCTCTCCCCGCCGAGCAGCAGGCGCGCGCCCTCCTGCTTGCCGATGTCGATGTAGCTGAGGATCTTCTCGAGCTGGTCGTTGGAGGCCTGCGCGCCCACCTGGGTGTCGGTGTCCAGCGGGTTGCCCTGGACCGCCTTCTTCGTCCGGTCGAGGGCGTCGGTGAGGAAGGAGTCATAGATCGGCTTCTGGATGAGGGACCGGGACGGGCAGGTGCACACCTCGCCCTGGTTGAAGGCGAAGAGCACAAAGCCCTCCTGGGCTTTGTCGTAGAAGGAGTCGTTCTTGTCTGCGACGTCCTCGAAGAAGATGTTCGGGCTCTTGCCGCCCAGCTCGACGGTGGACGGGATGAGGTTGGCGCTCGCGTACTGGAGGATGAGCCGCCCCGTCGTCGTCTCCCCGGTGAAGGCGATCTTGCGGATGCGAGGGCTGGAGGCGAGCGGCTTGCCGGCCTCCAGGCCGAAGCCGTTGACGATGTTGAGCACCCCCGGCGGCAGGATGTCCCCGATGAGCTCGGCCAGGACGAGGATCGAGACGGGCGTCTGCTCCGCCGGCTTGAGGACGATGGTGTTGCCGCCGGCGAGGGCCGGGGCGAGCTTCCACGTCGCCATGAGGATGGGGAAGTTCCACGGGATGATCTGCCCGACGACGCCCAGCGGCTCGGCGTAGTGGTAGGCAACGGTGTCCCGGTCCAGCTCGGTGAACTCCCCCTCCTGGGCGCGGATGACCGAGGCGAAGTAGCGGAAGTGGTCTGCGGCGAGCGGGAGGTCGGCGTTGAGCGGCTCGCGGATCGGCTTGCCGTTGTCCCACGTCTCGGCGACGGCGAGCATCTCGAGGTTGGCGTCGATGACGTCGGCGATCTTGTTGAGGACGGCGGCGCGCTCGGTCCCGGTGGTCTTGCCCCACGCGGGTGCGGCCTTGTGGGCGGCGTCCAGCGCCGCGTCGATGTCTTCGGCCGTGCCGCGGGCGACCTCGGCGAAGGGCTTGCCGGTCACCGGGGAGATGTCCTCGAAGTACTGGCCCTTGACCGGGCGTACCCACTCTCCACCGATCCAGTGCTCGTAGCGGGACTTGAAGGTGACGAGGGACTCAGGGGTCCCGGGGGCTGCGTAGATGGTCATCTGTGCTCCTATGACGACGCTGTCAGGTGAGCGCTCGACGGAACTGTCGGGCTGGTGCCACCGTAGGTCGCGGGCCGTTGCATCCGGTTGCGAGCAACCTCCCGTCGCTACCCGCCCTGCCCGCGCCAGCCTGACCGCCCGCTGCCCCCTCCATCACCGCACCCGGACCGCCAGCGCGCGCTGCTGCACGGTGAAGCGCAGCTGGGAGGCCGTCCCGACGATGTCGCCGTCCGCCTCGACGGCGGTCGGACGGGCCAGGCGCACGGTGATCTGGCGCGCGGTCGCGTAGCGGAAGCTCTCCGGTGACCGTTCCTCACCCACTGGCGCGCCGGCTGCCAGCGCCTTCGCGCGGTGCCCCAGCCACCGCCCGCCCAGCCAACCCACGGTCCGTGCGAGGTGGTGGGGGGAGATGGAGACCAGGGTGAGGACGTCGAGCAACCCGTCGTCCACCACGGCGTTGGGCAGGATCGGCAGACCGCCGGCCAGGGTCGAGCAGCTGCCCACGAGCATGGTGTGCACGGCCGCGTGCACGGGGTGGCCGTCGTCGAGGCGGTACGCGGTGGCCGTGCGACCGCGCCGGAACAGGGACCGGACGATGGGCTGGACGTAGGCCGTCCACCCGAGGTGCCGCTTGAGCAGCGGGTCTGCCCCCAGGACCATGTCGGAGTCCACCCCGAACCCGGCCATGACGAAGAAGGTCTGGCGCCGCACGACCTGATGGTCGCGGGCCAGGGTCACCGTGGCGGCGTCGATCCGCCGGGTGGTGGGCCCCAGCGCGACGAGCGCGGCTGCCCGCAGGTTGGAGACGGGCAGGGCGAGGTTGCGGGCGAGAAGGTTCGCGGTCCCCACCGGCAGGATGCCCAGCGGCACGTCACCGCCGGTGAGCGCCGCGCCCACGTCCCGGACCGTCCCGTCGCCCCCGGCAGCCACGACCACCGAGGCCCCGGCGGCCAGTGCGCGTTCCACCAAGGGCTGGGGGTTCGTGCCGGGGGAGGTCGGTCGCCACGTCGACCGCGGCAGCCCGAGGGCGCGCTCCGCCTGGGCGACAGCAGGGCGCAGCCGGCTCAGGTCCGCCGCGGCGGGGTTGTAGATGATGACTGCCGCGCCTGCGGCCCGCGCAGGCGGGTGGGGCCGGGAGCCGACGTCAGGCGAGGGACACCTCAAGAGCCTCCAGGTGCGCGACGACGCCCGCCCGCTGGGGCGAGCGAGCCGGCAGCAGGCGCAGGCAGGTGGTCCACAGCGGGGCGTCGTCGGCGCACTCGTCGAGCCGGGCGAAGGCCACGAGGGTGTCCACGTCGGCGTCGGCGAGCAGGGACTCGCGCAGGGTGGTGGCCACCTCGGCGCGCAGCGCCTCGATCCCGGGTGCGGCGGACTCCGGGAGGACCGGGCCGGTGTAGCAGTCCAGCGCCACCCGGTGGGCTCCGCGGTCCAGGCTGGCGAGCACCCGGTGGGCGTCGAGGGTGACGGGACGGGTCAGCCGGTAGGGCCGCGACGCCGGGACGAGCTCGGGGACGGTCGCGGCGAGGACCTTGCGCAGGCGCACCATCTCCGCGCGCAGCGTCACCACCGCGGGCCTCCCGTAGACGGCGTAGGCCAGCTCCTCGGCGCTCAGGCCCCGGTCGTGCCAGGTGAGCAGGGTGAGGATCTCCCCGTGGCGGGCGCTCAGCCGGAGCCGGCGGGGTCCGGCCTCCAGCACCGCTTCGGTGCGGCCGAGGGCGTGCAGCACCGGCGTGCCTCGTGCGGGGGGCGCCGGCCGCAGGTGGGTGGCGCCGCGCGGGGACGGTGCAGTGGGACGCGGGAGGAGGGTGAGGAGCTGGAGCTCTGCCTCGACCGCGGCCACGGTCGCCTCGAGCAGCGGCAGGGCGGCCGGCCCGACGGCGTCAGCGCCGCCGGTGAGGTCGACCACCCCGATGATGGTCCCCGTCGTGCGGTCCCGGACGGGCACGGCGGAGCAGCTCCACGGGCGGACGGCGGTGTTGAAGTGCTCGGCTCCCACGATCTGCACGCTGCGCCCCAGTGCCAGCGCGGTGCCGGGGGCGCTCGTGCCAGCCGCGCGCTCGGACCAGTCAGCCCCGGGGACGAAGGCCATCGCCTCGGCGCGGCGCCGCAGCCCCGGGTCGCCGTCCACCCACAGCAGGCGCCCGTGCTGGTCGCCGACCGCCACGATGAGCCCGCGATCGGTGGTGTGCCGCACCAAGAGCTGGTCGATGACGCCCTGCACCCGCGCGAGCGGGTGGTTCGAGCGGCGCTCGCGGAGCTCGTCGTCGGCCAGGTCGACGACGCCAGGGACGGCATCGGGATCGAGGCGGAAGGCCTGGGACCGGCGCCAGGAGTCCGCGACCACCCGGCGCACCCCGGTGGTCGAGGTGGCGCAGGAGTTGACCCACGGGCTCAGCACACCGCTCTCCGATCACCTCGGGTGGCCGACTCTGGCCAGGGTCCACCCAATGTATCGACGGCCCCAGGGCCCCGCCACAGGTGCGGCCGGAGGCTCAGGGCTCCGGGGTGCACCCGTCGGGCTGGTCGTTCGGGAGCAGCATGGTCCACGCCCACGCCGCCGCGCGCTCGGGGGAGGGGCGGGGGTCCATGTCCAGCCAGGTGGTCAGGACGCCGACGAGCGAGCCGGTGATCCCGGCTGCCGCGATCTCCAGCGGCAACCCGATCCGGTCGAAGTCGTCGCGGTGGGAGGAGACCCCGGTGAGCGCGAGGGCGTGGATGCGGCGGCGCAGCCGGGCGGTGGCGCCGGGGGAGCCGTGGTCGCCGAGCACGCGGCGGTACAGGGCGGCGTTCTCGGCCATGTGCGTGGCGTACCGGGCGAGCAGCGCGAGCGGGTCGATGTGCAGCATCGCCGGGTCGGCGAGGTCTGCCCCGGCCTGGCGGGCCTGCTCGTCCAGGGCGTCCGCGAGCAGGGTGTCCTTGTCGGCGTAGTGCTGGTAGAAGGTCGACCGGTTGATCGTGGCCCGGTCGGCGATGTCCGCGACGGAGATGTCGTCGAGGTCCCGCTCGCGAGCGAGGGAGAGCAGCGCATCCTGGAGGAGGGTGCGCGTGCGAGCGATGCGGGGATCCATGCCCTCATTGTGTCAGCCCGCGGACACATCTGCCACAACTTAAGCAACACGCGTTGCCTAACCCACGTTCGTTGTTTACTGTGGAGACGTCGTCCGATGGTGTGCGACAGCACAGCGCCGTAACGCTCACTGCCGGGCTCGCTCGGACGACCAAGGGACCACCATGGCTTCATTTCTCTACCGGGTAGGACGCTTCTCCTTCACCCGCCGCTGGATCGTCCTGATCATCTGGCTCGTGGTGCTCGCCGCGGCCGGTGGCGGGGCCCTCGCCTCCGGCATGAAGATGACCGAGGCGATCACCATCCCCGGCACCGAGTCCGCGAACGCCCAGGAGATCCTCGAAGACCGCTTCGGCGAGGCCGCGAGCGGGGTCGGCGCAGGGACGGCTGGCTCCGCGGGCAGCGGGACCGTCGTCGACCAGCCCGCGTCCGCCCGCGTCATCGTCGAGGCGCCTGAGGGCACCAGCCTCATCGACGACGGCGGCCTCGCCGTCGTGCTCGGCACCCTGGCCCCGGTGACCGAGGCCGCGGACGTCGCCTCGATCTCCGACCCGACGACGGCCGGAACCATCTCCCCGGACGGCGCGGCCGTCTACGTCGACGTCCAGTTCACCGTCCCGGCCGACGACGTCCCGGCCGCGACCCTGGACGCCCTCACCGCGGCACAGGACCAGCTCGAGGCCGACGGGTACACCACCGTCCTCTCCGGCGGGCCGTTCACCGAGCCGCTCGAGCTGCTCTCACCCACCGAGGCCCTCGGCGTGGTCATCGCCCTCCTCGTGCTGCTGGTGACCTTCGGGTCCCTGCTCGCGGCCGGCATGCCGATCCTCACCGCGCTGCTCGGGGTCGGGACCGGCCTGGCCGGTGTGCTCGCCTTCTCGGCCGTGGTGACCATCTCCTCCGCGACGCTCACCCTGGCGCTCATGCTCGGCCTCGCCGTCGGCATCGACTACGCGCTCTTCCTGCTCTCCCGCCACCGTCAGCAGCTCGCTGAGGGCGTCGACCCGGCCGAGTCCGCCGGGCGCGCCGTCGGCACCGCCGGCAGCGCGATCGTCTTCGCCGGGCTGACCGTGGTCGTCGCCCTCTGCGGGCTCGCCGTGACCGGCGTGCCGTTCCTGGCGGTCATGGGCTTCGCCGCCGCCGCGACCGTGGCCACCGCGGTGCTCATCGCCGTGACCCTGCTGCCCGCCCTCATGGGCTTCGCCGGGACCCGGCTCGTCCCGCGCGGCCGCGCCGCCGCTCGCGCCCAGCGCTCCACCCAGGCCGAGAACCGGTGGGGCACCCTCATCACGCGCCACCCCGTCTGGACCCTGGTCGCCGGCGTCCTCGCGCTGGGCATCATCGCGATCCCGGCCACCTCCATGCGCATGGGCCTGCCCGACGCCGGCCAGGAACCCGCCACCTCCAACGAGCGCCAGGCCTACGACCTGCTCGCGGAGAACTTCGGTCCCGGCATCAACGGCCCGCTCGTCGTCCTCGTCGACGCCGCGGACAACCCGGCCGGGCTCATGGAGGCGAGCGCGGCGGTCTCCGAGGCGCTCGCCGGGGTCGAGAACATCGCCTACGTGGCACCGGCTGCCCCCAACGGCGCCGTCGGCGGGATGCTCGGCCCGGACACGCCCGCACCGGCCGGCACGCCGGAGGCTGACGCGGCCCTCGTCGTCGTGCTCCCCACCACGGGGCCCAACGACGCCGAGACCGCCGACGTGGTCCACGACATCCGCGACCTGCGCACCGAGATCGAAGAGGCGACCGGCACCCAGATCTGGGTGACCGGCGCGGCCGCGGCGAACATCGACATCACCCAGAAGCTCTCCGACGCGCTGCCGCTGTTCCTGGCGATCGTCGTCGGGCTGGCCCTGGTGCTGCTGCTGGTCGCCTTCCGCTCCATCCTCGTCCCGCTGACCGCGGTGCTGGGCTTCCTGCTCACCGTGGCCGCGGCCTTCGGTGCCACGACCGCGGTGTACCAGTGGGGATGGCTCTCTGACATCTTCCAGGTCGCCACACCCGCCCCCCTGCTGAGCTTCATGCCGGTCCTGCTCGTGGGCGTGCTCTTCGGTCTGGCGATGGACTACCAGGTCTTCCTCGTCTCACGGATGCGGGAGGACTTCGTGCACGGTGCCGCTCCGCTGGTCGCGGTGCGCTCCGGCTACGCCCACGGCGCCCGGGTGGTGCTCGCCGCCGCGCTCATCATGATCGCGGTGTTCTCCAGCTTCGTCTTCTCCGGCAACACCACGATCGGCCCGATCGCCTTCGCGATGGGCTTCGGGGTGGCTGTGGACGCCCTCGTGGTGCGCATGACGATGATCCCGGCGGTCATGGCGCTGCTCGGGAGGTCGGCCTGGTGGCTGCCGCGCTGGCTGGACCGCCTGGTCCCCAACGTCGACATCGAGGGCACCTCCCTCGAGCGGGGCGCGACGCCGGTCGAGTCCGAGCCCGCGCGACCCTGACCCTCGTCAGGACCGCACAGGTCCGCCGCTGTCGCGGACCTGTGCGGTGAGGCGGGAGAGCACGTCACCGGTGCGCAGCCCGTCGTGCTCGAACTCGTTGGTCACCCAGGTGTGCACGTTGCCCACGGCCGCCGCCGTCTCCAGGCTGAGCCCGGCGTCGACGAACATGTCGTCGAAGTACACCGCCGCCGCGACCGGCACCTCGTTGGCCGCGATCACGGCGTCGTCGTAGAGCGTGGTCCAGCGCTCGCGCCGAGCGAGCTCGTCGGCCGCGGCGGCGAAGGGGCGCAGCCCGGCGATCTCGGTGAACATCCACGGGTAGATCATCTCCCCGGTCAGCTGCAGCGGCCGGTGCCCGGGGTCGAAGCCGGGGTGCTCGGCGCGCTCGGCGTGAGCGGCCCACCCGGTCACCTGGTCGCCGGAGGCGTAGATGGACTCGTGCAGCACCGCGTACAGCGGGTTCTCCCGATAGGACGTCAGCGTCATGACCTGGTTGAGGAAGGTGTCGCTCAGCTCGGTCGACCCCGGGTCGAAGGCCTCGTCGACCAGCCAGTGCAGCCGCTCGGGCCCGGGCTTCATCCCCAGGTCCATCCCCACCGTCTGGAAGCGGTGCACCGAGAGCAGGTCGCCGTCGGGCAGGCGCACGTCGCCGTCCGCCAGCCGGTCGGCGATCCGCGCCAGCTGCGCGCCGTCGCCGGGAAAACGGGCGAGGAACCGGCGGTTCTTCTCGGCCGTGCGCGGGTAGGTGCGCCGGTAGACCTCGCGGGCGTCGGAGTGCAGCCCGGGCAGCCCGCCGGTCACGTAGCAGGCGGCAAGTCCCTGTGGCGCCTGGGACAGGTAGGTCAGGGTGAGGAAGCCCCCGTAGCTCTGGCCCAGGCTCTCCCAGCGGGCGCCGCCGTAGAGGGTCTGGCGCACGTGCTCGGCGTCGGCCACGATGGAGTCCGCGCGGAAGTGGGTGAGGTGCTCGGCCTGCTCGGCCGGGGTGCCCAGCGCGGCCATCTGAGCGC
Source organism: Sanguibacter suarezii NBRC 16159 (assembly GCF_001552735.1). Lineage (GTDB taxonomy): Bacteria > Actinomycetota > Actinomycetes > Actinomycetales > Cellulomonadaceae > Sanguibacter > Sanguibacter suarezii. Next base: position 40,233 of record NZ_BCRT01000009.1, read on the forward strand.
CGCGCAGCGCGCTCGAGCGGCCGGTGCCGCGCTGGTCGAGCAGAACCACGCGGTGGGTGGCGAGCATGTGACCGAGCCAGCCGTCCGGGCCGGTCGGGCGGGGCCCCTTGCCGCCGGGGCCGCCCTGCAGGAACACCAGCAGCGGCAGGTCCTCGTGACGCCGCGCCGGGGCGACCACCTCACGGACGAAGAGCGTCAGCGCGCGGGAGTCGCGGTCGTCGAACCAGTCGAGGGGGACGCTCACCTCGTGGTCGGTGATGTGCATCCCAGGGACGGTGTAGCTGTTCACGTGCTCTCCTCGCAGGCTCTGGGCCAGCGTCCGTGGCGCAGGCCCGGGGCAAGCCTATGTCCCTGCCCGCACGGGTCCGGGGACGGCCGTGGCCCGGCTCCCCGAGGGGGCCGGGCCACAGGTCGTGCTGGTGCTGGTGGTGCTGGGGTGTCAGACGACGTCGCTGTCGACCCAGTCGAAGGTCTTGGACACGGCCTTCTTCCACAGCCGGTACTGGCGCTCGCGCTCGGAGTTCTCCATCGACGGGGTCCAGCGCTTGTCCTCGGCCCAGTTGTCGATGACGTCCTGCTCGCCGTTCCAGAAGCCCACGGCGATGCCCGCCGCGTAGGCCGCGCCGAGCGCGGTGGTCTCGGCGACCTGGGGACGGACCACGTCGACGTCGAGGATGTCCGCCTGGAACTGCATGAGCAGCTCGTTGGCGACCATGCCACCGTCGACCTTGAGCTCGGTGAGGTCCACACCGGAGTCGGCGTTCATGGCGTCGAGCACCTCGCGGGTCTGGAAGGCCGTGGCCTCCAGGGCCGCGCGGGCGATGTGGTTCTTGTTGACGAAGCGGGTCAGACCCACGAGCGCGCCGCGGGCGTCCGGACGCCAGTACGGCGCGAACAGACCGGAGAAGGCCGGCACGAAGTACGCCCCGCCGTTCGTCTCGACCTTGCGGGCGTAGTACTCCACGTCACGGGCGTCCTCGAACATGCCGAGGTTGTCCCGCAGCCACTGGATGAGCGACCCGGTCACCGCGATGGATCCTTCCAGGGCGTACACCTGGGGTGCGTCACCGATCTTGTAGCAGACCGTGGTCAGCAGCCCGTTCTTGCTCGCGACCGGCTCGGTGCCGGTGTTGAGGAGCATGAAGTTTCCGGTGCCGTAGGTGTTCTTCGCGGTGCCCTTCTCGAAGCACGCCTGACCGAAGGTCGCCGCCTGCTGGTCACCGAGGATGCCGGCGATCGGCACCCCGGGCACCATGCCACGCTCGCGGCCGACGCCGTAGACCTCGGAGGAGGAACGAATCTCGGGGAGCATCGACATCGGGATGGTCATCTCCGCGGCGATGTCCTCGTTCCAGGTGAGGGTGTCGATGTTCATGAGCATGGTGCGCGAGGCGTTGGTGACGTCGGTGATGTGCACGCCGCCGTCGACGCCGCCGGTCATGTTCCACAGCACCCAGGAGTCGGTGTTGCCGAACATGAGGTCACCGCGCTCGGCCTTCTCGCGTGCGCCGTCGACGTTGTCGAGGATCCACTTGACCTTGGGGCCGGAGAAGTACGTGGCGAGCGGGAGGCCGACGCGTGACTTGTACTTCTCGGCACCCTCGCTCCCACCGAGCTCGTCGACGATGGACTGGGTGCGGGTGTCCTGCCAGACGATCGCGTTGTAGACCGGCTTGCCGGTCGTGCGGTCCCAGACCACAGCGGTCTCGCGCTGGTTGGTGATACCGATGGCGGCGATGTCGTCGTGGGTGAGGTTCCCACGGGTCAGAGCGATACCGACGACCTCACGGACGTTGGTCCAGATCTGGTCGGGGTTGTGCTCGACCCATCCGGCACGCGGGAAGATCTGGTCGTGCTCGATCTGCGCGGAGGAGAAGATCGTGCCGGCGTGGGTGAAGACGATGGCGCGGGAGCTGGTGGTGCCCTGGTCGATGGCCAGTACGTACTGTGCGGTCATGGGGGAATCCTTCACTTCGGTGTGCGGGCGAGCCGGCCGCGGCCGGCGGAGATCAGGTCAGGTGGGCGGTCAGCCGTAGACGCGGCCGAGAAGACCGGCCAGGACGGCACCGACCAGCGGGCCGGCGATTGGGACCCAGGCGTATGACCAGTCGCTCGAGCCCTTGCCGCGGATCGGCAGGATGGCGTGAGCGATACGAGGACCGAGGTCACGCGCAGGGTTGATGGCGTACCCGGTGGGACCACCGAGGCTCGCGCCGATCCCGACAACCACGAGGGCGACGGCGAGCGGGCCCAGGCCCGAGGGGGTGGACCCGGAGACGACCACGAAGAAGACGAGCACGAAGGTCGCGATGACCTCAGTGATGAAGTTCCAGCCGTAGGAGCGGATGGCCGGGCCTGTCGCGAACACGCCGAGCTTGGCGGACGGGTCCAGGTCCTCGTCGAAGTGCTTCTTGAAGGCGATGAACACGAGCACGGCACCGATGAACGCACCGATCATCTGTGCGCCGAAGTACATGAACATGTTGGAGACGGTCGGTTCGATGACGATCTCCGCCTTGCCGCCGGGACCGGTCAGCGTGGCGAAGGGCAGGTCGGCCGAGAACAGACCGAGGGTCACCGCCGGGTTGAGGTGTGCGCCGGACTTGAAGGCGACGAACACACCGGCGAAGACCGCGAGGCCCCACCCCCAGTTGATGAGGAGCCAGCCGCCGTTGAATCCCTTGGACTTGGGAAGCAGGACGGTCGCGACGACACCCCCACCGAGGAGGAGCAGTGTCGCGGTCCCCAGGACCTCCGACCAGAAGGCGTTAACTAAAATGGAATCCATCACAGGCTCTCTTTCTTGGTGGACTTCGTTGTCACCTCCTCGCAGCGGCTCTGCTGCGAGGAGTCACGGTCTGGCATGGACAGGGATCTGATGCGGGGTGCTGGGGACCGGCGAGCTGGTCAGGTCCGTCAGCTCGTCGTGGACAGGTCGGCCAGCGGGCTGACGTCGTGCGCCGCGAGGCGCACCACCTCCGCCGACGCGTCGTCGGGCTGCTCCTCGGCGGCCGCCTCGGCGTTGGCCCGTGACGTGTACGCGGCGACCTCGGCGAGCCGGGTCTCCTCGTCCCATCCCAGGCCGGCCGCGGCGATCTGCGAGATCTCCTCGAGAGCGGCCAGGCCGCGGTCGGAGACCTCGTAGTTGAGCCGGGTGCGGTGCAGCAGGATGTCCTCGAGGTGCAGGACTCCTTCATGGCTGACGGCGTAGGCGATCTCGGCCCGCAGGTACGCGGGAGCGTGCTCGAGAGGCTTGGCCATCGACGGGTCGTCCTGGCAGAGCGTGACGATGTCCGTGACCAGCGACCCGTAGCGGTGCAGCAGGTGGTCGACGAGCGCGGGGGTCCAGCCGTAGGTCGCCGCGTGGCGCCGACCCCAGTTGCGCTGGACCTCCAGTCCCACCGCGCCGAGCAGGGGGACGTTCGCCGTGATCGAGGGACGGGCCTTGGCGCCCTCGCCGAGGGCGAAGTCGACCGCGTCCTCGGCCATGACGCGGTAGGTGGTGAGCTTGCCGCCGGCGATCACGGTCAGGCCGGGCACCGGGGAGGCGACGGTGTGCTCACGCGAGACCTTGGCCGACGACGTGCCCTCCTTGGTCCCGGGCTGCAGCAGCGGGCGCAGTCCGGCCCAGGTGCCGATGATGTCGTCCCGGGTGAGCGGGTCCGCCAGCACGGCGTTGGCGTGGGCGAGGATGTAGTCGATGTCCGCCGCGGTGGCCACCGGGTGCTGAAGCTCCTGGGTCCAGGGGGTGTCGGTCGTGCCGATCACCCAGTACCGCGACCACGGGATGACGAAGAGCACGCTCTTCTCGGTCTGCAGGATCAGGCCGGCCTTGCCCTTGATGCGGTCCCGCGGGACGACGATGTGCACGCCCTTGGACGCGAGGACCTGGAGGCCTCCGGTGCCGCCGGCGAGCGACTCCGTCTCCTCGGTCCACACGCCGGTGGCGTTGATGACGTTGCGAGCCTTGACGGGGAAGGTCTCCCCGGTCTCGAGGTCGGTCAGCACCGCGCCGTCGACCCGGCCGCCCGCGTCCTTGGTCAGCTCGACGACCTGGGTCCGGCTGGCGGCCTGGGCGCCGTAGGAGGCGGCGGTGCGGATGAGGGTGCTCACCAGGCGGGCGTCGTCGACGGTGCCGTCCCAGTAGCGGATGGCGCCGACGGCTGCGTCGTGACGCAGGTCGGGGAAGAGGCGCTCCATGCCCTTGCGGGTGACGTGCTTGTGGAAGGGCAGTGCGCGCTTGCCGGGGGCCAGGCTGGCGAGGGTGTCGTACAGCATGACGCCGGCGCCGACGTACCCGCGCTCCCAGACCCGGTGCTCGAGGGGGTAGAGGAAGGAGACGGGGCGGACCAGGTGCGGGGCCAGCTTGTTGATGAGCAGGTCGCGTTCGGTCAACGCCTCGTGGACGAGGTGGAAGTCGAGCATCTGCAGGTAGCGCAGGCCGCCGTGGACCAGCTTGGAGGACCGGCTCGAGGTTCCGGAGGCCCAGTCCTGGGACTCGACGATCGCTGTGGTCAACCCGCGGGTCACCGCGTCGAGGGCGATCCCGGCGCCGGTCACACCTCCGCCGATGACCAGGACGTCGAGGGGGTCACCCTGGGCGGATCCGCGCAGCACCTCCAGGGAGCGCTCGCGGGACTGGGGGGTGAGCTTGGAGGACGTACCGGTGGTTGACATGCTTCGACCTTTCGACTCGCTAGATGTCTAGGACTAAGGTCACACTGTCAGAACGTTTGCGCAACCCGTTTGCACATATGTGCACGCGGGGGTGTGCTCGGCCTAGACCAGGGAGAAGATGCGATATGGGTGTGCGCGACCAGGACGTGCTGCGGGCCGCCTCGATGTACTACCTCCAGGACATGAAGATGGAGACGATCGCCAAGCACCTGGGTACCTCGCGGTCGACGGTCTCCCGGATGGTGAAGCTCGCCCGAGAGACCGGCCTTGTCGAGATCAATCTTCGTCCTACTCGTTCCAACGCGCCTGGGCTGGGCCAACGGATCAGCGAGGTCTACGGGATCGAGGCCTTCGTGGTGCCCGTCCCGGACGATCATTCGGAGGTGGAACGCCTCGACCAGGTGGCGCTGACCACCGCCCGGCTGATCGGGAACTGGTTCGACTCGAACATGATCCTGGCCCTGGCCTGGGGGACCACGCTGAGCGCGATCGCACCCCACCTGAGCCGCAAGACCACCCGCGGCAGCGCGGTGGTCCAGCTCAACGGAGCGGCGAACACCCGCACCAGCGGGGTGGAGTACGCGGGGGACCTCATCGCCAGCTTCGGGCGCGCCTTCGAGGCGCGGATGCACTATTTCCCAGTTCCGGCCTTCTTCGACTTCGCGCGGACGCGGGAGGCGATGTGGCGCGAACGGTCGGTGAAGCGGGTCCTGGAGCTCCAGCGCAGAGCTGACATCGCCCTCTTCTCGGTCGGCGCCATCTCCGGAGGGCTGCCCAGCCACGTCTACTCCGCGGGCTACCTCGAGGCTGAGGACGTCGCCGAGCTGGACCGTGAAGGGGTGGTGGGTGACGTCTGCACGGTGTTCCTGCGTGAGGACGGGACGTACCGCGACGTTCAGCTCAACGCCCGGGCGACCGGGCCCATGCCGCACCAGCTCCGCGCTATCCCGCGCCGGGTGTGCGCGGTGGCCGGGGACAACAAGGTGGCGCCGCTGCGTGCGGCCCTGCGCGCCCGGGTGGTGACCCACCTGATCATCGACGAGGTGACTGCGACCAGGCTGCTGCTGGAAGGAGAGGGATGAGCGACGGCGGGGTTGGGAATGTATGCAGTGGGCTGAGTAGGAGTACGTTGGACCGGTGACCGTGACAGACCAGACCGACCAGACCGACACGCCAGCCCTCCCGCGGATCAGGCCCGCTCGCCCGAGCGACGTGCGAGCGATCCGCGCCCTCGTGGAGCCCTACGCCGACCGCCGCATCCTCATCGCCAAAGAGATGGTCGCCTACTACGAGGCCGTGCAGGAGTTCCTCGTCGTCGACGCGGGGACCGACGACGCTCCCGAGATCGTCGGGTGCGGCGCGCTGCACGTCATGTGGGAGGACCTCGCGGAGATCCGCACCTTGGCGGTCTCAGCCGACCGGCTGGGCGACGGGCTGGGGCACGCGCTCGTCGAGCAGCTGCTGGAACGGGCCCGCCACCTCGGCCTGCGCCGGGTGTTCTGCCTGACCTTCGAGGTCGACTTCTTCGCCCGGCACGGATTCCACGAGATCGAGGGGACGCCGGTGGACCCGGCCGTCTACGCCGAGCTCCTGCGCTCCCACGACGACGGCGTGGCCGAGTTCCTCGACCTCGCCCGCGTGAAGCCGAACACCCTGGGCAACTCGCGGATGATCATCGACCTCTAGCTCACAGCCGGCTGTTCAGCCGGTCACGCCAGGTCGACCGGCAGGTGGTAGTGCTGACCGGTCCGGGCGATCAGGCCGTCGGCGACGAGGCCGGTCAGGCACCGCTCGAGCTGGGTGGCGTCGGGCCACACCGCGTCGATGACCGCGGCGGGCACCGGGGAGTGGGCGGCGCGCAGCGCGCCCATGACCTTGCCGCGCACCTGCCGGTCGGTCCCGGCCCAGGCCTGGGTGCGGCGTCGGGCGGCGTGGGCGTCGGCGGGGTAGCCGGCCGCGCGCCAGGCGCACAGGCTCGCCACCGGGCAGTCGTCGCAGCGCGGGGCGCGCGCGGTGCACACCACCGCCCCGAGCTCCATCGACGACGCCGCCCACAGCGCCGCCGGGGCGTCGCCGGCGGGGACGAAGGCCGCCGCGCGAGACATCTCCGCAGCGGTGAGGGACGTCGGGGGCAGCGCCTCCCCACCGACCACCCGGGCCAGCACCCGGCGGATGTTCGTGTCCACGACCACCGAGCGGTGACCGAAGGCGAAGGCCTGCACCGCGGCGGCGGTGTACGTACCGATGCCCGGGAGGGCGAGCAGCTCGGCGGTGCTGGCGGGGACCTCGCCGTCGTGCAGCTCCACGATGGCGCGGGCGCACTCCTGCAGTCGCAGCGCGCGCCGCGGGTAGCCGAGGGAACCCCAGGCGCGCAGCACCTCGGCGGTCGGTGCCTGGGCGAAGTCGGTGGGCGTGGGCCACCGGTCCATCCAGTCCAGCCAGATCGGGGCGACCCGCGCGACGGGGGTCTGCTGGGACATGACCTCGCTGACCAGCACGCCCCAGGGGGTGCGGTCAGGGGAGCGCCACGGCAGGGGTCGCGCGGTCTCCTCGAACCAGCGCCCGAGCGCCTCGGGCAGATCTGTCGGTCCAGCCGGCTCCGGGGCTGCGATCGCGATCGCGGGGTGAGGAGGTGGTGTGGAGGTCACCACTCCATTCTCGCGTGTCTTCGCCGGGGCTCCTGGCACGCCACGTACCGTGAAGGCTCACACCTGCGGCTCTGCCAGCCGATGGGCATGCGGCAGTCGCACAACGGGTACACAGCGAGCACAGACGGGACGGTCAGCCATGGAACGCGAGCGCACGGACCGTCCTGCTCGGCAGAACCAGAACCAGAACCAGAACACCAGGCCCCGGCGTCCCGCGAGCGGGACCACGGTCAGGGCGGGCGCACCGCGGCCCGCAGCGGGGCGCTCTGGCCGCGGCCCGGCGCGCCCGGGGCCCCGGCGGCCCACCCGCGGACAGCTTGTCCTGCGGTGGCTCGTCGTGCTCGTGGTCGTGAGCGGTGCGCTCGTGGGCATCGTCGCCGGAGCCAAGGCGCTCTTCGACGCCGCGAGCGAGGCGATCTCGAGCGCAGCCGCCGCCGCGAGCAGCCCCGAGCCCACGCCCACCGGGCCGCCGAAACCGGTCGACTGCACCCCGGCGGACGTCGAGATCAGCCTCGCCTCGGACGCTCAGAGCTACCGCGTGGGCAGGACGGCGACCTTCGACATCGGCATCACTCACATCGGGACGCTCCCGTGCACCCTCGACGCCGGGAACGTCGGACGCGAGCTGATCATCACCTCGGGTGAGGACCGGGTCTATTCCTCCGCCGACTGCGACACGGCAGGGTCGACGCTGCTGCTGCTCGCCCCGGGGGACCAGTACCCGGGCCGCGTCACGTGGGCGACGCAGCGGTCAGCGCCGGGCTGCCCGGCGGGGCTGCCGGCCCTGGGCGCGGGGAGCTACCAGGCGGTCGTCACAGCGGGGACCGTGACGTCACCGCCGATCGCCTTCACCGTCGGCTGACGCCGCAGCCCACCTGGCTCAGACGGAGCAGTTCTCAGACGGAGCGATCCTCAGACGGAGCGTTTCTCAGACGTAGCGTTCCAGGATGCTGGACTCGGCGAGGCGGGACAGGCCCTCTCGGACCGAGCGTGCGCGCTGCTCGCCGACGCCCTCGACGGCGATGAGGTCGTCGATGGTCGCGGCGAGGAGCTTCTGCAGCCCGCCGAAGTGGAGCACCAGGCGGCCCACGATCGTGGCGGGCAGGCGCGGGACCTTGGACAGCAGCCGGTAACCGTGCGGGGCGACCGCGGCGTCGAGCGCCTCGCCGCCACCGGGCAGGCCGAGGACCCGGCCGATGAGTCCGAGGTCGAGCAGCTCGGTGGAGTCCAGCAGGGAGAGGGCAGCCAGCACGTCCTGCACCGAGCGGTCCTTGCGGCCCACCTCGACGTAGTCGCGGATGACGAACTCCCGGTCGGAGCCGAGCCCGCCGATGAGCTCGTCGAGCTGGAGAGCGAGCAGACGCCCTTCGGTGCCGAGCTCGACGACGTACCCGGCGATCTCCTCCGAGATCCGGCCGACCATCTCCAGACGCTGCACCACGGCACAGACGTCGCGGACGGTGACGAGGTCCTCGATCTCCAGGGCCGACAGCGTGCCGCTGACCTCGTCCAGTCGCGCCTTGTAGCGCTCGAGGGTGGCCAGGGCCTGGTTGGCGCGGGACAGGATCGTGTCTGGGTCCTCGAGCACGTAGCGGGAGCCGCCGACGTACAGCGCGACGATCCGCATGGACTGGCTGACGGAGATGACCGGGAAGCCGGTCTGCTTGGCCACCCGCTCGGCCGTGCGGTGGCGGGTGCCGGACTCGGTGGTCTCGATCGTGGGGTCCGGCAGGAGCTGGACCGCCGCGCGCAGGATGTGGTTGGCGTCGCGGTCCAGGACGATCGCGCCGTCCATCTTGGCCAGCTCGCGCAGCCGGGTGGAGGAGAACTCGATGTCCAGCGAGAAGCCGCCCGAGCTCATGGTCTCGACCGTCTGGTCGAAGCCGAGCACGATGAGCGCGCCGGTGCGCCCGCGCAGGATCCGTTCCAGACCGTCGCGCAGCTCAGTCCCGGGCGCGACGGCCGCCAGGGTCTCGCGGAGAAGCTCGTCAATGTGTGCGGGGGAGTTGGCCACGGGGAGATCTTACGCGTCGATCCGCGTCGGGAGGCGGACGGCAGGCTGACTTTTGTCGAGCGCTTCTCGGACGTTGGCGACGGGGAGCAGCGTGAGCCCGGACGGAGCCTTCGCGTCGGTGCCCATCGGGACGATGGCGCGGGTGAATCCGAGCCTGGCCGCCTCGCTCAGGCGCCGGGAGATCCCGGTGACGGAGCGGATCTCGCCGGCCAGCCCGATCTCGCCGATCGCGATGGTGCCGACCGGGACCGGCTTGTCCGCGACGGCGCTCAGGGCGGCGAGCGCGATCGCGAGGTCGGCCGCCGGCTCGGTGACGCGCGCGCCGCCGATCGTGGAGACGTACACGTCCTGGTTGTGCAGCTGGACGTTGATATGGCGGTGCACGACGGCGAGGATCATCGCCAGCCGGCTCGAGTCGATGCCAGCGGTGGTGCGACGGGGGTTGGCGAGGCTGGTCGCCACGACGAGGGACTGGATCTCCAGGGCGAGCGGGCGCCGTCCCTCGAGGGTCACGGTGATGCAGGTGCCCGGGACCGCGAGGTTGATGTGGGACAGGAACAGCCCGCTCGGGTCCACCAGCCCGGTGATGCCGTCCTCGGTCAGCTCGAAGCACCCCACCTCGTCGGTGGGGCCGTAGCGGTTCTTCACGGCGCGCACCATGCGCAGGCGGGAGTGGCGGTCGCCCTCGAACTGGCAGACGACGTCCACCAGGTGCTCGAGGGTGCGGGGCCCGGCCACGGACCCGTCCTTGGTCACGTGCCCCACGAGGATGACCGGCATGTTGCGTTCCTTGGCCACGGCGATGAGCGCGGCCGCGACCTCACGGACCTGGCTCACCCCGCCGGGGGAGCCGTCCACCTGAGCCGAGGCGATGGTCTGGACGGAGTCGACGATGAGCATGTCCGGCTCGGTGGCCTCGATCTGGCCCAGGACGAGCCCGAGGTCCGTCTCGGCGGCGAGCAGCAGCCGGGGCGCGAGGGCTCCGATCCGTTCTGCCCGCAGACGCACCTGTCCGGCCGACTCCTCGCCGGTGATGTAGAGGACCCGCCGGCCCCCGCGCGCGGCGGTGGCCGCGACGTCGAGCAGGAGGGTGGACTTGCCGACGCCGGGCTCCCCGGCGAGCAGGACCACCGCCCCCGGCACGATGCCTCCGCCGAGCACGCGGTCGAACTCGCTGATCCCGGTCGGGGTGGCCTGAGCGGCGTCGACGTCGATCTCACCGATCGGCTTGGCGTACCCGCGCGTGGGGGCTGAGACCGTGGTCTTGGGCCCCGAGGAGGCGGCGGCCGTCTCGGTGACGCTGCCCCACTCCTGGCACTCCCCGCAGCGGCCGACCCACTTGGACGTGGTCCAGCCGCACTCGGTGCAGCGGTAGCCGGGGCGGGCGGCGCGGGCGGAGGAGCCCGACGAGCGAGGTGTGGAAGCCATGAGGGAACGGTATCCGGTGGCACTGACACTCAGCCCGCAGCACCTCACCGCCCCAGCGGCCCGGCTCAGATCGCGCGGGTGGTCCCGCGCACCACCAGGGAGGTGGGCAGGCGCACGAGGGTGCTCTCGGGCGGGTTGCCGTCGAGCAGGTCGATGAGCATCGCGATCCCGGCGGCGCCCATCGCCTGGATGGGCTGGTGGATGGTGGTGAGCTGAGGAGTGGTGGCCATCGACTCCGGGATGTCGTCGAAGCCGACGATGGACAGGTCGTCGGGGATCCGCAGCCCCATGGACTCGGCCACCTCCATCGCGCCGATGGCGGAGATGTCGTTGGCGGCGAACAGGGCGGTCGGCCGGTCCGGCAGGTTCAGCAGCTCTGCGGCCGAGCTGCGTGAGGAGTCCAGCTGGTAGTCACCGGAGCGGACCAGGTCAGGGTCGTAGGGGATCTTGGCCTCGTCGAGCCCTTGGCGGTAGCCGGCCTCGCGCAGCGCGGAGGAGGCGAGGTCTTCACGGCCGGCGATGAAGCCGATCCGCCGGTGGCCCAGCTCGGCCAGGTGGCGGGTGGCCAGGAGTGCGCCGGTGAGGTTGTCGGAGTCGACGGTGGGCGGGCCCAGGGGCCCTTCGTGCGGGTCGATGGCCACGACCGGGATGCCCACGTTCGCGTCGACCACGGTCGGGGTGACGATGAGCGCGCCGTCGATGAGGGTCCCGCTGAGGCGGGAGAGGTAGCGCCGCTCCCAGCCGGGTCCGCCGCTCTGGCTCGCCCCGGTGTAGGCGAGGAGCTCGTAGCCGGTCTTGGCGAGGGCGCGCCCGGCGCCCTTGAGGATCTCGGTGCTGAACGGCTCGAACTCGGCCACCAGGATGCCGATGACGTTCGTCCGGTGGGACCGCATGCTGCGGGCGACCAGGCTCGACTCGTAGCCGAGCTGCTCGATCACCTCCTGCACACGGGACGTCGTCGCGGCCGCGACGCCGTACCGGGCGTTGATGACCTTGGAGACGGTTGCCACGGAGACGCCCGCGGCCTCCGCGACGTCTGTGATCGTGACCCGTCGGTTCATGTCTTGACCATACCGTTTGTAAAACGTTATCGATAACGTTTGACACGCTCCCCGGAGCGCTGCAATAGTCAGATCCGTACCCGCAGTCGAAGACGACAAGGAGTGCTCAACGATGAGAACCGCAGTACGCACGACGATCGTCTTCACGGTGGCGCACGCCCCACAGCACCAGACGCACCGGCACTGCAGCCGAGGCGTCGCCTAGCTCCAGACCGCTGCGGGTTGACCCACCCAGCACCTTCCAGTCGCTCCTCCGGGCGACTTCTCCACCTCTGTATCGCTCTACGAAAGAGGACAGATCAATGAACGCGAAGAAGATCCTGGCGGTCTCGGCCGTCATGATGATGGCCACAGCGGGACTGAGCGCCTGCAGCAGTGACAGCGGCGGGTCGGGCGGCGACGGCGACGTCTCGATGACCTTCTGGCACAACTCCACGACCGGCCCCGGCAAGGAGTACTGGGAGAAGACGGTCGCGGACTACGAGAAGGCCAACCCAGGGGTCACGATCAAGCTGCAGGCCATCCAGAACGAAGAGATGGACGGGAAGCTGCAGACCGCGCTCAACTCGGGCGATGCGCCGGACATCTTCATGGCGCGCGGCGGCGGCAAGCTCGCTGACCTGGTCGAGGCAGGTCAGGTCATGGATCTCACGGACAGCATCTCGGAGGAGGTGAAGTCTGAGGTCCCCGAGACAGCGTTCTCTGCCTTCGCGATCGACGAGAAGGTCTACGGGATGCCGATGGCGATCCTTCCCGGCGGCATGTACTACACGCAGTCCCTCTTCGACAAGGCTGGCGTCACCGCCACCCCCACGACCATCGACGAGCTCGTCACGGTCACCGATGCCCTCGACGCGGCGGGGGTCCAGCCCATCGCCCTCGGCGGCAAGGACGCCTGGCCTGCTGCGCACTGGTACTACTTCTTCGCGCTGCGGGAGTGCTCGCAGGACGTCTTCGAGGCAGCCGACGAGCTCGACTTCTCCGACCCCTGCTGGACCAAGGCTGGCGAGAACCTCGCGGCCTTCGCAGAGACCGAGCCCTTCAACGACGGCTTCCTCACCACCTCCGCCCAGGGTAGCGCCGGATCGTCGGTCGGCCTCCTTGCCAACTACCAGGCCGGCATGGAACTCATGGGCGCTTGGAACATCGGTGTGGCCGCAGATCTGACGCCGGACAAGAAGCCGGTCCCCGACCTCAAGTGGTTCCCGTTCCCCGAGGTCGAGGGTGGCCAGGGTGACCCCGCGGCTCTCATGGGAGGCATCGACGGCCAGTCCTGCTCGGCTCAGGCCCCGAAGGAGTGCGCTGACTTCCTCAACTTCACGATGACTAAGGCCAACCAGGAGGGCTACGCGACGGCCTTCCACACCGTGCCTGCTAACACCGAGGCCCAGGGCGTCGTGGAGGACCCGGCTCTCGTCTCCGTCCTCGAGGCCTACAACGAGGCTCCCTACGTCGCCCTGTGGCTCGACTCCGCACTCGGCCAGAACGTCGGCAACGCGCTCAACGCAGCGATCGTCGAGATGCTCGCCGGTGACGGCGACGCCGCTGGGATCGTCACGGCGCTCAACGACGCCGCGGCCAAGGGATAGTCGACAACCATGAGCGACTCCTCAGGCGAGACCTCACGAGCATCACTGACCATCCCGCCTGGGGGTCGTCCGGTGGTGGGGGACGATGTGCGCATCGCCCCCGCCACCGCGCCGCGGCGCCGCAGGAGGACGGACTGGCGCAAGAACTTCGAGATCGCACTCCTCTCGGGTCCTGCCATCATCATCTTCCTGGCGTTCGTCATCTTCCCCGTGGTGATGGCGGCCTACTACGGCTTCTACAAGTGGAAGGGCTTCGGGCCCCCCACCGACTTCGTCGGGCTCGACAACTACCTCATCATCTTCAAGGACTCCGCCTTCCATGACGCGGTCCTCAACAACGGGCTCATCGTCGTCGCGTCCCTGGTCATCCAGGGACCGGTGGCCATCGCCCTGGCCCTGCTCATCAACCAGAAGATGCGAGGGCGCTCGATCGTCCGCGTCCTCATCTTCGTCCCGTACGTGATCTCCGAGGTCATCGTCGGCACCGGCTGGGGCCTCATGCTCCAGACGAACGGAGCCGTCAACGACCTGCTCCAGAAGATCGGGCTGTCCGACACCTCGATCGACTGGCTGTCCAACCCGGACATCGCCTTCTGGTCCCTCATGGTCATCATCTCGTGGAAGTACATCGGCTTCGCCGTGATCCTCTTCCTCGCCGGCCTGCAGAGCATCCCGGAGGAGCTGTTCGAGGCAGCTGCCATCGACGGCGCGTCCTACTGGGAGATGCAGCGGAGCATCACCATCCCGCTGCTCGGCCCGACGATCCGGATCTGGGCCTTCTTGTCCATCATCGGCTCGCTCCAGCTCTTCGACCTCGTCTACATCATCTGGGGCCAGTACGTCTCGGGCACCGCAGGCGTGTCGACCATGGCGATCTACATGGTCAGCGAAGGCCGCATGTCGGGGAACTACGGCTTCGGCAACGCCGTCGCAGTCGTGCTGTTCCTCATCTCCCTCGTCATCGCGCTCGTCTACCAGCGCTTCGTCCTCCGTCGTGACTTGGCCGGCGCACTGACCGAAAGGAAGAAGTGATGGCAGCGATCGCGGTCTCGGCGCCACCCACGAAGACCCCCCTCCCGCAGACGAAGAAGAACTCCGGGCTGAGCAACGCGCGGTGGTACACCTACCTCGTCGCCTACATGTTCGTGGGCATCTGCATCGCGCCCGTGCTGTTCATCGTCCTGGGCGGCTTCCGGTCCAACTCCCAGATCACCGTGGACCCCTCGGGGCTGCCCAACCCCTGGCAGCTGACGAACTACGCGGACGTGCTGACCAACCCGACCTTCTGGCGACAGATGGGCAACTCGGCCTTCGTCGGGGTCTTCACGACCCTCGGGGTCGTCGTGCTGGGAGTCATGGCGAGCTACGTCGTCGCGCGGTACAAGTTCAGTGCGAGCGGAGCGATGTACTCCCTCTTCGCCGCCGGCCTCATGTTCCCGATGACCGTGGCGATCACCCCGCTGTACATCCTCGTGCGTGAGCTCGGCCTGATGAACACCCACTGGGGGATCATCCTTCCCCAGATCGCCTTCGCGCTGCCGACGACGGTCATCATCCTCGTGCCCTTCCTGCGGGCCATCCCGCAGGAGCTCGAGGAAGCGGCGTCGATCGACGGCGCGAGCCGGTTGGGGTTCTTCTTCCGCATGGTCGTGCCGCTGTCGCTGCCCGGAGTCGTCACCGTCGGCATCCTCGCCTTCGTCGCGAGCTGGAACAGCTACATGCTCCCGCTGTTCATCCTCAACGACGCGGAGATGTACACCGTGCCGCTCGGCGTCCAGTCCTTCGCCTCGCAGTACTCCGTCGACACGGCGTCGGTCCTGGCCTTCACGTCGCTGTCGATGATCCCGGCGCTGATCTTCTTCTCGCTCTTCGAGCGGCGGATCGTCGGCGGGCTCACCGGAGCAGTCAAGGGCTGATCGCCCACCCCCCCCGACGGCGGCCGCGCGCCGCCGTCGGGCAGTCCGGGCGCACATCGAGGTGCGAGCCGGGCAACCGACGGTGAGCATGCATCTCAGACCGCCGCGGCTGCAGCACCACACACGTCAGACCCAAGGAGAGTGCCCCGTGTCCCACGTCGTCCCCGCCATGCCCGCGGTGAGCGAGCGAGTCCGCGCGCTCCACGCGCAGATGACCCTCGAAGAGAAGCTGGCCCAGATCGTGGGCTACTGGCTCGACCAGAACGGCACCGTCGCCCCGATGCAGTCTGAGATGGCCGCCGGCCAGCAGGACGCGAGCCAGCTGAGCGACATCACCCGGCACGGGATCGGTCACTTCTCGCGGGTGTACGGAACCCGGCCGGTCGACCCGGCAGAGCGCGCCGCCTGGTTGTGGGCCGAGCAGCGCCGGCTCAAGCGTCAGACCCGCCTGGGGATCCCGGCCTTGGTGCACGAGGAGTGCCTGACCGGGCTGGCCGCCTGGAAGGCGGCCACGTATCCGACGCCGCTGGCCTGGGGCGCGTCCTTCGACCCCGAGCTGGTCGCCGAGGCCGCGCGGGCGATCGGGGACTCCATGCGCGAGATCGGCATCCACCAGGGCTTGGCACCGGTCCTCGACGTCGTCCGCGACCCGCGCTGGGGGCGCGTCGACGAGTGCATCGCGGAGGACCCCTACCTCGTGGGCACGATCGGGGCCGGTTACGTGCGCGGTCTGCAGGAGGGCGGCGTGCACGCCACGCTCAAGCACTTCGTCGGATACTCCGGCTCCATCGCTGGACGCAACCACGCCCCGGCCCGGATGGGTCCGCGCGAGCTCGCCGACATCTACCTCCCGCCCTTCGAGATGGCCATCCTCGACGCCGGTGCGCGCTCGGTCATGAACTCCTACGCCGACGTCGACGGCGTGCCGATGGCCTCGAGCGTGGAGCACCTGACCACTATCCTGCGCGAGACGTGGGGATTCGACGGCGTGGTGGTCGCCGACTACTTCGCGGTCGCCTTCCTGGAGGTCATGCACGCGGTCGCAGGGGACCGTGGGGAGGCCGCTGCGCTGGCACTCACCGCCGGGATCGACGTCGAGCTGCCCACCGGTGACGCCTATCTGGCGCCGCTGGCCGAGCGGGTGCGTGCCGGTCTGCTCGACGAGGCCTACGTCGACCGCGCCGTCCTGCGGGCCCTCAAGCAGAAGGAAGAGCTCGGCCTGCTCGACGACGACGCCTTCGAGGACGACCCGCCCACCGACATCCAGCTCGACTCCCCGCGCCACCAGGCGCTGGCCCGCCGCCTCGCCGAGGAGTCGGTGATGCTGCTGACCAACGACGGCGTCCTGCCCCTGAACGGGTGGGAGGCCGCTCCCCAGCGGGTCGCGGTCGTGGGCCCCAACGCCCACCGCGCCGAGGCGCTCATGGGTTGCTACTCCTTCGCCAACCACGTGCTCGCCCACCACCCCGGTGTCCCCTTCGGCTTCGAGATCCCGACCGTGCTCGACGCGCTCGGCCCGGCCTTCGAGACCGCAGGCATGCCCCGTCCCGAGCTCGTCTTCGCCGAGGGATGCACCGCCGAGGGCGAGGACACCACCGGCTTCGCCGACGCGGTCACCGCCGTCCAGGGCGCCGACGTCGCGATCGTCGTGGTCGGCGACCAGGCCGGCCTGTTCGGGCGCGGGACCGTGGGAGAGGGCAACGACGCCGAGTCGCTCGAGCTGCCCGGCGTCCAGCGTCAGCTCGTCGAAGAGCTCCTCGCCACGGGCACCCCGGTGGTCCTGGTGCTGCTCACCGGACGCCCCTACGCCATCGGCTGGGCGCTGGACGGCGAGGGCCCGACGCCGGCCGCCGTCGTGCAGGCCTTCTTCCCCGGGGAGGGAGGCGGCCTCGCGCTGGCCGACGTGCTCACCGGAACCGTCAACCCCTCGGGCCGGCTGCCCGTGTCGCTACCGCGCTCGACCGGCGCGCAGCCCTACACCTACCTGCACCCCATCCTGGGCGGCCCCTCGGACGTGACGTCGAGCGACTCGACCCCAGCGCGGCCCTTCGGATTCGGGCTGTCCTACACGACCTTCGCCTACTCCGACCTCGAGGTGGACGAGACCGTCGAGGCCGGGGGGACCTTCACCGCGACGGTCACGGTGACCAACACCGGCACGGTCGCCGGGACGGACACCGTCCAGCTCTACGGCCACGACGTGCTGGGCACCATCGCCCGGCCGGTCGCTCAGCTCGTGGGCTTCGCACGCACCGAGCTGGAGCCGGGGGAGTCCAGCCGGATCACCTTCACGGTGCCCACCACGCGCTTCGCCTTCTCCGACCGCCGGATGGTCAAGATCGTCGAACCGGGCGACGTCGAGGTGTGGGTCGGTTCCCACGCCGAGGCCTCGAGCAACGGTGCGAGCACCGAGGAGCTGACCGGCGGAGCGATCTCCAACGACAAGGCCACGACGCGCCGCACGATCCCCGGGACGGCGACGCCCCGCGCCGTGCTGACGATCACCGGAGACGTGTACCCGGTCACGACCGCCGACCCGCGGTGGGTCACGGTCGACGTGGCCACCACCGCCGGCGCGACCGCGGCTGCCGTGACGGGGTGAGCCTGGCCGCCAACCCCCTGCTGCCGGGGTGCTACCCCGACCCGACGATCTGCCGGGTCGGCGCCGACTACTACCTCGTGACGTCGACCTTCGAGTACTTCCCCGGGCTGCCCGTCTTCCACAGCCGTGACCTGGTCAGCTGGCAGCAGATCGGTCACGTCGTGGAGCGGGCCGAGCAGCTGGACTACCAGGGGGTGGCGTCCTCGGGCGGGCTCTACGCGCCCACCTTGCGCCACCACGACGGGACCTTCTGGCTCGTCTGCACGCTCGTGGACCAGCAGGACGGCGCTCGCGGGGGGAACTTCCTCATGACGGCGTCCGACCCGGCCGGGCCCTGGTCGGACCCGGTGTGGCTGGACGCGGGTGGGATCGACCCCTCGATCTTCTTCGACGACGACGGCCGCGTGTGGCTGCACGGCACGCGTCTGGCCGCCGAGCCGCAGTGGCACGACCAGACCGAGGTGTGGGTCCGCGAGCTGGACCCGGCGACCATGGCGCTCGTCGGCCCTGAGCACGTGGTGTGGACCGGGGCCGTGCGCGACGCGGTCTGGGCGGAGGGTCCGCACCTGTACCGGATCGACGGCACCTACTACCTGCTGGCCGCCGAGGGCGGCACGGAGATGAACCACGCGGTCTGCGTCGCCCGGTCCGAGGCGGTCACCGGGCCGTACGAGGGGAACCGCAAGAACCCGGTGCTCACCCACCGGCACCTGGGGAGCGGGACCGACGTCGTCGGCGTCGGGCACGGGGACCTCGTGCAGGCGGTCGACGGCAGCTGGTGGGCCACCGTGCTGGGCATGCGCCCCTACGGAGGCCTGCACCACAACCTGGGCCGTGAGACCTTCCTCGTCCCGGTGGAGTGGGAGGACGGCTGGCCCGTCTTCGCCCCCGGGGTGGGTCGGGTGCCCACCGAGGTCGAGGTGCCCTTCGCGCAGGAGCCCCGACGTGCCACCGCGTCCGGTGTGGTCCCACCCGGTGACCTGCGCTGGACGTCGCTGCGCGGCCCGGCCTCCGCCTTCGCCGTCCCGCGCGGTCACGGCTGGGACCTCAGCCTGCGCCCGAGCACCCTGTGCGACGCCGTCACCCCGGCCTTCCTCGGGCTGCGCCAGCAGCACCAGGACGTCGACGTGCACGCGGACCTGCGGGTGGCGCTCGCAGACGGAGAAGACGCCGGGCTCGTCGTGCGTCAGTCCGAGGACGACCACGTCCGGGCGTCCGTGATCCGCGCGGGGCAGGGGCGGCGCGTCGTCGTCGTGCACCGCAGGGCAGGTGTGGAGACCACGCTGGGGGAGAAGGACCTGGACGGACTCGCCTGGGGGCCGGGCGCCGTCGGGGACGAGGTGGCTGTGCGGTTGAGCCTGCGCGCTCGCGGGCAGGACTACGCCTTCCTCCTCAGCCCTGGTGGCCCGAGTGGCGGCGGCGCGCAGGCTGAGCCGGTCACCGTGGCGGTGGCTGACGGCCGCACCCTCGACTCGATGGCCACCGGCGGCTTCCTCGGGCTGTGGATCGGGGTGTACGGCACGAGCAACGGGCAGCCGACCACCACGACGGCTCATCTGGACCGGCTGGAGTACGTGCCGGTGCGCTGAGCACCGGTCTGGTCTGCGGCGTCGGGAGGCAGGGGCAGGAATGCCCCTGCCTCCCGACGTGCCTCGCGGGCGCGCGGGGCTGTGCGCCGTAGGCTGGCGCAGGCTCGCCCGATCAGATGTGCGAGCCCGCGTACGCACGAGGGAGAGACATGAGCGAGCACGGGGACCTCTGGCCCGGACCACGACGGGCGCACGGCGCTGCCGGAGAGCCGGAGCAACCGCTCGGTCCGGACGCCGGCGCGGTCACCCCGGACGACGGCGTCTCCGCCCCAGTCTCCGCCCCCGCCTCCGTCTCTGCTCCCGCCTCTGCGGAGCTGGCGCCGGAGCCTGAACGGACCGAGGA
This sequence comes from Sanguibacter suarezii NBRC 16159, assembly GCF_001552735.1. Taxonomy (GTDB): domain Bacteria; phylum Actinomycetota; class Actinomycetes; order Actinomycetales; family Cellulomonadaceae; genus Sanguibacter; species Sanguibacter suarezii. The sequence goes on from NZ_BCRT01000009.1 coordinate 60,100, forward strand.
CGCTCCATCAGCTGAGGACGCTCCATCGGGTGAGGACGCTCCGGCGGCTGACGACGAGTCGCCCGCGGCGTCGACCCGGTCTGCTGCCCGCACGGGAGCGACCCGGCCCGCCGACGGCCGCCGCATCGGCACGCCGGTGCTCATCTGGTCCCTCGTCGGGGCTGTGGTCCTCATCGCCGTCGCGGTCACCGCGTACCTGCTGCTGCGCGACGACGGCTCGCAGGCCGCGCCGGCCCAGGCGCCCACCGTGACCACCACGCTGCCCGCACCGACCCCGGCCGCCGCTCCGATCGAGCGTGGCGAGGGCAGTGCGCTGTTCACCGCCCTCCCGGGGGAGGTTCGCCAGTACGTGCTCACCTCCATCACCCCCGTGGGGCCGGCCGTCCCGGGCGGAGCCCTCGAGACCTACGACGTCACCTACGAGGGTGACCTCGCCGGTGCCGGTGCTGCCTACACCGTGCACGTCGAGCAGTGGGCCACCCCTGAGCTGGCGACCGCGGCAGCCGAGGCGGCTGCCGCGCCGCTCGCTCCGGCGTCGTCCACCGGCGAGGTGCTCGTCGCTGACGCGGCGACCGGCACCTTCTCCCTCTTCGGTGAGGACGGTGCGGCGACGGAGACCGGCACGGCCGTGTGGACCAACAGCACGCTCGTCCTGCAGGCGAGCGGCCCCGCCCTGGACATCCGCAACTTCTATCTCGCCTTCGGCCTGTGATGGCGGCAGGCAAGCGTCCCCCCGGGATGAACGACGTCGCCCAGGCGGCCGGGGTCTCCCACCAGACGGTCTCGCGGGTGCTCAACGACCACCCGAACGTGCGCCCCGAGACGCGCGAGCGGGTGCTCGAGGCGATCGCCCAGCTCGGGTACCGGCGCAACAGCGCCGCGCGGGCGCTGGTGACGCGGCGCTCGGGCACGCTCGGCGTGGTCACCACCGGTTCCTTCCAGTTCGGCCCCTCGCGCACGCTCGTGGCGATCGAGGAGGCGGCCCGTGAAGCCGGCTACTACATCTCCGTGGCGACGCTGCGCACGGTGGACAGCGCGTCGATGAACGTCGTCCTCGAGCACCTCATGGACCAGGCCGTCGAGGGCATCGTGGTCATCGCCCCGCACGCCGCCGTCGTCGACGCGGTGCGCGCCTTCCACGACCGCCTCCCGATGGTCGTGGTCGCAGCGATCCCAGACCCCCCGGAGTCCGTGACGACCGTGTCGGTGGACCAGGGGCTGGGTGCCCGGCTCATCGTGCGCCACCTCGCCGAGCTCGGTCACCAGGAGGTGCTGCACCTCGCCGGCCCGCACGACTGGCTCGACGCCGACGCCCGTGCCTCGGCCTGGGCGGACGAGTGCACCCGGCTCGGTTTCTCGGTGAGCGAGCCCATCGAGGGGGACTGGTCGGGCAACCGGGGCTACGAGGTGGGGCTCGAGCTTGCTCGGTCCGGCCCGCCGACGGCGATCTTCGCCGCGAACGACCAGCTTGCCCTCGGCCTGCTGCGCGCCTTCAACGAGTCGGGTCTGCGCGTGCCGCAGGACGTGTCGGTCGTGGGCTTCGACGACATCACGGGGGCGGACAACTTCATCCCGCCGCTGACGACCATCCGTCCCGGCTTCGACGCGCTCGGCACCCGGATCATCGAGACGCTCCTCGGGGTGCTCGAGGGCCGGTCGACCGGGCCGGCGGTGCTCGAGCCGGAGCTGGTCGTGCGTGGGAGCACGGCGGCCCCGAGGGCCTGAATCGGCTAGGTGACCTGCGGTGACCGGGGTCACGAGGGGCCGATTGGCCAAGACGGCGATC